>JADFWU010000100.1 GCA_015234045.1 Magnetococcales bacterium
AGCGCTCATTGTATGGCCAGAGGATGCCGAAGCGCGTCGCTTTGGTGGCGGAAAGTCTTTTGGTTCCCGTGGATCCAAGAGTTTTAATACCCCTAAAAAAGCACCCCAACGGACAGCAACCAGCAACAATACCCAAGGGGCAAAACCTCAAAAACAGGGTGGATTCGGTAAAGGGGCACTGCTGGGCGGTCTTGGTGGATTGGTTGCCGGTGGTTTGATCGGTTCCATGTTGTTTGGCGGCGGAGATGATGATGGTGAAGGCGGTGGATTTGGTGGTTTGCTGGATATGCTGCTGATCGGTCTGCTCGGCTTTTTTGCCTACAAATTTTTCAAATCCAGAAAGCGTACTGCCAACGTGCAAACCGCTGGAGCTGGCATGATGCAGCAGGTTGGTTTGGATCAACAAGAAGGGCCGATGGGTGCTCCGGCTGGTGGTATGGCTGGCGGTGGCGGATATATGGCTGGAATAGATGATGTTTCTCAAGGAATTATGCAGATTCAACAATCCAATCCGCAGTTTGATGAAGGTATTTTCATGCAAGGCGCTCAAATGGCGTTCCAGGAGATTCAAAGTTGCTGGAGTGATTGGAGTGTGGATCGTTTGCGTCCGTTGTTGACGGATAGAATGTGGGAGATGGTTCAGCAACAGGCCCAAGATCTGAAAAATGCTGGACAGCGTAATATCATAGAGAAAATTCAATTCCATAATGTGCAGATAACTGAGGCTTGGCAGGAAGCGGGTATGGATTATCTAACCGTTCAGTTTCAGCTCTCTATGATCGATACTATCACTGATATCAATGGTAATATCCAAGAGGGTGATCCAAATGTACCGGAGCAGATTGAAGAGTTTTGGACTTTTACCCATCAGACCGGTTCAGCAGATCCTAACTGGCAGTTGAGCGCTATTCAACAACCCGGTGAGGTTGCAAAGGGTACAGCATGAGAAACCGCACCAACAGCTGTCGAAGAGGTCCTCCCTATCATCGTTGGTTCACGTTTGTTATGGGGTTTGTGCTTGTTTTGCTGTTGGTGCGCCACTTTTTTCCGCCAGTGGATGAACCGCCACCGAAACAACAACAGACCGGGCCGGTCCTTGAGGAGCGGCCCTGGTCTGATCTTCCGGCACTATTGGAAACAGATGATGGGCTTGCCGCATGGGCACAAGCGCTCAGAGGGAGCGCTGGTTACTATGCTAAACGCCCGGATGAAACACCATTCACCTTTTCTGATCAGATAGTAACGGCTAATGATCTTGAAAAAGCCTGTCTTGATCTGGCAAATATCGCTGAAAATAGAGATTTTTCCACGTTAAAGAGCCATTTAGAGAAAAACTATCGGCTCTATCAATCAATAGGCGCTGAAAAGTACCAAGGCGTGATGGTAACTGCCTACTATGAGCCGTTGTTACAGGGTTCCAGACACCCTGACGCACAGTATAAATATCCGCTCTATAAAAAGCCTGACTCACTTCTGCAAGCCGATTTAGGCGCTTGGTATCCAGACCTGAAAGGTAAAAAAATCACTGCCCGTGTAGATAATGGCCGCTTAAAACCATTCTTCACACGCGAAGAGATTGATTCCAACAGTGCTCTAAAAGAGCAGGATTTGGAGTTGGTTTACAGCGATGACCTTGGTGATGTATTTTTCTTACATATTCAAGGATCTGGGCGTGTTTTGTTAACAGATGGATCAACCATGCGTGTCGGCTATGCTGGTGCCAATGGCCATGGTTACCGCTCCATCGGTGGATTACTGATCAAAGAGGGAAAGATGACCAAAGCGGAGATGAGTCTGCAATCTCTCCGTGCTTGGCTGGATGCCCACCCTGAAGAAGTGTCTCGTATCTATAATGCCAATCCTTCCTATGTCTTTTTTCGTGAGTTAACCGGCGAAAAAGGACCATTGGGCAATATCCAAGTCCCGCTAACCGCCGGTCGTTCCATTGCAACGGACTATCGGCTCTTTCCACGCGGTGCGCCCGCAATCTTGGTTACGGAATTGCCTGAAGTGGAAAAAGGCGCTAAAGAGGTAAACTTGGCGTGGAAGAAAACAGCCCGTTTTGTTGTTAATCAGGATACCGGCGGCGCGATTCGTGGGGCTGGACGTGTGGATCTGTTTACCGGCTTTGGAGATGAGGCTGAAATGACGGCTGGATTGATGAAGCAGAAAGGGAGTCGTCTGTATTTTATTGTTCCTCAATAAACGGCTAAATCTGTTATAAATTAATGCCCGCCCAAATAGGCCTTTCTGATATCAGGATTTTCCAACAGCTCAGATCCTGTTCCCGAAAGCGTTACCTGTCCATTCACCAATACATAGCCACGGTCTGCAAGACGTAGGGCCTGATTGGCGTTCTGTTCTACCAGGAATATTGTGGTGTTTTTGGTAGAGATCTCTCGTAGGGTTTCGAAAATCTGATGGACGATTTTTGGCGCGAGGCCGAGGCTGGGTTCGTCTAAGAGTAGCAGTTGTGGGTGGCTCATTAATGCACGGCCAATGGCCAGCATTTGTTGCTCTCCGCCGGATAGGGTGCCTGCGCGTTGGTTGGCGCGTTCTCTCATGCGTGGGAACTGAGTTAGGATCTCTTCCAAAGTTTGATCAGACTTTTCTGTAAGTTCTTTATTTTTTTCAATGGGCATTAAGCCAATCTTTAGATTCTCCATTACCGTCATGCCAGGGAAAATACGGCGGCCTTCTGGAACTTGGGAAATACCATGACGGGCAACCCGATGGGTGCCGATTTGGCTGATCTCCTGACCGTTGTAGAGAATGTGCCCTGATGTGGCGGCAGGGTTGCCGAAGATGGTCATTAATAATGTGGATTTTCCAGCGCCGTTGGCACCGATCAAGGTGACGATTTCACCGCTGTCCACATGGAGTGAGACATCCCGAAGGGCTTGGATAGGGCCATAGGATGTATTGACCTTTTTTAGTTCCAGCAGATGGCCCATTATGCGGCCTCCTCAGCGTCTACACCGAGATAGGCGGCCAGAACCTGGGGATCTTCTTGCACACTCTTCGGGTTGCCTTTGGCGATGACGCGCCCGTAATCCAGAACCACTACTGCATCAGAAATATCCATCACCAAGCCCATATCATGTTCAATCAGTAGTACGGTGATGTGATATTTATCCCTAAGCATGCGGATTAAGGCGCTGAGATCGCGTGTTTCCTGTGGATTCAGGCCGGCGGCAGGTTCATCCAGACAAAGCAAGCGCGGTTGAACGCACATGGCTCGGGCGATTTCTAAACGGCGTTGGTGACCATAGGGAAGTTCACCGGCTAGTCGGTTACCATCTTCAGTCAGGCCAAACACCTCTAACCAGTGGATAGCCTGATCAATGGCAGCTTCTTCTGCCCGTTTAAAGGCGTTCGTTTCAAAGACACCAGAGATTAGGTTGCGGTTGACGCGGGCATGCTGTGCGACCAGAAGATTTTCAATGACAGACATGTCTTTGAACAGCCGGACATTTTGGAAGGTTCTTCCTACACCGGCTCTGGTAACCAAATGTGAGCCGCCGAACAATTTGTAGTAAAGACGATTAACTAATTTAACTGGATTAATGAAATCAGTGGGTTGAAAATGCTCTCCTAGAATTTTAACCAGGTTTACAGAACCATGATTACCGTCAAAATGGATGGCACCCTTGCTGGCTTTATAGAATCCGGTTACACAGTTGAATACAGTGGTTTTTCCGGCTCCATTTGGTCCAATCAAGGCTGTAATGCTGTCTTTTTTTACCGAAAAAGAGACATCTTCAAGGGCAAGGATTCCACCAAAACGCATTGATAGATCAGTGACTTCCAATAGAGTCATGATGTTTTCTCCATCCTGAAAAGAGGACGGCGAATGGTCAATAATCCTCTTGGTCGCCAGACCATCATCACCACCATGGCCAGACCGAACATCAAAAACCGATAATCAGAAAAATCTCTCAGAACCTCAGGAAGTACAGTCAACAATACCGCAGAAATAATCACGCCAAGGATCGACCCTAAACCACCTAAGACCACGATGGCCAGAATCAAAGCCGATTCGAAGAAAGTAAATGAGGTTGGGTTTACAAATCCTTGAGATGCTGCGAAAAACACGCCACCAATACCGCCCACCATTGCTCCCATGCTAAAGGCGGATAGTTTAACTGTTACATGGTTGATTCCCAGTGATCGACAGGCAATTTCATCTTCACGCAGTGCTTCCCAGGTACGACCGATAGGCATCTCTTTCACGCGCACGGCAAACCGGATCATCAAGCCCACGATAGCCAGCAAGATTAGATAAAGAAAAACATATCGAAACGCAACGTTATACTCAAATCCAAAGAATTCATGTAAGGGGGTGCCACCCAGTTTTGATGTTCGGGTAAACTCTAAACCAAACAGCGTCGGGAAGGGCACCATGACACCATTTGGACCGCCAGTGAATTCTGTCCAGTTATTCAGTATTAACCGGATAATTTCACCAAATCCCAATGTGACAATGGCCAGGTAGTCGCCATGCATGCGTAATACGGGAAAGCCCAGAACGGCACCAAAACAGGCAGCCAGAAGCGCACCAAAGGGAATGGCACTCCAAAAGCCCAGATCCAAATACTGATGTCCTAAAGCATAACCATAGGCACCAACAGCATAAAATGCCACAAAGCCAAGATCCAGAAGGCCCGCAAGTCCAACCAAACAAAAATCTGTGATGTACTGGATATTCGACGACTTATCAATACAGATTTCTACAGGGTGATATCCACCATTTCCATCTTGGTATGTCGGGTCCCTAAAATTAAGAACTGCACTAGGCTTTCTGCCATGCTCATCCAACACCTTATTCACAAGAGCCTTTATACGAGGCAATCTGACTCGATCGTTCATAGATCTATGCCTCCTGCTTTTTGCTAGGCTTTGCAGCGGTCTTTTTCACAGGTGCTTTCTTCTTTGTTTTAGGCTCT
>JADFWU010000101.1 GCA_015234045.1 Magnetococcales bacterium
TAGCCGTAGCCGTAGCCGTAGCCGGAGCCGGAGCCGTAGCCGGAGCCGTAGCCGGAGCCGTAGCCGTAGCCGGAGCCGGAGCCGGAACCGTAATTATTCCTGCCATTCAATTTCTTACAAATAATGAAATCAATCTGCCAGCAATCTTGTCAATACTAATTTTCTTTATAATCTTCCCATATTTAAATGCAATTTGGGATCTATTGTCCTGGAAGTTCAGCTATTGGTTGGGGCGAGGAATTCAGAGAAAACCTTCTTTTTGGAAAATCCTTTCTCACAGTTTGATTGACTTGGTGATGGCTCTGATTTTTCTAGCCGTTATGACCGCTTCACTAACAGCAGCTGGAGAGGGATTAAGTAGTCTATCCATCGTAATGATCGGAGAGCCTCTGTTTAACTGGCCGGAGCTTCTTTCATCTCTTAAAGAAGCGCCAATGTCACCGGATAACGCCTGGATGACCATAATGGTCTGGACAACCTTGATTCCAACCGCTCTGCATTTCATGGCCATGGTGGCGGGTACGGCTACTATTTCATTACCGAATAAATGGCATCGATGGGCAAAGCAGATTTTGATTGAGGAACAACAGTCAAATAGAGAAAAGATTCTTAGAATCAATCAGATTAATCTTAGTCTCTATTTCACTGCCCGGTGGAGTATTGGTGTTGTAGCATTTTTGGGCGTTGGGTTGCCGTTGGTTTATGGCGCGTATATGTTCTTTAGCTATTTTATATTTTCAGATCAAAGTGCTTTATTTGTTATTATGGAATTTACATTAAATTTGATGGGCGTTACGTTGCCGGATGAAGTGAGTGATCAGATTCGTCTTTTAGAAGTTTGATTTAATTTTGATTTTTGTATGGAGACCAACTGTTTCTCACAGTCCACTTTGCACATAGCTTTGTTCCTTGCCTGGTTCGCGAGCAAGCTTGCTCCTACAGGTTGCCATTGAGTTAGGAGAAAACTTTGAGATGGTGGAGAGATATCCTTCTGGTGAAAATCTGTCTGAAGAAATTACGCATGATTAAAAATAATGGTTGACTTCTGTTAATCATTATCCCTAACCTGAGTGCGCTGACTCCATTCAGGACCAGCACAATAAAAAACGGCCCTCGGCGGTGCTATCAACACCATCCGAGAGCCTACAACAACATGGAGCATGATCCATGCTGAAGCTACTGCGTACTGTACAAGACCCACCAAATCTTCACAACCCGGCTGAAATCCTTCGGCCACCTTTGATACGCCTTTTATAACCATATGATGGGCTATTGATTCGGGGTGAACTCCCTGGATTGATGATCTGTGGCTGATTGATGAGCAATCGGCAGGCACGTGCCATTGTATTCATTGGTTTTTTCAATGAATAATCGGGACTGTGGTATGTGCTGCAGCATGTCGATTGGTTCTGAAAACAGACGGCTTTTTGGGCTATTTGTGATTGGCTGGTAGTGGGTTCTGTATTGTGTATGGAGCCACCCTCCATCGACGACTGTGGTTCGAGGGTGGCGATTTTTTGTGGATTTGAAAAAAAACAGATCAGGTGGTTATGTGTTGAATATATGGCATAAAATGTCTATGCTGGATACTCCTCACTCTGTATTTGACACTGACAAGGACGATAACCATGTTCGTTCGATTCCTGTTGCAGTCGGCTGTTGCTGTTTCTCTCTCACTTTTATGGTCATTTCAAGCGTTTGCGGGTCTGCCCGGTGCTGTTGCCATGGGACATGGTGAAGGCGGGGCCGGTGCAGTGGCGTTGTTGGATCCTTGGGATTCGACCACCGATGAAGGACGGGTTCGCGTCAAGTGGTCTACCTATCGGGACCGCAATGGCGAAACACGTCCAGCCTGGTGTGATGTGGATGGTGATGGGGCCGATGAATTGATTCTCGGACTCGGCCCGGAGGGAAAAGGCTGGATTGAAGTGCTTGATGATGCCAGCCATGACCATGCACACCTGCGCTGGCTGCGGATTCCTTGGCGTAACTATAATAGAAACAACGGTGAAACCTTTCCCGCTTGTGGTGATCTGGATGCCGATGGTCGGGATGAGTTGGTGATCGGGCTGGGTGAGGGCAGCAATGGCTGGTTTTATCTCCTTGATGATGCTGACAGCAACTATGCCCGTATGGATACAGGCCGGTTAAAGGGCTGGAAACGGTTTGGCTGGCGTACCTATAACCGAACTGGCGGCGGGGTTCGTCCGGCGGTGGGTAATCTGGATCAGGATCCGGCTGATGAGATCGTGATCGCCACCGGTGCTGGTGGTAAAGGCTATGTGCAGATCCTGGATGATAGCCAAGCCAACTATGCCCATCTGAAATGGAAACGGCCTGGATCAAGCAATTACCAAAAAAATGATGACGGTATCTGGCCTGCGGTGTGTGATCTGGATGGTGATGGCGCTGGTGAATTGGTGCTGGGTCTGGGTCAAAACGGTAGCGGCTGGCTGCGGGTGTTCGATAGTGCCAACAATTTCCAACAGAAAGACGGTCGCGGCCTGATTCGCGGTTGGATGCGTTTGGGTTGGACTACCTATAACCGTCGCTACGGTGCCGTGATGCCCAGTTGCGCCAACATGGACAGCGATCCTGGTGAGGAGCTGGTTTTAACCCTGAATGCCAAACAGGGCCGGGGCTGGTATCAGGTTCGGGATGACCTATCCAATGGTCTGAAACATAAGCAGTGGCACCGTCTTTCCCTACCTGATGATGACCCAAATGACTCCGACCAGGAAATGATTCACCTGGCCATGCGGCCTCAAGGCCAGGACGGGCCGGGCTTCTCATTGACAGCCGTTGAAGATGCCGACGCACTGCGTGATTTTCTGACACAAGGCTTGATGGACAGTGCCGATTCTCAAATCTTTGATGATCGACTCTATATGGCCACTGCTGAAATGGATGATTCAAGCGGTGGTGCCACGGTATCCAGCACCAATCTCCAAGAGGTGGGCGTCGATGAAGCGGATCGGATAAAAAGCGATGGCCAGATACTCTATCTGCTCTCCGAACGAACACCCAAAACAACAGATAATACCAACACCGAAATAGCGACCGCTTCATTCATCGCACCATCCTACTACACCGAAAATCATATCCGAGTGTTGCAGCTCAGTGATGATCCCGCGTCAGTCACCGAATTGAACGACATCACCATCGATGAAAATGAACAGGTTGACGGTCTCTATCTGGCAACCCAACGCCCGGATAATCAGTCAGATATGTTGATAACGGTAGGCGGACGCAACGCCAACATATGGTCCCACTGGTTCCGGCCTTGGTATTGGCAGTCCGGTGAGACCGAAATCGGCCTCTATGATGCTTCAGATCCAACAGCCATCCAGCGCGATACCCATATCACCATCGATGGTCAATTGATCTCCAGTCGGCGTATTGGTGAGAAACTGTATTTAGTAACCCGATACACACCCACACCGCCCCATTTCAATAGTTACGCCTATAGCGATGAAGAGAAACAGAGCAATCAAGTCATCGCCGATAGTCTGACTGTATCAGACCTGCTGCCCAATCTCTCGATCAATGGCGAGGATAAAGGTGATCTGGTCGCACCGGAAAACTGTTTTATGCCGTCGTTCTCAAAAGATCGGCCCATGTCGCCGGATCTGATCAACGTGGTAACCATTGATCTCTCCAACCCGGAACAGTGGCAAGCCCACTGCGTACTCGGTCCAACAGAAACGATCTACGTCTCTACCCAAAGTCTCTATCTCGCCACAACGCGCCGCTACTACGATCAACCGCGCATTCAACCGATGATCGCTTTCGATGCCCTCATGGAACCGCTCTCCATGGTGGAAACAACCGCTCTGCATAAATTCGCATTGACGGAGCAGGGGCCGGACTACCGTGGTTCAGGTGTGGTCCAAGGCACGCTCGGTTGGGAAGTGGATAAAAAACCGTTCAGAATGAGCGAATACGATGGCACTTTGCGTATCGCGACCTCCCTGGGTCACACCTGGAACGACACCGCAACAACCCGTCTGACACTGCTTCAAGAGAGTGAAATAAATAATGCAACCCTTACAGAGACCGCCCACGTGGATGGAATCGGTGAGGTGGGTGAACGGCTCTACTCGGTACGCTATGTCGGCAACCGTGCCTATCTGGTCACATTCCGGGTAACAGATCCGCTCTATGTCTTTGACCTGGAAGACCCTTTCAATCCCGTCCAACGCGGTGAACTGCACATAGAGGGCTACTCCGACTATCTACATCCCATCGGTGAAGACTATCTATTAGGTATTGGTAAACACGCCGTTGCCGATGAATCATCATCCGACGAAGGTGGCCGAGGTGCCTGGTACCAAGGTGTCAAATTGACTCTGTTCAATGTCGCTGACCCAGAAAATCCCACCGAAGTACAATCCCACATCATAGGAGAACGCGGCTCACAATCCGGTGTGTTACAAGATCACCACGCCATGGCATGGCTACCACCAACCACTGAACGTCCAGGCCGCCTGGCCATTCCCATCAACCGCCATACCACAGACCCAGAGTATCAATGGTCTGAACCAGGCCAGCCTTGGTATTGGTACGACTGGACAGACACTAGCCTGCACCTGTTTGACGTCAACATCGCCAGCTCACTGGATGCCGGTATCAATGCCATTGGCGAAATCACCGCCCTGAGTCGTGACGTAGATGGTTCAAATAACAGCACATGGCGCTATATAGAAGATCGGGCACTGTTGTTGAACGACAGCGTTCACTTTACCCATGCTGGTAAGGTGTGGTCCGGTATCTGGGGAGACAATTCAGAGGGTGTGGTGGGACCACAGTAGCCAAAGAACACAGAAATATACAA
>JADFWU010000102.1 GCA_015234045.1 Magnetococcales bacterium
ACGCGCCCCTTTCTGCGCCTTGCGGACGAATCAATATCCTGCGCGACTGGGATGATTAATTTTTTCCGTGGCCCTAACGCCTATTGAGTATAACTTGTAATGCAGAGATTGGCATGATTAAGCATGAATGAAGACACAACGCAATTGAGAAATAGTATCGAGTCAGAAAACAGCATTTGGGCGTGGTTCTGGGCCGTAGCGCTGATTGTCTATTGTGGTTGGATCTTTTATCTCTCTTCTGGACCCATAGAAGTCAAGCTGCCTGAAATCGCGTTTTTTGATCTGGTATTGCATGCTGGAGCCTATGGCATTATGGGTTTCATCGGCTGGCAGGCATTTAGCAGGCAGTATTGGGTTGATAAGCCGTTACTCTGGTCTTGGGGTTATGCCACGGTTTATGGTTTTAGCGATGAACTGCATCAATATTTCGTACCCGGTCGTTTTTCAACCATAGAGGACTGGATTGCAGATTCTGTGGGTGCCGCCCTCATGCTGACACTGATTCATCTTTGGCTGAAACGCGAAACACATTGACCCGATTATCATGCAGAGCCGGACCGCCATTGGGTTCAGTGCGATCGGCACGCGTCAGGGCATTGAGCGGCATCTTTTCCGGGAATGCTTCAGCACGGTGCATCCCTTCACAGAGGCATAATCCACGCTGTACGCGCTGTGTTCTATGGGCCAGAAATGTCAAAGAGGCTGTGGTGCTGGAGACCAGGACACGATCACCTTCACCGATATCCAGAGCATCCGCATCATTGGGATGAATCCAGAGTGTTGGTGGTTCACGACGTTTCTGGACTGATGGGACCAATGAAAAGGTGCTGTTAATCGCAACGTTATCCGGTGGTGTCATAAAATCCAGAGGATAATCCTCTTGTGACAGCCGATCTCGCTGATTGACCGGCCAGTGATCCGGCAGGTCTGGCATATCGGGATTGGACCAACCCGGACGAAAATGAAACAGTCCATCATCCTGTGGAAAACCATCCAGAAAACGCCGTTTTCGCTCGGACGGTGTCATGTCCAGCCAATGTTGGTCAATCCATTGGGCAATTGGTGGTAGTCCTGAGACTTGGATAATTTCCTCAATTCGTTGTTCCACTGTACCCGTAAAGGCCTCATCCGTGTAGCCAAGGGCCTGTGCGATTGCGTTGACCACGTCATGATTGCACCGTGCTTCACTGGTGACAGGCAACAGGGCAGGGGTGTGTTGCAGTGTGTATTGGCCAAACGATTTATACAGATCGGCATGCTCAAGGAATGTGGTGGCCGGTAGGACGATATCCGCTAATTGAGCGGTATCACTCATTACCTGCTCATGGACAACTGTGAACAGGTCTTCACGCTTGAGCCCTTGGCGAATCAGTCCGGCATCCGGGCAGGAGACCGCAGGGTTGGTGTTGAATACCATGAGTACGGAGATTGCGGGATTTAAAGCCTGGTCGGTTAATAACGCACCTAAACGACTCATATCCAAACTGCGTGTATTTGGATTGATCCATTGTGAATGGCGTACAGGTGTATCGTTTACCGAAAAGCCGTTTGATGTCATCAACAGAGCACCGCCACCCGGTTTTTTCCAAGCGCCAGTCAATGTCGGCAACGTACTCACAGCATGGATATTTGAAGCACCGTTATTCTGCCGACTCATTCCCAGTCCGAGTTTAATAAAAGGGGCCTGGGCTTTGCCGAATAGACGGGCAGTTTTTCGAATCAACGCGGCATCAATGCCAGTGATCTGTTCGGCCCATTCTGGTGTACGGGATTTGTAGTGGGCTTCTACATCAGTATCAAAATCGCTGTATTTGGAGAGATAGTTACGATCTACCAAGTCTTCTTTCAACAGCACATGTGCCATGGCACAGGCCAACGCACCATCGGTGCCGGGGCGCGGATTGAGATGAATATCCGCCCTACGGGCAGTGCGTGTCTGATAGGGATCAACAACGATGAGCTGTGCGCCATTCTGTTGGGCTTGTTTGACAAAGCTCATTATATTGATATGGGTGACCGCAGCATTGATGCCCCAAAGTACAATACAATCACTCTGTACCATTTCCTCCGGGGCGGGCCCAAGATGAGCACCAACACCCGCACTCCATCCAGATTCAGCGATGGGTGAACAGAGGGTTTTTTCTATCATTGAAAAACCAGCTTTATGTGTCAGACGATCAATGGCAGCCCGTTGGACAACACCCATGGTGCCGCCGTAATAGAAGGGAAACACTGACTCAGGACCATAATGTTTGCTGGCGTGTCGTATCTCATTAGAAATACGCTCTAATGCTTGATTCCAACTGATAGGCTTGAATTGGCCATCCCCTTTTTTACCCGTACGCAACAGAGGTTGGTTGATTCTTTCTCCGTTGTGAATATCCGCATACCGAGACATTTTTCCGCAGATAATACCCTGGGTGAATGAATGGTTATCATCACCGGCGATCTTTATTATCTTATCGTTTTGTAACGTGATTTTCAAACTACACGCACTTGGACAATCAAGAGGGCAGGTTGCGAGATGAACAGTTTGAATAGGGGACATTTAACAGGCTCTAACGCTCATGAATGGATCAGGAGGCCCACCATTGCACAACCGTGTCATGCTGACATTCAGTTTGGTGATCCATACTTGTTCAGTGAATTGACCAGTACAAGTATGGATCAAACCAAAAGCCGCTTCCAGCATCTTTTTATAATGGGAAGGAGGTTCTACCTGTGAATTATACGGCTAGACAGCGCGCAATTGAGGCTGATTTGCATATTGGCTCTGCTGGTGAGAGATATAATTTTTTTCCGGCATGACGTTGAGAATCTGAGCGCCTTTATCCGCCTCTGCTTTGTGTACCATGTTAAATAAACTTGAAACACGATCTTTATCGATCATGTACCAACTTTTATGCTCACCATCGAATACTTGAACAGCATAACGCATAACTAAAACTCCTTTAAGTTTCTCTGATGGTGTGAAGAATCTATACCTGATGCGGTGTCCATTTCAAGCGCCAGAAAATGGAGAGAACTCTAGGCACTTGGAGTGGAATCACGTTATCAGGTACTGTTCCACCATTCAGGCATGAACAGAATGGTTTGACACACCTATCAGCAAATGTAGGGCCAAGTTTTTATGTATTGATTTTAAAGTGATTTATAGATTTCATTCCGATTTAATCCGGCAGTCTATGCCCCGATTGGGCAGGTTTTTCCGCCTGTAACGGACAAAAGGGACAGTTAGGGAGGTTTTTTTACTATCGTGATGCTATGCTCTGACCGATATACATATAGGTCAGAGCTGTACTGAATATTTCTGTTTATGGAATCTTGTTCGTGCGGACTCTGTCCAAGTTGATATACTTTGATGTTCTGTAACCAGTACTTCGGTTGGAATATATGGCTGATCTTTCCACATATGATCCATTGTCAGATGTAATGGGACCAGAAGAGGTTCTGGACATTTTGTTGATTGACGATCAGCAGATTACTGAAATCTTGATTAGTCGCATGCTGGCAGAGAGCGATGATTTGACGATTCACTATTGCAGTGATCCTCGGCAAGCCTCTGAAATGATTCAACAGATCCAACCTTCTGTGATTCTGTTGGATATCGTTATGCCTGAAATAGATGGATTGACGCTGTTGGCGCAGTTACGTCTGGAGTCAGGTATGCGCTCAGTGCCTATCATCATGTTGTCAACTGAAGAGAACCCGGAAGTTAAAGCGCGAGCCTTTAACAGTGGTGCCAATGACTATCTGATCAAGTTACCGGATAAGGCGGAGATGGTTGCCCGGTTGCGCTACCATGCCCAAGCCTATCAGAACCACAAGGCGCGGCAGCGTGCTGAAAATAAATACCGCAGTCTGTTTGAGCACTCCCGTGATGCTATTTTTCTCACTGAAATGAAAAGTGGACGGATTGTGGACTGCAATTCAGCGTCTGAACGTCTGATGAATATGTCCAGAACCCAGATTATCGGTATGCATCAGCCGGATTTGCATTCGCCTCGGGATGTGGCTTTTTATAAAAAACTGTTTGACGAACATATTCAGAAGCATAAGGAGATTTCTACCGAGATCTATATCCAGCGTCCAGATGGTGAACGTATTCCGGTGGATGTTACGGCGGTGGTGTTTGAACATCACGGACGGCTCTTCTCACAGTGGATGTTTCGGGATATTTCCGAACGTTCCCAGCTGATGAAATCCCTTGAAGAGATTCTGGATGTGGCTGAGGCAGCCAATAAAGCCAAGTCGGAGTTTCTGGCTACCATGAGTCATGAGATCCGAACGCCCATCAATGTGATTATCGGTATGGGTGAGTTGCTCAAAGATCCTGAAAATACGTCAGATCAGCAGAAACGCTATATCAATACTCTGAGTCAATCCAGTGAAGCGTTGCTGGCTTTGATCAATGATATTCTGGACCTGTCCAAGGTGGAGGCAGGCCAATTACAGCTTGATCCCATCACATTTGATCTGCGTAATCTGATTCAGACAATAGAAACCATTTTCTCTGAACCAGCCCGCAAAAAGGGTTTGGAGCTGAAAGTGGATATGGACCCTGTTTTGCCAGATTTATTTATGGGAGATGAAGGGCGGTTGCGCCAGATCCTGATGAATCTGCTCAGTAATGCAATAAAATTTACCGAAACCGGAAATATTACTGTGCGTGTCAAGAAGCCCAAACGGCCGGGTGAAGAGCATATGGTGCTTTT
>JADFWU010000103.1 GCA_015234045.1 Magnetococcales bacterium
TATGGACCATGGTGTCAGATATTGATCAACCTGGTTGGTGACTTCCCGGTCCATATATCCTGTTTGCAGGCCTTCAGCGGCTTCTTGAGTCAGGGCATGAATCACCAGTTCTTTTCCATCTATTTCCATTGTGACCGTTCCAGGAGTCAACGTGATGGAATTCGCGTAGATGACCATGCCTAATTCAGTATGTTGGCTGGTTGGTAAGCGAAAAATGGTCGGACTGATTTTAGGGTCTTTCTGTAAAATCAGTTTGGTGACATCCCAATTGGCTTTGATTACTTCCCACATCAGCCAGGGGACATACAAAATGGTTACTCGAAGGAGATAGATAGGATGTCCTTCATGGTCCAATGTTCCCATTCGATAGGCCATCCAAAGGGCGAATATCGAAGATCCCATGCCAAAACTGAGGAACAAGGGGTCCAAATGGCCGGATAAAAACAGCCAAAAAATAAATAGAACAAGTAAATAGCTTATATTCTTAATCATAGCATCGTGATCAGTGGTGAAGAGGAGTGTGGCATGACAGGGGAGTGTCATTAAGGGTTAACAAAATGAGTCGAACATACATGTGCTTGAGATGTCTCCGTGTAATGCAAAACGCTGTGATTTCAGAAAAGACTCTTCTTACGAAGTCTAAAACAGCCGCGATAGCATAGCAGTTAGACTCTGTAAAACCAAGTTGTTGAGGTCTTGATTCACAGACTGCTGCATACTTGTTATCCGACCAATCGAATGATGACATCAAAAATACCAATAGCAGCAAAAAGAAAAATGACACCGATCCAAAAAGGTTTCAAAAGGAAAAAAAATCGTTTGAATAAAGAAGATGAATTTTCCATTCAGTGCCTGTAATAATGTTCTTTAAGCTGAGTGATTACAAGTGGATGTGACATCAAAAATCCAATTGCAGATAAATAATTAGCAACCATGCAATAATCCATTTTTCAAGAAAACAGGCAGGTTTCATCTGATTTGAGAAACCGTCATCATGGTGCTCAATATGACAGAGCAATATTTATGTAACTTACTAATTGTGCTCATTTTCCTGTATTTTCCGAGATGAGTTTCGCCGGATCAATTTTTTTATCAGCGTGGGATCATAAATAATATTTCAAAATAATAATATCAGTGGATATCATTTTCTAATGTGGTCGAATATTGATGTCATGTAGTAAAATGTATACAAGAAAATGTTGATGGGTGGTTGGAAGCATGCCTTATCACAAATATGCGTGTTTCCTTCTGTCGGATTAAGGGGCGCGGAAAAATTAAAGCATCCCAATCGCGCAGGATATTGGTTCGTCTGCAAGGCGCGGCAAGAGGAGCAGAATCATTGTATGTGACTCTTGTCGAAACGCGGCAGACGGACCAAGAGACAAGTGAATGGGATGCTTTAATTTTTCCGCAACCCTTAGCAGCTGGTTGTTCACTTTTGTGTGTGTCAACTCATAGTGTATAAATCTCTTCTATTGGATTTTTTTATCCAACACACTCATTTCATACTGATTGAGAAGCAAGTATATGGATGATGTACAGCGTATAACAATATTAATGATTATCATGGCAGTCATCGCAACGGTGATTGGTGGCGTTGCCATTGGTTTTTTGTACGATACAGCTTTTGAGGAAGAGCGCATCCGGCTTCATGAAGAGGTGCAGATTCAGGCTTTGTTGCTTGAAGCGATATCTGAAATACAGAATTTCAATAATGAGGCGCGTGGCAGTGAAACTTCTCAAAGCATGTTGGCACGGGTAATCAATACTCAGGTGCATTACCAACAATTGAAAGGGAATGGGCGTTTCTCGTTGGTAAAAAAAGAGAATGAGAGTATCGCTATTATATTAGAAGATGTTTATGCCTATACCAGAGCCAGTAATCAAAATAACAAAGACAATATGCATATTAAATTATCCTATAAATCGCCCAAAGTTGAGTCCATGCGTAGAGCGCTAAACGGTCAATCTGGCACCATGATAAGTATAGATCGAAATAATACGCCTGTGTTAGTAGGCTATGAGCCGCTTCCATCAATGGATATGGCCTTGATTGGTGAAATTGAGTTGGAAGAGATTCGTAAACCTTTTTATCAAACAGGGCGAGTGATCGCAGTAATCAGTTTTTTTGTGATATTTATTGGAAGTATTATATTTAATCGTATTAGTAGTCCGATTGTAAGACATATCAAAAAGGGTCGGGAACAGTTGAGTGCCTTAGCGCGTCATCTTCACGTAGTGCGGGAAGAAGAGCGCAAATGGATATCCCATGAGATTCATGATGAACTGGGCAGTTCTTTGGCAAAGCTGAAGATGGATGCGTTCTGGTTACAGCGTAACCAATGTTCAGAAAATGAAAGGTATGGACAACGCATCGGCGAAATGTCCAAATTAATAGACGAAACCATTCAATCGGTACGCCGAATTACAACAACATTGAGGCCGGTAATTCTGGACCAATTTGGCCTATTGCCTGCGCTCCAATGGCAGGCTCAAGACTTTGAGAAGCACGCGGGCATTAGCTGTATAGTCGTGCCGCATTCATTGGATATCAAGGTTGACAAGGATACAAAAGTGGCTCTGTTCCGCATTGCTCAGGAGGCGTTGACTAATGTGGCAAATCACGCTAAAGCGGAAAAGGTAACTATTGAGATCTATCTTGATAATGATCACTATATACTGAAAATTGAGGACAATGGGCGCGGTTTTGATAAGGATCATCTTACCTTACCCACCGTAGCCCTTGGCCTTCGTGGCATGGAAGTGCGTTCTCATATGTTTCAAGGAGATGTCTCTATTGAGTCCAGCCCTGGTGTTGGAACGACCGTGCGTATTTTGATTCCCAAAACCGTGGTGACAAACTGTGAAACGCATTCTATTAGCTGATGATCATACGATTTTTCGAAAAGGGATCAAGCTGATCTTTGATGATATCGAAGATATTGAAGTGGCTGGTGAAGCGAAAGATGGGGACGAAGCCTATAAAAAAATGTTGCATGACGCGTGGGATGTGGTTCTGCTGGATATCAGCATGCCGGGAAAGAGTGTGTTGGAGGTTTTGCGTGCGATTAAAAAGCGCAAGCCGGATTTAAATATTATCATGTTGACCATGCACGATGATGATATGGTCGCTCTGCAATTTTTTAAAGCCGGTGCCGATGGGTATCTGACCAAGGATTGTGACCCGGATACATTGGTCCAAGTGGTGCGTCAGGTCATTAATGGTCATAAGCATATCACGCCGTCACAGGCCGAAAAAATCCTACAAAACGCCCAGTCTGATATCATGTTGCACGATCGTCTTTCTGAGAGAGAGAAGAATGTGTTTATCATGCTCGCTTTTGGAAAGACTGTTTCTCAAATTGCCCAAGAATTATCACTCAGTCCACGTACAATCAGTACCTACCGGATGCGGATTTTGGAAAAAATGGAGATGGCAGACAATGCCGCACTCACCATTTATGCGCTCAAACACAGATTAATTTTTTACTCATAGAATCAATGATACGAACTTTTACCGATCAATTGCGACAATGGGCTGAGGCGGATGACCTGCAACACGTCACGCCACAACAACAAGCGTTGACTGAGCGCTATGTTCTGCCGTGTCTTGATGAGATTGATCGGTTGATGAATAGATACCGTGACCAGGTTGATTTGCGCCTGGCAGATCATGCGAGACCGAGACCAGGTCGCAAGCCCTATCCAGAAGGGTATTGCAAGGAGATCACGCAACAGATGATGGCGGATCTTCAGAAAGATTTCGCCCATCCTCAGGTTGATTGCATCGCAAAGCTGGCTGAATTTATTCGTCAAGGTGGTGTGTTCAAACGTATTTGGGGTGATTTACGCGGATGTTATTTCCAAAATGCGATTCAGGTTGGTTCTCTCTATCTGGATGTTGCCAACGATACCGTGGACATCACCAAGCCGCGTGTGGAAATTTTGTCATTGGCGGATTCAGGATTTAAAATGATTCATGATATCAGCCATTTCGTAAAGGTTGCCACAGCTTATTGGGGCGGGCAGTTTTTCCCGAACACTGTGCTGCCCATGCTTGCGCCTGTACTGCCCATTTTACATGTTAAAAAGAGTGGTATTGTGCGCCTGGAAGCAGATACACGCGCTGTTTTTGCACGCAATATTTTACAAAAGTCGCGCACGGCTAACGCATATGTCAAAAACTGTATTCGTGAGGAAAAGGTGATGCCACCGACCATGGCAGCACAGTGGCTTGATCAATTGTCAACTCTCACGGGATCGGCGTTATTGAAAGAGCGGTGTGTTCATTTGGATAAGCGTCTGTTAGTGCGGGCTTTTAAGCGTGCCGGCAAGCCAAATGCTTTTTATCAGACCCCAGAGGCTGTAAATGAGATTATCGCAGGGATGAATGCTGTCCATGCCAATGCCAATACCGCCATTACTCAATACTGACTCAAATGGCGTTGAATCAGAGGGGATGATCAATTTATTTCGTGGCCCTTATATGGTGGTTTCGTCTAAAATTTGAACAGTCAGCCGTTCCAGTCCTGGTGATGTTTTTGCTCTGATGATCTGCTTCGCATATC
>JADFWU010000104.1 GCA_015234045.1 Magnetococcales bacterium
CAGTCAGCTGGTCTATATCATTGAGAACACCAAAAAAGTTGGGTTGTGGAATGACCAACGCATCAAAATCACCAACTGTCGATTGATCAAACACCATCGTACCGATCTGATCATCAAAATCGATACTGACAATTTCTATACCCTGCAAATCAACCATTGTCTGAACAACATGTCGATAGTGCGGATGCACACCTTTCGGCATTAAAATCCGCTTGGTCGCTTTGCGTCCTTGAACCCGAACAGCCATTAAAACCGACTCAGCCAACGCTGTTGCACCGTCATAAAGCGAAGCATTGGAGATATCCATATCGGTCAGAGCAGTCATCATGCTCTGAAACTCATACAGTGTCTGAAGCGTACCTTGACTGGCCTCTGCCTGATACGGCGTATAGGCGGTGTAAAATTCACCACGCCCTGCCAAATCAAAAACTGCGGCAGGAATGTGGTGCTCATACGCACCACCACCAATGAAACAGAGCAAAGAGGGATCCTGTGCCGCCTTGTCGCGCATCATACGCAACATGGCCATCTCGTTGAGCCCCGGCGGCAATGCGGAGTCAGAACGCATAATAAGCGCATCCGGCACTTCACTGAATAAATCTGCAATGGTTTCAATGCCAGCAGTTTTCAGCTGGTGGTCAATCTGAATATCTGTATGCGGAATAAAAGGCATCGGGCTATCCTTATAGCAGGATAAATCAAGAAGTATAATCTGGTATTTTAATCTGTCCGTGGCGAACAAAAGGCAGGCGCACAGCGCGAACGGGAAGCGTTCGACCACGCATATCGACCATCAGGAGATCATCCAGTGTGACATCTGCGGCCACCCGAGCCAGGGCGATACCTTTCTGGATTGTCGGCGAGAAAGTACCGGAAGTGATCTGCCCAACTTCCTTACCCTCTCTGAGAATTTTCTGTCCGTGACGCAGTACACCACGCACGTCAAGCACCAAACCCAACTGTTTTTCCAGTTGCTCATCCTCACGTGCTTTCTGTACTGCTTCACGACCAATAAAAGCGCGTTCAACAGGGTCCCAGGCTATGGTCCAAGAGACACCGCAACTCAATGGTGAGGTTGTGCTATCCAGATCCTGTCCATAGAGGCTTAAGCCCGCCTCAAGTCGCAAGGTATCCCGCGCACCTAAACCAACCGGTGTTGCACCAGCCTCTGTGAGGGAACGCCATAACGCCTGTGCCTGATCTGCCTTGGCAATAATCTCCAAACCATCTTCACCGGTATAACCGGTTCGGGCCACCATCAAAGCGTCTTGTTCAATAAAATGAAATGGCTTAATACGTTCCGCAATGCCCTGCCAATTTTCACCCAGGGCTTTTTCAAAACAGCCCAACGCCTTTGGCCCTTGAAGAGCCAGAATAACCTTGTCAGTAGACTCGGTCATGATCACACTATCCGCCCATTGCGTGGCTTGCCATTTTTGCAGCCAAGACACAACCTGATCACGACATCCGGCATTATTGATCAAGGTAAAGTGTGTTTCATCCCGGCGGTAGATGATCAGATCATCCACCACACCACCCTGCGCGTTGAGCATCAGAGTATAGAGCGCACGACCAACCGGTTGAACAGCCACATCACCAACCAAAAGGTACTGAAGAAAAGAGACCGCACCCGAACCCGTGATATCAATGCGTGCCATATGTGAGACATCAAACAGTCCACATTCTCGGCGAACCACATGATGTTCATCAATCTGAGAGCCATAACGCAGTGGCATATCCCAACCTGAAAAAGGGGTCATTCGAGCGTTGAGAGCCACATGTTGGTCGTACAAAGCAGTTTTTTTCATGAGTGGGTTGCTTCATCCAACCGTTTGAGGTCGGCAAACACCTTTTCAAGTTGATCAAAGGGAATCATATTGGGACCATCGCACGGCGCATTATCAGGATCGGGATGGGTTTCAAGAAACACAGCATCCACACCAACAGCCACCGCTGCACGGGCAAGAACAGGCGCAAAACGGCGCTCGCCACCTGATGAACCACCCAATCCGCTGGGTAGCTGAACCGAATGGGTAGCATCGAATACCACTGGAAAACCAGTCTCGGCCATAATGACCAGACCGCGCATATCCACCACCAGGTTACGATAACCAAAGGTGGTGCCGCGCTCACACAGCATGATCTGTTTATTGCCACCTTCAATGGCTTTTTCTGCTACTTTAGCCATATCTTCCGGTGCCAAGAACTGACCTTTTTTGATATTTACCGGCTTACCAGCATTGGCAACCGCCTGGATAAAATCGGTCTGACGACACAGAAAAGCCGGGGTTTGGATCAGATCTACCACCGAAGCCACTGCTTTTGCCTGACCTGGCTCATGAACATCGGTCACCACGGGTAAACCGATCTGTTCTTGCACCGCCTCAAGAATCCGCAATCCCTCTTCCAATCCAGGACCACGATAGCCACTGGATGACGTTCGGTTGGCCTTATCAAACGAGGATTTATAGATAACCGGCACACCGGCAGACTCAGCCATTTTACGGATCTGTTCAGCAGTTTTCAGGGCAAAGTCCATCCCTTCCATGGCACAGGGTCCGGCTAAAAAAGCCAATGGCTTGCCCGCACCAATGGAAACATCTCCCGCTGAAACCACAACAAAGTCAGTCACGATCATACTCCAACGCCGCTTTAATAAATGCGGTAAACAACGGATGTGAAGAACGGGGCCGTGATTTGAATTCTGGATGAAACTGACTGGCAATGAAAAACGGATGATCAGGCAGTTCAATCACTTCGGCCAACTCGCCATCCGGACTTAATCCAGAAAAAACCATACCCGCATCAGCAAGTTGCTCACGATACCGATTATTGAACTCATAGCGGTGTCTATGCCGTTCAGATATCTCTAGCGTGCCATATACCCTGGCGGCCAGAGTGCCCTCTTTGAGCGTACAGGGATAGGCACCAAGACGCATGGTTCCGCCCTTGTCAGCCCCATATTCACGGCGTTGTTTCTTATCCCCTTCGGTCCATTCGGTCATCAGAGCGATAACGGGATCTGCGGCATCTTCCTTGAATTCTGTGGAGTCCGCTTCAGGAATATCTGCCACGTTGCGGGCATATTCAACCACAGCCATCTGCATACCAAGACAAATACCCAAATAGGGTACTTTTTGCTCCCGAGCATATCGTATGGCCGCCAGTTTGCCTTTGATGCCGCGTTCACCAAATCCACCCGGCACCAACACGCCATCCACACCTTTGAGCATCGTATCTGCGCCTTGCTGCTGGAGATCCTCCGCATCAACCCAACGCAAGGACACCTTGGAATTGTTGGCAATACCACCATGAGAAAGCGCCTCACTCAAAGATTTATACGCATCTTTGAGGATCATATACTTTCCGACAATGCCGATAGTAACTTTGTGTTTCGGGTTGGTCACTTTATCCAACACGTAACGCCAATCATCAAGATTAGGTTCATTGATCGGCAGGTTGAGCAGAGAAAGCGCCCGGGCTGCCAATCCTTCCCGATAGAGCGCAAACGGCACTTCATAGATGGTTTCCTGATCTTCACAGGCAATGACCATCTCCTTTTCCACATTACAGAAAAGAGCGATTTTCTTCTTCTCGGTCTCGGGAATAGGACGATCTGTTCTACAGATGAGAATATCGGGCTGGATACCGATTGCCCGAAGCTCTTTAACAGAGTGCTGAGTAGGCTTGGTTTTCAACTCACCGGCTGTCGGAATATAGGGCAGCAAGGTGAGATGGATAAACAGTGTGTTCGCCCTACCCCGATCAATTCGAACCTGACGAATCGCTTCCATAAACGGCAAGGACTCAATATCACCAACCGTGCCACCGATCTCAATGATCACAATATCTCGGTCCGCCTCAACGCTCATGATGGCATCTTTGATGGCGTTGGTGATGTGCGGAATCACCTGCACGGTAGAACCAAGATAGTCACCACGACGCTCTTTTCTGATCACACTCTGATAGATACGTCCGGTGGTATAGTTGTTATCCTTTGAGAGGGAGTAATTCAAAAAACGCTCGTAATGGCCCAGATCCAGATCCGTTTCCGCCCCATCATCAGTGACAAACACTTCGCCATGCTGAAACGGGCTCATCGTACCTGGATCAACGTTGATATAAGGATCAAGCTTTTGAATCGTAACCGTAAAGCCACGGGCCTGAAGAAGAGCAGCCAAAGAGGCAGCAGCCAATCCCTTACCTAAAGAAGAGACGACACCACCGGTGACAAAAATAAACTTAGCCATGACACACCTTTAAATCCCTGCGCGCTAGTCAGCCATCAGACAGACACAAGTATGAATGGAAGAAAACAACCTCCA
>JADFWU010000105.1 GCA_015234045.1 Magnetococcales bacterium
TAGCATACGGAGCATTCTTTGCGCAAAGCGCGGAAAATGCGTAGCGCCGTGGCTCGAAGAGCCACACAATTGGAGGCCCGTAGGACTGACTAGCCAACGCCATCAGCAGTGCGAATCATCTCAAGACGTTCATCACCCTCTTTGATACCAAAAGGGGGGGTGGAATAGTTCACCCAGTCGTGATGGTAAAGTCCCTTCATGGTATGGATACGTAAATCGATCAAATAGCGTTGCAACATGCTGTTGATTCCGCTTTTCAACTCCGGGTTTTTCTTGATAAGCCAAGAAGCGTGTTTGATGATTTTTGAAGCCATGGGCACTTTGCGCATCACATCCCGCATGAATGTCGAAGCCAACACTGTGGTTTGGGGGCGCATTCGGCGGCTGGTATTTTCATGGCCAATCCATGGCGGCGGGGCGAGATTCTCAGCCAGAAGGTCCAGCCTGGAAAGAAAATTATCAGGATGGTAGAGCCTGCTGTTCAACCAGAGATATCCGATATAGAGATCCGCTCTGGACATCTGGGCCGGCAGGATGTTCGTGCTGAACGTATCGCTCAATGCATGATCTTTCAGATCCTCGGAGACAATACGGTTATTTTTTTTCATCTCCTTGTAGAGACGAGTGGTGATCGGCGCGATCAATAACGATGTTCGAATTCCGCCAACAGGTAGCTGCATGAAGAAATCAAACTGTTCCTGAAAAGTGGAATGGTCATCACTGTCAAATCCAACGATCAAACCTGGCTCAACTCTTAAACCCGTTTTTACCAATGTATAGCAGTGATCAACGGGATTTACTTCGAGATTCTGTTTTTTGTCACACTCTGCCAGCGCTTTTTTGTTGCTGGTCTCAAAACCGACAAAAACATCCAATATGCCTGCTTGATGACAGAGTGTTGCAAGATCCTTTTTCTCGGCTAAGTCAATGGATGCTTGGGCGGCAAAAACAATCCAATCGCGCCCTTGGGCACCATTCCACTCCTTAATCGCTGAAATAATATCGTAGGCTCTGTTTTTGTGCGCTGTCAGATTATCGTCTGACAGATAGATATTCGTATATCCATAGTCATATAGTGTTTGAATTTCAGAGAGTACCTGCGGGCTGTCTTTATGTCTCTGTTTATGACCTAAATATTGAACAACGCTACAGAATGAACAATCATAGGGACAGCCACGACTGATTTGTACAGACCCAATCAATACATGGTCGTGGGGGAACAGATCCCACCGTGGAGCCGGTGAATTTTTCAGGTCTGTTTTACTGCCGTAATAGCGCGGCTGTAGATTCCCCGAACGCATATCCGAAAAAAGCTGATCAGCCACAGATTCCAATTCACCGACAACAATCGCATCGGCATAGTCGCAAAAATATTCAGGGGCAAGGGAGACATGCAGGCCGCCCATGACAATTTTTTTGCCTTGGGCTCGAAATATCTTGGCAATTTCGATGGCGCGGGTTGCTTGTACTACGTTGGCAGTGATGCCGATGATATCAGCATCGCAGGCAAAGTCGATATCGTGAATCGCTTCGTCACATACCTGTACGTCAAAATCATCAGGCACAAAGGCTGCGACAGTGGCAATTGAAATGGAGATTGTCTGGACGATTTTGGTGTTGTCGCCCGGTGTCCCAAAACAGTTGTCACGGGTGACGTTGGTATCCACCAGTGGCGCTATCAATAGGATTTTAACAGGGGCCTGATTTTTGATCATATGCAATTCACGTCTGTTGTTCCCATGTATCAAGCTGAGTCAGATATAGGCGTTACGCAGTTGAATGAATTGTGTACCTGCCATTCCCGCAGAAGCGGGAATCCGATTTGGTTCTCTGTTGCCTGGATTTCCGCATCCACGGGAGTGACGGTACACGCTTTGATGCTTGTTTCAACCGGCAATTGCGCAACGTCTAAGATATATCTCTTTTATGGCGTACCATCTGCTTGGCGAATTTGTTGTAAACGAAAATCACCCTCCTTGATCCCAAACGGAGGGGAGGGCATCTCTGCCCACTTCTGATTATACGTACTATTGGCTTTATGATTATGCAGAATCATCAAATAGTATTTTAACACATCATACAGGCCGCTTTTTATTTCTGGATTTTTCTTTGCAAGCCAGGAAGTGTGTCTAATAATTTTTGCGACCATTGGGTTGTCGCGCATGACATTGCGTAAAATTGATGAGGCCAACACAACGGAACGTGGGCGTACCCGTTTGCTACAACGCTCTTCCTGACCAATCCAGGGTGGTGGTATCAGCATTGTTGATAACGCATCCAATCTGGTAAGGAAGTTCTCTGGATGAAAGAGTTTGCTAATTAACCATATATAGCCAATATACAGATCAGCTCGGGACATCTGAGCCGGAATGATGTTGGTAAATAGTGTACCACTCAATGCCTGCATTTCCATATGATTTGCAATCAGGCGGTTTTGATCACGCATTTTTGTAAAGAGCGGTGTGGAGATAGGGGCCGCCAGCATTGAAACCTTAATAGGGCCAACGGGAAGCGACATGGCAAACTCAAACTGCTTTTGAAATACGGACTTGTCATCATTATCAAATCCCACAATCAAACCGGGCACAATTTTCAACCCGGCTCGCACCAGTTTATGGCACTGAGCCGTCAAATCAATGTGCATGTTTTGCTGTTTGCTGCTTTCTCGCAGTGATACTTGATCTTGTGTCTCCAGCCCAATAAATATTTCCAACATGCCAGCCTGATGGCATAAAGAAACCAATGCATCATTTTTTGCCAAATCAATGGAGACTTGTGAAGAAAAGACCACGAACTCTCGATCATCCTGACCATTCCATTCAATTATGGCGGAGAGGATATCGTGAGCCTTCTTTTTCTGGGCTGTGAAATTATCATCTGAAATAAAGATATGATTATGTCCATAATCATATAGTGCTTGAATTTCCGAAATGATTTGATGTGTCTCTTTGTGTCTCTGTTTTTGTCCGTAAATTTGAATGACATCACAAAAATTACAGTTAAAAGGACAGCCGCGACTGGTTTGTATACTGCCAGATAAAACCTGGTCGTGATTGAAGAGGTCCCAACGCGGCTTTGGAGAACGTGTCAGATCAGCCGGGCTGCCTCGGTAGCGCGGTTTTAACTGACCGGCCTGCATATCGGAAAAAAAGTGTGCAGCAACTGGCTCAAACTCACCAAATACCAACGTGTCTGCATATTCAGCAAAGAGATTGGGCGCAAGCGTAACCTGCGGTCCGCCCATGATGATGGTTTTTCCCCGCGCTCGAAATTCTTTGGCAACTTCGATGGCTCTCAGGGTTTGTGAAATATTAGCGGTTATTCCAACGATCTCCGCCTCATGATCGAAATTTATCGTTTGGATTGCTTCATCACACACAGAGACATCAATCGCCTCGGGTGCCAGCGCTGCAACGGTTGCAACTGCCGATGACACTGTTTGTGACATCTTTATCTCATCCGCCGGATCTCCAAAGCAGTGATCACGCGTAACATTGTGATCCGCTAATGGTGAAATCAGAAAAAGCCTTATTGATCTCTGTTCTTCGGACACATACAGACCCTTATGTATTTCAGTGTGTTAGATAAAGCAGGTTTCATGTTGAGAGTATGATTGCCAAGGGTTGTTCGGCTCAGAAATAATCGATCTGTACCAAAGCGATGGGGGCGGACTCTTTATGTAGAGTCTCTGTTATCCAAAAACACGCCCCAACATGGATTTTTTATTTTCGAATAATCCTTTTGCTAAACGGTGAAAACGGTCTGGTGGTGTCGTCAGAGAAGTCAGTTCCTGGGTAAACTGCTGTTGACGACGAAATCCAGCTGTAAGTTTATCCACACTCTGTCTATAGTCGTACATTCCGCCTTTTAAAGAGCGCAATGTGTATGGACTGTTGGTGTTTTTGTCCCAGAAATAGTCCAATGCCTCCATGCCCATTCGTCCAAATTCACAGACAATGACAATCGGCTGATCACTGCGAAACTGCGCACCTAACATGTCCTGAATCCATTGGACATCCTCATAAAATATTTCCACATCCCACTGGACCGGAATAGATCCTGGTATGGCAACCGTATAGTCTCCACGCAAATCAATCAGACGTGGGATACGGCGCTCTGCCACCTCCTTGATCAGTTGTTTGGAGGTGATTTGCGCTTTCTTTTTGAAGTAGTTGCTCAGTCCCATTGGGCATCCTTGGGGGCGTTGTTATCATCCATAGAGAATAAATTGAAGCGGGGGTCAGTACTCTATACCACGTGCTGCGGGCAATTTTTGATCAAAGCCATGTTTAACCGGTTTCATTTCCGTAACCG
>JADFWU010000106.1 GCA_015234045.1 Magnetococcales bacterium
CTGCTCAAAGATGCCAATAGCAGTTTGATGAAAATGGACATCCGTCTGGAACGGCTACAGGCATTGATGAGTGCGCTGCCTCATGCGGTGGTGATCGTGGATGCTAAAACGGCTTGCCGAATGGCCAATCCCGCTTTTATGCAGTTCATCGACAAGAGTGCCAAAGAGATCTTGGCCCAGCCGTTGGAGGCTATTCTACCGGATGGCATGGCTAAACCGATCATTCCGCTGCTGGATCGGGCTTTGACTGGTGAGCGCATGAGTGACTGGTTCACCCTCGCCTCCACGGATGAAGAAAAACCGGATCTGGATATACTGTGTCAGCCGTATGGTAAAAAAGAGCAAGGTCCGGCGGGTCTGCTGTTGGTATTTGCTCAACAGCGGCTATCTGAACCTACGGAATCGGTGCTGGAACTGTCCATAGAGCAAGAAGAAGCCCCGGAAATTGAACTGGATATCTCTTCGGGTTTCGCTGCTGATAGTTCGTCTAATGAAACAGAACAGGCAACCGAGCCTGCTGCCTCCTCTATAGCCGTGGAGAGTGATCCACGTTTGAAGCCTTTGTGCCATTTTCAGGCTGGGGCCATGGGTCGCTTCTTCGATCAGTTGGAAAAACAGATCACACCACCGGCGCGTGGGCTGTACTATCTTTTGAAAAATGCGCCTGCTGATCCCGGTGATCAACGCAGTAGTATTTCTCGTGTTCAGCAAGCCAATGATCACATTCGTGACCTGTTGATGGCGTTGGACCGCTGCCATGCGGTGTTCCCGGCTGCCAATGACAGTACAACTTTTGCACTGTTTGAGATTCTGAAACCGGTATTTAATCTGGTTAGTTCGGATTTCAAAGAGCGTGGTATTGGGCTGCGTTTATTGCCGTTTTCGGAACCGATTCAAGTATCCGGTAGTCCACAAATATTGAGTCAGGTGCTATTGACCATTCTGGAACAGTGTCGGGATACACTGGTGATGGTTAAAGAGTCTGATAGCAATGCCTTGGGCGGTGAGGTTCTGATGAATCTTTCCGTGCGGCAGAATCAGGCCATCATTGCCATTCGTGACAACGGTCCCTCCTTCAACCCCGATGTCATGAGCAATGATCCCGAAAGCGTTGAAAATCCAGGCCGCGCTCTCTCTTTGGACTTACCTTCAGCCAGTGTTTTGGTTGACGAAGGATTGGGCGGTGAGATCGAGGTAGTCAATGTAATCGGCGGCGTGGAATTTCGGATCAAACTACCGGTTGCCTCGTAGAACTGGACAGATATGGATATCATCACACAAGGATTGTTAGGCGCAGCCGCTGCCCAAGCAGTTGCACGTCCAGAACATAAGGAAAAAATCCGGGTTATCACCCTGGTTGGTTTCCTGGCTGGTTTGCTGGCCGATGCGGATATATTCATCCGCTCTGTATCCGACCCGTTATTGACCCTGGAGTACCACCGCCAGTTCAGCCACTCGGTATTTTTCATACCATTTGGTGGATTGATCGCCGCCGCTGGTCTCTGGCTACTCTATTTCAGAAAACACCTGACCTTTAAGCAGCTGTTTTTATTCTGCACAGCCGCCTACGCCACTTCTGGCTTGTTGGATGCCTGTACCAGCTATGGCACACAACTGCTGTGGCCGATCTCAGATATGCGGATTTCCTGGAACCTGATCTCAGTGGTTGATCCGCTATTCTCAATTTTGATCTATATAGGAATCTGGCAAGGCTGGAAAAAGCTCAGAACCAGACCGGCCAAGATATCATTGCTGTTGGCTTGTTTCTATCTCAGCTTCGGCTGGTTCCAACAATACCGCGCCATGACCTTCATGGAACAGGTCGCGGACCAACGCGGCCACAGCATTGAAAAGCACACTGTCAAACCCACCATGATGAACATGGTTCTGTGGCGCAGCATCTATCAAGCTGACAGGCAATTCCATGTAGATGCGGTGCGTGTAGCCTTGGACGGCACCATCAAACACCATGCTGGCACCTCAGTGGACATATTTGAAGAAGTGGTTCACCTACCCGGTTTGGATCCAGAATCTGTATTAGCCGATGATATCCAGCGCTTCCGCCGCTTCTCCGACGGCTATATTGCTTTGGCACCCGATGATCAACGCATGATCAGTGATGTGCGTTACTCCCTGCTGCCGAATAGTTTAAAACCGCTTTGGGGAATTCGTATTAATCCTGATGACCCTTCTCAACGGGTTGGGTTTGAGAATTCCAGGAATGTGACGCCAGAGTTATATAAACAGTTTTTGGCTATGGTGCGGGATTAGGATTAGGAAATACTTTCAACGGGATAGGACCAGATGGCGTCCACTGCATGAGGCTGGCATTTTCCGGCGTGATCTCGGCATAGGTGAGCCGTTTCTCTGTATCCACCTGATCAGCCTCCAGTTTACCAATCCATTCCTGAATCTCTTCAGGGTCTTCCAATCCAGGTAGTTTGACGATATCTGTCCAGGTTCCGGTATTGATATAAAAGCTATTATCAGCAATTTCCACTGCACGCGCGGCATGGGTATGGCCTGCAACCAGCAGGGTTGGTTTCGGTTGGGCTACCTCATAGGCCCGATAGATCTGCTTATCGTCCTTGCTGGGTGTATCAATTTCGAACTGTCGATCTCCAGCGCCCAACGCACGTAGAGCTATGCGTAAGATTTTTCTCTGGAACCCATTATGGGCAGCCAACATGCCTGGATTGGTTTCATACTCATCCTGATCGGTCAGCCACTCTTCCAAATCCGAATACAACATGGTTTTGGAAGAGTCTCCTTCTCTGGGCAGATAGTGACAAAGTGCTGTTGCCAATTGACGAGAGGCACTCGGTTTTTCCGAATCCAATTGGCTCTCTGTGGAGAGGAAACCACTGCCACTGGTAATGGCTCTGATATCCCTTTTTAATGCGTTGATCACAATAGAGCTTGCTGTGGATGACAAACCCGGCAGATTTCTCAAGGTCAATACCGGATCCAAATAGAGCATCAACAGAAGCGCACCGGGCATTTCCGGTTTGAGTTTATCAATAAAAGGAAATCGTCTTTTTCCTGAAGTGGGATGAATAGCCCGTTTAGCGACCTGGACCATATCCAGCACAAAGAGCGAACCAGCAGGCAGTGGACATTTTTTCAACCCACGACTCAACGCATCATGAATTCCCGCTACATCAACTTGGTTGAGGCGATCAAATTCATCACCATGACTGAGTTTCACCTGCCAGGAACCAACCTGCATAGCGCATGGTTGCTTCTTTTGATGGATTGAAAACAGCTCACCCGCACCTTCCAATTCCAAAAACTGCCTGAACCGCTCTTCCACCTCCGGGTGAAACAGTTCTGGATCATGATTGCCTGGAATCAAAATGATCCGTTTACCACTCTGTATCCATTGTGTCAGCGCATTGAAGAACTGTTCACCATACGGCAACTGTTTGATCTTATTCAGCTCATTCTCTACAAAATCGGCAGCGCCTGCCAGATCCAGAAATCTGTCACGATTGGGCTGTGCCAAAAAATCAAAACAGTCGCCATTCAGTACCAATGCTGTTTCATCCGACCACCCCTTTTGCAACAGGCTGATAAGTTGAGTCCAATCATTAAAAGGTGGTGCAAGTGTATATGGGCTGATATGAAGATCGGAAAGAATAATAACAGGTGTGCTCATGCTCCCTCCAAAGGATCATACAATCCTTCTCCACGCTCTGTTAATCGTTCATTCGCTTTCCTGATTACCTGCTCAATCTGTTCTTGGGCGTCATTTAACATATCATCTGGAATGGGGGGGGATATATCCAAGTCTGGCGCACTCTCTTTGACCATCTTGCCTACTATTGCCGCATCCGGCATTCCGATCTCTTCGGAGATATGCCAAGCCCACAATAAAGCAAGAAAAGCAGCTTGGTTTTCTTCAATTCCTTGAAATCCTTCACCTAAAATCATCAATACTGAACGCTGGCTAAATCTGTCCTCAATTCTTCGAAGGATGCTCTGAGCAATTCCTGCAAGGGCAACACCACGATCAAACTTTTCCACTCTAATCATGGTTTGTGCCAAGTATCCATGGCATGCAGCAACACCCAGTTGGCTATCTATTTCCTGCTGAATTTTTAGAGCAGCCAGATAACTGTTACACGCTGAGTTAACACTATC
>JADFWU010000107.1 GCA_015234045.1 Magnetococcales bacterium
CGGGCTAGAAATAGTTGATAGAATTATTGCGAAATGACACACACTGTGTGTTTGATTGTAAAATGAGTGGAGGAGTGTCCTCCCTTTTGAATAGTACAAGCGCGAGGAGAGTTGGTTTTGAGTAAGGAAGATGTCATTGAAATGGAAGGGACGGTTCTGGAAAACCTGCCCAATGCCATGTTCCGCGTTCAGTTGGAGAATGATCATAAACTGTTGTGTCATATTTCTGGTCGGATGCGTAAACACTACATTCGGATTCTTCCTGGTGACCGAGTAACGGTCCAGCTGACTCCCTATGATTTATCCAAAGGTCGGATCTCCTACCGCCATAAGTAACGTTCCTCAGCTTTTAAAGCGCAAGCGACGTGCGCCTTTTGATTTACCAATGAAAATCGCAGTGTGATTTTCATTGGTCAGGGGTGATAGGAGCAGTTTGTCTCCTATTTAATAAGATTTAGGCGTAGCGATCAGACTGTTTTCTGCCATGTCCTACGATGCATCTCATATTGAAGTCCTTGAAGGGCTGGAAGGTGTTCGCAAGCGACCCGGCATGTATATCGGCGGCACCGACCAGCGTGCCCTGCATCACCTGCTAGCTGAGATCCTGGATAATGCCATGGACGAAGCTGTGGCCGGTCATGCCGATAAGATCTGGCTGACGCTTGCCGCAGATGGCTCTGCCTTGGTCCGCGACAATGGCCGTGGTATTCCTGTCGATCCCCATCCCCGCTATCCCGATAAATCCGCTCTTGAAGTGGTGATGACTACCCTGCATGCCGGTGGTAAATTCAACAACAATGTCTATGCCACTGCTGGTGGTCTGCATGGTGTTGGTTTATCCGTGGTTGCGGCGCTGTCCGAATGGGCAGTGGTTACCGTTGAGCGCAGCGGTAAACGCTATCATCAACGCTATGCCAAAGGCCGGGTGGACTCTCCTCTGGAAACAGACGGAAAAACCCGCCGTTGTGGTACTGAAGTGGCGTTCATGCCGGATGCCACTATTTTCAAAGATACAAATTTTGTTGAAAAGCGAGTGGTGGAGATGTGCCGCTCCCGGGCCTATCTGAACCGGGGTGTGGTGATTTTCGTCAAAGCCGAAGCCAGTGGTAGTGACTATGAATTTCACTTTCCCAATGGCTTGAGCGACTTTCTACGTGATGCCGCCACTGAAAAGGGCTTGATCACGCCAGAGGCGTTTGAAGGCCGGGTGGACAATTTTGGTGAGCAGGGTAAATATCGCATGGAGTGGGCGCTTACCTGGTCCCAAAGCGATGATAGCAAAGTGCTCTCCTACTGCAATACCGTTCCCACACCCTCCGGCGGTTCCCATGAGAGTGGGCTACTTAGCGCACTGGTTAAAGGACTGCGCGAGTTTGCCAAGGCGCGTAATCTGCTACCGCGTAACATGACTATCACACGGGATGATGCTTTGGGTGGTGTGATGGCCATCTTTTCGCTATTTATCCCTGATCCGCAATTCTCCGGTCAGACCAAGGATAAACTGAATAATCCCGGCATCTCTCGCCTCATTGAGGTAGAGATGAAAGACCGCCTGGAACAGTGGATGCACGGCCACTCCGAACAGGCTGTGCAACTGGTGGAAAATGTTGTTGCACGGGCAAAAGATCGCCTGAATCGACGAAAAGCCAGCAGCGTTCGACGCAAGACCGCTACCTCTCGACTGACCTTGCCTGGAAAACTCACCGACTGTATTACCGAAAACCGCATGCTCAGTGAGCTGTTTATCGTTGAGGGTGATTCGGCTGGCGGATCTGCCAAACAGGCACGTGATCGACATACCCAAGCGATTCTGCCGCTTCGGGGTAAAATTCTGAATGTCGAGCAAGCCAAAGCTGAGAAGTTTGAAAAAAATACCGAGGTACAGAGTCTGATCACTGCCATTGGTGCCGGTTTTGGTAAAAATTTCAACATCAATGATATCCGCTATGGTAGGGTAATCATTATGACTGACGCGGATGTGGATGGTGCCCATATTGCTAGTCTGTTGTTGACATTTTTCTACCGATTCATGAAACCACTGGTGATGAATGGTAATCTGTTTATGGCACAGCCACCGCTATTTAAAGTGGCGAAAGGCCGAGAGAGTCATTACGCCCTGGACGAGCCTGAACGGGATGCAGTAATCAAGCGGTTGGATAGCAAACGCGGCAAAGCAAAAATCACCATCTCCCGCTTTAAAGGTCTGGGTGAGATGGATCCTCCGCAACTACGTGAAACAACCATGAGCCATAAATCCCGGCGTCTGTTGCAGGTGAGTGTGGATGATGATGATCTGACAGATGATACGTTTGATCGATTGATGGGAAAACGGCCAGCCGAGCGATTCCGGTTTATTCAAGAGCGGGCTGATTTTGCCGGTGAGCATTTAGATATATAATATCTCCCAACATTCCAATTCTATTCTACCACTGAAAGTCACAGAGTGGTCTTTCATGGCTTGGAGTGGTAGGGGAGTCCTGTCCCCTATTTGTGTCAGCTATATAGGTTCTCTTATGAATATCACCCAACTTCGCCGACTATTTCTGACCGGGATAGCTGTGGTGTTTCTGCTGGCAAGTGGGAGCCTCTCCGCCGCCTCTTTTCAGGATCTTATCACCACCACCTTGCAGAAAAATCCCACAATCCGTGCTGCTCAGCAGCGGCTGGAGGGTGCTCAAGAGCGGGATGCACAAAGCTTCGCCGCACTGATGCCTCAGTTGAGTTTGAATGCCTACGCTGCGCATTCTGAAACCGATTGGGCAACGGGTGACAGTTCCGCCACACCAGCAGAGATCTCACTGGAAGTGTCCCAGGTTCTGTTCAATAAACAAGCGTTGACTGCTTACGATCAGCGAACTCCCTATATTAGTGCTTTTGAACAGGATCTCAGTGCCGCACGCCAAGGTGTGATTTTTAATCTGATTGATGCCGCCACCAAAGTGCTGGAAGCTGGAGAGATGGCAGATCTGTCAGCCAATAACGAAACCCTGACCGAACGTCATCTCAAAGCCACTGAAGCTCGCTATCAGGTGGGTGAGATCACCCGAACTAATGTCAGTCAGGCCATCTCCCGTCTCTCGTCTGCCACTGCTGATCGTATTCAAGCTGAAAACAGTCTCGCCAGCAGTCGGGCGCGGTTTTTTGAAATCACCGGCATGAATCCGCCTGATGATCTCACAGTTCCTGATCCGGTTCAGGATATCACCGGGTTGCATGTGGAAGCGTTGCTGGATCGGCTATCTGTTCGTCCCGATCTTCAGGCGGCTTCCTTGCGAGTTCGTGTGGCGGAGATGACCGCCAAAATTCAGTATGAAGAACACTATCCTGTGGTCTCTCTTGCTGGAGAGGTGTCCCGTGGATGGAACAATACGTCGGGATTGGCTGATCCTGTTGATGGTATGAGCGTGACTATCTCGGCATCGTTACCGCTCTACAGTGGTGGCATGACCGAATCACAAACCCGCGAAGCCCAGGCCAATCACCGTGCCCAGGTGTCGGAGTTGAGCCGTCTTCAGCGACAAGCGCAACGGGAAGTAAAACAGGCTCAGTTGAATTTCCAATCCTCTGAGGCCGCTGTAACCGCCTATGAATCTGTTGTGGATGCCGGTAAAGCGGCACTGGAAGGGGTTGAACAGGAGTTCCAAGTCGGTACCCGTACTGCATTGGAAGTATTGGATGCCCAACACGAACTGTTCTCCGCCAAGGTGCAACTGACGCGTAACCGGTACAATCGCCTTCTGGCACGTTATGAACTGTTGCGGGCCATGGGATTGTTGGATACCACAGCCATAGAGGCAAAATAACGAACTATTCAGGCCATAGGTCTGTATTTCTTGAAAAAGGTAAAACCAGAATGAAAGATCGCGTACAAACCGTATTGGAAGAAATTCGCCCCATGCTGCAACGCGATGGTGGTGATGTTGAATTGGTAGAAGTCACAGCAGACAATGTAGTAAACGTCCGTCTGCGTGGTGCTTGTGGTACTTGTCCCGGTGCTACTATGAC
>JADFWU010000108.1 GCA_015234045.1 Magnetococcales bacterium
CCCATCCTTTCCATCCATGATATCGGGGCAGGCGGATTGTCCAATGCCGTTCCTGAAATCATTCATGATGGTGGGGTTGGTGGTCGGTTTGATCTGGCGCGGGTGCATAATGATGACCGTGGCATGTCGCCTATGGAAATCTGGTGTAATGAGGCACAAGAGCGCTATGTCATGGCAGTGGCTAAAGAGGATTTAACGCGCTTTCAAGCGATTTGTGAGCGTGAGCGCTGTCCCTACGCCATTCTTGGTGAGACCACCACTGAACAGCAATTGATCTTGCATGATAGCCGATTTAAAAATACGCCGATTGATATGTCTTTGGATGTGCTACTTGGTAAACCACCGCGCATGCTGCGCCAAGTGACACGAAAAGAACGGGCAATTAATGAGCTGGATATCAGTAAAATAGTGTTAGAGGATGCTATTGATCGTGTGGTTGGCCATCCCACAGTAGCAGACAAGACATTCCTGATCACCATCGGTGACCGAAGCGTTACCGGTATGATTAATCGGGATCAGATGGTTGGTCCATGGCAGACACCTGTTGCAGATGTTGCTGTAACTGCACGAGGTTTTGAAGGGTACCACGGTGAGGCTATGGCTATGGGTGAGCGTACACCGCTTGCTCTGGTTTCCGGGCCTGCGTCGGCGCGTATGGCGGTTGGTGAGGCTTTGACCAATTTGGCCGCGGCAGATGTAAATTTGAGTCGGGTCAAGCTGTCGGCTAACTGGATGGCACCGTCTGGACATCCCGGTGAGGATGCCAATCTGTATGATACGGTTGAAGCGGTTGGCATGGCATTGTGTCCGGCACTGGGTATCAGTATTCCCGTGGGTAAAGATTCACTGTCCATGAGAACCGTGTGGAAAGAGGGGGCGCAGGACAAGTCGGTTACTGCGCCGCTTTCACTGATTATTTCTGCATTCACCCCCGTTGCTGATATTCGCAAGACGATGACACCGTGGTTGCGGTTGGATAAAGGGGATACCGATTTGATTCTGGTGGATCTTGGTGCCGGTAAGAATCGTTTGGGCGGTTCTATTCTGGCTCAGGTACATAATCAGATGGGGTGTCAGGTACCAGATTTGGACCACCCTGAAAAATTCAAAGCTTTTTTCGAGGCTGTTCAACAGTTAAACAGTGATGGAAAGGTGATCGCCTATCACGACCGCAGTGATGGTGGATTGCTGGTTACACTGCTTGAAATGGCCTTTGCCGGGCGCACAGGCTTGAATGTTAGTTTGGATGGTCTCGGGGAGGAGCCACTATCCATTCTGTTTTCTGAAGAGTTGGGCGCTGTGCTTCAGGTAGCCCATTCTGATCGTCAGACGGTATTGGACGCATTGGCCGGTGTTGGTACGGTTCAAGTGATTGGTAGTGCGGATGATAGTGGAAAAATCGATCTCACTTTCAAAGGTGCGTCCATTTACACTGCTAACCGGGTTGATCTGCATCGAAAATGGTCTGAAACCACATGGCGTATGCAGTCATTGCGGGATGATCCCGAATGTGCAAAACAGGAGTACGATGCGATTCTGGACCAAAGTGATCCCGGTATGCAGGTAAAGGTAAACTTCAAACCTGCTGCACCAGCCATTAACAGAGGTGTTGCACCGCGTGTCGCCATACTGCGTGAGCAGGGCATTAATGGTCAGGTAGAGATGGCCGCTGCTTTTCATCGGGCTGGTTTTGATTCGGTGGATGTCACCATGAGTGATATTCTGTCTGGTAGTGTCGGTTTGCAGGATTTTAAAGGCGTTGTCGCTTGTGGTGGTTTCTCTTTTGGTGACGTGCTTGGGGCTGGTGGTGGTTGGGCCAAGACGATTCTATTCAATGATGAACAGCCTGATGCAGGCCGGTTGAAGGATCAATTTGAAGGATTTTTCCACCGCTCCGATACGTTTGGTCTTGGGGTGTGCAATGGCTGTCAGATGTTGAGTTTATTGCAGGGATTGATACCGGGTGCTGATCATTGGCCACGTTTTATGCGTAATCGCAGTGAGCAGTTTGAGGCACGGGTTGCGATGGTTGAGATCATGGAAAGTCCTTCAATATTCCTTAAAGGCATGGCAGGCTCACATCTTCCGATTGCCTGTGCCCATGGTGAAGGGCGGGCAGAATTTGCCACTGGTGCCCAGAAGGCTTTGGTGAATGATGGTCGGGTCGCGCTGCGTTATGTGGATCACAGTGGTAACGCTACTGAGCAGTACCCATTGAATCCCAATGGTTCGCCGGATGGTGTCACTGGAGTGACCACAAAAGATGGTCGTGTAACCATTATGATGCCACATCCTGAGAGGGTATTTCGTACCATTCAGAACAGTTGGCACCCGGACGAATGGCAAGAGGATGGTCCCTGGATGCAGATGTTTAGAAATGCGCGTCTGTGGGTCAGCTAAACATTGTGTCTGGCAATCTGTGAGTGTCTGGCAATCTGTGAGGGAGTACCATGACTGATACGACCAAAGAAGAAGAACATTTGGCGCGTATGCAAAAGCGACGTGAGGCTGTGCGGCGCAAGCAGCAGATTCAAGCTGTTGTGTTGCTCCTGATCCTACCGGTCATGTTCTACTTTATCTCCTTGTTCGAGCAAGGCGTTGGTGGTGGTGAAGATCCGGTTGCCGAGGAAGAAGCTATCGTGCAGTCTGAGAAAGGTAAAAATCCCAATTCTGGAGGCAGTGCCTCAGCTCAACATGCTGGTGGACAAGGTGGTAAGGGCGGTTTAGACATGGATAGTCTGGCCGGTTTGCATAAGCCACAGTCGCAGATTGAAGCCATGGCCAAAGGGGCGGGGCACTTGAGCAAGAGTGGTGGTTATCGTTCATCTTCTTCGGGACGCTCTGAGCAGAATTCGAACAGTTCCAATTCTGCTCTGTATGTCGGCTCTGACATCACGGATGTGAGTTTGGGACAAACGGATTGGCAATTGGATGATGCATCAAGTGGGCAACCTGTTGTTGTGGGTAATCCACGTGTAGAGTCTGGTGTAATCGGTGGCCGCCGTCTTCGGGCACAAGTTATTAATCGGTCTGACAGCAGTCTTTCTTTTGCTGAGGTTGAAATTCGGTTTCTCGGTCAAGATGGCGCGGTATTACTCACACGCTTGGTTAATCCTCTGGTCATTTCAGGTGGCATGTTTGGAGATCGTTCCAAACCATTGGCACCGGGTCAAGTGCGTACTTTTGGTATGAGTCTCAGTGATGTTCCGCCCGGTTGGTCTGGTGCGGTGACATTCCGACTAAATCGCTACCAATTGGGCAATGAGATGTGGACACCGGCTGATGTGGGCGATACTCCTGAAAAAGAGGCGGGGTAAACTTTTGAAACTGGTTTTAGCGTCAACATCTCCCTACCGAAAATCATTATTAGACCGTTTTGGCGTGTCTTTCAGCACGGTTTCGCCCAACGTGGATGAAACGCCACTGGCGGATGAATCTCCTGAAAAGTTGGTTTGTCGTTTATCAGAGGCGAAAGCGCGGGCTGGGGCACAAGGGCGTACTGGTTCACTCGTCATTGGGTCGGATCAAGTGGCTGTGTTGGATGGTCGTATTATTGGCAAGCCTGGCACTCATGAGCGCGCCATTGCTCAGTTAAAGGCCGCGAGTGGCCGCCGTTTAGCGTATTTGACCGGTTTATGCCTTTATAATACCGATAAACAAACGGTTCAGTTGGATATCATACCGTTTGCGGTTCACTTTCGCCAACTGGATCAAGAGATTATTGAACGCTACCTGCATCAAGATCAACCCTATAATTGTGCAGGGAGTTTCAAGTCAGAATCACTGGGTGTTACCCTGTTTGAACGGATGGAAGGTGATGATCCTACCGCATTGATGGGACTGCCTTTGATTCGGCTTAATGAGATGTTGTTAAACGAAGGGGTCAATGTGATCCATATGTCCTCCGAAGTAAAAACACACTGAATTTATGAAAG
>JADFWU010000109.1 GCA_015234045.1 Magnetococcales bacterium
CTCTCAACCCCTCTTCATAAAAGGACTTTTTCTGTTTCACCTATCGAAGATGGCCTGAAATTTCAGTAGGTACACGCCATTTTTTGGGCCCATATGTAATTATTTGATAAATAGCTATTTTTCAGGATTGTATATCTACAGTTCCAAAACGGCAGCTTGGGTGGTGATTCGCTGTGCGGAGTCCACTGGCCGCCTTCCGGTTGGTTTGGGAGGTGGCTTTTTTTTTGTTTTTTGATTTTATTGGCTGATTGTTGTGCCTATTCAAGTGAGTCCGCCAATGGCGGACTCACTTTTGGCTGCTTTGGTGTTTTGGCTGGTGGGGAGGCGCTTCCTTTGGTCGCTATCGCTTTGCGATTCAGGCCTGCGGCCTGGGCGGCTCCTTTGGAGCCTTGATTGTGTGGCCCTGGGGCCACGGATTTGCGCTCCCTTTGGTCGCTATCGCTTTGCGATGCAGGCCTGCGGCCTGGAGACGGCCACTTTGTGGCCTTTTAATTGTGTGGCCCTTTGGGCCACGCGGCGCTTACACATTTTTCGCGCTATGCGCAAAAAATGCTTTTAAGCAACGCACCGCATTTTCTTTAATGTGGGCTCTGCCCACACCCGCCAGAGGCGGCGCAGCCTCCTCTGGACTCCAACCAGTTTTGTGCTATCCCAACATTCTACAATGCTCTAACCACGCCTCTTTCACCTTCTTGGCCAACTCCACATACGGCGTCTCCTTCTGCACATAATACCGCGCACCACTCAACAAACACTCATCCCAAACCGCCGTATCACTCACCGAAGTCAACATAATCACACACGCCCCAGAATCCAACTCTAGAATAGCCTTCAGCGCATCAATGCCAGTCAATACCGGCATCTCAATATCACAAAGAACAATATCAGGCTTCAAAGTATGAAAAAGCCCAACCCCTTCTTGACCATCTTCCGCCTCTCCAACCACTTCAAAACCCGCATCAGAACACACCTTGCTGTACATGAAACGCAAGGCATAATCATCATCAATCAATAAGATGCGCGGCTTTTCAGATAGGTTTCGATGTAACTGCTCATGGTCAGAACGATTCTCTTGTTCACTGGATAAGCTAACCGTAAAACACGCCCCTTGGCCCGGTTCATTTTCAACCGAAATCTCACCACCATGCGCATCAACAATCCGCTTGACGATAGATAATCCCAATCCAGTACTTCTCTCTTTGGCAGTAGGACGGGTGCTCAGTTTCTGAAACGCACCAAACAGTTTGTCACGCTCTTGATCAGGAATTCCCAGCCCCTGATCCACCACCTGAATAAAGACCCGATCACCCTCAACGCCAGTACGAACCGTAATAGTCGTATCCGGTGGCGTAAACTTGATCGCATTACTCAGTAAATTATCAATAACCTGCCCCATGCGCTCAGGATCAAAGCGAAAATTTGGTGTGTCCGCTAAAGATTGATTGACCGTAATGCCCTTTTTATCCGCAGAGAACTGAATCAGATTAATTCGTGAGGCGGTTACCTCAGAGAGATTACTCAACAATAAATTCAGATCAAATTGACCGCTCTCAATGACCGATACATCTAATAAATCATTGATCAGAGTCAACATCTGATTGCCGACATTATTGATCATGCCGATGAATTTATGCTTCTCTTCCTGCTCCAACTCCATATTCAACAACATGTCCGACAAACCGCAGATAGAATTGAGCGGATTGCGTAGATCATGGGCGGCCATGCCCAGAAAACGGTTTTTGTCCGCATTCAGCTCAATCAAACGCGCTTTCTGTTTTTGTAATGCAAGATGAGTCTCAAGGCGGGCTAATACGACATTTGGGCTGAACGGCTTGCGGATAAAGTCCACCGCACCAGCTTGTAAACCGCGTTTCTCATCCTCAGGATCATCCATCCCCGTGATATAAATCACCGGAATATCCATGGTGGACGGATCGGTTTTTAAACGGCGACATACTTCAAAGCCATTCATGTCCGGCATCATGATATCCAGTAACACAATGTCCGGTCGTGGCGTAGCAGTGGCGCGTTTCAACGCCTGCTTACCGTTTTTTGCCACAAGTGTTTTATAACGGTCGTTTAATAGACCGACTAGAACGTCGATGTTGGTTTTTTCATCATCGACGATCAGCACCGTTGCCAGTTTGCTGTCCATGTATTGGGGCTGCTTCTTTGTTAGCTGCTATTTGAAGAAGAGAGTTATTATTGTTATTGAATTTCAAGGAGTCATAATAACATGTCAGGTCGGTCGTCACAGTGAATTTTCTGATTACGACCGCTCCTCTTTGCATGATAAAGCGCTGAGTCAGCCATCTCCACCAACTGTAATGAAACCTGCTTCGGTGTTGGTTTTATGGTCGCAATACCCATACTGATTGTTACATGATCCCCCACATTAGAAGTGGCATGCGGAATATCCAATGCCCGTACCGCAATCAAAATCCGCTCTCCAACCCGCAATGCACCCTCTTTATCCGTCTCCGGCAGAATGCAGCCAAACTCCTCACCACCATAACGCGCCGCTAAATCCACTGAACGTGGCATGGCCATGGAAATAGTCTGAGCCACACTTGTTAAACAGCTATCACCCTCAGCGTGTCCATAGTGATCGTTGTAGAGCTTGAAAAAATCAATATCGATCATGATCAATGAGATCGAATTGCAATAACGCACTGACCGTTCCCACTCATGACTTAAAAAACTATCAAATCGTCGTCGGTTGGCAATACCAGTCAATCCATCACTGGTGGCAATGCGTTCCAAAATATCACCACGCCGCTTTAACTCAATATGGGTCTTCACCCGCGCCAATGCGATCAATGGACTAAACGGTTTGGCAATGTAATCAACAGCACCAGCAGCAAAGCCTTTTGCCTCATCTTGCTCATCCGTTCGACCAGTAATGAAAATGATTGGAATTTCACTGGTCTCCGAATTGGCTTTGATCTTTTTGCACAGGGTATAGCCATCCATACCCGGCATCATAACATCCAATAAAATCAGGTCTGGAAGTGGTGATTTCTCTAGCCGTTTCAGCGCCTGCTCACCATCCTTGGCCGCAACAATCCGATAATTGGGCTTTAGTAAGCCCACAAGAATGTCGATGTTCACCTTCTCATCATCGACAATCAGAATTTTTGCTGGCTCCTGGTTTGTGTGCATTGTATGATAATCTCTATTATTTCAGTTGATTGCGTATCTTAGTTAATGTTTGTTCAGCCTGCTCAAACTCGTAATCATCAATGTCAGTAACCAGGCTGTTGATATTTTCCGCCAGACCGGTATCAGCCAATAGGTATTGTAACTCTTCAGCCAATTCCAGCGCTTCCGAATCCCCTTCATCAATCAACTGCGCCAGTTTCTCAAACAGTTTTTTCAATCGCTTCTTATCAAAAGAGTCGATATCTCCAGAGGGTTCAGCCGGTGGTTCCGCATCCGAAGTACCAAACAGAGGAGTAAGACCGTTCATAATCCGGACCGTCTGTTCGGAAAAGGGCTTCATGTGTTTGGCAACAGCGTTAAGGTCATTCTCTTTAAATGAATTTTCAAGATCTTTCGCAATAATATATAACTCTTTAGCACCAATAGTTCCTGCTACACCTTTGAATGTATGAGACATTCTATATGCGGTTTCAATGTCGCCTGTCTCAATCAACGTCTGAATCTGTTCAGGTATATCTCTGTTTTTATTGAAAACTGTGGAGAGTACCTTAAGAAAAAGCGTGTGGTTGCCATTAACATTCAATAGACCAGATTGCAGATCAATACCATCGATATGATCAGGTAGTTTTTTCGATTCAGGTTTCTTGGTTGGTGCTTCTTTCATGGGTTGCGATGAACCAGAATCACTTTTAGGT
>JADFWU010000010.1 GCA_015234045.1 Magnetococcales bacterium
CCCTTTCTGCGCCTTGCGGACGAATCAATATCCTGCGCGACTGGGATGATTAATTTTTTCCGTGGCCCTTAGGGCGTGTCATCAATTAACAGGCTGATTTTGGCAAATTTCGACATACCCTAGAAAAACCAGAACCCATCATTGCTTTCCAATTGGTTCCGACAGGTTTTTAACTGTTTTTGATAGCGGTTTGCATTGCGTTGGACTTTTCGAGCAACGGGCACGAGCCATTTTTTCTTTTTATATGTACCGCGTTTATAGCCGCCGTGGCCCTCGTGATAGGCAAGATATTGGCGGAAAGCATCATTTTTGGATATGCCCAGGGTTCGGTTACTGATATTGGCGTACCAGCCGATAAAATCTACTGCGTCTTCGAACTCATCTCGATCTGCGCCGCTGTTGCCGGTTTTTTCCATATACCAATCCCAAGTGCCATCCAGTGCTTGTGCGTAGCCGTAGGCGCTGGATGCACGGCTCCAGGGAATGAATCCCAATAGATGCATGCGTGGTGGGCGGGCATCGTGGCGGAATTTTGATTCCTGGTGGATGATTGCCAGCTGTACATGGATTGGCACGCCCCATTTTTTCTCGGTGCGTTTGGTGCTCGCGTACCAGGACTCATTTTCAGACAGCATGGAACAGGCGTTATCAATACGGCCGGGCAGGGTGGTGCAGCCGACTAAAATGAGCAAGATGGCCCAAACAGGCAGCAACGGCCAGCCCTTCCAGCGCCGCCCTGGTGACGATAGGGCGGCTGGTCCAATCCAATGATCAATTGGTTTCCTTAATAACGGAAACATAAAAAATCCCAATGATACCAAAGTGTTTTCAGTTGTAAACCGCGCCATTTCTCCTCGCGCCGGGCGGTTTGTCGGCGTATAGTCAGGCGTTTATGTTCTCTTTTGGATGAGATATCTATCTCGTTCTAAACGCCCTGACCTCAGAATTTATAAGAAGCAAATGCGATACCTTTATTTCTTTCTCGTTGTTATTTCATCTTTTTTCTCACCACTCCACGCAGAAGAATCTACAGAGGCTCTTCCTGTTCAAGTCACAGTCAGTCCAGTGGATGAACTGTTGTTTCATCCAAAAGGCCATGCACCAGCCACAGTGGTTGCACTGCGTGATGCTTTGGTCAGTGCGGAAATCTCCGGTATTGCTCAGACGGTATTGGTTGAAGTTGGTCAACAGGTAGAAGCGGGCACACCGCTTGTGCAGCTGGATGGTTGGGATTTTGATAAACAGATCCAACAGGTCAAAGCTGAACGTAAGGTGTTGTTGGCGCGGCGCACGTTGGCCAGTCGTCAGTTGGCGCGGGAACAGAAGTTGAAAAAGGTCGGACAAAGCTCCGCTGAACGGCGCGATATGCGTACAACCGATGTCGAAACCCTGACTGCTGAGATGGAACGGTTGGACGCTGCACGTAGTGCGCTGAAGGTTCGGCTGAAAAAATGCACCATTCGCGCACCGTTTGCTGGTGTTATTGCCGAGCGCGTCATCAATCCTGGCATGTGGGTGTCACCGGGTGTTGGTTTGGTGCGTCTGGTCAATGTTTTGGATCTGGCATTATCGGCGCGGTTGTCAGCCAGTCAGTCAAAACAGGTGCAAGGGGCGACTGATTTACAGTTTCAAGCGGATGATATGCGCTATCCAGTAGCGTTTGAGCATATCGTTCCTGTTATGGATTCACGAACACGCACTTTAGAGATGCGTTTCGCGTTTACCGGACAGAAACCACAGCCCGGCACATCAGGTCGTTTGTTGTGGCACGATCCACAGCCTCATCTGCCTGCATGGGCGTTGGTATATCAGGATGGTCAAGCAGGTGTTATGACGATTGACGAAAATACAGCCAAATTCAATCCAGTGGGAGATCTTCAACAAGGAAAGCCAGTGCCCAAGCCAGAGGGATTAAGCGGTATGGTGATTCTGGACGGTCGGCAGGGTTTGAAAAATGGTGACGTGGTTCAAATAGCTCTGGATAGAGAGTAAGGGGCGGTCATGCTGCGTAGTTTTTTTTCCAGGCATGTCTTTGCCAATCTCACTTTTGGTCTGATTTTGATAGTCGGCTTTTTGGCGTATTCGATGTTGCCGCGTCAACAAGATCCAGATATGAATTTCAACTGGATCAATATTGCAACACTGCTTCCCGGGGCTTCCGCTGAGGAAGTGGAGAAACTGGTTACCGATCCTCTCGAAGATGCATTGGAAAATCTCTCTGACATCCGTTTTGTCATTTCAGACACCAGTGACAGCATGTCCAACATTATTGTCCGTTTTGAGGATATGGAACCTCGGGTGTTTGATAAGCGGGTCAATGATCTGCGCCGGGAAATTCAGAATAAACAGCGGGAATTACCCAGTAATACAGCAGATCCACAGATCATCGAGATCACCAGCTCCAATGGTTTTCCAACCGCGATGGTGGTGGTTCAATCAGAAAATGATGACGAAAATCTGCGCGCACAAGCCCGATTGGTTAAGCGTGATCTGGAACGGCTGAAGGGGGTGGATAAGGTGCTCGCCATCGGGTTGAGAGATCCGGAGCTTCAGATCCGTCTCAAGACCGATCAGATGCACGCTTATGGTGTGGCACCGACTCAGGTAGCTGATACCGTGGCCTCTCGGTTCCATGATCTGGCCGCTGGTGGCGTAGAGGTTGGGCAGCGCAACTGGTTGGTGCGCCTTCAAGGCACCACTTCAGATCCGCAAACGTTGGCAGATTGGCCAGTGCTCGGTGTTCAGGAAGAGATCACCATCGGTAATGTGGCTCATGTGGTACGGGATCGGGAAAAAGCGTCTCGGTTAGTCCGTTTTGAGGAAAAACCGGCAATACTGTTGACCGTTACCAAGCGTGAAAGTGTCAATACCATTGAGTTGACCGAACGTATCAAAGCCTATATCGAAACGCGCAAGGATTTGCGAAGTCATACGGGTGTTACACTGGCTTTGGCAGATGATCAGACCCATATGGTACGCAATACACTGGCAGTAATGGAGACCAATGCGCTGTTGGGTCTCATGTTGGTGATGGTTGCTACGTGGCTGTTTCTGGGGTCTCGAATCGCTTTGCTGATTGGCTTAGGCATCCCTTTTACGTTGGCGGGTGTGTTTGGCATGCTCTACAGCATGGGTGAAACGCTCAACGTGATGGTGTTGTTGGGTGTGGTGATTGCGCTGGGCATGTTGGTGGATGACGCGGTTGTGGTTGTTGAGGCCATCTATACCCGACTACAGCGGGGTATGAATGCGCTGGATGCGGGAATTGAGGCATTGAAAGAGGTGTTTGCGCCGGTTAGTACGTCAGTGTTGACCACCATGGCCGCCTTTTTGCCCTTGATGTTATTGCCAGGGATTTTAGGTAAGTTTATGCGCGTGGTGCCGATGGTGGTCACGCTTGCCTTGGCCATTAGTTTGATTGAAGCGTTTTGGATGTTGCCTGCCCATATCGCCGCATTAAAAATGAATCTGTCCAAGCCCACGCGTATTCAGCGAATGCGCCAAAAGATCACACGGATGGTGCGTAATCGCTATGTGGGCGCGCTTGTCTTTGTTCTGCGTAGACCGATTCCGTTTTTGTTTCTGGGTGTATTGCCATTGGGCGGTGCGATTGCTGCCATCGCTTTGGGTTTGGTGCGCATGGAGTTTTTTGCCATGGATCCATTCCCGCTTTACTATATCAATGTCACCATGCCACCGGGTACAACCTTGGATCAGACCATGGACACTTTGGTGCGCGTTGAACGGCGGGCTCGTAACTATATTGAACCGGGCGAAGCGCGCGCACTCACCGCCTATGCGGGGCAAATGTTTACCGAGACCAATCCGGTATTCAGTGATCGCTATGGTCAGATCATGGTCAGTCTCAACCCGGATCAGACGGCACGACGTTCTGTTTCAGAAATCATTGATGCCATGCGTGCGGATGTGATCGCTACGCCAGGACCGGATATGATCTCATTTTTGCAGATCAGCGGTGGACCGCCAGTAACCAAGCCGGTCAGTGTGAAAGTGCGTGGTGACAATCTGGACCAGTTGGTAGAAGCTTCGGATGCGGTTAAAGAGATTCTGTCCAAGATAGAGCCGGTGAGCAATATCTCTGACGACAACGCCGCCAATCAGCCACAAGTGATTCTCGTGCCCGATAGCGATGCAGTGCGCCGAGCGGGAATCAGTCCTGATTATGTCCTGCGTACGGTTCATCTTCTTTCAGATGGTGAGTTGGTGACCCATTATCAGGACCGTGGCGAAAAGGTGGAAGTCCGCGTTCTGGCCCAGGAAAATAGACGTGATACGCTGGATCAGTTTTTACAAACATCCATTGCTCTGCCTCAAGGTGGTGTAATGCCTTTGGCGGAATTGGTTCATGTGGAAACCCGCTTGGGACTCAATGCAATACGTCACTACAATTTCAGGCGTACCATTACCGTTGAAGCCGATCTTGATAAAACAGTTATGAACGAAGTCGAAGCGCGGGAAGCCTTGGAAGCGGCTTGGGCGGAGATTCAACACCTCTATCCTGAATCTGGGTTGGATTTTTCTGGTATTCTCGATGATATCAACGAAAGTATGAACGGGATTATCACGCTGTTTTTATTTGGTATCGGCTTGATGTATATGATATTGGGCACCCAGTTCAATAGCTACTGGCAACCTTTGATGATTCTTACCACAGTGCCAATGGCGTTTACCGGTGTGGTTTTTGGATTGTTGATTGCTGGACAGCCTATGAACCTGTATACCCTGTATGGTGTGGTAGCGTTGTCCGGTATTGCGGTCAACGCTTCCATCGTGTTGATCAGTGCAGCCAATAGCCGACGCATGGCGGGCATGACCGCTTTGACAGCGATTGTTTTGGCCGCAAAGCGACGGGTGATACCCATTTTGATCACCACGTTGACCACAATTGCCGGGCTCTTCTCCCTGGCGACCGGATTGGGCGGACAATCGCTACTTTGGGGGCCAATTGCTATCTCTATTGTATGGGGGTTGGGTGTCTCAACCCTGTTGACGCTCTTTCTGGTTCCACTACTGTATTGGACATTTTCCCGAAAGCGGGGTTAGGTTAAATTTTTATGAGTGGTGCAATCAGTCAGATTCAGATGAAATATGATCCGAACCAGGATCGATTAATGATGCGTTTGAATACAAGCCAGAGCGCTGAGTTCCGGTTCTGGCTGACACGACGCTTTGTCAAACGACTTTGGCCTGCGTTGGTCAAGTTGATGCAAAAAGATGAAAATGTCTCCATGCAGAATGATCCCATGTCCCGCCAGGCTGTGATGCAGTTTCAGCATCAGGAATCCATTGCCGGTGCTGATTTCAAGACAGAGTACCGTGAAGAGACAGTGCAGGATTTGCCATTGGGTCATGCGCCGTTACTTGTTACACAGGGCACACTGAATCAAAACCCTGAGACAGGCCATTTTAATCTCGGGTTGCATGATGAACAGAAGAAAGGCCTGAATATTGGTATGGAGAAGAAAATGCTACATACCTTTTGCCACCTTTTGGCTGATTCAGTTAAAAAAATAGAGTGGGATATCAAATTGCAGATTGGTAGAGGTATGCCAGGACCGGCAGACGCAACACCGGCACATTTTCATTAATTGTGGGTGTTACGCAATTGCCGGAATGACGGCTGTCAAAATTCATTCAATGGCTCATGCCTGAGAATGGCCTCGTTTTTTAGAATCAGAGGTGAGGAGCGTACACATGCCAGTGGATATGGCAAAATTCATGAACACCGTTGGTGATGATTGGGATTTGGCAGTAGAGGTGATGGGGCTTTACCTTGCTGATGCACCAACACATATGGAAGCCATCCAGAAAGCGCTGGCTGATAAAGATGCCCCGCAAATTCATGAGTCAGCACATAGTCTTAAAGGCGCTTCCGGTGTTTTTGGCGATGTGGGTATCGCACGGCTTGCCAAGCGTATGGAAGAGTTGGGAAAAAACGGCACCCTGAAACAGGCTGATGCACTATTCAAAGAGATGCAGGATGCACTGGCTGATCTGTCAGGACAACTGCACGCAGCTATGAAACGTAACAAACCATGAATAATCCAAAATCACTGATTCATCCTTTCCCTGGTCTTCGTCCGCGTTCAGATCTGGTGGAAGAGATCTCCGCACCGCCCTACGATGTAATCAACACCGAAGAAGCGCGCGCCTATGCCGAGGATCTTCCGCTCTCATTTCTGCATGTCTCCAAGGCTCAGATTGATCTCGGTGCAGATGTGGATCAATATGATGATGCGGTCTATGAAACGGCACGTAATACCTTTGAAAAGATGAAAAAAGAGGGGTATCTGGTACAGGATGATGTGCCGTGTCTCTACATTTATCGTCTGGTTATGAATGGTAGAGAACAAGTGGGCGTTATGGCCGCCGCATCGGTGGATGCCTATTTGAACAATCGAATCAAAAAACATGAGCTGACTCGCCCTCAGAAAGAGGAAGACCGTACCCGTTTTGCCAACACCATCGAAGCCAATTCCGGGCCGGTTTTCCTGACCTATCGCCAGTCGGAACAGATTGATACTTTGGTCCAACAAGGCATGCAGGCGGAACCAGAGTATGATTTTACCGCCAGTGATGACATTAAACACACGCTATGGGTTGTGCGGGATAAAGCACTGATTCAAGGGATTGTGGATGGTTTTGATGCACAGCGTTATGTCTATGTGGCTGATGGTCATCACCGTTCAGCAGCAGCATCACGGGTGTGCATGCAGCGGCGGGCGGTGTTGGGTGACGCAGTGACCGGAATGGAGCCGTTCAACCGCTTTTTAACCGTGCTGTTTCCTGATAGCCACATGCATATCATGGATTATAACCGCGTGGTCTCAGGCTTAAACGGTTTGGATAATGCCTCTTATCTCAAACGCCTGACAGAAGCGTTTGAAGTGAAAAAAATTGATGCACCATATAAGCCGACCAAGCGTGGTGAATTTGGTATGTATCTGGATGGCCAGTGGTACTGCCTGAGCTTGGATAGCAAGCGTGCCAATATCGAAGATCCAGTTGCTCGTTTGGATGTTAGCTTATTGCAGGATCATCTTTTAGATCCAATTTTGGGTGTTACAGATCCACGCCGTGATGTCCGCATTGATTTTGTTGGTGGTATTCGAGGTATGGAAGGCTTGATGGCGCGTGTAGACTCTGGTGAAATGACGGTCGCCTTCTCACTGTTTCCAACCAGTATGGATGATTTGATGCGTGTGGCTGATGCGGATAAGATCATGCCGCCGAAATCTACATGGTTTGAACCTAAACTGCGTGATGGACTGGTTGTTCAGACCTTATAAAATTCAAAATTAATTGATATTTTTTTTCAAACAATTCACCATCATATGGTCGTTGATTGTTACCACTTTATCAATCATACTGTTGCTTTTTGTGACAATAATGATCAAGAGGGTGGATTCATGTTTAGAAAAATTATTCTGATGGCTGCGGGCGTGGGAGTGTTGTTTGGTGGTATGAACACAGTTCAGGCGCGTCAGAGCGGTCCTGATACCTGTGAGCTGGGCACCACGCTTGCTTCATGCTGGATCGCGGTGAAGGACGTTCGTCCAACTCAATTCACTGTTGGTGGTACGGCGGTTAACTGCAAGCGTAAGAAATTCAATAAAAAATCTCAGCAGAAAATGGACGACTATCTGGCCAAAGATGGCCATGAATTGCCGACTATTATTGGTCCAGCGGGAAATTACTATATCACTGATCATCATCATCTTTCTTCTGCACTCTACTATGCTGAAGGGAAGGATGACGGCTGGATTGGCAAGGATCAACAGGTCAGACTGGTGATCAAGCAGAGCTACTACAAAGCCAATCCGGATGAGCGTATCTCCATGCAGCAGTTTTGGACCGAGATGGTCAATGATGGTCGTGCCTGGCCCTACAATGGCGATAAAAGAGTGCCTGACAACGACTTGGCCAAGGCTTATGCACCGGTTACGTCCATGAAACAGCTGGAAGATGATCCTTACCGGACATTGTCACGCTGGGTGCGTGAGGCCTGTGGTTATATCAAGGAAGGCAAGGAACAGTGTGTTAATATTGGTCCAGGTAAAATTAGTGATTTTATGGAGTTCCGCTGGGCAAACTATCTGCGCTCAGAAGTGTCTCTGGATGATGATCCAAGCACAAAACAGTTGCGTAAAGCCTATGAGCCTTCTCTGGAAGCGGTGGAAAAGAAGCATAAACCAAAGAATTATTTTCAACAAACCTGGGGGCTGGATGCTGTTGCCTATGGCTTTAACGATACCAAAAAGGCACTAAACCTGAAGATTAGTAAAAGCGGTTGTGATAAAGATCCTGATCCAAATGATATCATTGATGTAAAATGATAATGACCATTTTGTGAAGCCAGTATTTTTAGTGGAAGATCCCTCCCAGGGTCTTCCATTTTAATATATAATGTAAAATAGTTCTTGTTTGCAGTGAAGTTTCAAATTTGGAACGCTATTCCGTTTGAGGGGAACTAAAATGGCCTGGAAAAATTTATCCATAAGAGTCAAGCTGTTAATTGCCATTGGCGCTATTTTGATTCTTTTGATTGCCGTTGGTGGGCGGGCGATCTTTGGTGTTTCGGATATTGTCAGAGATGGCATGGAAGTGGTGAGCGGTAATCAACTCCGAGGTGAGTTGTTGCAACGGGAGGTTGATCATCTCAACTGGGCCGGGAAAGTCAGTGAATTTCTGAACGATGATGCTGTGACAGAGTTGGGTGTTCAGTTGGACCACACCAAATGCGGATTTGGTCGTTGGTATTATGGTGAAGGACGACGACAGGCAGAAACACAGCTACCAATGCTTAAAGGGCAGTTGGATAAAATTGGTCAACCCCATGAACATCTTCACGCTTCAGCCGGAAAAATCAAGGCCACCTTTAAACCGGCTGATCCAAATTTACCTGGATTTTTGGCCCAGAAAGAGACTGATCATCTTGTCTGGTCCAATAAAGTCATCGATGCCATTTTAGAGGGCAAAAATGCACTGACGGTCCAACTTGATCCCAAAAAATGCGGCTTGGGTCGTTTTATCTACGGTGCAGAGGGTAAAGGTGTTGCGGCAAGCAATGATAAAATGGCACAGATTCTCAACGAGATTGAGCCAAACCATCGTAAACTTCATCAGGCTGGTGACAAAATTCAACGCGCTATGGCCAGTGGTGATATGGAACAGGCTAAAGCACTCTATAAGAGTGAGGCTGTGCCAGTTCTTGAGGCTGTACGTGGTGCACTGAACCGCATGAAGCATGAGGCTGAAGAGGCTTTGAAGCAACGGGCAGCCGCCAGTACGATTTATGCTCAGGAAACCATTCCAAATCTTCAAGAAGTGCAACATCTTTTACATGAGATGAATACCATTGCTAAAGATAATATTCTCTCCGAAGATCAGATGCTCCATAATGCTGAAATGACGCGCACTGTCGTTATTATCGTATCACTGATTGCATTGGCCGTCGGCCTTGGCGTAGCGATTTTCATGCCTGGCACCATTACCGGTCCTATCAAACGCAGCATTGATTTTGCAGCCAAAGTCGCTTCCGGTGATCTGTCCCGTCGTCTCAAGGAAGATCGTCAGGATGAGGTGGGCCAACTGACCCACAGTTTGGATGATATGGTGATTCGACTGCGTGAAGTAGTGGGCATGGTGCGTCAATCAGCGGATACGGTTTCCACTGGTAGTGCGGAGCTAAAACACGCGTCCAGCGGTATGGCACAAGGTGCGTCAGAGCAAGCGGCCTCTATTGAAGAGACCTCGGCCGCCATGGAAGAGATTGCGTCCAATATTGCACAGAGTTCTGATAATGCAGTCACAACCGAGCGTATCGCGCAGAACTCTTCTAAAAACAGTGAAGAGGGCGGTAAGGCCGTGACGGAAGCCGTGCAAGCCATGCGAAATATTGCTGAGAAGATCTCTCTGGTGGAAGATATCGCCCGCCAGACCAATCTATTGGCCTTGAATGCAGCCATTGAGGCGGCTCGGGCCGGTGAACATGGTAAAGGTTTTGCTGTCGTAGCTGCTGAAGTACGTAAACTGGCAGAACGCAGTCAGGTAGCGGCTTCGGAGATTACCCAGCTTTCCAGCTCCAGTTTGGCGGTATCTGAACGGGCTGGTACATTATTGGAATCACTGGTGCCGGATATCCGTAAGACCGCAGGATTGGTTCAGGAGATTTCCGCGGCCAGTCAGGAGCAGAATCAAGGCGCAGATCAGGTCAATCAGGCTCTCCAGCAATTGGATCAAGTGATTCAACAAAACGCTGGTACAGCCGAAGAGATTGCCAGTACTTCAGATCTGTTGAATCAGGAGGCTGATCAGTTGGCTCAGGCGATTTCGTTCTTTAAAGATCGGTAGGTTGCATAGCGTCTATCGTAATAAAAAAACAGGCTCTGTAATCGGAGCCTGTTTTTTTTTATAGTGGTCTCGTCTACAATTTGAACAGTCAGCCGTTCCAGCCCTGGTGATGTTTTTGCTCTGAGGACCTGCTTCGCCTTCGCATATCAACAGGGCCTAACGCGCCATTTCGTTTAATGTGGGCGTTGCCCACACCCAGCAGAGGCGGCACAGCCTCCTCTGCACTCCAACCAGTTTTAGACACTACTTTTTTCTAAGTTGGTGCGGTTTAGCTGGGAAACGTAACGTTGGCTCCATCGGTTGATTCGATTGATGATACGTTTTTGGTGTGGTGGCGTTATTCCAGTGTGCAAGGGCAGGGCAAGTGCGCGTTTTTTTAAAGTATCAAAACCCGCTAAATGATCACATTCTGATACGCGATACCAAATAGGACCATCAACGAGAATTCGTGCTCGATTGAGAAATTCTTTTAACGTATCCCTATCTGTTTCGCTGTTTAATACGATTATATAGGGATGTAAACCGCTCTCAAACAGCGCCAACGGTGTTTTTTTGAACAGTCCGCGTTCATAAAGCGTTTGTTGATAGTGGCTGGCTTGCTTCTGGTGGTGTTGCTGTCGAAGTGGCACCCCTTTTTGCTGTGCAATGGCCAACGTAGCCGCAGCTAACGAAACCGTTGTTTGGCGGTGTTGTGTTAATTTTTGGATAAGCGATGTGTTCTCGGAAAGAATGACAACGCCTTGACCATGGATCGGGCCTGATTCCGAAAAAAGCAGTGTTATAAAATCTGCTTTGGAATCCTGTGTGGTAGGGTGCCCGATAAGAGAAAGATCCTCCCAAATAGTAGGAGAAAAATCAGTCACTGGGCTGGGTGCTGTCACCATTGTAACCACACTATCCTGCGTAGTCGCAGGCGAGAGGTTGGTAGACAGGGTGAGCGGATTGATATCCTGCCAGCAGGGTGTCAGCCAAGCCGAAGCCAACGCCTCATGCCATAAAGGATGGCTCAGAGGTGACAGCGCAATAGAAGCGCCAGAAGGCCAGCCATACGCCTGTTTCAGGGCAATGACCGCAGCGGACGCGGAAGAAAATGCAATTGCCGATGTGTTGAATAACTGGCTGAAATGGCGCTCAAGGTGTGATGAACCATCGGCAAACGGCGTTGTTTCCAGAACCGCTTGCACCACCGCTTCATCTGATTCTGTGATTTCAGGGTGATGTAGCAAGATCGTGTTGGTTGATTGAGCCTGTGCGTCAGGCTTTTGAGGTTTTTCATCAGACATGGATCAGTGACGCATCAGGGCGTTCATGCTGGCCACACCATCATCTAGATCCCGATAGGAGAGGCGGAATGCCGGACAGCTTCGAAACAGTTTGCTGATAGTCTGAAAGCCCTGCTTACCTTGCAGCTCATAGTTAAAAGCATTGCCTGCCAGACGAACAAATACGGACTCATCTTGCGGAAATTCCGTTAATACCGCACCTTCAGCATCTTCTCGATAATTGGGAAACACCACTAGGACCGGCGGAACTGGTAGATCCATCTGAGCCACACTATCCGCTGGTGGTTTCAGGTGAGATACGGTTCCTTTACGCGTTTTGGGAAACAGCGGACCCAATGTGGCACTGGGTTCAAAGGTGCGTATTGCTTCAATGGAGCTATTTTTCAATGCCACCGGTCGGGCGAGTCCGGTGATGGTCATACTATCCGGTGAAATGAGTGCGAATTCATCTGATAAAATCCGCCAGCCACGCAGTGAAAGCGCTGCGGCTAGCGTACTCTTACCCGAACCCGGCGTACCGGGCAGAATGACTGCCTGACCATCACGCGCCACCACTGCCGCGTGTAAAATGACATAATGATTGGCACGAGAGCCGATACAGAAATTAACACCCCATTCCAACAGCGGTAATGCATGATCCAATGGAAATGGTGCCAATGGTGACGGGCCGCCAGCCAAAAATTGAATTTGTGGCCGAAACCAACGCCGCATTCCTTTCCCACGGACCAAACGCGCATGAAAATTGGCGATCTCATCCGGTGAGTCAGACAGTACCGGATGATGGGCGTATAAAAGACGCATTTGTGCTGCCAGATTCGGTGCATCACCACGGAGATGAATGATGAATGGTCCTGTGCGCCAACGCAGTCCCGCTTTGCTACGCATGGCGCGGCGAATCTCTTTTTCCGGAATATCAGCAAAGCATCCAATCTGTTTTGGAATTGCAGGCGGGCTTCTCATGAGGCATCAGCGCGGGGTTGTGCTTCCAGGGCATCGGATAGCTTTTGTAGCAAGGCGGGCCAGTCATAACGCTGTTGAACCCATTGTCGGCCTTGAATGCCTAAGGATTCCCAACGTCCTGTTTCCAGTTGTTCAACGGCCAAGTCTGCTTGTCGGTCTGGATCGTCTGTAACCAATGCATTCAGAGCGTCAGGGCGGTCGATGCCCTCCATGGCCAGAGTGGTTGCAAGAACAGGCCGGGCCATGGCCATACCTTCCAATACTTTGTTTTGGATACCTTGTCCGGTCTGGAGTGGTGCCACCATCATCCGTGCATGAGCCACCCAAGGACGCACATCATCCACCCAACCGGTGACATGAATGCCTGGTTGCTCTGCCAAAGCGGTTACCCGCACCGCAGGACGGCTGCCCACGATGGCAAATAGAGCATTTGGTAGTTGCTGGCGCACCTTGGGAAAGACCTTTTCGGCAAACCACACCACAGCCTCAATATTGGGAAAATAGTCCATGGCTCCAGTGAATACCAATGGTATGACCGGTTCAGGAAACAGGCTGCGATCCTGGTAAGGATCTGCATGGTTGAGATTGGGATCGAACTGATGAAAATTGACACCGTTTTCTACATAATCAATTCGCTCGGTGGCTTCTGGTGCCAGAGAGCGAAACAGATTGGCTTCAGCCGCACTGACAAACAGACTGGTATCAAACAGTTGAGACCATTTTTTCTCCAGTTGCAAAAGTCGGCGGCCTTCCAACCAATCGATAATACGGCGTGGATTGAGACTGTTACCGCCATATTGGACCCATTTTTGAGAGTCCACATCGACAAAATCAATCACCCGATGAATCCCTGCGCCTTGCCACTGAGGCGCATCAACATATTGGGCCATACTGGATGAGAAAATCATCACCCGTTTAATCTGATGTTTCTGGCGCATCTTCTCAACCCATCGCGCCATTGTCCGGTCTCGATAGACCGCTGTAGTATAGGCTTGTCCAGAAAGAATACCCACACCAGCCCTGATCCGTTTTGTCCAGTCGCCTAACGGACAAAACAGTGACTCGCCACCATTGCACATCTCTTGAACGGTTTTGACATGTGCCCAATCCTTGGGATCGTCAATAAAGGTCCCAAGATGCACCTGATAGTGTTCACACAGGTGTTGAAACATGTGAAAAGAGCGGATCTTGTCGCCTTTATTAGGCGGGTAGGGAATACGGTGTACCAGCATTAACAGTGCGTCGGACACAGCGCTCTCCTATCCCAAACTGCGGGCGATCCACGGACCCATCACCTTGGAAATCGGCAAAGGTAGACGTTTCCACAGTGAGATGAACAGACGGTATTTTGGATTGGTCGGACTAACATTAGGCAAGCCATCAGCCTTTACCAAATAATATTGATAGTGTAGCGGTTCTGGTTCAAAGCCAAAATATTTTTTAAACTTAAATGATCCAGCGTCCTTTTTGCTCCGACCAAAATCAAACAGTCTGGCACCATCCGCAGCCGCACGGTTCATCAGATCCCAATACATGAAAGCAAAACCGCCCAAGCGGCGCACCTCTGGTGTGGCTCCTGCGTAGTAGGGCAAGACTTGATCCCGGAAAGTGTAACTCAATACCGAACAGACCGGTTTTCCTTCATGCTCAATAATCAAAGATTGGCACTGTTCCCCAAATACTTTTTGGATCTGATGAAACAGTTTTCGACCGAACACTGGCGTGCCCAGATTTCGGACGCTTTCCGCATAGAGGTCGTAACAGAGATCCACACCTGAATCAATGCGGCTGGTCAGGCCTTTTTTGATACCGCGCCGCACTTCTGCTCGTTGCTTGCGTGGGATGGCCATCAGATTGGCATCAGGGTCGGCACTGATCTCTTTTCGGAAGGTATAATAGAGGTCTTTCACCAGCCAATTGTCATTGCCTGGTTCAATATTACGCATTTCAAGATGATCAACATTCAGCTGTTGAGCCAGTAATTGTGCTTTGTTCTCCAGAGCGATTTCAGCTTCAGGATCCGTAGCAGCCACACCGCCATAAACCAGAAACGGCAGTGACGAGAGTGCGTTGCCAAACAGTAGGCTTTTAACGTGAAATAGAGGCAGTACGCCGCATATTTTGCCATTGCGTTGAGCAAGGAAATAGTAAGGACGGTGGCCAAAAGTAGTGGCAAGCACTTCCTGCCATCCCACTTTATGAAAAAATGTCGCGCTGGGACACTGTTCCACAAACGCATCCCAACGAGAATGGTCCTGATTCTGACATGGAATAACGTCAACAGGTGGCGGACAGTTGTTATTCATGCAGCCACCTTTGGCAGAAATACGCGATCCATGCGATCCCAGGAGAAATCATTCAGCAATCGATCCAAGCGATTATGGGTTTTGTTCAAGTTGAGATAGTGACGAAAACGGGTTTTTGCATTGACTTTGAATAGACGCGGTTGCTCAGGATCAATTTCCCAGGGATGACAGTAAAAAACCACGGGCATAGACTCTTTTCGGTTGAGGCGCTTAAGTGCCCAGCGGGTTAATGGATAGGGATAGAGTCGGAAAAAACCGCCGCCTGCACAATGAAACAGCCGTCCAGCCAGTTTCAATGTGGTAATGGGAATCTCCAGAATTTGGCCCGGTTGGTCAGTGTTGGATTCAGTTACAGTATGAAAGTAGGGTGTACGCGGTGCGCCAGGCATGCCGTATAGATCATGCTTGCCTGGAAAGATGCTTGAGTCGTAACGGTAGCCTGCTTGATGGAGATGATCCAGCGCCCATAAATTATCTTTGCCAATGGAATAGCTGGCAGCTCGATAACCTTGGACAGCGACACCGCTGATATCTTCAAGTAGAGCACGGGTGCGGGTAATGTCTTCTCGAAATTGTGCCGGTGTTTGGTGAATAACCCGAACATGGCTATAGCCGTGGCTGGCCAATTCGTGGCCGCTGTCTACTATGGATCGGACCAACGCCGGAAAACGCTCTGCAACCCAGCCGAGTACGAAAAAGGTTGCATGCACACCATGCTTGTCGAGCAACGCTAAAATGCGTTGGGTATTTCGCTCAACACGGATTGGTAGATCATCCCATGTGTTGGAATCAACATACGGTTCAAATGCGGAAACTTGGAAGTAGTCTTCTACATCCACGGTTAGGGCATTGGTGATATGGGACGGGTGATCATCCTGGGGTGATAGAGCCATGGTGGCACCCGATCCTACAGTCCGAACATGCGTTGCCAGATACTGGGCTTCTTTTTCGGATTTTCCGAGCCGTAACTGCCATAGCTTCCGTAACTGCCGTAACTACCGTAGCCACCGTAGTTACCGTAACCACCACCATAGCCGTAGTAGTAGTAGCCACCGCTACGTCTACTGACTGATTTGTTGAGTACCAAGCCTACGATTTCCAGATTGTCCAGATGGTCCAAAGCGTCTCGGACCGCACCTTGTGGTGTGCGTTCGGCTTCCACAACCATGACGATCTGACCCATGTTTCGGGCCAGTTCACGGGCTTCGGTGGTGACCAGCAATGGAGGAGAGTCAAACACCACGATTCGATCCGGTCCACTATCGGCCAGTTCGTTGAGTAGAATCCGCATGTTTTCAGAGGCGAGTAGCTCAGTGGAGTGGTGATGGCGGCGGCCAGAAGGCAGCAACATCAATTTTGGCACATTGGTTCGAATCAGAACATCGGAGAAGTTCTTAACCTTGCCCATCAAATAGTCGATCAATCCGACCTTGGCCTTAAAGCCCAAAATACGGCTTACAGAAGGCTTGGCCACATCACCGTCTACCAAAATCACAGTATTATCCATCTCCGCAGCCAAGCTCATGGCCAGGTTTACCGCTGTGAAAGTCTTTCCTTCTTTGGGAAAGGCGCTGGTCACCATGATCATATTGGCATTTTTCATGGGAGAGGGGCCATTTCCGGTGGCATTAAGCAATAACGGCCGTTTAATGATCCGATACTCTTCTGCCACAGTTCCGCGGCCCACATCCGGGGTAAGAATACCTTTAGATCGCAGACGGTTGAAGTCCAGGACAACCTTCTTACGAATAAGCCTTTCGTCGATTTCAGGCATATCGAGTCCCTATGATTACATCAGATGGGTGAAGGTCAGAATGAGTACATAGAGGCCAACCAGTAGCGCATTGGCCAGAAAAAAGAAAAATTTCGAGGCTAACCATGCCTGTCCAGGTCCATCCTTGATCATGGAAACAGTGCCAAGCACCGGCAAACCTAACGTTTTTTTCAATGTGACCGGGCTATCAAACACAGGTCGAAGAATAGCCAAGACCAACGCAATAGCCATGCCGGAGAGGATACCACCAATCAGTGCAACAGTTAAAAAGAGTGGACGGTTGGGACCGATCGGTGTCAAAGGAATTTCAGGTGGATCGACAATCTTGAATTGTACTTCGGCACTGAGACTTTCAGCAACATCACCGGAGAAACGCGCTTCACCCTGTTTGCTCAACAGACTGAGGAGCTTTTCACGGGTGATGTTATAGTTGCGTTCCAAACGGATCAGTTCAGCTTCAATAGCGGGCAGCGTGTTCTCAAGGCCACGCAATCCATCCAGTTGGTTTGTATACTCATCAATGCGGGCACGGGTAGAGGCGAGATCAACCTTTACTTCACTCATGGCCAATTGGACCTGACGATAGATCGGATCTTCATCCATAATGGATTTCTCGTCATTCATCTGAGGAGAGAGGCGATTCTCTGCCTCCTGTCGTTTATCCTCTTGGAGTTGGCTAATGCTTCGACGTAGAGATACGACATCCGGGTGATCTTCCGGGTAGAGCGGTAGTTTACGCGCGCCCTTCATATAGTATTTGGAACGCAGATCCTGAAGACGCTGATGGGTCTCTTCAATTTTCTTATCCAAGGCGCTGGATTCTCGCTGCACCTGTGGATTATGTCCTTGCATCCGGGTGAGTTGCCGTTGAAGTTCTTCCTGGCGTTTTCCCATTTCGCGTTCTTTGAGTCTTTCAGTATCAAGAACGTTCATCAATTGCTTCAGACGTACATAGTAACCGCCTTTATCATCATCAGGCAGAGAAGGAGCATTACGGCGTTTGAACTCTTGAAGTTCGCGTTCTGCCTGTTCCACCTTTTCTTTATACTCATTGATCTGGACATCCAGAAAGCGCTGGGCCGTACGCGCTTTGTATGCAGTGACTTGATCAATGGAGTCACGCATCAGCAGATCCAACAATCCTTTAACAACCTGATAAGCGATTTTAGGATTGGTATGACGATGTGAGATTACATATAAATTACTGCTGCTACCACCGATAGGACTTACCGAAACCTGCATACGCAGAGTTTGTAATGCTTCTTCCAGTTCTCGAGGCGTGGATATGGAATATGCCCAATCAGTTTGACGAATGACAGACAGAAGATTGGTACGATTGATGATGCGGTTGAGAATACGCCGTGCCTCGGAAGTGACATCCATTCGGTTGGTGACATCGGTCAGAAAGGGCGAGATGTCTTTCTGAGGATCTTCAATAACCAATCGACCACTGGCACCGTATTGGTCTTCCATCATGGAGGTCGTGACCCACCCACCCAGGCAGACAACCCATGAGACCACCACCATATGCCAACGGTGGCGCCACATACCCCGAATATAGGTATTAATCAGATAGTAGATCTCGTGGAAACTGAAGTTTTGCATGCTCTACGGGCTACCGGACTGAACGGAGCGGACTCCAGAAAAAGAGGATAACATATTGTTTTATTGACACTTTATTTGTTTAGTTCTTTCAGCCATTGGCTGAATCATTTCCAATACGGAAAGAAGTATAGCACATTCCCTCAGGAACTAGAGGAGGAATCTTTACCTGTCTCTATCTCATGACTCAGAGATGTTTCTGCACCTCTGCCGAATAGTACCACGTCAACGGAGTGAATAAGAACCAGAATGTCAAAAAACAGGCTATGATTCTTGACATAGTAAAGATCATATTTGAGTTTTTCTGCTGCGTCTTCTTCTGAGGCACCATAGCCATAACTGACTTGTGCCCAGCCTGTGATGCCTGGTTTTACACGAAGGCGCTCATTGAAAAAGGGTATTTTTTTCTCTAGTACGTGAACAAACTCAGGCCGTTCAGGCCGAGGTCCTACCAAACTCATTTCACCGCGAAGCACATTGAGAAACTGTGGAAGTTCGTCAATGCGTGTTTTGCGGATAAACCAACCGATACGGGTAACGCGTGTATCATTCGGTTGAGCCCAGCGGGCAATACCATCTTCTTCAGCATCGGATCGCATGCTTCTGAATTTAAGGATATGGATGATCCGGCCGCCAAAACCAACACGGGGCTGACGAAAAAATATTGGTTCCTTACCTAGACATTCAATCCAGATGGCCGCAGCTGTCAATAGCATGATGGGCCATGTCGTGAGTACCAAGACAAGACTGATGAGTATGTCGAAACTTTTTTTACTGATTTCACGCAGCGTACCCTGATTGATACCATCGGAGTTGGCGACCCACCAATCAGGATCAATGACATCAATATGGATCAAGCGTTGCTGACGTTCCAAAAAGAGTGCCAAATCCATTACCTCAACGCCTTCCACTTTAGTATCCATCATATCGTGCATGATTTCTGGGCTTAATGGATAGCTTGACGCAATGACCAGTTCATCAATCTGCTGGTCACTGACAAGTTGAGGTAGGGGATCTTGATTATAGATGCAGAGTGCCGGGTCAATTTCGATGGATTGACGGTCATCAATGGCAAGAAAGCCAAGAATGGTATAGTCCCTGCCAGAGAGCGGCAGACGCTGTGTTAATAATCGAGCGCGGTGACCTGTACCCAAAACCAGAACACGACGACGGGTTACATCCCGATCAAGAATGAACTGGATGAAAAACCACCGGTTGATCAAAATTGAGATAAACGCCACTATCAATGCAAGACCGAAGGCTCCGCGACCAATAAATAAAACGGGAAAGAAGTAAAAAAGCAGGCTGAGCGCAACAAGGCCAATGACAAAGCTCAATAAAATGCGCAGCATTTCGCCAATCCAGCCATCTTCCATGACCCGTTGGTAACGGCCAGTGGCAGTCATGCCGATGGACATGGCAATGGCAAAGAACAGCGCTTTGGCCACCATCATGTCGGAATGAATATCCTCATCATGTGGTGCACCTAGAAAGCGCAACGCCACACCAGCATAGATTGCCAACAAAAAAAGGCCGCTCTCACTGCAAAAAAGAAGTAGAGACCAGCGCGAGATATAGTGTTTAAAAATCCGAATCATGTTCTATTCGGTTCCATTCATCGGTAATCTGATCGGTGGCATGATTGAATGATTTAATCTATAAGTTAATGATCTGTAAAGTTAAAAGAGGAAATGAGAGCACCGTGTCCAACAGTGATACTTGCCCCTACGGTATCTCATTGTATAGTGCAGAGCATGGGTGGTCCATCCCCTTTTCCACTCTCTTTTGTCACAAGGTGATATTCTATGAACAGACCTAAACCATTGCCACGCATGCTGTTCATATCTCCGCGCTTTCTTTTTCCGGCTGACACTGGTGGACAGATTCGAACATCGCAGACATTGAGACATGCCAATAATCGTTGGTTTGATATTACGCTGCTATCGCCGCCGGGTGATGAACAGAAGTATGGGACTGAGTTGTCTGAAGTGTGCAATCGGTTTGTGCCATATCGTCCGTTACTTGGAAGTGGGCGGTTGCGGGAACTCCTGAGAGTGTTATTTTTGCCACTGCCGTGGCCGGTGCCGGTTGTCAGTGATTTTTCATTGCACTTAAAGAGGTTAATCCGTACTGAAGTGAAGCGGATACAGCCGGATGTGGTGGTCTATGATTTTCTGCATCAGGCTATCAACCTGACCACTACTAAACCGGATCCAATGCGTGTTCTGTTCACCCATAATGTGGAGCAGGAGATTTTTAAGCGGCAGATGAGTCTGGATGGATTAAGCGCATTAAAAAAATGGGTTTGGAAAAATCAGTACCAAAAGATGGTTGCATTTGAAAAGCGTTCTGTATGCCGTTTTGATCGGGTTTTGGCTGTATCAGAACGGGATAAGGAGATCTTTCAGAATTGGCACGCTGATCTTGATGTTGTTTCCATGCCAACGGGTGTTGATCCTGAACAGTTTTCCTATGCACCACCAGATAAAGGGATGACGCTGGTTTTTACAGGTTCATTGGATGCCCATCAGAACATTGAAGGAATAGGTTGGTTTTTAGATGAGATCTGGCCACTAATCTGTCAGGAAATTCCAGATGTTCGTTTCAAGGTGATAGGCCGTAATCCACCTCAATCTCTGGTGTCACGCCATAGTCATGATGATCGGGTTCATTTTACCGGCTGGGTGGATGATGTGGTAGTAGAGGCGCGCTCAGGTGCGGTCTATGTTGTACCATTGCGGGTGGGGGGTGGTACGCGAATCAAAATATATGAAGCAATGGCACTTGGTATTCCTGTGGTTTCTACGACCATCGGGGCAGAGGGGTTGGAGTTGAACCCTTCTGAACACTTTCTGCAATGCGATGATCCTGTCGCATTTAGCCAAGGGGTGTGTCGGCTACTCAGAGACCGTGCCCAGTCACTGGTGCTTTCTCAAGCGGCAAGAACACTTGTAGAGCAACGGTTTGGATGGGGGCGGGTGGCCAAGGTGTTTTCTGAAGCCTGTCAATAGTGAACTTTAGACAGTGTGTTTCAGTATTGGTAACTTCTTTATTATTAATATTACTGTATGTGATATTAAATAGTTGATAAAGAGCGCAAGAGGAATTGAGACTATAGGATTGGTTGAAAGTCCATTGATTTGGATGCCTAAAAAAGAGTGATGCAAAAAAAGATATCAATGTTGTAATGGCTAGAGTTGCAAAAAATTTATATGCCAGAATGCGTCAGGTCAACACGCCCTAATTAATTTATCAATTTGGACTCATTTCTTGTATCAGCACTGATAGGAAATGGATTGATTTGAAAATAATGCACACTTCTCCATCGAATGCATTGTAAATTTTCCATGTTGCCGATAGGATTCACACTCTTCTTCTCAGTTGGTTGCCCGCCTCATTCATAATGTCAAGGTTTCACTCACATGATTGATCAATTAAAGAAATTTTATTATTTTTTGTTACAGGAAAAAGAGACCCGTAACCAAGTTGGTTTGCTACGCAACTATCTGAATTCTGGACAGTCTCTTAATCTCGTACATCAGATGGGGCGTGTTGGATCAATGACATTGATCAGAACCATTGAGGCTGTCAATTCCGGTGTGCCAGTATGGCACTCACACTACCTGCATCCAAAACAGCTTGAAGAGAACTGGGCGATGCGTAAAAAGCATCAGTTCTATATTTGGCAACGCCACATGCGTATTGCCCAGGTACTTTCTCAGGAAATACAGAATAAGTCATTGGATAAACGGACTTGGAATATTGTCACCGTAGTGCGGGAACCGGTCAGTCGAAATATGTCCACTTATTTTCTAGGATTGGATAATCATCATTTGGCGGGTATCTATGAAAAACAGGAAAAGAGAGAAGCAGATATTGATATGGTAGTGAATGATTTCATGGCCTTTTCCAGGGATCTGGAAACGCTACATGAAACATGGTTTGATCAAGAAATCAAAGCGTTGTTTGATATTGATGTGTATGATTACCCCTTTCCAACCGATCAAGGCTATCTCATCATTAATAAAGGATCGGTCAATCTGCTCATTTTGAAATTGGAACAGATGGATTCCTGTCTTCTCGCTGCATTGGAGGCCTTTTTTAATCAGAAAGCCAATCAGCAGGTTGATATGCATCGGACAGAGAAAGATGATCGTGCTGGTGTGTTTTACAAGCAGTTTAAAAAGCATATTTCTTTTGAAACGGAATATCTCGATCAATACTATAATGGTCGATATATGAAACACTTTTATAGTGCTGAAGAAATTGATGGATTTCGTCAACGTTGGTCACAATAAATATAGAAGTACGTTAACACGCTCTACCGTGGGAAAATCGATTTGAAGTCTTCTTGACTCGGCTTTTTTCGTGCAGATGGTTCAATTTTGGAAGAAGAAACAGGCCAAGTTTTCGGCCTCATCAGTTTAGACTTGGTATCGTACGGTTTTTGGGTGCGTGAAGGAATAGTTTGACCTGAAAAAATTGAGGTTTCTGTTTTGATCATCGGGCTAATAACAGTAGAATGTCGCGGCGCTTCTTGTGAGAGTTTATGGCTAACAAATGACTTTAAGATGACAAGTATCGAAATGAAGTGGTATGGAAGGTCAAAATATGCCAATCCAAGAAATATTCCCGATGCCCAATAGCCAACCAATCCAATCTGGATAGATGTGGCCATTTCAGAAGCCCATTTCAAGTCAGGTCTTCTTTTAGTGCGGCGCAGGACCCAAGAACCACTTCGGAATGCTAATAAATGCAAGGATATAAATATGAAAAATCCGCCCCATCCTTGTTCACCAATAACTTCAAAATAAATACTATGAGAGTCATGCAGCATCCAGGGGGCTGGTGCGTATTTCAAGAAAAGAAAATATTGAAAAGTTTGGAATCCACCGCCAAAAGGGATGTGGTCGTTGGCAAGATTGACGGCAAATTTCCACGCATTGAGTCGTCCAAGGCTGGATGTGTCAAGTATGGAATTTGAAGCAATAATTGCTGTACTAACAGTCTGTTGATCTGATTGTAACAGATCCATGCGGGCTTTCCAGCGATCAGGCATGAAATGATTGGTAGAAAAGGCAATGACTGCAAACGAGACCAATAAGGTAAGACGCCGTGGCGTTTTTAACCAGAAAAAGACCGCAAGAACCGCTAAACCCAAAAATCCACCACGAGAATATGTACCTAAAATAGCCAGAATACACATGATGGCTAATATTATTAAAGATATTTTACCTAGGCGGTTTTTTGTTTGAGTGAATAGATAACGAATAAGAGGCACAGTCATAACCAGTGCCAATGCAAGGCCGTTATTGTCGTGGAAAAAACTGCCAGGAGGGCCATAAACACGATGGAATCCACCGGTTAATACCGAAAAAATGGCTCCTTTCCATCCCCAAAAGCAAATAGAAATAACAACAACCCAAATAATTCTATGTAGCCATTTTTGATCAGTTATTAGCATATATGTTGCCAATATCATGACCTGAATTTTCATAAAGCGCTGCCATTCCCAGTTTGCACCCGTAGGATTGTACGCATTAAGAGTTGTTATGGTTATCCAAATCATAAACATCACGGATAATATTGTAATAGCATTTATTGGTGGACGACGGGCAATGGTCTCATCTTTGGAAAAAATAACACCAAGAATGGTCACGATGGCGATAATATAAACAAAGCGGAAATCGTAGGCAAAACCCCAGGTTAATCGATGCGGACTCATATAGCTTACCCATGTCCACATTAAAAGGCCGATACGAGGCTGCGAAAAGCAGACCGGTAGCATGCCGAATATGAACAGTGTCAAAACTAAGTCACGCATGATGGAGGAGTCTCATTGTTATCTTATTTGGGGGCTTGTTCAGAGACAGTGTATCTCAAAATAAACGCTGTTTAAGTGAGTCTACGGCACTCAAGCAGAAGAAGCATTTATTTTTTTTCAATAATTGATCGGAAAAGTGCCAGCTGACCATCCGTTGTATCCTGCCAGGAGAATTGTTCAGCATGGTGTCTTGTTTCAGAACTGTTTGGTTTGTTTAAGAAAAGTGTGTTTACGCCAGCAGTAACACCAGCAGGTGATCGTTCAGGCATGAGTACGCCAGCTGCTTGATTGGTCACGACCTCCGGTGTGCCCCAGACATTGGAGGCGACAACAGGTGTGCCGCACGCCATGGATTCCAACAGAACATTAGCCCAACCTTCCCGGCTGGATGCCAAAATGAGCGCATCCGCAGCTCGGTAACAATCGGGTAACTGTTCCTGTGGTAATGCACCAAGGAAACGCACACGATCAGAAACCTGACATTGATCTGCCAACGCCCGAAGTGAATTCTCTTCAGGGCCACTCCCTGCAATCAACAGGTCAGTATCAGGTAGATCCATGAGTGCTTTAATGGCCAGATCATGCCCTTTTCGAGTGATAAGGTGACCGACAGAAAGCAGAGTGCGTCGGGTTAACGACAATGCCTGACGGGCTTGTTGGCGGTCGCCAGGCTGGAAGCGGACCAGATCAACACCATTACGCAGTACGGTGACTTTTCGAGCATCAATACCCAGCTCAACCAGCGACTCTTTCAATGCAGCACAAACGGTTATCATGCCAGCAGAGTGTTCAGCAGCCCATTTGATCATACGGCGGGGCAGAGCATATTTTGGTATCAGGTTAATATCAGTGCCACGTGCCGTAATCACTACGGGAACACCGAGTTGTTTACCCAACCAAGCGGCAGCAACACCATCTGGATAGAAATAGTGTGCATCAATTACCTGAAAAGGAAATATGTTTTTATGTATATGAAATAGTGATTTAGCCACTGAAAGCGCCATCAACATGGGTGCTGCACTCATGCCGATTTTGGGAATGACGGGATAGCGTGGATGGCTAACGGGTACGTTGTCCAAACAATGGTCCTGGGCTGAGATTTTGGCAAATTGTCCATAATCACCAAACCGAGAATGGGACCACGGAAACCATGGCACAGGTGCCATTACTCGGCTGTCAATCTGGCCACTTTGACGAAGATATCCTAAACGGGTTTGGACGAATATACCGTGTGTTTTCTGTATTTTGTTTGGGAATAGTGTGCTGAATGTCAATATTTTAAGGTTGGACATGAATGATTTGCTCCAAAATACAGATAGTCGTTCGCTTTTCAATCGATTGTGAAAGAGGGATGATGAATGAAAAGAGTGTTGTTTTAATTATTGTTCAGTATTGTTCTTTCTTATAATAAACAGGGGGCGTGATTTTTGTTCATCATAAACTTTTGATAAATATACTGCAATAACACCAAGGCTGCAAAGAATTGCGCCACCAATAATGATGATAAGTAAAATGATGGTGGTGAATCCATCCGCTGCAATACCAATAAAATAATTATATAATGTATGAAGCCCAAGAGCTATTCCTGAAATAACAGTAAAAAGGCCAATCCAAGCAATCAGTATCAATGGACGTGAAGAAAAGGCGATAATATTGTTTGCAGAATATTTAATAAGATTCCAAGTTGACCATTTGCTTTTTCCACCACCAAGCCGTTCTTCAACATTGAAGTATAGTTCAATGGATCGGTAGCCTACCCACGCGACCAATCCCCTGAAAAAACGATTTCTTTCAGGAAAACTGTTTATAACATCAACGACTTGTCGATCCAACAACTTGAAATCGGAAGAGCGGCTCATATCCTTGCCAGTGGCATCACCAAGCAACATATAAAAAAGTTTGGCAAATAGGCGGTATGATGCGCCTTCCTTGCCCCGTTTAGCCTTTATGGCATCGACAATATCGTAACCGTCTTGCCAATGTTTGATCATATCAGGGATCAACGAGGGTGGGTGTTGCATGTCTGCATCCATGAGAATAACCGCTTGGCCTGTAGCGACTTCCAGGCCAGCTGCCAGCGCAGCCTCTTTGCCAAAACATCGGGATAGAGAGACGTAATGCACGCGGGAATCCGATGCCGCAACGTGTTGCACATGGATGGCGGTTTCATCTTGTGAACCATCGTCAACAACAATGATGTCAAAGTGCTCAGTTATCGGTACAAGTATATTGATCACGGTGGCCAGACTGGACGCAATGATTGCTTCCTCATTATGGGCCGGAATGATGATAGAGATATGGGGAGTGTCTTTCATCAGCTTAGTATACCCATTTACCAATAATACTGAGAAGAAAAAAGGCACAGCAAGAGGTCTCTCTCCGCTGTGCAGCCATGAAATATTTACATTAAAATCAAGCGCGTTGGGCGATCATTGCCAAAGAGGTGCCCGGAATCCAGATTGGCACGGTTTGCAACGCCTCAGGAAGTGATAATCCTGCGAAGCCTGCCAATATGTCTAATGGAAAAGCGTGTGGATAGGCGATTCTTTGTACGTTTGTGAATCCATTACGCTCAAAAAGGGTGCGTAAATCCGTTTCATTCAGATAGAGCAGATGTTCGGGAATTTTAAAAGAGGGCCAACGTGTACCTAAGAGAGGTCGCATCCAGCTACCTCGGTCCGGGACAACGATAGCGGCGAAGCCATCGGGCGCAAGTCGTTGTGCGATACCTGAAAGAAAGGGATCAGGATCATAAACATGTTCAAGGACTTGAATCGCTGCAATCAGATCGAATGGACCGTCTGGTGCTTGTTCAATACCACCAACCAGAACCGAATCCGCATAGGCTGAGGCTTCAGAAGCAGCCTCAGTACTTAAATCCATTCCAATACGTTCATCAAAATAGCCTTCAGATGCCCTCAGAAACCAGCCAAGTCCAGAGCCCAGTTCCAACAAACGTCCACCAAGACAGCCTCGACGTTCAAGGCGTTTTAAAAATGATTGAAAAGTACGTGACAGTGAGCGCTCTTGTTTTCGATAGTCCTGATAGTTGGCCCCATCAAAGTAAGCCAACTGTGCATAGCGTTCTGCCATGGCCTGCTCTTTGAGCCGTGGATGCAGATAAAGGGTGCCGCACTCCATACACCAAGCCGCTGTAAAGGGTGGTTCAAAGCGATAGCCTTCACGCCGCTTAGACGAACCACATATTGGACAGCCAGTGTACTCATAGGGCGTATCCGTCTCTGGCGCGCCATCAATATTTTCATTTGTGTCAGTAGGCATATCAGTATCGTGATTGGGCTGAAGGAGAAGGGGTTGGTTTGAATGTCCAGTAATAATTCAAAATAAAATTGTTGATGGGAATCAGGACAATGACAATCCCCTGTCCGATCAGATAGTGGAGATTGAAGGTGATCGTCGTCAAGTGCATGCAGCCAGCATTCAATGCCAAGCCAATACAGGAAATAATAACATAGCGATACAGTGCTGTGCTCGCAATTTCCCGTGTATCAAACGTCCAGTGTTTGTTTATGTGAAAGGTCACAACAACCGTCACAATGAAGCCGACTGTGGTTGACAAGGTAGGATTGAGGTCCAGCCATTGAACCAGTAAAACCAGAATACCCGTGTGGAGGGTTGCGCCCAATACGCCTGCAATACCATATCGTACCATTTGTTTCAGCAAGTGTGATTGGTCTTGAGTGGCGGATAGCTCTGCTTTCTTGATGGTATTCATATCAGTCAATATTGAGCGCCTTTTTATGTGGATCATCGTGCCCCAAAAGTCCACAGATGATGCACGATATATGTCTGAATCGGTGTGATTACCTGTGCCAGAATCAAGGCGGGCAGATAATGCAATTGAAACCATTCAATACCAATAGCCACGATAGTATTTAACGAGATCAGGCTGAGAAGTGTGGCGATCACAAATCGAGGCAGCTCGAATCGGTGGCTGGCATCACTTTGAAAGGCCCAATATTTATTTCCCGCATAGGAAACAAGGGCAGCAATTATGGAACTGGCAAGATTGGCAGCATGCACCCAGAGATCCAGCCATTCAACAAAGACATAAATACAACCAATATGGGTCAGAGAAGCCAGAATACCGGTTATGCCAAAACGCCAGCCCTGCATAAAATGGATACGCATGGTGGCGGAGGATATACCAAAAATCGAGCCAACCCGGATTGCAATTCTGAGTATCACGCTATCATGTACAGCCACTCTATTCATCTGGTTGACTACGCTCTAAGGCTTTTCAGTGGGTTGAAGGTATAGTTTTTCAAAGCCAAAATAGCGGGCAATGTCTCCATTTTGCCATGAGTCGGGTTGATCAATAATATCCCCAAAAAATAGCAACTTAGGCTTGCTTTGTAAGGGCTTCCAGTATACATCCTTTGCGCCAGTATCCAATGCATTTCCAACCTGTTCAAAACGTTCAGTATAGCTATTTCTATAGGACCAGGCCGGTCCAGTAAGCGAGTAGATCCCTGTCAATAGATTGTTGGGTGGCAGTAGAAATCTATCACCGGGCACAAAACAGGCTAAAATGAACAGAATTGGCATGATACGCGCGGTGCTCAGACGCTCAAATCGTGTTTTTACGCCGCGATTGATCCAGGCGGCGACAAATAGATGAAGTTGAGTAAACCAGAGAACGAGGAAGATGAAATAGACTTGATTTGCCGCGCGTTTGGGCATTTCCAAGCCGACCGCAGCTGGAATGAACCATGAAAACCAGATGACACCGGGTAGCAGTATCATGGCTAATAACCAATGGTGGATACGCACTTTTTGAAAAAAGTGGTGGCCATCCACTACTTTGGCGGCAAAGGGTAACAGAATGAGACTGGAAACCAGTAACAGCGGGCTGCACACCCAGGAAAGATAGTAGCGACCACTCCAATGAATACTGTCGATAATGGCTGGAATGAGTTGGAATGTTTCCGTTGAAGAGGCGGCTTGGGCCACTTCCATGCGGTTCCACATGGCAGGGGATAAAAACGGTATGGGCAGGCAGAGTATGGCGGTGATTAGACACGTCAACCAAAGCCACGCTGATGGGCTTTGCATGCGTCGGGAAATGAGGGTTCCAAAGAACAGGCTTGTGCCAAGAAAAAAGATGAGAATTTCATTGGTGCCGATGGCGCAAACGGTACACACAATGGCAATAAGCGCATAAATAAAGCGGGCGGGTGATGTGGTTCGACCAAAATTGAAAAGCGATGACAGAATCAGCAGAAATAGAATAGTGCCGGTATGGTAGCCAAAAGCACCGCTGGCCCAATACAGTCCTGATGCAGGGCGGGGCATGTGAATAAAATAGATCAGAATCAGGCAAAGTACGCCAAAAGAGACCCATCCCCGTGGAAAACGATTATCACCATATCCCATAGAGCGTGCCAAGGCGCGTAAAGGCAGAAAAAATGCGGCTATCACTAGAATAGGCAGGGCATGATACGCATCCAGGGCTGTGAATGGGTCAAACTGTTTGGCAATTGTGCTCATTACATAGCCGATGAAGGTAACCTGGAAATAACGGCCATTATGAGTTTGATAGAGGTGGCTGACTTTATCAAATAGATCGAATTCACGGAACTCGGTCATGAATCCATAATCATCCAAAGTAGGAAAGGCCGCTAGCCCCAGCAATAGAAAAACACCGAAAGCCAGTGGAACAAAAATGAGAATGGGACGATTCATAATGTGCTACCTGTATGATTTTGATGGATGATTCATATTTACATATTATTACCGGTTTCTCTGTCGGATCACAACCTGATTTTGTCCGCAGTTCTTTGTGTCGTGCAGTCATGGTAGAAATACAATGTTATTGATTTTTCACTTAATTACACGCTATTCAAACTGTCTGTGAATCAGTGCCAATAGTATGCGACAGTGACACCATCGGGTTTGTTTTCTTGACATTTTGCTGAAAAAAACACTTAATCATCAGGGTTTGTTCGTCTTAGCTTATAGATACGTGTTTCCTGATGTTTTTCACGCTCTTTTCAATAGATTCTAATCAATGGGGAAGGGGTGAAGAGGCGAACAGGGCATAGGAATTGCTTTCCCTTCCTTTTAGCTTTGCATGATTTAATGATGATGGCGATAACCCTCCAGGAATAGTTTATAAATGGAAAAAAACCAAGCCCCTCAGAGGCACAGTCAATGATGGCTCACACAAAAGGTGTTTATCAAAGTACAGGCCGAGATGGTGGATTTAATCAGTTTATTTTTCTGGTTACTTCATTGGTGTTGCGTGAGTTCAAAGGTCAATACAGGCGGGCGTTCCTAGGACCAATATGGGCGCTGATTAAGCCTATTGGTTACATGATGGTATTCATCTTTTTACGTGGTGTGTTTGATATCAAAAGCGATGGGGCACCCTTTGCCCTGTTTACTTTTTGTGCACTGGTGCCTTGGACCTTTTTCAATACCGCTCTTTCTCGTTGTGCACCATCGGTTGTTTCCAATGGCATGATCCTGAAAAAAGCGGATATCCCTCGGGAAATCTTTCCGATTGCCACTGTGGGTATTGCGTTGTTTGACCTGTTGATCTCCATGATCGTTCTGGTGGGGATGCTGGTTTGGTACGAAGCGCCCGCATTTGGTTGGAATTTGATCTGGTTGCCGATTCTTATTCTTTTGACAGGGCTGATGGCCTTGGGCATGGGGTTTGGCGCGGCTTTGATTGCCACTGTCCGGCGGGATATCGTTTTTGCCATGCCTTTTATGATGCAGTTTTGGATGTTGGCCAGTCCGGTGATGTATCCGTTGAGCCAAGTACCTGAACGTTGGCACAGTATTGTGGTGATTAATCCCATGGTGGGTATCATCGAGGGATTTAGAAACGTTCTGATCCATGGTAAAGCTCCAGATATGGATTTGCTCTCTGTATCTATCATCGTAACTGTGGTTGTTTGGGTAGTTTTTCTACCGCTCTACCATCAAATGTCCAAATATTTTTCAGACGTGCTATAGATTATGAAGCAAGAGACACTGGTTGAAGTAGAAGGGTTATGGAAGCAGTATGGTTTCCCGATAACGCCCTATATACATCGTCTGAAGCATCGGGTTGGCAGTCTGTTGACGCGACAGCCCTATGTGCGTCCTGAACTGCCTTGGGCTATTCAGGATCTTTCGTTCTCGGTTCGTCGGGGCGAAACCCTGGGCATCATCGGACGCAACGGTTCTGGAAAATCCACCCTGCTCAAGACATTGGCCGGTGTGACACCACCGCGTCGCGGTGTTGTGAAGCTCAAGGGACGGATCTTTCCGATGATTGAGCTGCATGCGGGCATCCATGTGGAACTGACGGGTGCTGAGAATATCCGTCTGCTTGGTGCTCTCAACGGTCTTACACAGCAGGAACTTAAAGAAAAACTGCCTAAAATTATCGATTTCTGTGAATTGGGTCCATGGTTGGACCGTCCGGTTCGCATGTACTCCTCCGGCATGGTCGTGCGGCTAGGTTTTGCTGTTGGTGCCTTTGTTGATGCCGATATTCTTTTGATTGATGAGGTGATGGCGGTTGGTGATACCGCATTTTACAATAAATGCCTGCGCCATTTGGAATATTTGCGTTCCCTGGGCACCTGTATGCTTTTTGTCTCTCACAATATGAACAAGATGAAGCGGGTTTGTGACCGAATTCTGTTGATGGATTACGGTGTACCGCTTTTCTTGGGTGAGCCTGACGTGGCTGTGGCCAAGTATGAGAAGCTGATCCGGCCCAAAGAAGGATCTGAAGCGCTGTCTGCCCTGGTGATGGATGATCTGGGGGTTGAGCTGGATAATCTCACGCTGACTTCAGCGGATGGAAATCGTATTGACATTCTCAATCCGGGCGATGATCTGATTCTGACTTTTGATCTGAATCTCTCAGAAATGATTGAAGATGCAACCCTCAATGTCTCCATGGAAAACATGGAGGCAATACCGATTATTTGGGAAAGCCTGCCTCTTGAGAAGATTAAGGCCGGGTTGAATCGGTTTCGTCTCCATTTACATCAGTTGCGGGTCCAAAATGGACTCTATTTTTTGCGTATCAGCATTGATGTCGGACAGTACGCACGGACCGGTTTCCAGGTAACGCGCGCCGCACAAATACAGGCCCAGGGCGTGCCACACTCCATTGGACTCTATAAGCCGGAACGGGATTTCAGCTGTATAGAACACCCCTGATTGGTGATGGATCGCAGGCAATGACCAACTCTAATAATCCACTGGTCACGGTGGTGATCCCTGCCTATAACAGTGCCTGGTGCATCAATAAAGCAGTTGATTCGGTTCTTGCTCAAAGCTGGCCACATCTTGAGGTGTTGATCATCAATGATGGCAGTACCGATGACCTGGCTGATGTGCTCCAGCCATATGGTCGTCGTGTTCGTATCATTTACCAGAACAACCAAGGGCTGAGTGCAGCGAGGAACACCGGTATTCGAGAAGCGAAAGGCGTGTATATCGCCTTTCTGGATTCAGATGATTATTGGTTGCCCGGGAAAATTCATGCACAGGTAACCCTGATGCAGGAAAATGCATCCGTTGGTTTTTGTTCAACCAATACCCAGTTACAAACCTTGGATGGAAAAGTGTTGCGCCATTGGCCCTGTCCTGGCCCAGATAAATCCGACTCTCTGTTGGCATCAATCTTTGATCAGTTGTCGCTTATTCCGGGTAGTGGTTCCGGCGTGATGGTTCGAACAGAAATCATTCGTCAAACCGATGGCTTTGATATCACTTTGAGAAGTCTCGAAGATATTGATATGTGGATGCGTCTCGCTTGCCTAACCAACTATCAGTGCATTGAAGCTCCGTTGAGTGTGGTGATCTGGCGTGAAGACAGTATGAGTCGTGATCCTTTGGTCATGAAGCAGTCTGCCATGCAGGTGCTTAACCAAAATAGACATCGGCTGCCATCCAGTCTGCGAGGGCGTTTTTGGCGGCGTTGCCTGGCTCAGGTTTTTGCTGAATACGGCAAATGGGCCTATCGGGATGGAAAAATCGGGTTGGCATTGCGTCTCTTTCTGCAAGGATTGTTCACTGCGCCGCTGGGGGCTGGACGGCTCAATCTGAGCATGATCGTTGCGGTATTGAAACGTGAGCCGTTTTGATTAATACTCAACTCTATCAGGGCATCCCGGATGGCCAATCTTCTCAAGCAACGCCTCATGCGGTTTAAAGAGTGGCCACGTCTGCACCCTCGGCGTTTTGCTGTGATCAAGCTGTTTGTGCTGTTGGTCGTTGTGGTGTTGGCTTATCTTTCGTTAGAGTTTAATTCTGATGATCTGACCCGCTTATCTTCCCATTGGTTGATCGCGGCATTGGTGATGGCAATCCTGTGGCAGTGGATACAGGCGGTGCGTTGGGACTACTGTTTACACTGTTTGGCACCGGATCAACCCAGAGCGTCTTTGCTCAGATTGGGTGCGATTTTGTTGGTTGGCAATTTGGTCTCCCTCTCACTGCTTCCTTCGGTTATTGGTCAGACCTCTGTCAAGCTGGTCAAGTGGCGTAGTGTCAGTAACAGACTGAAAGTGGTGACACAATCCGTTATCATGACCTTGATCGCCGGAATGGCCAGTGTTATCTGTCTGGGTCTGTTTGGCTTGTATGGTTTGGTGTTGATTGAAACGCATAGCCAGAGTCAGTTGGTGGGGCTTATGCCTTATTCATCCCTCATAACGCTTTTGGCAATTGCAGCTGTTGTTGGGCTTGTTCTGCATCAACGGGTTATTATTTGGTTGTTGGCATTATTAAAGCGTATGGGAATGGATGGGCGTTTGACCACGGTGCGTGAGGTGGTTTGTCACATTCGTTGGCCACTGTTACTTCAAGCCATTGCAGGCCAATTGTTGTTTGTGGGTATGGCGGTGTGCGCGTTATGGGCGGTGCGGGATTTGGCTGTGCTGACCAGTGTGGCGATTACCGCTGCCGCCGCTTTGGGGCGATTGGTGCCGTTGTCCATCCTTGGCGTGAGTCTGGGCGAGGGGATTCTTTCGCTGTTTTTGGCTGGTTTGGGTTGGTCACCTGCGGAAATCCTGATGGGTGCATCGCTGCCGGTATTACTGTTCTATCTGGTATCACTGCCTGGCTTGGTAATGGAGTTGATGCCTCAGCAGCATGTGGTGGATTTTTCTGTTGATAAATCTGTCCGTTAATCGGACAGTTGATGCTTTTCACTGGTATAAGAGGAATGATCCAATGGGATTTTGGAGTCGTAAAATGGCGCGGGAGTGGGATGATCGCGCTGATAAGAATGCGCCGCTCTATATCTATACCGATGAAAAGTTTGAAGAAGAGTTTGATGAAGACTTTTTCTTTAAAAGTGGTCAGCAGGACGTTGATCAAACGTTGGCTGCCATGCATGTTCATCCGAAACCAGATTGGCGGGTGTTGGATATCGGTTGTGGTATCGGACGACTCACCCGACGTTTGGATCAATTGGCTGGTGAAGCCATCGGTGTGGATGTCTCTGCCGGTATGGTTCAGAAGGCGGGCCAATTCAATCCGGGGATCACTTTTCAGCAGATCTCTGGAGTGGATCTGAAACTGTTTCCTGATAATCATTTTGATTTTGTTTTTTCATTTATTGTTTTTCAACATTTGCCGCGCACCAGCTTGGTGATGGGCTATCTTGAAGAGATCGAACGGGTATTGAAACCCAGTGGTATCACTGTATTTCAGATGAAGACCTCTTTTCATCCTGCCTGGAAACGTGCCTACTGGAACTGGCGACGTCCCAAACATCGTGATATGGATCGTAACTCCAGTACCTTTGTGGGATGTGAAACACGTGTGGGTGCGATTCAGGAAAAAGCCCGCCAATTGGGTATGGTTACCGATATGGTGCTCTACGAAGGCAGCTACCGTACCTATTTTCGCCTCTCAAAAGGTGATCCCGACAAGATTAAAGTCAATTTGGATAATCTGTTGAATCCTTGACTCTATGGTTTGGCAGATGACATCAGTACAGCAAATTTCCGAAGCAGATTGGATGAATCAGGCCCGGCGTACGCCGGGTCGCTTACTGCTTACTGTTTGGCGGATACCGGCGTGCTATCCTGATTTGCCGGTCATGGTTCGGGAAGTGGTGCTGGATACCGCTTTCAGAGCGGGCATGATGGCCAGTTTTGCCGAACGTTTGATTCAGTTCGACTGTTGGCCGTTGATCAGCCAGCGTGAACGGGATGTGCTTGATGGCATGCGGATGATTGCCAATGAACACTGTCGTATGTTGCGCTGGGAAGTTGATCGGGTTCACCGTGCTTTGATGGATACTGGCCTGAAGATCGTATTGCTCAAAGGGGCCGCCTTTGATCGATTGGGTTTGCCCAATAGTGCCGGGCGCTTGGTGGCAGATCTGGATATCTTGGCCGATCGCGCTGATTTGAAAGAGATTGAATCCTGTTTTAATGACCATGGGTGGCACTCTGCCATCAAAGATGATTACGATCAGAAATATTATCGTCAGTGGATGCATGAGATCCCTCCCATGCGCCATCAGAGCCGTTTGACTGAGGTAGATGTTCATCACACCATCCTGCCTGTGACAAGCCGTTTGGCACCTGATCCGGTGCGTATGATGGCTGATGCGGTTTTCCTGCCGGAGGAATCTGCTGAAGAGGGGCGTGGTGTTTGGTTGCTCTCACCGGTGGATATGACGCTACACTGTGTGGTGCATCTGTTTTACGACAGTGATTTTGGGCGAGGACTGCGGGATCTTATGGATCTGGATGGTCTCTTGCGTCATTTCAGTAGACAGGATGTCCAGTTTTGGGATGCGCTTGTTGAACGCAGTCAATCCATGCAGTTGGGCCGTCCGCTCTATTATGCACTGACATTGGTACATCAGCTGGTTGGTACGCCAGTACCTGAGGCCACTCTTACAGCGGTGAGTAAAAACCGGCCCTGGTTTGGGCTGCGAAGGTTGATGCATTGGTTGATCCCTCGGGTATTGTTACCCGGACCGTTGGAGAAGCGCGACAGGTTAGCCTCGTTTGCCTGGTTGCTTCTCTATATCCGTTCCCACTGGTTACGCATGCCGCCTGGGATGTTGTTTGCCCATTTGTCACGCAAGACCAAACGCCGAATGAGCCCCGATGTGCGGAATCGCCGGACTATTTGACCTCAACGGCCACCGACCGGTTGTTGATACTCTTCTCAAAGGAATGACTCGAACCTTGAGCCATCGTGGACCCGATGCCGAAGGATATCATGTTGATCCTGGCATAGGGCTTGGCCATCGTCGTCTCTCCATTATTGATCTTTCTGGCGGCAATCAGCCGCTCTACAACGAAGAGGGTTCGGTTGCGGTCGTTTTCAATGGTGAGATTTACAATTTTCAGCCTCTGGTGACCGAGTTAGAGCAGCTGGGGCATCGTTTCAAAACCCGTTCTGATACCGAAGTAATTGTGCATGCCTGGGAAGCGTGGGGTGCTGACTGTGTCCACCGGTTCCAGGGTATGTTCGCGTTTGCACTGTGGGACCGCCATCAGGAAACGCTGTTTCTGGCGCGAGATCCGCTGGGTATTAAACCTGTCTATTATAGTTTGACGGCAGATGGTTGGTTGCTGTTTGGATCAGAGCTGAAAGTGTTGTTGCACCATCCCGCGTTAAATAAACAGCTCGATCCACACGCTGTTGAATCTTATATGGCATTGGGATATGTGCCCGATCCCATGAGTATTTACCAAGGCGTTAAGAAGCTACCGCCTGGCCATCACATGGTACTGGTCCGAGGCAAAAGCCTACCAGTGCCACAGCAATATTGGAATATCTCTTTTTCAAACCAGCTTCCTATAGGAGAAGCAACGGGTGAAGCGCTGATTGAGCGTCTGAAGGATGCCATTAAATTGCATCAGATTGCGGATGTTCCGGTTGGCGCTTTTTTGTCTGGCGGTGTGGACTCCAGCGCTGTGGCGGCCATTATGGCCGAGCAGCGCAGTGATCCTGTGATCGCCTGTACAGTGTCATTTGGTGATCGTTCTGTGGACGAGCTGCCCTATGCCAAACAGGTGGCTGAACAGTTTGGCATGGATCACCGGGTGGAGCAGGCCACACCGGATCACCATGATCTTATTCAAAAGCTGGTTTCCGTCTACGATGAGCCTTTTGCTGATCAGTCGGCACTGCCTACCTGGTTGGTGTGTGGCTTGGCACGCCGACATGTAAAGGTGGTGCTCTCAGGAGATGGTGGTGATGAGAATCTGGCTGGTTATCGGCGTTATGGTCTGTGTAATCGGGAGAACCAGGTGCGCCGAGTATTGCCGAGCACTATTCGTCAACCACTGTTTGGCGCTCTGTCACATCTCTATCCAAAAATGGATCGCGCACCGCGTTTTTTACGGGCTAAAAGTACATTTGAATCGTTGGCGCGTGATCCGGTGGCGGGTTACTTTCACGCCGTTTCAATTATTCCTGATCCTTGGCGAAAGCGACTTTTTTCCAAAGCATTTCAACGGGATTTACAAGGTTATCGCGCCGTATCAGTATTTCATGAGCATGCTAAACAGGCGGATGTGCCGGATTATTTGTCGTTGATGCAATATATCGATTTCAAGACCTTTTTGGCTGGGCGCGTATTGGTCAAAGTAGATCGTGCCAGTATGGCGCATGGTCTTGAGGTGCGCGTGCCGATTCTTGAGCATCGTTTCTGCGATTGGATGGCCTCTTTGCCCTCAGCTGTCAAACTGCATAACGGTTCTGGCAAGCATATTTTGAAAAAAGCACTGGAGCCGCTCCTCTCCAAACAGATTCTGTATCGGCCAAAAATGGGTTTTGTCATGCCCATTGCAGAGTGGATGCGTGGTCCACTGCGTGATCGGATCAGTACGGATCTATTAACTGGTCCGATGCTGGATACCGGATGGTTTAATCCCGATTATCTCAAGAGCATGGTACAGGACCATCTCTCCGGGCGACGGGATTATGGTGAAGCGCTGTGGGTTTTGATGATGTTTAATGGATTTATAAAAAAGAGTGCATAGCGTATAAATGGGTATGCTTTTTGCTGTGAATATTGGTGTGTTCCTACAATAAACAAGGGAAGCATCACAATGATGATTTCCCGGATTCGTAATAAGGAAATCACCATGAACAAGCACACAGTCATATACATCCTGCGTCCAGGTATCAAATTTAGAATCAAAGCATGGCTCGGACGTATCGAAGATCGTTTTATCACCCTTGATGATGCTCTGAAAGCATTGCCTTCATTTCCTCCTGGATCACGTTTGGTGGCCAGTGCTGGCTGAATAATATCGCTTTTATCCATGAGTGTCGCGTAGCGCTTTTTATTGTGGCTTCGTCTAAGATTTGAACAGTCAGTCGTTCTAGCACTGGTTGTGAATTGTTGTCAAATTTTGGGTCGAAATGACTATAAGGTTTGAGGCCAGCCTGCGCCATTTATGTATGAACAGTTGTCAAAAGGGTATGGCTTTGACTGTATTGCGTGTTGAATCTTTGACGACAACGCTCGGTCAAGCCGTTTCTTTGGCGCTTGCTTCAGGCGAGATCCTTGGTATACGTGGTGCTTCAGGCTGTGGCAAGTCACTACTGCTCCGCGCTTTGGTAGATCTTGATCTGAATACCGGTGAAGTGTGGTTGGATAATCGTGCACGAAGCACGATCCCTGCCCATCAGTGGCGTCGTCAGGTGGGATTATTGCCTGCGGAAAGCCACTGGTGGTCGGATCGGGTAGGGGATCACTTTCCCAAGTTGCTTTGGCCTGACGAATGGCTCTCTCAACTTGGTTTGAATCAGGAAGCTCTTTCCTGGTCAGTCAATCGTCTCTCCAGTGGTGAGCGCCAGCGTTTGGCGCTGTTACGTCTGTTGGCCAGTCGGCCAAACGTGCTTCTTCTGGATGAACCCACCGCCAATCTGGATGGTGAAACTACCCTCAATGTTGAAAAGATATTGCTTGATTTGAGACAGGATCAACAGATTCCTATGATTTGGGTCAGCCATGATCCGAATCAACTGGCTCGTGTGGCTGATCGGGTATTGGTCATGGAAGCGGGTGGTTTTATTTCATGAGTATCATTCAACTGACACCCCTTGATATTGGTCTGGCCGCGCTGTTGGTGTTTCTACTGGCTCTGTTGAGTTGGCATTGGCAGTTGGGTGTTGGAAAATCGCTGTTGATTGCTGCGGTGCGTACCGTAGTTCAGTTGAGCTTGATCGGGATGGTGTTGAAAACACTGTTTGATCAAACGGCTCTACTTTGGGTCGCTGTCATGGCATCCGTGATGTGGCTGGTGGCTGGACGAGAGGTGATCGCCCGGCAAAAACGCCGGTTTGCTGGTCCGTGGAGCTACGGCATCGGCGCGTCAGCGATGTTTCTGTCTTCCTTTGTGATCACGCTGTTTTCGCTCCTGGTGGTTATCTCTCCAGATCCTTGGTTTACGCCCCAATATGCCATCCCATTGTTGGGCATGATGCTTGGTAACACCCTCAACAGTATTGCGTTAAGCTTGGATCGATTTACTCATGAAATATGGCGTGAACGCAGCGTTGTGGAAGGGCGGCTCTTAATGGGGATGACGTGGAAGAAAGCCGTGCGACCCTATCAAAAACAAGCGCTTAGATCAGGTATGATACCAACCATCAATGCAATGGCTGCGGCTGGGTTGGTTAGTCTGCCGGGCATGATGACCGGTCAGATTCTGGGTGGTAATCCACCTGTTGTTGCGGTGATGTATCAGATTATGATCATGTTCATGATCGCCAGCGGTGCAGGATTTGGTGCCATGTTGGCAATCTGGCTCAGTGGTAAACGCTTATCCGACCACCGACAACGGCTTCGATTGGATCGTCTGACATAGAGATAAGTCTAATTCAGAAATATACAAATAATAACAAGGTGTACCGCTCTGAAAAAGCCATCATACCCGCTTTCACGGGAATGATGGCTTTTTCTAATTAAACCGCATCCAGTTTGAAAAGTGTAATTTGTGACTCCGAATACGCCCCTGCGGGGCTACAATAAATAACGAAATTGGCTCGCACATAAAGTCGGCCCTACGAGCCTCCAATTGTGTGGCTCTTCGAGCCACGGCGCTACGCATTTTCCGCGCTTTGCGCAAAAAATGCTCCGTATGCTAACGCGCCATTTCGTTTAATGTGGGCGTTGCCCACACCCAGCAGAGGCGGCACAGCCTCCTCTGCACTCCAACCAGTTTTAGAACTACGTTTTTCTAAGTTGGTGCGGTTTATTTGATGTAGCAATTAATTATTCTCAACCAAGCGCCATTGAGCCATTAGTCAGCAATATCTACAGTTGAAACCGACTCAGATCTGCATTCAGATGGGCGGCCACATCTTTCAAGGACTCTGCCTGTTCATGAACGGTTTTGCTTAACTGATCAAGGTGTTCTACAGCACGATTAACGCCCAGCATACTCTCAGAAACTGCGTGAGCCGCGTGATCACTTTCGGAGATTTGTTCAACAATGCTGTTACTGGCCTGGCTGGCCTCAGAGACAGTGGCGGACATGGCTTGTGCGCCGGTTGCAGCATCGGCAACGTTGCGCGTTACTTCCTGAATACCGCTGGAAATTTCCTGTGCATTGCGACTGACCTCTTCAACAGCATGGTTTGATTCTTCTGCCAGTCGGGAAACTTCACCGGTTTCCGATGAAGCGTCGCTCATAGCGTTGGCAATTTCTGACATGGTTGTGTTCTGTTCATCAACTGAATAGAGGATGTCATCATTGGCTTCACGGGTAACGCCAACGATTCGGGAAACCTCTTCAATGGTTTCAGCAACCTCGTTGGTATTGTTCTGGATAGTGCTTACCTGTTGGGAAATTGTTTGGGTAGCTTCACCGGTTTGTCTGGCCAAATCTTTGACCTCGTTGGCCACTACGGCAAAGCCTTTGCCTGCTTCACCGGCACCGGCGGCTTCGATAGAGGCGTTGAGGGCCAACATATTCGTTTGTTCGGCGATATTGTTGATTGTATCGACAACCTGACCGATTTCGCTCGCTGACTTGGTGAGTTGTTTGATCACTGTCATGGCTTGAGCGGCGTGGGTGTCGGCTTTCTGTGTCTCTGTGCTGGCTGTTTCGCATTTTGCTCGCACTGCTTGGAGGGATGTGGTCATTTGTTCCACAGCAGAGGCGACACTATTGATATTGCCAGAAGAGCGTTGTGCAGATTCACGCACATGAGAGACATTAGCGCTTACCTCTTCGGTTGCGGCCGCAACTGTAGTGAGATTGATACTGGCCTCTTCAGCAGCGGCTGAGATGGTAGTCATGTTCATGTTCATCATTTCAGAGGCTTCAGTAACCGCGTCTATGCTACTGTTCAACTGTTGAGAGGATGACGCGATGGCTTGGATATTGTTCTGCATTTGTTCAGTATTGTCAGCAACGGTTTGTGCTCGGTCTGAGAGTATTTCGGAACCATTGTTGAGGCCTGTTACCACGTTATTGAGGTTTTCCGCATTGGTTGCCACACGGGCTGCCCTGTCAATGATGTTTTGAATCATCTCTTTGAGATTTTCTGCCATGGTATTCATGGCGTACATCAATGCACCGATTTCATCCCGACGGTCGGTATCAATTTGTGCTGTGAGATCGCCTTGAGCCAGTTTTTGAGAAAATTCTACGGCTTTTTTGATTGGTCTGAGGACCATCTTATTGAAGAGCAGGAAGATGATCACACTGATTACAATACTCAAAATAAGATTAATTCCAATACGCAACCACAGACTGGTCTGGAGGTCATGGATGGTATCAGAGATATCTTTAAACACACGTACTTCACCGATCTTCTGACCGCTATAATCCGTGAGGAAAAAAGCGGTGCCGACCAGGTATTGACCATTGTCAAGATCAATCAATGAACCATCGGTTGGTAGGCCATGCCGCATCATGGTGCTCAAATGCTCATCAGAGAAGGTATAGAACACCAATTCACCATCCACCAGATCTGATTCTTTATTTTGAAACCGTCGGGCGGCCTTGAATACTTCTTGATAGATGCCGATGGCGAACTGCGTGTCAGTAATGGATTGTGCGGTATCCAGAATGGCTTTTAAACTGCCACCAAACTCCACGCTACCAATATGTTTATTATCTTTGGACACAGGATAAACAACCCGAAGACCCGGCCCGGCTCGGCCAACTTCAATGCCGATAACGGGTTTCTTATCTCGATTGGTAGTGACCACTGTCTTGCGGAACGCAGAAAGGTCATCATCAAATTTCTGCGGCTTATGAACTCTAAAAAAGCTGGTGGCAGGTGGTAGATGAAACTGAAATTGACGAATATTAAAGTCAGGCTTCAAACGGGATTTGAAGATTGGCAGAGTATGTTGAGAGAGTTTTTCTCGGTTGCTTTGCGCAAAGGCTGTGACAACCTCCTTATCATTCAGTAAAAGTTCAACAGACATGGCCAAATCATGGCTTTTTGCTGCCACTTCTGTCTGAACAATCTGCTCAAAACTGTTGATAAACTGACGTGTGTGATCAAGTACCGTGTTACGTGCTTCCATCATGCTGGCTATTGTAAGAACAATGCCTAGGACCAGTGTGATGACGAGTAATGCTGTAAATGTCTTTGCCTTAAGACTGCTGAACATAATCTCCGTGCCCCTACAAATATATTATGACCAAGTTTCGCAGGCTACATTGTAAGTATCGAAACATAATCTGAAAACTTTAATAAAAAAAAATCTACAGAAGCAAAAAAATATTTGTGTAGACATAAAAATGCTATTGGAACCAGATGTTCTTTTTACTATTCAAATTGGAAACAGTATCTAATAGTTGAGGAGCGTGATGATGGCCTTGAAACTGTTTGAAAATCTGTCAGAGTTATTCCCTGATAATCTGAAACCATCCGAATTATCACAATTTAAAACAGTATTTTATAAAGAGCTGTCTTTAGCCTGTCATCAATACTATCAGGGCAAAATGATGACCATTCCCAAGGCGGGGTTTTACGGCTTGGAGTGGTTTAATGTGTGGTATACGCCAGGCATTTCAAAAATATCTACGACCATTCGTGACGATGAAATGGCCTCTTTTTCGCTCACCAGTCGCGGTAGTCAAGTAGCTGTGATCAGCGATTCTACGCGGGTTCTGGGTGATGGTGATGTGACACCAGCGGGTGGTTTGGGTGTTATGGAGGGCAAAGCATATTTGATCAAATTGCTGGGTGGGCTGGATGCTACGCCGCTTTGTATCAATAGTCGCAATAGGTCAGGACAGCCAGATCCCGAGCGGATTATCCAGTTTGTCGAGATGGTTCAACACTCTTTTGCAGCGATTAATTTGGAAGATATTTCGCAGCCGAACTGTTATCGGGTGTTGGATCAATTGCGAGAACGTTGCACCATTCCTGTGTGGCATGATGATGCACAGGGTACAGGCAGTGTGGTTTTGGCGGGTTTGATGAATGCGTTGAAGCTGGTCAATAAGTCGCTTTCGGATGTACGTATTGTATTTATCGGTGCCGGAGCTGCGAACACATCAACAGCGCGATTGATCATCAGTGCAGGTGGTGATCCACACCGTATGGTGCTGTTTGACAGTAAAGGTGGGTTGTCGCGTCAACGACAGGATATAGCTGAACGCCCAGAATTTTATAGAAAATGGCAATTGTGTGAGCAGACTAATCCAGACGCTATTACGTCCATAGATCAGGCTGTCAAAGAGGCGGATGTGCTCATCTCTATTTCACGTCCAGGACCGGATCGTATTGATCCCACTTGGATTCAGCAGATGGCGCATAAGCCTATCGTTTTTGCCTTGGCTAATCCGGTTCCCGAGATATATCCCTATGCGGCCAAAGAAGCGGGCGCTTTTATTGTTGCTACCGGACGGGGTGACTTTGACAATCAAGTGAACAATTCACTGGGCTTTCCTGCGATTCTCAAAGGGGCTGTGATGGCCAGAGCCAGTCGGATAACGGATACAATGGCTGTTGCCGCAGCACGGAGTCTGGCCGGTTTTGCTGAAAAGCGTGGTCTAACACCGAGTACCATATTGCCGATAATGACAGAAAAAGGTTTCATGAGTCAGGAAGCGGCAGATGTTGCCATGCAGGCTGTAAAAGATGGGGTCGCTCGGGATGTTAGGACGCGGGATGAGTATCTACGACAAGCTCATGAAGATATGATGGAATCCCGAAATCTCCATCAGCACCTTATGGATGCAGGGATTATTAAAACGCCGCCTGAATCACTGATTCGACAAGCCATTCAGAATGCGTTAGAACAGATTTAATTGGAGAAAATGAGCTGTCAGGACTTGTCATAAATCCCCACTATTGGATATAAGGTAATGTTCAGGTACCTTTTTTGACCGAGTTTGTTTCAGATCGGTTACATCTTGAAATGAATAAATGGAGAGATAATATGGCCCAGATTACTCTGAAGGGTAACGCCATCAACACCTGTGGAACTTTGCCAGCCGTTGGTTCAGCTGCTGCTGATTTTTCTTTGACCAATACCGATTTGGCTGATGTCTCCCTGGCCAGCTTTTCCGGTAAACGGATCGTGCTGAATATCTTCCCAAGCGTTGATACACCGGTATGTGCGGCTTCTGTACGTCGCTTTAATGAGGCGCTTTCCTCATTGGAGAACACCGTTGTTCTGTGTGTTTCTCTGGATCTGCCATTCGCACACAAACGCTTCTGCGGTGCCGAAGGGCTTGAAGATGTGATGTCCGTTTCTGAAATGCGGGCGCGTGGTTTTGGTGAAGATTATGGCGTGCGTATTGTCGATGGTCCGCTGGCTGGACTGCTTTCTCGTGCGGTTGTGATTGTGGATGAGAACGGAAAAGTTGCTTATACTCAACAAGTTCCTGAAATTGTTGAAGAGCCTGATTACGATGCAGCCATGGCTGCCTTGAAGTAGGTTTTGTTGTTGAATGGGTGCAGGGGGAAGATGTTGTCAAATCCTCCTGCATCTATTCTCACGCTGTGATGCATATCAACGTCATCCAAAGAATGTTGAATTTCTGATCCTCAAACAGCGATTCACTATTGATACTGTTTGCGAGCATAGTAGCATTTTCCATTTGATATGATTTAAAAAAACAGGATTCCATTGAACAGTTAATCCTGTATACTGTAAACGACACAATTCCAAAGTAGTCGCTTCTGATGCTGTGTGTTGTCACCAGACGCATTCGGTTTTTGAAGAAGGATATACCTTTTCACTTGTGGTCGTTTATATGCCAGAATTATCACCAACGCCTGAAAAGCGCCTCTCCAAACAGTTCCACCAAGCAATTCTGGTGGCTGGTGGTCTTATGATTCTTCTCATGGGTGTGATTCTTGTCGCCCGTTATCTGGAAGAGTCGGCTGAACAACATCTTCATATTCGTGAATTGACTCAGAGCCGTGCCGCTGAAATCGATAGCGCCATGAAACGGGTGATCGACCGGGTTGATGCGCTTGCCGGGTTGACGGTCTATGGTTTGGAGCATCGAAAAGAACTGCCGCGTCATCCGATATATGAGAAATTGGGTGAGAATGCCAAGATTGGTCGGTTCTCTTTGGAGTATGGTGATCCCTCCTTTGATTTAACAAAGTATGGCAATCTGCATGGAGCAGGTTTGATCTCCGAAATGACCGCAGATCAGAAAGATATTCTCAATGCTTCAGCCGGATTGATGCCCTATCTCGGCGTTGCGCTTAAAACAACGCCACATCTTGCTTACCTCTACTACCAAGGCACTTTTCCCTTTGGGGCTATCATTCCGCCTATTATGGAAAAGGATGTGTTTGTCATATTCGGTTCTATGAAGGCGTTTTCCAAGGCGGCCTATACTGAACCTTACTGGAGTATGGCAATACCTGAGAATAATCCCAGTAGACAGCCTGTTTGGAGTGCTGTCTATATGGATATTACCGGGCGTGGTCTGTTTGTCAGTTACTCTCTGCCACTGTATGTAAAAAATCAGTTTGAGGGCATTATTGGTGCGGATATCATGTTGAATTTTCTTAATGATATCTTGAGAAAACCGAGTTACCACGCGGGACAGTTCTACTTGGTCAGTAGTCTGTCACAGGTTCTTGGTCATATGCATCCTGAGCTGGATGATTCCAAAGATGTAAGCCTGTTGGCTGATGTGTTGCCGGAGTCTCTGAGTCAGTATTTTCAGAAGGAAGGTGCTCTGGCTGATTTGAAAGAGGTTGTCACTGTTGATGGGTATTCACTATCCAGTATTCAACTCCAGTCAGCCCCTTGGCACTTGATTCATATCGTTCCCAAACATGACACAATGATGCGTATTTTGCGGGATGTGCTCGCGGATGTGGTTTTTTTATTGGTGGTCATGATCGTGTTGGTTTTGGGCTTTTGGCAGTTTCGTCGCCACTATATTCAGCCTGCTTTTGCTCTGGTTGGCCATATCGGTAAGAAATCGCGGGATGAGCCGACACTTCCGCCGAATCAGCTTGTGCCGCACTTGTGGCAGGACTGGTTTACACAGGTATCACATGCTTTTGATACGAGTCGGGAAAACGAACAGCGTTTTCGAGGGTATTTCGAACTGGGTCTGATCGGAATGGCCATTATCAGATCGGATAAAAGCTGGATTGATTTTAATGATAAACTGTGTCGATTATTGGGCTATGATCATGAAACGTTGACACGTCTGCGTTGGTCTGAACTCATTCATCCGAGTGACTTGGACCTGGACAGGCGACAGATCGCTCTCATTAAATCTGGTGAAATAGACGGCTACGCTCAGGATAAACGCTTTGTTAAAAAAGATGGCACGACGCTCTATGCCAGTGTTTCCAGTCGTTGTGTACGTTTGTCTGATGGGTCAGTGGACTATTTTGTCACATTTATCCAAGATCTTACCGAACGAAAAAAAGCGGAACAGCAGATTCATAAGCTCAATGCCGAATTGGAAGGGCGTGTACGCCAACGCACTTTGCAATTGGAAATGACCAACCAGGAGTTGAAAACGGCCATTGAGCGGGCTGAAAACGCCAACCAGGCTAAGAGTATATTCCTCGCTAATATGAGTCATGAGTTGAGAACGCCGCTGAATGCGGTGTTGGGATTTTCCCAACTTATGAGTCGAGATTCTTCGGTGACAGAGAGTCAGCAACGGAATCTGGTTGTTATCCAGCGTAGTGGCTACCATCTGTTGGATTTGATCAATGATGTGTTGGATATGTCCAAGATCGAAGCTGGTCGCACGGTGTTGGAGATGGAGAACACCGATCTGTTCCGTTTGGTGGAAGATATCTTTGATATGATGCTGGTGCGTGCTTCAGAGGGTGGCCTGACGGGGCGTTTGGAGTATCCGCCAGATCTGTCACGCTATATTCGTACTGACCCTGGAAAACTCCGTCAGATTTTAATCAACCTGTTGAGCAATGCGATCAAATATACCAATTCTGGTGAGGTTGGGTTGATCATCTCCGATCAGGTTTCTGGAGGTAGCGGTGATCATGCGCTGAGCATGATCTTTACCGTATGGGATACCGGTGCTGGCATTGCGCCTGAAGATCTTGATCGGGTATTTGATCCGTTTGTCCAGGCTGGACGCAGTGCGAGCACCACTAAAGGTACAGGCTTGGGGTTGGCTATCAGTCGGCAATTTGCCCGATTAATGGGAGGTGATCTGACAGTAAGCAGTGTTGTGGAAGAGGGAACACGCTTTACGTTGACCTTGCCAATGGATGTGGTTACCTCGGCGGATATTCCAGCACAGGATGTGCCTGCCAGAATAGTGACGGGTCTGACAGATCCTTCCAGGCAATTGCGTGTTCTCATTGTTGATGACATGCCTGATAATCGCTTATTGCTTTCTCGACAGCTTGAGATTGTTGGTGCGCAAACCCGAGAAGCCAAAAACGGTCAGGAAGCACTGGAGATTTTCGGCCGTTGGCATCCTGATCTTATCTGGTTGGATATGCGTATGCCGGTGATGGATGGCTATGAGACTGTACGGCGTATTCGCTCTCTTGCTGATGGACAGGATGTGGTGATTGTTGCCCTGACGGCCAGTGCATTCAAAGAAGATGTTGGCCGGATTACTGATGCGGGATGTAATGCTGTGTTGCATAAGCCCTATCAGGAGTATGAAATTTTTGACTTGATGGCCGAGTTGCTTGGGCTTTCCTATACGTATCAGACGTTGGATGCGGAAGGTGATACACTGAAAGTTGATGCTAAAACTGATCAAATGACCTTGATTAGAGGATTGATCGGTATATCAACTCGGGTACGTCAGACGCTGTATGATGCTGCCAGCCGCTTGGATGTGGAGGCTACTCTGGAAGCACTTGTGCCTATTCGGACCCAGAACGCTGACCTCGCTCAAATTCTGGAAGCTATGGCAGTCAATTATCAATATGATCGGTTGTTGGAAATCCTGGAGGCTTCAGAAAAGGATATCTCCTCTTGAATAGGAATACTCAGGCATGACATCATTTGGTGACATGGGTAACATTCTGATTGTGGATGATAATCCTGCTAATCTGGAGTTGTTGCAGAGCATTTTGACAGGTGCTGGTTTCAGGACGCGTCCGGCCATTAGTGGTGTGCTGGCATTACGCAGTATCGCTGTTGAAAAGCCTGATCTGATTTTGCTGGATATCATGATGCCCAAGTTGAACGGCTTTGATGTGTGTCAGCGTATCAAGGAAGGTTCTGATTGTCCTGAATGTCCGGTAATTTTCATCAGTGCCAAAAGTGATCCACTGGATAAGGTGCGTGCTTTTCGAGTGGGTGGAGTGGACTATATTACCAAGCCATTCAGTCCTGAAGAGGTGTTGGCGCGGGTGCGGACCCATCTTTCACATTATCGTTTACATCAACGTCTGGCCGAGCGTAAACAGAATCTTGAACATCTCGTACACGAACGGACCGCTGCTCTGACTGCCGCGAATAAAGCCTTACAATTGGCTACTGAAGAAGCCGAAGCCGCAACCAAAAAGGCTGAAGCTGCCAGTCAGGCGAAGAGCGAGTTTCTGGCGGTAATGAGTCACGAGATTCGCACACCTATGAACGCTATTATCGGCATGGGTGATCTTCTCACCGAGACACAACTCTCTTCTGAACAGCGCAACTATGTCACCACGTTTCAACGTGCGGGCGATCTTTTGCTTGATCTCATTGATGATATTTTAGATATTTCACGGATTGAGTCTGGAGAAATGGTGCTGGAGACAGCCAGTTTTTTACTGAAGGATGTCGTACAGCGTCTTGAAATGACGGTTGGCCAAGAGGCGATTAAAAAGGGGTTGGCGTTCTCTATTCATGTGGCGGAAAAAACCCCACTTGAGCTGGATGGAGATCTGCATCGATTGTGGCAGATTCTGGCTAATTTGATCAGCAATGCCGTTAAATTCACTAACGCAGGTGTTGTTACCGTAGAGATCGAACCTGCTTTGGAGCAGCAACAGAATGAAGATGGCGCTTGGGTCTGTTTTAGGGTGTCAGATACCGGTATAGGTATTTCGGAAGAGCAGAAGCGAGCAATTTTTCATCCGTTTACTCAAGGTGATTCTTCGGTAACGCGTCGATATGGTGGTTCTGGTCTTGGTTTGGCTATTGCTCGGCGTCTCGTGGATCTGTTCGGTGGTACCATCAGCCTGGATAGTACGCTGGACAAAGGCAGTACCTTTGAGGTTATTCTGCCTTTTAAAGAGAATGATGAGTGTATCAATAGCAAACAGTCTCACGATGGGAGTGTCATTAGCTCAGGATCGGATCTACTTGTTGAAGAAACGTCCTGTCGTATTCTATTGGCAGAGGATTCTGAAGATAATGCACTGTTGGTCCAGGCATTTTTAAAAAACACCACATGTCAGTTGACCATGGTTGAGAACGGACAGATGGCTGTAGAATACTGTAAAAACGAGCGATTTGATCTGGTTTTGATGGATATGCAGATGCCGGTGATGGATGGCTATACCGCTACCCGCGCCATTCGCAATTGGGAAAAAGAGATCGGTAATCCGCCGACGCCGATTGTTGCACTGACAGCGCATGCCCTTAAGGAAGATGAGAAGAAGAGCTTGGATGCAGGATGTGATGGGCACCTGACAAAACCCATTCGTAAACGCCGCCTTTTGGACGCAATTAAGCAGTATCGGTTATCAGTGAGTTAGATCTGGTTGTGACAGCAGATATTCTCCCATACAATCTCATATCAAAGGATGTTTGGTTTTAGATACTAGGCGTTACGCAGTTGAATGAATCTTGTGCCCGTCATTCCCGCAGAAGCGGGAATCCAGTTTGGTTCTCTGTCTCCTGGATTCCTTCTTCTGCGTGAATGATGATACACGCTTTGATGTCTGTTTCAACCGGCAACTGCGTAACTCATAAGATATGTCAACACGGTGAATAAGAGAGTATGAAACGATTTTTCCAACTCTGTTTTGCAATGAAATGGAGATATTGGTTTTGGTTGTTATTGCTTATTTCTCATCCAGTTGTTGCATCTGGGGTGGACGGTGAAACGCGCCATGTGCTTCTGTTGCACTCTTATCATAGTACGTTGGACTGGACATCTACGCTGAGTGATGCAGCGCGGAAAGAGCTTACCTCCTCAGGATTTCCGGTTGAACTCCATGAAGAATTCATGGATACAAAACGGCTTTATACGCCTGACTATCTGGAAAAAGTTCGGTCAATATTTGCACTAAAATACCAAACAAAAAAAATAGATATAATCATAGTGTCTGATAACAATGCTTTTGATTTTATAAGAAAAAATCGGGATAGTCTGTTTCCTGGTGTGCCAGTGGTATTTTGTGGTGTCAATAACTTCTCTGACAACTGGCTTGATGGGCTCAGTGACTTTACTGGTGTGGCAGAGATGTTTGATGCTCATGCCACGGTCTCCACATTGTCGCGTCTACATCCAAATATAAAAGAGATTTTTGTATTACATGATCAGACACCAACAGGTCTGGCGTGGGCTGAAACCGTTCGACAGCAGGTAAAGCCCTTAACCGGTACACTGCGTTTTCGTTACAGCGACCCGTTTACCTTGGAGACGCTTGTCGAAAAAATAAAAGGGCTGTCACAGGATACCGCTGTTCTGATGACTGTCTATTTCCGAGATGATGTAGGGCAGTATCACTCTCCAGATCGATTGATGCGTCAATTAGCGCAAATAAGCACAGTACCTATTTATGCCATGTTGGACTTTTTCCTAAGGAATGGTGCAGTTGGTGGCAATATGATTGGTGGTGCGTCGCAGGGGGAGGCGGCGGCTGTTTTGGCGTTGCGTGTACTTCGGGGTGAGAAAGCGGGCGATATTCCGGTTGTGAAAAGTGGCGTAAATCGTTGGCAATTTGACCATAATCAACTGGCACGCTTCCAGATTTCAGAAAAACTATTACCGCATGGCAGTGAGGTGATAAACACGCCTTCCAGTCTCTATCACGACTATCAGAAAGAGTTTTGGTCGGCTCTGGTTGTAGTGTTTTTATTGACCATACTATCAATAGCGCTGGCAGCCAATGTCATTCGGCGCAGACGGATTGAGCGGGCGTTGACGCAATATCAGGAAGCATTGGAAACACGGGTTGAGGAGCGTACGGAACATCTTTCCAAGGAGATTAATAACCGTCTGGACGCAGAGGCGGATCTGAAGCAATCTCAAGAGGCGTTACGCATAATTATCAATAATATCCAGGATGCGGTATTTATTTATCAGTTTAATGGAGAGATTGTCGATATCAACCATAAGATGCTCAAGATGTATGATTTGGAAGAGGATGACGTTATTGGCAAATCTCTTTTGGACTTCTTTGTCACAAATCAGGAAAACGCACACTATGAACAGATATGGGCTCGGGTTGAGCAGGGTGAAAAAATCAGTTTTGTGTGGCAGGCGTTAGCGCCTAATCGTAAGCAAGTATTTGATGTCGAAGTTGTTCTTAGACAAGTTGAACTGTTTGATATGCCTTTGATATTGGCCAATGTGCGGGATATTACCCATCAATTGGAATATGAGCGGCGAATTTCCGAAAGTGAGAATCACTTCCGTACGTTGGTAGAATCGACCAAAGCAGTGCCATGGCGTTTGGAATTAGCCACGGGCCGGTTTACGTATATGGGATCTCAAATTGAATCTGTTCTTGGTTATCCGGCGGAGAGTTGGAAGACCATTCACGATTGGAAAGATCGTCTACATCCTGATGATGTAGAGCAGGCATTTGAATATTGTTTGACCCGTTCTAATCGCTTGGAAAATCATGAATTTCAGTATCGTGCTTTGACTGCGGATAATCGTATTGTATGGATTCGTGATGTGGTAACGGTGATTTCAGAGGCAGGTAAAGCCACTGAATTGCTTGGTTTTATGTTTGATATCGATGATTTGAAGTCTATTCAACGGGATCTGGAGGAGAAGAGCCATTTGGCCGGTGTGGCGAATCAGGCAAAGAGTGATTTTCTTGCTACAATGAGCCATGAGATTCGCACGCCCATGAATACCGTTATTGGCATGGGTGAAGCGCTTCTGGACACAGATATTACGCAGGAGCAGCGGAATTTTATTCAAATTCAACAGCATGCTGGAGAGGCTCTGTTGGATCTGATCAATGCGATTTTAGATCTATCCAAGATTGAGGCGGGTCATTTTGAGTTAAATCATGAGCCGTTCAACCTGTACCGAATGATTGAAGAGACCTGTCATGTGATGAATGTACAGGCAAGTCGCAAGTCGCTTGGTTATGAATATGCCATTGATAAACAGTTGCCTCAGTGGATTGAGGGAGATTCAGCGCGATTAAGGCAGATCCTTATCAACCTGATTGGTAATGCAATTAAGTTTACCGAGACCGGTAAGATCTCAATTAAAGTCCAGCACAGCAAGGACGATACAGATCAAAACAGTATCTATTTTCTGATTGCCGATACGGGAATTGGCATTTCTTCCAGCCAGGTCAGTAAGATTTTTGATAAATTTTCTCAAGGAGATCCGAGTGTCGTACGTTCTTTTGGTGGAACGGGCTTGGGGCTCTCTATTACTCAGCATTTAGTGAACATGATGCATGGGCGTATCTGGGTGGAGAGTGAAATCAACGCGGGAAGTTCATTTATTTTTACCATTCCTTATGTTGCGGTAGAGCCAGAAGTTGTAGAGACCGGTGATACGCCTCATCCGGTTTCGATAGTCGCATCAGATAGGGAAGAAGTGAGAATTTTATTGGTTGAGGATGCACCGGATAACCGCATGTTGATAGAGACCTATCTGAAGCGGACCGATTACCATTTGGATACTGCGGAAGATGGTGAGCAGGGCGTACAAAAGGCTTTGGCAACCCCCTATGATTTGATTCTGATGGATGTTCAGATGCCGGTGGTTGACGGGTATTCTGCTACACGACGCATTAGAGCATGGGAGAAGTCTCACGGTAGGGCAGCTGTTCCTATTGTTGCCTTGACGGCACATGCACTGGCCAGTGACCGGGAAAAAAGTCTTCAGGCGGGATGTACAGATCATGTAACAAAGCCGGTAAAGAAGGCTGTCTTGATGGATACGATCAGGCAATATATTGAAAGAGCACCTCTTTCAAAAGGAATACGTCATGGATGAGCAGCAGTTTATAATTAAGTTAAAGCGTTTGACTGGAATTATTTTGTTACTGGTGCTTCTGATTGTTAATCCGGTGACATTGAATGTATTAAGTGGTGATGCGCTGAAAGAGATCTCTCTGTATGTGACGCGCTATCTTTGGATGATTGATTTATGGATATTACTGGCCTTTATTTCTTTATTTATCAGAGGAATGGTTCGCAAAGGCCATATGGTGGTTTTTATACTGTTCAGCTTGTTTGTCGCGGTAGAATTGACCTCTGCGATAGCCTATCGGATCAGTTATGGACGATGGCATATTACCGAACGGCCGTATAATTCGATATTTGAGCGCCATCCTTACATAGTGGGTACGCCACGTCCCAACGCGATTATGAGTGATCGCAAGAACCCTGACAAGACTATTCAAATTAATCGGTATGGGCAACGGGGCCAGGATTATCCATTGGAGAAGCCCAAAGGTGTGAAACGGTTGGTGGCCATCGGTGGTTCAACCACTTTTTGCACAGGGGTGGATAATGCACAGACTTGGCCGTATCTGCTGGAAAAAGCGCTGAAGGACGATCATTTCCAGGTGATCAATATGGGCGCGCCGGGATATGCGACATCTGAACATGTTATCCAAACAGCATTTCATCTCTATGATGTGCAACCGGATTATGTGCTTTACTATGTCGGTTGGAATGATCTACGTAACGCACATATTCGCAATTTGAAATCGGATTATAGTGGATTTCACGGCCGGTCTCAGTACAGCAATCTGAGGTTGCCGCCTATTTTAACGAACCGCAATTTGGCATCTTTGGTTTTTCTGACCAAATTTCTCCAGAAACGGGCGATATTGAGTACATCGTTGTCAGACACGCGTTATAAATCGGGTGAGCTAAGTCATGAGCCGGATATCCGGGCAATGGACATCTATGAGAGCAACTTGAACAGCCTGATTGTGTTATCCCGTAACAAAGGTGCGCAACCAGTGATGATTCCGCAGATCTTGAATAAAGATGCATTAACTGGTGAAGGAGTCTACGGTTGGGTTCCCTATGTAAGAGATAAGGATGTGATGGGTTTCAATAAACGCTATAATGCGGCGTTGAAGAGTGTTGCCCTTGAACACAATGTACCCTTCCTTCATGAAGTCCAGGATGTGGATTGGAAAGCAGATGATTTTGTTGATCAAGGGCATTTTTCTTTTAAGGGGAATCGGCGCTTTGCAGTCGCTGTGAGTCAGGGATTGAAGCGGATAATGGCCAAGTAACTAACCCCCAAATATTGAGCTGTCAATAAACAGCCTGTTTAGGTGGCGCTTGCTATACTTTTTCGCGTTTCTAAACAGGCTGTATAGGAATTTCGTCTACAATTTGAACAGTCAGCCGTTTCAGCCCTGGTGATATTTTTGCTCTGATGATCTGCTTCGCGTATCAAAAGCGGCGCAAAAATATCACCAGGGCTTCCACTCGGGTTGTGATTCATTTTCAGATTTTGGATCGAAATGACTATAATGTCCCTCAAATGTTCGTTGAAAAATATTTTTCTACTGTTTTTTCAAAGTGTTCAGGAAGTGGGGCAGTCACTGAAACAGGTTCTTTTTTCGCATGGAGAGGCACACTAATCGCCTGAGCATGCAGATGAAGGGCAGGACCCTCTTTACGTTTTTCCCCATAAAAAAAGTCACCTAAAATAGGCATTTTTAAAGCAGCGCAGTGAACCCGTAATTGATGTGTACGTCCAGTCAATGGTTTAAGCTCGAGCCATGTGAGTGTATCGCTCTGGCCGAGCACCTTATAATGGGTTTGAGATGGACGGCCTTTATTTTCGTTTACTTCTACCCACATTCGACCGCGTGGGCGTTTGCGTTTCCACAAGGGCAGGTCTATTACTCCTTCTTGCTCGGGAGGGTGGCCTTGCACGACCGCCCAGTATGTTTTATCAATTTTTCCTTCAGAAAAGAGCCCGCCCAGCAGTCCCAATGCCTTACGATGGCGGCCCAAAACCAGGCAACCACTGGTATCTCGATCCAGTCGATGGGCCAGAGCTGGGGGCTTTGGCAGACCAAATCTCAGTGCATCAAAATAGTTCTCCAGAGAAGGACTGCGACCTGGTCCATTATGAACCATAATGCCAGGTGGTTTATTGATGATTAGAATCAGGCCATCCCGATGTAAAATACGCCCAACAGGAAAATCATGCTCATCTTGCCAAGGGTATGACATTTTTTGACCTTTAAAGCCTATTTGAGGAACGTTTTTTTGAATGATAACTAATTGATATTGCGACAAGTCAATATATAGGGTAGTGGCGTGTTTGTCAGCGTATGTCGTGCACGGTGAAAAAAATGTCGGCACGGGTGGCATTCTGGATAATTTTTAGATAGGATCATGTGAGGTTCATCCCGATTGGCCCGGGTTAGGCCATTCAATAATAATCTGAACCGCTCTAAACTGGATGTCGTGTGCTGCCATTGTGCTGTTTTAGAATCTGATTGATACATAATTGTTCACTTCAGCCTGGAATGTGAACCGCTCTTGAAAGTTATTGTGTGTTTGGCAATAAGAGCGCCATTCAAAACCTCTGTATTCGGCTGATGTGTCAGAAATATCAAATAGATTTGAAACAGGTTTGGTGTGTGACATCCCTATATTTGGTTGGGAAACAGTACGAGGAAATAATTCATGGAATTTGTCATTGTTGGTAAGTTGGTCGCTATCCTGTTCTTGGTGGCGGGCAACGCGTTCTTTGTTGGATCTGAAATCGCTATCACTGCTGCACGTCGTAGTCGTATCATTCAGTTGGCTGATATGGGTAATGGTCGCGCGAAGGCTGTTCAAAAACTACATGAAGAGCCCACGCGGTTTTATGCAGTCACACAGATCGGTATTACCCTGGTCTCCATGGCTTTGGGTGCCATTGGTATGTCCACGCTCTCAGTTCTGTTTGATCCGATGTTTGAAGCCGTTTTTCCGGCAACACCGGAAATGCTTGAATGGGCGCATATTGCTTCTTGGACCTTGGCCTTTTTGGTAATCTCCTTCTTGCATATCGTGGCCGGTGAATTGGCACCAAAGGTGCTCGCCTACCATAAATCAGAACAGTTGAGTATTGGCGTTGGTTGGTTGATCAACATCCTATACATCACCTGGATTCCAATTATCTGGTTGATGAATCATGCCTCCAACTATTTGTTGATCGCTTGCGGGCAAGGCGACATCGTTGGTCATGGTGATGGTCATGGTGATAGCTCTTCCATAACCCTGGACGAGTTGACCATGGTTGTGACTGCAAGTACTGCTGACGGTTCAATCAAGCCAGACCAAGGTCGTATGCTCCAAGGTGTCTTTGATCTGGAAGAGACCAGCGCCTCCGAGGCTATGGTGTCCCGTGCGGAAATGCACAGCTTGCGTGCTTCTCAGACTGTCGAAGAGGCCATGGATTTCTTCGCAAGAACCAACCATCTTCGCTATCCTGTCTTTGCTGATGAGGAAGAAAAAGTGGTTGGTGTGTTGGTAATCAAAAAATTGATTCATCTCTTCAATGAAATCGGAGATGATCCAGCACCTCTACTCGCTAAAACAGTTGCCGATGTTATGCGTAAGACACCAATGATCGTTGGTAAAGATGATAAGCTCTCTTCAGTTCTGGCTGAGCTACGCAAACAACGCCGTCAGATCGCAGTTGTTACTGGTGAGAATGACGAAGCGCTTGGTGTGGTGACACCTGATAATATCATGTCTCGGTTGATTGGTGAGTATCAGGATGAGTTTGCACCTTCGTTGGACAATGTACGTAAGTTGCAGGGTTCTGAATGGGAAATCAGCGGTGGTGTTCGCTTGAGTGATCTTCAAGACTATTTGAAAATTGATCTGCCGGCAGATCCGTCCTACAAGAGCCTCAGTGGCTTGGTTTTCCATCGTTTAGGTCGCAACCCTCAAGCTGGTGATGAAGTATTTCTGGACAACAGTGTCCGCATCCAGGTTGTTGAGGACCAGGGTCTGAATATTCGTCTGGCTCGGATGACCGCTGATAAATCTGGTTTGGCTGATTCTGTTTCACCAGCCGACCCGGTATTAGAAGAGATAAATAGCAACGCAGCCTGAATTGCTGATCCATCGCTTTCGTGATCGTGATTTGGTCTGATGCATTGAACGCCCTGTCTGGATTGTCAGACAGGGCGTTTTTGTTTGCTTTGATATGAATCAATGGGACTATGGCAGAGATAATGATGATAAGTCGTCAGTGAAGATCATGTTTTATCTTCATTCATCGTTTGCTTATGGTCACTGTTTGGTCGTAATATGCTAAGGATAAACTGAGTGTATGGCTTGACAGAAAGAGTCATTCGCTCATTCAGTCAATTTTTCAGTTATAGATATCTGTTTCAAAGAATATTTGAAAGATAATTCCAGATTTGGTCATCTTAACAGGGGGGAGCCTGTTCCATGCCATCGGATCAGGATAGATCAGCCAAACTGCATCAAGCAGAAATAGAGATTCGTTATCTGCAAGAGACCATTCAAGCTCAACGTGATGAGATTGAACGCTTGGCCTATGATAAGAGCCGAAACGTTCAGGAAGCCCATGTCACCAGAGAGCAGGAAGTTGACCAACTCCATAATACCATCTCAGCCGTTCGTGATGAGATGGATCAGCGCCAGCATGATAATCTCAAAGCGGTTCAAAAGGCGCTTTCCCACCGTGAACAGGATATTATACAGCTAAAAGAGACAATAGCCGGTCTGCGTGATCGCCTGGAAGAGGCTCAGTATCAAGCCGGGCGTGACGTGCAAAAAACACGACTGCAAGGTCAGCAAGAGTCAGAGCAGTTGATCACCACGATCAATGGTCTACGCGATGAGATTGATGCGCTCCAATACGAAAAGCAGAAAAGCATTCAACAGGCGTGGAGTAGTCGTCAGCAAGAGATCGACATGCTTGAGGAGACCGTTAGCACTCTGCGTGATGAGATGGAAAATATCCGCTACGAGATGAGTCGTAAAGTTCAAGAAGCTGTGGTGGCCGGTCAACAAGAGATCAATCAACTGGTTGAGACCGTTGAGCATTTGCGTGACACAATAGATGATATTCAGCATGAGAAGCAAAAAAGTGTTCAAGAGGCTATTTCACAAGGAAATCAGGTTGTTCGGCAGATGGAAAAAACCATCTCTGCTCTGCGTGATGAAATGGACTCCATTCAGTATGAAAAAAGCAGGAGTGTTCAGAAAGCGGTTGTATCCGGTGCACGTCAGGCAGAACTGCTTCAAGAGACAGTGCAAAAGTTACGTGATTCGTTGGATGAAATGGGACACGAAAAGCATAAGGCCGTTCAACAGGCCGTTGTAGATGGCCATCACGAAGCCTCTTTGCTTCAAGATACCATTCAATCCTTGCGCGATAATCTGGACAGTCTGAACTATGAAAAAGGCAAAGCGGTTCAGCAGGCAGTGGTGACCGGACAAAATGAAGTTCAGCAGCTTCAAGAGGCTGCTTCAGCGCTGCGTGATCGGCTGGATGACATACGCTATGAAGGTCAAAAAACATCACAGCAGATTCGTGCTCATTCGGAGCAGGACTCCAAACAGTTTCAACATACCATTAGTTCATTGCGTGATGAGATGGATCAGATGCGCTATGAACATGAGAAACAAATTCAGGCTATGGTCAAGCAGGAACGCGATCAGGCCAACCATCTAAAAGAGATGATCGTCGTATTACGGACGCAACTGGAGCAGCAGCATGACCAACCCAAACTCGGATAATAAGGCCAGTTCCGCATCAAAGCCCGCGACAAAGCCTGTAACAAAGGCGCGGGCAGCAACACGCAGCTATAAATCCGAGCTGGATCGGATGACCATGCTGCTCAACATCTCCAAGGAGGTGGCCGCAGCGGATAATCTTGATGGTATGTTGCGTACCATCGTGGATCTGGTGGTCAAAGAGACCGGTTCAGAGCGGGGATCTGTTTTTCTTTATGATAAGCAGACTGGAGAGCTCTATTCACGCTATGCCAAGGGCAGTTTCAAGCGAGAAATTCGAATACTGAGCAATAAAGGCGTTGCGGGTCATGTGTTCACAAATGGTGAAGGGCTGATTATTCATGATGCCTACAGTGATGAGCGCTTTGATTCTTCTGTTGACAAAGAGACAGGCTTTGTAACCAAGTGTATCCTTTGTGCGCCGATTTATAATGTGCGTAGAGAAGTTATCGGTGTTGTCCAGGCATTGAATAAAGCGTCATCCCGTTACAATGAAAAAGATTTGCATTTTCTTGAGTCCATGTCCACACAGGTGGCCATCACCCTTGAAAGCGCCCAGCATATTGAATTGATGGAGCAGACCCGCAAGCAGGAGATGAAGTTCCTGGATATGGTCTCGGACATTACCTCAGAAATTGAGATTGATACTCTGCTACAAAAGGTGATTTCTGAAGCAACCCGTATGCTCAAAGCGGATCGTGGCACACTGTTTCTTAACGATGAAAAGAGCAAAGAGCTGTTTAGTCGTGTAGCCATGGGCGACTCCATCGGTGAGATTCGATTGCCCAATACTGTTGGGATTGCGGGTGCCGTTTTCGCTTCTAAAGAGACCATTAACATCCCATACGCCTATGCGGATCTGCGTTTTAATCCGGCGTTCGATAAAAAGACCGGATACTTCACACGGTCAATTCTGTGTGTGCCGGTGATTAATAAAAAAGGTGTGACCATTGGTGTCACCCAAATGCTCAATAAGAAGGGCGGTGTCTTTACACAGGAGGATGAATCCCGACTCAAGGCGTTCACGGCTCAGGTCTCCATTGCTTTGGAGAATGCGAAACTGTTTGAAGATATCCAACGTATCAAAAATTACAATGAAAGCATGTTGGAAAGTATGTCAAACGGCGTGATCACCATCAGTGATGAGGGTGAGATTGTCACATGTAATAAGTCGGGTTTGCATATTCTACAGGTCACTGCTGACGAGATGTTGCATAAGCCAGCCAAAGAGTTTTTCGTAGATGAGAACGAATGGATTCTTGAGCGGGTAGATCATATGTCCGAAACGTTGGAAATGGACATCATGATGGATGTGGAAATCCTCTGTGGTGAAGCGCAAGAGAAGGTTTCGGTGAATTTGTCGTTTCTGCCATTGATGAGTGGTGATAATCAGCGACTCGGTTCCATGATCATGATTGAGGATATCAGCTCTGAGAAGCGGGTGAAGTCTACCATGGCGCGGTACATGGACGCGGGCATTGCGGATCAGCTCATGGCTGGTGGTGATGATCTACTTGGCGGTAAGAGTATTGAGGCAACGGTGTTGTTCTCTGATATTCGAAGCTTTACCACGTTAACTGAATCACTGGGTGCGCAAGGTACGGTTCAGCTGTTAAATGAGTATTTCACCATCATGGTGGATGTGATCCAAGATGAAGGCGGCATGCTGGATAAGTTTATCGGTGATGCCATGATGGCTGGTTTTGGTCTGCCGGTTGCTCATGGTGATGATACGGACCGCGCGTTGCGGGCGGCAATTCTGATGATTGTCAAGCTCAACGAGTTTAACGAAGCGCGGGCCAAAGAAGGTAAAATGGAAGTGAAGATGGGCATTGGTCTGAACACCGATATGGTGGTGGCCGGTAATATTGGTTCACCCAAGCGGATGGACTATACCATGATCGGAGATGGTGTGAATCTGGCTGCCCGTTTGGAGAGTGCCTGTAAAACTTATTTTTCGCAGATTTTGATCAGTGAATACACCTACCGTAAACTCAAAGGCACCTATCGGATGCGTGAAATTGATCTGGTGATTGTCAAAGGCAAGACCAAGCCCGTTGGCATCTATGAGGTGTTGGACTACCACACGGAAGAGACTTTTCCCAATCTTATGGATACGGTGAATCACTTCTCCGCTGGATTACAACGGTATCGAAAGGGTTTTTTCCAGACTGCGCTTGAGAGTTTCGAAGAAGCGTTGGCGCACAATCCCAGCGACAAGTTATCTGCTATGTATATTGAACGGTGCCAGCATCTGATCGAAGAGCCACCACCCGAAGAGGAGTGGGATGGTATCTGGGTCATGAAAACCAAATAGAGAAAGGGAACGGGATCATGACTGAGACAGAAATCAACTCCTCTGAGACACTGTTAACTGTATTAAAAAATGTTTCACAAAACGCTACCAAAGCCGGACTTGATTCGCTATTGGTTGATATGGTTTCTGAGACAATCGACAAGGTGAATTCGTATCGTTTTGCCGAGCAGTTGGGTATGGTAGGCGGTGCGAATCGTACTGACGCGCAGGTCAACAAACGCGAAAACTATCGCGTAGCCACCGAGCAAGAAGGGTTGGTTATCCGCGATGGCAACAAAACCCGCATTTTGATTCTCGATATGAGTCCGCAGGGATTCGGCATAGAAAGCCCGGTACGCATTCCCAGTCATAAACAGGTGATGCTGGAGTTACACTCTTCTGAAGGTGGCAACGATCTGTTTTCTTGCCAAGTGGCGGCGTGTCAGAAGAAAGAGAAAGTCTTCCGTGTTGGTTTGAAAGTAATGGATATGTTGCCGAGGTTTTAATTGGTGTCAATAGGCATTGAATGTTGACCCCCCCATCGGTGTCGAAAATTGACCCCCCATTTTCAAAAAAAATCACTTCCTACGTCGTTTCATCCTCCAACTCTCATTCCCGGATTCTATGATGTCACAATGATGGGTCAGTCGGTCCAATAAGGCAGTGGTCATCTTGGTGTCTCCAAACACCTTGGACCATTCACCGAATGTCAGATTGGTGGTCACCATCAGTGATGTCTTTTCATATGGACGGCTGAGCACCGGGAGGCGTTGTCCGTAAATCGGGTGCTGATATAGTGCTTTCGTATAAAATTTGAACAGTCAACCGTTCCAGCCCTGGTGATATTTTTGCTCTGATGATCTGCTTCGCATATCAAAAGCGGCGCAAAAACATCACCAGGGCTTCCACTCAGGTGGTGATTCATTGTCTAATTTTGAATCAAAATTACTATACAGGAGTTGGAAGCCGTGAAACGGCTATTAGCCTGCTACCAGGAGTTTGCATTTTGAAAGCCGGTAGACTCAGACCATTCATCGTGATTGAGCGGCAATCTCGAATACGGGGCAGATCCGGCCAGCGTGAGGAGCAGTGGCAGATGGTCATTTTTGGTAAAGAAGTGGTGTGATTCCGACAAATCACCGTACAAAACTATTGACAATACCGGCGAATTGCCGTACATTTAATTTGAGTTACTATCGTAAAAAAATTAACAACAGCATTATTGAACAATCAATTAAGGGGTAAAATTCGATGGCAGCAGCAACTCAGAGAATTGATTTGCGACTGAAACCAGAAGCTAAACAGATCATCAGCGAAGCCGCTGACGCTATGGGAGTGAGTATTTCAAATTTTGTCACCAGCTGTGTGCTGGAAAAAGCGCGAAGAGTTATTCAAGAAAGAGATGTAATCCGACTATCAAGTCGGGATCACGATGCCTTTATGGAGGCAATTAATAATCCGGCACCCCCCAATGAAAAATTGATCAAGGCTGTCAAAAACTATCGTGAAAGAGGTTTTACATGAAGCGAGATACAGTCAACCAAGGTGTGCCACTCACCAAGCACCACAACCGAAATTTATTTGATTGTGGTGTTACAGAGCTAGATGAATATCTTAAGAAATTTGCACTTCAGCATAGCAAAAAAGATATTTCTAAACCCTACGTAATTTTGACTAAAGATGGTCCCGCTCGGATTTGCGGCTATTACACCATCAGCACAGCTCATGTGATGCGCGATCAGTTGCCAGAGAATGAGCAGAAAGGCCTGTCAGGACATCCGGTTCCTGTTATACGCATAGGCCGACTGGCTGTTGACCGTACTATGCAGGGTCAAGGTATTGGTAGTGATTTACTCACTGATGCCATGAATAAAGCCATGCAGATTGCCGACATGGTTGGCGTTAGAGCGGTAATTGTCGATGCTAAAGATGAGTCCGCAAAGGCTTTCTACGCTGGATTCGGCTTTGTTGCACTCAAGGATACCCCCTTGAATCTGTACATGTCCTTAAAGACGTACAGGACTGCATGGACATAAAACAAGAATCAAATCAAGCCAAAAAAAAACCCGTCCCAGTGGCGGTTTTTTTATGCCTTTTTCACAGTTGTCATGTGTATACCGGCAATGAGCCGTGATGGACTCGAACCATCGACCCGCAGATTAAAAGTCAGTGGATAGGGTTTTCACGGCACCTCATTTTCAATCATTTCCCTTTACTAAACATTTAGTTCTGGATATTCTCAATTCATCGGTTTTCACCCGAAATACCCCTAAATCCCGTTCGAGACCATCACACCACCAGAAGGTGTGGTTCCTTTCAAGGAGAAGTCACGGGAAAGGTTTCTGCAAGGTGATGAGCTTCCTCGGTTTTTCAAAGCATTGGCCGAGGAGCTAAATGAAACGGCACGTGATTTTTTTTGGTCTCTCTGTTAGCTGGCGGTAGGCGTGCAAATGTGCTGGCCATGCGATGGGATCAGATTCGGTTTGATGTCGCTACGTGGACCATTCTTCTGACAATGTGATTGATTTGGATGAGCATCGCCAACAGCATTTAAAACAGGTGGGGCATTCAACATAATTATGCAATTTGGGTGAATACCAGTTATGATTGACATCAAATATGAATAGGTCTAGGGAGTAAGAGTATGTCCCAAACAATTACCTTTGATACACACAAGTTCATAAAAACTCTTAAAGAGGCGGGGCTTTCTGATGAACTTGCAGAGGCTCACGCAGAAGCTTTGAAAGAAGCGCATGCCTCTCAATCGGAAGATCTGGCTACTAAAGGTGGCCTAAGAGAAATGGAGGCGCGTGTCATAGGTGAGATCCGCTTGGTTAAGTGGATGTTGGCTCTAGTCATTGCTGCAACGGTTCTGCCAATTGTGAAAAACCTATTCACTCCCTGAAAGAGGCTTGATCTTTGATTTCGGTTACTCTTCCGCTAGACATGGAAACCAAATTAAGGGCCATGGCTAATCAAAACAGTCAGAGTCTGGATGAATGTCTAACTAAAGTAGTGCAATGGTACTTCGAAGAGCTGGAAGAAGATCGGATGCAATTGGAGTCTGCCCGCACATCACTGGCTGAATGGGAAAGGAGTGGTGAGGGTGTCACCCTTGAGAATATGAAACAAGAAATTGGCTGCGTTAAAGTGCAATGATGGACCTTTCTGAAGTGCAATCCAAACGCCATGAAATATTCAATCTGGCCAAACAGTACGGCATCAAAAGTATTCGCCTGTTTGGTTCTATCGTTACAGGAATGAACACGCCTGAGAGCGATATTGATTTTTTGGTGGAAGTGGAATCAGAGTGGAGCTTGTTGGATCGAATTGCATTAATTCAGGAGCTGGAAGAGCTGTTGGATTGCCCTGTAGATCTGGTACAGGCAAAGAGTCTGCATTGGTATGTTCAGGATAAGATTCTATCTGAAGCAGTCCAGCTATGAGCAAAGACCCGGCTCTTTATCTTCATCACATACTGGAATGTATTGATAAGGTCCAGCGGTATACCCGGAATGGTCGTGATTCTTTTCTCCATGAGGAGCTGGTACAGGATGCTGTTTACCGTAACCTTGAAATCATAGGTGTGATAACGCCTGATCTTCGCAATGGTTTCCATAATCAACATCCTCTGAATTCCCCCATGGCCTGAGTGGTCATGAAGGGAGTAGCACAAAGGGGGGGCAATTTTGGACGCTTATTTGGCCTCCAAAGGGGTCATTATTGGATGCCGATTCACAAGGGTTAAATCGCACTTAAAATTGCGCCAAACCATTCGCCGCGTTACATCTAACTGGTAACATTCCAGGCCGCGCGTTACAAAAAGTGGTCCAACTCAAATCGCTGCGTTACAGTTACACAAAACCATTCACCGTGTATTTTTGGTGACTCAAACAAAAAGGGCTTAGACATAAATTTGTCCAAGCCCTTCTTTAAATTGGTGAGCCGTGATGGACTCGAACCATCGACCCGCAGATTAAAAGTCTGCTGCTCTACCACCTGAGCTAACGGCCCTTCGATACGACAAACGAAGCGTAAGTAAGATCACCCACCAACAAGGTTTCAAACTCAACAGCCCCGTGGCGCGAAACTATAGCAAACTCGCCCTGTGAAAAGAAGTCATAAAATGCGTAGTATCGAAATTTCATCACGATTGGTGTACACTCCAAAGTGTCAAAAAGAGTATGATTTGTTTATCATATTGTTTATAAAGGGAATTTGTAAAAATTCCTCAGTTTTTATCTTCAGGGAGTTTGTGACTGATGAGTGCGGGTATCCCGGAAATTTCTGTTTCGTTCCCCGGAGGCAAGAAGGTTGATGCCTCTGTTGACGGTTTTACCATTCATACCGATCAGCCGGTCAAAGTAGGTGGAAATGATAGCGCTCCTGCGCCATTTTTGCTCTTTCTGTCGTCATTGGCGACCTGTGCCGGGATATATGTTCTGGCCTTTTGCCAAAATAGAAATCTGCCTACTGAAGGCATTACCTTGAATCAAAGCCATGAATATGGTCCTGGTGCCGCTCCTGGAACAGTGCGTCTGTCTAAAGTGGCTATTGATGTGCAAGTGCCTGCTGACTTCCCAGAGAAGTATCATGAGGCTTTGGTGCGGGTTGCCAATAAATGTGCTGTTAAACAGGTGGTGATGGATCCGCCTGAGTTCGAAATTCGTACGGTTGTTGCTTCAGAATAAACATGAGAATAGAGTAGGGCGTAGCTTTAGAATATGTGGCTACGCCTTATTCTTGGTTCTTGAGCATCGTGTCTACATGCTCTGCATCACGCCTGAATCAGTAAAAACCGCGATTGAAATTAATCAATTATTTATTGACAAAATTTTGATATTCTAAAAATGTGCACCGCGCATCGTTCGGCTATATGCTGATAATACCTTGTTTAGCGAATGAAAAGTGGTAGGGGGAGGCAGACGGAGTTCTGTCGTAAACCATAGAAATCCTTTTCTATGGCTTGCTGTTGCTTTGATGCTTGGGAAAACATCAATGTAACGCATGCAGCAGGCACAACATGGAAATAGGATGGAGAATGATCATGTTTCGATTTCTGCAGAAATCCATCGCTTATCGTATCCTGGCTGCAATTGGATTGGTCGGTATGATCAGTTTGGGAGTGGTTGGTGTCATATCGGTTAATCGAATGGAATCCAGTTTGATTGACCAGAATCGAATCAATTTGGAAAAAATGATTCACAGTGCCAGTCTTGGCCTACAGAACCTCATGTTGGCAGGTGCTAATGAAACAGCCAAAGAATATGCTGAGGATCTTAAATCAATTGAAGGGCTGGAGGATTTTCGCATCTTCCGAAACGATGGTTCCATCGCATTTCAAGAAGAAATGGGTAGTCAGTCTATAAAAGACGATACGCGATTTAAACAGGCCCTTACATCCAAAGATACAGTGATCTATTCAGATTTTTCTGAAGAGGGTGTTCAGAGGATGAACTTCCTGGTGCCGGTGCTCAATCGAGAGCCATGCCAGGCCTGTCATGGTGATGACCATGAAGTGCGCGGTGTTTTCCGGGTCAGCATCTCTTTACAGGAGACAGAAGAGAAGATTGCAAGCTTGGAGTGGGAACTGCTGGGTGTTCTCATTATCTCCATGCTGGCATTTTTGGTGACGCTGGTTTGGATTATTCGCTCTACTTTACGTGTTCGCCTTGAAAAGGCCAGTCAAACCATTCAGGAGATTGCAGAGGGTGATTTGACCAGGCGGGTTACCATCAAAAAAGGTCCTTTGGACGAAGTTGGATTCATTTCTTATGAAATCAATCAGATGGCATCCAGCTTTGCTCAAATGATAAAAATGCTCATGTTGCAAACACACTCCATGTCTGCTTGTGTTCGTGAGTTGACTGAAGCAAAAGATGGTTTGGCATCAGACTCCAGTGAGAATTACCAACTGGCTAAACTGGTGGTCAGTCAACATGAACAGGTTGAAGAGAGTGTTCAATCTATCAATCACGCAAGCAGTAGTGTACTTGAGGAAGCTAAGTCCATGGCAGACGCTACTGAACAGCTGAATCAAACAGTTGTTACCATTGCCAATAATGCTGAAGTTACTTCTCACAACGTTTCAACTATGGCATCGGCAGCGGAACAGATGAGTGCCAATATTGCTGGCGTTAATAGCAGTCTGCAATCGGTCAACCACTCTGTGAATACCGTGGTGTCCGCTGTTGATGAGATGAATCAAGCGCTGGATACTGTGCGGCATCGGTGTGAAAAAGCGACAGAACGCTCCAATATGGCTACTGCCAATGTTGGACAGGCCGCCGATGTGATGCATAAGCTGGTGGACTCTGCCAAAGAGATTGACAATGTGGTTGAAGTTATCAATAGCATTGCTGAACAAACCAATATGTTAGCATTGAATGCATCCATTGAAGCGGCTGGAGCAGGTGAAGCGGGTAAAGGTTTTGCCGTTGTGGCCAATGAAGTTAAGGATCTGGCACGTCAGACCGGTGATGCCACTCGTATGATCTCCAATAATATCCAAGAGATTCAACAGCGTACTGATGAAGCCATGGATGTGGTGTCTCGGACGGTACACTTGATCGAAGAGATCAACGAATCGAATGAATCCATCACAGAAAGTGTCGATGAACAATCCGCAACGACTCATGGTATTTCCAGTGCAATCAATACAGTATCCACTGCCAGTGGTGAAGTGACACGCAACGCCGAAGAGTTGGAAGCTGCCGCACATGAAGTCGCCAGGGCGGCAGCGGAATCCGCATCAGGTTCCCATGAAATCGCTACCGCAGCGGCTGGTATTGCCGATACAACCAATAGCTTGGTTGAACGCAATCAAGCGCTGTGTAAAGCTTCTGAACAGACATCACGTTCTGCTGATGAAGTGTCTGCGTCCATTGGGGAAGCGGATGAAAATCTGCGTAAGATCTTCCGTAATATCTCACTGATTGATGGTGCCATTCATCACACATCTTTGTTGATCGACTCCACGGGTATTCCTGGTGAAAAATTACGCAAGGCAGCAGGCGCTTTGGAAATTGGGGCGCAGCCGATGGATGTTGAGAGCATTAAAAAGGCGCATCTTTCCTGGTTGGGTAAGCTGGAAGGGGTCATTCGAGGTCGTTCTCAGCTAAAGCCTGAAGAAGTGGCCAGTGGTCGGCAGTGTGACTTTGGTAAGTGGTACTATTCCGAAGGAACAGAACGCTATGGTGAGATTGAAAACTTCCGAGCGATTGAATCTGTCCATCTGAGAGTTCATGAAATGGCTCGGGAAATTGTTGCTCTGTCAGAAGAGGGGAATATCTCCGAAGCTGAAAAACAGATGGATGCTTTCAATGCAGTGAAAGATCAGTTGTTTGAGCTGTTGGATCTGGTCTACATGGAAGCGGTTGGGTAAGCGCGTGTCAGTTCCGGTCAATCTTATCACCGGATTTCTCGGTGTCGGCAAAACAACCGTGATTCGTAATTTGCTGGAACAAGGTACGCTGGGCCGTGTGGCAGTTTTGGTCAATGAGTTTGGCGATGTGGCTATTGATCAGGCGATTCTGCCGGGTTCTGGTGATGGTTTGGCGGTGAAGGAGATCGCAGGCGGTTGTATCTGTTGTAGTGCTGAAGTGGGCTTGAAAGCGGCTTTGGTGGAGATATTGCGTCGTTTCAAGCCCGAGCGCCTGCTCATTGAGCCAACTGGGTTGGGACATCCGGCGGGTGTTGTGGATATTCTTACCAGTGCCGATTTTTGCGAACATGTCAATTTGAAACCATTGGTCTGTTTAGTAGATCCACGCCGCTTCAATGATCCACGTCTGACTGGATCGGAAACCTTTCGTGACCAGATATTGATGGCTGATGTACTGGTCGCCGCCAAGGCGGATCTGGCAACTGATCAGCAGTTGAAACAGTTCCACGACTGGTCAGCAACACTATTTCCAGCCAAAGTTGCCGTTGATGAAGTGCATAACGGTCGTCTTGACCCAGGTTTATTGGACAAGCCGGTACGTGTCCGCATTCCCATAGCTTCTGCATCGGTCCATTTGCATCATCACAGTCATCGGCAGCCTCAACCAGTTGAAGTGTCACCAGAAGTTGGTAAGCCGTTGCGCTTTGAAAATCGTGGGCTTGGTTATCAAGGCTGTGGATGGATTTTTTCACCGGATGAGCGCTTTATTCAGAAAGAGTTGGAAGCGTTTTTTACCGATAAAGCAGGACCATTACATTCAGTTGAGCGTTTGAAGGGGTTGTTCCGGGTTGGACCGGGTCGGCGCATTCTGGTGGATCAGGTAGCTGGTGAGTTGACAGTTACCGATTGGGTTGCCTATCGGCGTGATAGCCGGGTTGAGGTGATTCTGCCCACAGCTGAAGCCATTAAATGGGATGATGTTGAACATGGTCTGCTGCGTTGTCTGAAGCGATGATAGAGTAGTTTCGTCTAAAATTTGAACAGTCAGCCGTTCCAGACCTGGTGATATTTTTGCTCTGATGATCTGCTTCGCATATCAAAAGCGGCGCAAAAACATCACCAGGGCTTCCACTCAGGTTGTGATTCATTGTCAAATTTTGGATCGAAATGACGATAACTGGCAACTGCGTAACGCCTAAACCTGTTTATCACTTTTCCTTTCCTCAGATAATCCCGTCCAGAATCTTATGAACTTCTTGCACCGTCAGCTCTAATTTTTCCAAGCCGTTAGCCAGTAGATCGGGTTGTGCTTTTCTGGCAATCAGTGTCAGTCGGAGCGCTGCGGTCTTGATCTGTTCAGCTCCGATTGCTTTGGACGCATCACGCAGTTCTAAAAGTGTGGATTCCAAAGTGGCATAGTCACGCTGTTCAACAGCGTGCGTTATCGTTCGCATTAACGTGGAAGAGTGCTCAAGAAACGCTTGACGAGCGCTTTGGTCGTCAATGGATGTTTTGAGAACTGCGCCCTGAGCGCGTTTGGCGATTTCATCACGGATGCGTTTATGGGATGCTGATTCTGATGACATGACTGTTTCAATAATATTAATCAGATCATCCATGCGGTACGGTTTGGTAAGATAGTCATCCATACCCGCTTGTATGCACTGTTTTCTATCTGTATCCAGCGCATGAGCGCTAATGCCGATGATGGGTATATTGGCATTGGGTACGCTTGACGCACGTATGGTACGGGTCACTTCAATGCCGTCCATCTCCGGCAAGGAAACATCCATTAATACCAGATCAAAGGGCTCTTTGGAGAGTTGTTCAATGGCACGGTGTCCGTTTGGTGCAATGATAACGGAGTGATTTTTCTTGACCAAAATCTCAGAGGCGAGGCGTTGACTCTCCTGGTTGTCCTCAACCAACAAAATTCGAAAACTTCCATGTGGTTGAATACGATTCAAAGAGCGCACTACCGTTGCTTGATCAGAGGGTGTCTCTTCATCACCATGCAGAAGGCGAGAGATCATCCGTAACATCAGGGTACGATTGACGGGCTTGATCAGTGTGCCGGAGATTTCAAGCTCCTTACAGCGCGGCATATCGTTTTTGCGGTGGCTTGTAGGTAGAATAATGACTGTATTATCAATACATGCAGTGCTCTCTTTGATGGATGACGCTACTTCCATACCACCTATATCCGGCATGCGGCAGTCAAAGATCATTAGATCAAAATGGTTGCCTTTTTGGTCGGTTTTAGTAATGATATCCATGGCTTGTTGGCCACTCTCAACATCTGTAACAATGGCACCACACATGGAAAGCGTGCGTTTAAGAATAGTACGGGTGTGGATATTATTTTCTGCCAGCAGAATTTGGCGTCCAGTCAGATCGGCATATTGTGTGAAGATCGCCTGAGCCTGTTCATCCTGAAACACACCAAAATATGCAGTAAAATGGAACACGCTGCCACGACCAATGGTGCTTTCCACCCACATGGTGCCCTGCATCAAATCAGTAAGCTGGCGTGAGATGGTTAGTCCAAGGCCCGATCCGCCAAATTTACGATTGGTATGGGATTCAGCCTGTGAAAATCGCTGGAATATAATATCCAATTTGTCCGATGAAATGCCGATACCGGTATCAGATACCGAGAAGTGCAATCGAGTTTTTGGTTGCGGCACATTCTGTTCATTCTCACTGTTTGATGCTGTATCTTCGTCCAACTCAATACGCAAAATAATCTCGCCATATTGGGTAAACTTAACGGCATTGCTCAAAAGATTTACGAGAATCTGGCGCAGACGGTTAGGATCACCTTCCAGATAGAGCGGTACTGCTGGGTGAATGTCGTAGAGCAGTTCAAGATTTTTCTTATGTGCCTGAACGGCAACTGTTGAGCAGGATTTTTCAACGATTTCCAATAGATCAAATTGAATGATTTCCAAAGAGAGGCGATTGGCTTCGATCTTGGAAAAGTCGAGGATGTCGTTGATCAGCGCCAGTAGAGATTCAGCGGATTGCTGAACGATATCCATGTATTGGTGCTGAATGGGTGTCATCTTGGTTTGCAACGCCAGATCCGTCATTCCTATAATGGCGTTCATCGGACTGCGGATTTCATGGCTCATGCTGGCCAAAAAGGCGCTTTTTGCCTTGGAAGCTGCTTCCGCCATTTTACGGGCGACCAAGGATTCTTGAGCCTGTTTTCGGTCGGTGATGTCATGCAGATAGGCGGTAAAGAAACGCTGATCATCAATCTTAATAGCCGTGATGGTCATCTCAACGGGAAACTGACTACCATCCGCCCGAAGGGCTGGCATTTCAATACGTTGGTCAAGAATGGTGCTGATATTCGTTGCCGCCATGCGGGCCAGCCCGTTTTCATGTCTGGCGCGCAGTTCAGCTGGTACGATTAGTTCTGAAATTGATTGACCAACCGCATCCTTGTTTTTGTATCCGAATGTCTGTTCAGCAGCGGGATTGAAGGCCACGACATTGCCAAGGTGATCAATAGTGATAATAGCGTCCATGGCGGCATTGAGAATGGCGCGTTGTCGTGCTTCACTGTCTTGTAATCGTTTTTCCGCTTGTTTGCGGGCGGTGATGTCACGCACCACGCTTACCAATCCGATCAAACTGCCATCATCTTCAAGAATTGGCGCACGCAATGTTTCCATATGGCGGGTTGCACCACTTTGTTCCCGCATTTGCACGATAGAAACAACGGTTTTACCGGTTTCTATGACCTGTTGATCATCCACGCGACAGTGGCGGGCCAAATCGGGCGGTAATGCTGATGCTTCATAGGTGCCGACAAGTTCGGCACGGGATCGATGAGTCAGGACTTCAAACGAGCGATTGACTTCGATGATTTTACCATCAAGCTTCTTGAAACAGACAAAATCAGGCAAGGCTTGAATCAAACTTGAAAGACGGGCATTGAGGTCACGGAATTGTTCATTGGATTTTAACAGGGCTTCGGTGCGTTCTTCAACGCGGTCTTCCAATACCTGGCGGGCATGATCCAGAGCGCTATGAGCTTCTCGGCGCTCATACATCATGGCAGCAAGGATCATGGCAGCACCGGAGAATAAACCAAAAAAGCTCAACAGATAGAGTAGGGAATCATGCCAATTGTCCAGTGCAAAAGGTCCATGACCTTGGGCGGTGGCAAAAAAAGCCATGATGGCAACTAATAGGGTGAGTAGTGTTACGCCACGCTGTTTAAGGCGGAGTGCAGCCCAGATCACCAGCGGAAAAATCAGATGAATCAACGGTACGCTGAATTCGGAAAAATAGCCGAAAACTGTATAACCGGTGATAATAGTAACCAAGGTGAGTGCCAGGGATTCGGTAAACCGTTTTGGTCGCCAACCTTGTCCCAGGGCTGTACCGTAAGTCAGTATAGGTGCGCCGAGCAGTAATATGCCCATAGCATCACCGAACCACCAACCAAACCATGCAGAGAAAAAGCCGAAATTAGGAATCCCCGATAACAGTAAGGTTAACGAACCAATGGTGGCACTGATCATTGGAATGATCAGGACGGCAAAAATCAGAAAGGGAAAAAGATCTTTTAGTCGTGTCAGGGCGGTCTGAATAGCCCACCGGGACTGATAGAGAATTCTCCAACCAGCAATGGCCATCAATGTGTTGCCAGTGGTAATACCCAGCGCGGTAAAGAGGGTTGTGTCACCAGTCGTGATATTGGTCAGAAAAGCGCCTAATGCCACGCCAGGCCAGAGCCGGACTCCGCCGAGCAGTAGAGCGGCCAGAGCAATACCAGCCGGTGGCCAGATCAATGTGACGCTGGTGTTGTAAAAGGGAGCAAGCAGGCCCAATTTTCCAGTGATCGTATAACTGGCAGCTACTATGAGATTCAGAAAAAATATCGTTCGAGTCACGTTGATTTATCCTGAAAACAAACAACTCTATGAACACGGTGTCAGGGCAGTAACAAAGATATAAAACAGTTTGATTGTTAATCAGGTAGATCTATCTTGCTAATAGAAAGAGTATGACAAGATCGTGTGAATGCCATAATCTCCCTCATTCTAACATATTCTTTCCTCTGATAGGGTAACCAATATCTTGCATGCTACAAAAGGTAATGGTGGTGAGAGGATAGCACGATTCAAAACACGCTCAGTGCATTGTAAAGTGTAGGGAAAGGAGCGATCCATTTTATGCGTATATTGCTTGTGGAAGATGATGTGTTACAAGGAGATAGTATCCGTATCGCCTTGCGTCAGGAAGGCTATACCGTGGAGTGGTTGAAAGATGGTTTTCATGCTCAGAATGCGCTGGAAACCGATGAATTTGATCTAATGCTATTGGACTTGGGATTGCCAGGCCAAAGTGGTTTAAGTGTATTGGAATGGGTACGTCGTCAAGGAGACAAAACGCCGGTTCTGGTTTTGACAGCACGGGATAGTATTGATGATCGGGTCGGCGGTTTGGATGCCGGGGCGGATGATTATATGGTCAAACCCTTTGATCTGGATGAGTTGAGTGCACGGATACGGGCATTGATCCGACGCAGCCAGGGACGCGCACATCCTTTGTTGCAGGTGGGGTCTGTTATTCTGGATCCTGCTTCACGGCAGATTACCTGCGAGGGTCAGCCGCTGGAACTGTCACCTCGGGCTTATATGTTGCTGCATCTTCTTATGGAACGGGCAGGTCAGGTGCTAACCCGCAGTCGCCTGGAGGAAAAGCTTTATGGATGGGATGGTGGTGTGGTGAGCAATACCCTGGAAGTCTATATTCACCAGTTGCGAAAGGTGTTGGGTAAGGAGTTTATTCGTACCGTGCGCGGGGTCGGCTATTTGATTGATAAGGTATAGGGAATGTATTCGATTCGTAGTCGTATTACGTTGATTGTTTTTGGCATCTTTATTGTTGGTATGGTGGTTATTTCCGCTGCACTCTATGATCATACTGAGCATGAATTGGCAGAGGTGTTGGATACGGGAATGGGGCGGGTTGCTGGACTGATTTTGACCTTGAAGCATTCGGAACACACAGTAACACACAATATGGCATCTCAGATTCTGGCGGAAGTTGATGTTGGCCTTCATCACTACAAACGTCTGTTGGCCTATCAGGTATTTCATGAAGGTGTTTTGATTTTTCGCTCTCCTGGAGCACCTGAAGAACCGTTTAGCATTGCGCCGGGTTTTGATTTGATCCAACGGGATGGCGTTTCCTGGCGCGTCTTTACCACAGCTATTGATGCGGCAGATGGCATGGTTGTGCATGTGGCTGAAAAAGTGAGTTTAAGACAGAATCTGGTCATGGAAATCACGCTGGGTTCATTGTCTACGATCTTACCCATTGCATTGGCGGTGGTGTTTGCATTGTATTTTGGATTGGGGCATGGCCTCAGGCCGTTGAAACGCGCTGCCAATGCTGTGGCGAGTCGTTCCTCTGACAATCTGTCACTGCTAACTTTGCCTGAAACACCGAGTGAGTTGTTACCGTTGGTTGATGAAATCAATGGGTTGATGAGTCGTCTGCATGCCACTTTGGAGCGAGAACGCCAGTTCACCGCCAATGCCGCCCATGAGTTGCGCACGCCTCTGTCAGTTCTGAAAATACAATCCCAAGTACTGCTCAGGCCTCTCAGTCAGGAAGAGCGTCAACATGTTCTTAAACAAATGGCTTCTGGCGTTGATCGTGCTACCCATTTGGTGTCTCAACTATTGACATTGGCACGTTTGGACCCTTTGGCCAGCAGTGAAAATATGAATACGGTGCATCTTGAACCGTTGCTGGAAGAGACATTAGCCAGTTTGGTGCCGTTGGCGACAGATCGTGACATTGAGATTCGTCTGGCCAGCAAAGGCGCGTCCACTGTGTGGGGCAATGTGGATGCATTACAGATATTGTTTTCCAATCTGGTACGTAATGCGCTGATCTATACGCCTGTGGGTGGTCAGGTTCAGGTTAAAGTAGAGTCTCAACAGGATGCGCTATTGGTACGGGTTGAAGACAGTGGTCCGGGTGTGCCTGTTGAGGAGAGGCAGAGTGTATTTAACCGCTTCCACCGTGGTGTGACAGCATCAAGCAATACCGAAGGGTGTGGTTTAGGGTTGTCCATTGTTAAACGTATTGCTGAACTGCATGGTGCAACGCTTGAGTTAAATACAGCTTCTTTGGGTGGTCTTTCTGTTACGGTCTTATTTCCCAGGAACGTGCCGTAGTTTCTTTTTGTACATTTTCACATTGCCTTCCAAATCTTGCCTGATGCTGCATTTCTGACATTTATTTATGATCCTTAAGCAAATCTTAAGAAAATAAATGCACACTGCACGGCAACGAGTCTGGCTGTCAGGAAGAGGGTATATTCTTATCCGTAATGCTCAATGGAGTAGGCAAACATGAAAATGAAACGATGGATGCGTAGCGTGGGGGCTGTGTGTGCTCTTGGCATGTTGACCGCTTGTGGTGGCGGTGGTGGTGGTGGGTCCACTCAACAGACAGTCACTCTGTCTGGTACAGTTCCGGGCACGCTTATTGAGGCGTTTGGGGATAACGGGTTCTATACTAAAACGACATCAACGGACAATGGCACTGGTCAACACCCTTTTACATTGGAGGTTCCGGCTGATATTGGCTTTCAGATGGTCATGACCATGAACGAAAATCAGGCGAATGCGATAAGTATTCCGATTCGTTTCAATGCGATTGATGGCAATAGTACCCAAAGTCGGCTTCGTTTGAGCAAGGGCAATGATTTGGCTTTGGGTCATATTGATCTTAGCCAGGCTGTGGACCTGGATGGTGATTCTCTCAGCGATGCCCCTTTGGATCTGACCTTTGCTGATAGTGCAAAACATCCATTGAGATTGTCTGACCTGGATGGCGATGGTACGGTTGATCAGCTTGATACAAATACGGTCTCAACCAGCAATCAGGATCCTGATAACGATGGCTGGCCTAACAGCTATGATCCTGATGACGATGGCGATTCGATACTGGATGAGAATGACAGTGATCATCTCTCTTCAGCGCAAGATGCGGATGGCGATGGTATACACGATGAAAGTGATGCTGATCCGCATAATGATGACGATAGCGATGACCGTTACGATTCCAGCCTGGATCATGACCACGATGGTTACATTGACGATGAGGACCACGACTACACAACTGGCACCAGCAACGGTGACTCAACCGCGCCTATTACGCGCAGCAGTCATTTAGTGTTGGCCAGCAATGATCTTGGGATGCATTGTTTGGATAAAGACTATTCGGTTTTTTCGTTGTTGCCGCCGTATAATGTGGTGAATGCTCAGGTTGTCGAGCGCGGTCTGCGTCCGAAGATTCTGAGTTCAAGTGAAGCGTCGGTGAGCTATTCGGCCACTACGGACAGTACTGGATCAATCAATAGAACAAGTTCAGATAAAGTGAATTTCTGGACCCATGCAGAAGCTCTGTTTGGTCAACAACTTTCTGATGAGGTTGGCTTGAGTGGTCAGCGTATGCCTGGTAATGGTTCAGAGGATTTTCAACAATACGATTCAACGCATAAATGGTTCACCGCAGCCGGAATTCCTATCACGCCTTATGATGACGCGGGCAATACCAATGCATATCCTGTGCTAAAAGTGCAAGCCAAAAGCACCAATGGACAGAGCCTTGCGGAAGCGGATGTTGTGCTACCGGTTTCAGATGAGACCGATTGTGCCAGTTGTCATGATACCGGAGAGCAAGGGGCGAATCGTTCCAGTATAACCTGGACGGATTCCAGCACCGTTGCGGATAAGGATACACGCGCTAAAATCAATATTCTGATTTTGCATGATGTGGAAAATGCAACCAACCTGCAAAACCAGACACCAGTGATGTGTGGATCGTGTCACGAGGCCGGTGCTTCGGCATTGATCAGCAATCATCAGAGCAATAGTTCGGTGCCTTCTCTGTCCAAAGCGTTACATAGTCGGCATGCGTTTATTTCTCAGTCCAGCAGTACGGGTGATGCTTGTTATGCGTGTCATCCTGGTCAGGATACCCGCTGTTTGCGTGGTGCCATGGGTAGTTCCGAGGAGATTGTTTGTGAAGATTGTCATGGTGATATGAACACTGTGGCCAGTTCGACTCGAACACCTTGGGTTGATTTGCCGCGTTGTGAGTCGTGTCATACCGGTGATGCCGTTGACAATGATGGCGCAATTCGTCGTACCAATGCATTCGATAACAGCACGCTCCACACTTCCAGCAACAGCCGGTTTTCTGAAAGCAGCGACACATTGTTCAAAGACAGTTTAGGACATGGTGGCGTAGCTTGCCGTGGTTGTCATGGTAGTCCGCATGCGATTTGGCCGTCACTTAAGGAGAATGACAACCTCATCAGCGAAACCCAACAAGGACATGCGGGCACGCTCTCCGAGTGCAGTATTTGTCACAGTTCATTGGAGCTAACCACCAATGGTCCGCACGGAATGCACAATGTAAATGATAGTCGCTGGGCGGATGAGCATGAAGATTTCTATGAGGCAAATCCAAATAGTTGCAAAAGCTGTCATGGTACAGACCTGAAGGGCACTGTGCTTTCACGCACCGCAGACGCACGTGTTTATCATACTGAGGAGGGCACCTTTTCAGCAGCTAAGGGACAAATGATCTCTTGTTCTCTGTGCCACGGGAATCCGTCCAGAGGGTCAAGTCATGATGACGATGATGATTGAATATAAACGCTGATTGCTTGCCAGGTATTGAAGGCCGGATATGATGAATATCCGGCCTTTTTTATATTTTAAATTGATCAACTTCCTTGATACATGGTGCTCCATCAGGGTTAGAGGGTAAGATAATCTGTAAATCTATCATCGTTATTCACATAGTGGAGAGAGTCGCATGAAGTGGGTCGGCGCACATGTCAGTATTTCCGGTGGTGTGTCCAATGCGCCGATTAATGCGCGGGATATTGGTGCAAAAGCCTTTGGCATGTTTACTAAAAATCAACGCCAATGGAAGGCAAAACCGCTTACTGATGAACAGATTGATGGATTTAAAAGCAATCTGGAGGCGTTTGGCTACACGCCGGAACAGATTCTGCCGCATGACAGTTATTTGATTAATCTGGGGCATCCTGATCCAGTGGCGCGGAAAAAATCGTTGGACGCATTTATTGATGAGTTACAACGTTGTCATCAATTGGGATTGGTTTATTTAAACTTTCATCCTGGTAGCCATTTGAGAAAAATATCAGAATCCGAATGTCTGGCATTGATCGCTGAATCCATGAACACTGCGTTGAATGAGACAGAAAATGTGGTAGCGGTGTTGGAAAATACCGCTGGGCAGGGTTCCAATGTTGGTTTCCGGTTTGAGCATTTGGCTGAAATTATTGATCAGGTTGAGGATAAAAGCCGGGTTGGTGTCTGTTTGGATACCTGTCACGCCTTTGCAGCGGGTTATGATTTGCGTACGGAGGCAGACTATAAAAGCACTATGGATCAGTTTGATTCGGTGATTGGATTGGACTATCTGCGCGCGCTCCATCTCAATGATGCCAAGTCAGCCTATGAAAGCCGGGTAGATCGTCATCATAGCCTTGGGGAAGGCAATATTGGTTGGGATTTGTTCCGTTTTCTGATGAATGATCCACGGTTGGAAGACAAGCCGATGATTCTTGAAACCATTGATCAACAACGCTGGCCTGAAGAGATTCGTCAACTCTATGGTATGATAAGTACTCAGTAACTGAAGCCGATAAAAGTTTTTAGTACAGGATGGACACGGTGCCATGTCTCAAAAAATGATATCCCTGCGTATCTCAAGTGCGTTACTGGATCGGGTGGAGCAGTTGGTTACCGCCTTGAAAGAGGATGCTGATTTCTCGCCGCGTGGTAATTTGACTCGGGCAGAGGTATTGCGTGAGGCGATTGTTCAGGGCTGCGGACAGTTGGAAAAGCGGGTAAAAGGGGAAGATAGTGCCGCTGATGTCCAGGCGGAAACTCCTATGCCGGCGACTGATCCTATGACCGACGGTTCCATGAATATGATGGTGCCGACGATTCGGGAAGCGGCCATGCTCTCTTTTCTGGATGCACAAGGACGAGAGGTTGAACGGGCAAGATTGAGCGATGAGAAGGATAAGGAGTTTGAGCCGTTTTAATGGTCACGCCGGATTGTGAACAGGTGCAGCAGCAGTCACACTCCTGGGTCGGACAGAGACCGGATGCTCTGAGTTGTTGGATTTGGCAACTTGACCTGGATGAACTCCGCTTGGATGAGGATCAATTGTCTGGGTGGCTCTCGGTCCATGAAAAAGAGCGGGCAGGGCGGTTATCCAATCGTATTCTGCGAGAGCGATTTCTCAAGAGTCGTTATATTCTGCGTGGTGTTCTGGCACTCTGCCTGGCCTGTAAACCGAGCGATATCTATTTTTTATTGAATAAAAATGGCAAACCCGCCCTTGATGGTGTGGATTCCAAGGGGTTACGCTTCAATCTGTCGCATTCGGGTTCACGTATGGTTCTGGCGGTTGGTCAGGATGTAGCGTTGGGAGTGGATGTAGAAGGCATACGTGATGTGACGGATATCTTGCGGCTTGGCAAACGCTTCTTTACCCTGGAAGAGTTCCAGCAGCTTCAATCATGGCCTCAAGAGCATCGTGAACAGGCTTTTTTAGCGTGTTGGACGCGCAAAGAAGCGGTTGTTAAGGCGTTTGGTGCTGTCATGTGGCAGTGGATGGGACATTTTCAAGTCAACATTGATCCGCACGCCTCTCCTAGAATTATTGACAGTGATTCGACTTTGCCGGATCTGAGTCAATGCCGCTTATACCCTTTGACAGGGATGACACCGGCAATAGGTGTGTTGGCGGCCCAAAAAAAGCTGGTGCATGTGTGCTATCAGCCTGTGATGTCATGGATGGCACAATTTGATCACGCTTGTTTATGATTTTTCCAATGAAAAATTGATTTATAAACAGGCACTGAGACCGATTACCTGAATGATCATGTTCAAGCAACTGTTTCTCATCACCGTAACTGCGGCGTTTCTACTCACTGCTGGACACTCAGTCCAGGCTGAGGATGAGCCGTTTAACTATGCGGTCCAAGTGGCATCTTATCGAAAGTTAATGGATGCTGAAGAGCGCTTGTTAGTGTTGCGAGATATGGGTCTTCAACCCTATGTGGTGCGGATTTTTGATCAGGATCAGCGCCCATGGCATACGGTTATGGTTGGTCGTTTTGCGGGTTATTCCAAAGCAAGACAAAAGGCGGATGCGCTTCAGGATGATTATGACGTTGATGCCTTTGTTCAATCCATGGGCCGATTTTCCGAGACGCTGAGACATTCTGCATTGACTCAGTTGAACGCCTATCAACAGAACGATCAACAAAATCCGGTATCAACACCGTTCAAACTGGCCAATCAGCCTCCTTCAGCGCCGTTGAGCACTGCGCCTGTTGTAAACGTTGCTGCACAGCAGCGCCGTGTTGTTATTCGTGATCGGGCTGAGTCGGTAACACAGAGTGTTGCTGAAACGTCAGACATGTCAGATACAGTGCAGCCAGCAATAATGAATCGCGTTGATCCTGCACCGAGTTTGACAAAAGATTTGCCAGTATCCACAGCGCTGAATGCACTGCCTGAATCTGTCGAGCCGATTGAATCGTCCTCTGATCAGAGGGAAACTCAGTTTGAGCAGATCAGTATTGCCCCAGAAACAGCGAAACGGAACAATGCCATGCAGCGTGATCCAGTGATCATGCGTCATGGAAAGAACGGTACACAGCAACCCGTGGATCACGCGGCCTATTCAATTCCTCAGGAGCCAGGTCAGCCAATTTTACTGCGTAAGCGTGTGAAGGGTAATCAAACGCGGGCGGATAAGCTCTATCAAAAGGCTTTGAATGAGCAGGGCACCAAACAAGAAGATCTTCTTCAACGTGTGTTGAAATCCTGGCCGGATCATCGTGATGCGCGTTGGCGGTTAGCGCGTTTAATGGCCAGTGATAGCCGTCATCAAGAGGCATTGACAGTTCTTGCACCGATGGTTGGTAATAATCCAGGCGAGACATTGGCCTTGGATGATCCGGGTATGGCAGAGTTTGTTGCTTCGCTCTATCAACAGACGGGCAGTGATTGGAAAGCGGTTGCGCTGTTTGAAGCGTTGTTGCGCCGTTCCGGTGGTTCGAGAAACTGGCGCACGGCCGATCGACAGGGTGTTTGGTGGATGGGTGTTGCCATCTCATTAGAGCGTCTTGGAGAGCGTAATGAAGCGCTGTCAGCCTATAGAAAATCCTTACAAACCGGTCAGCTGAGCCAACGGCTACGCGCCTTTGTCAAAGGGCGTATCCAAAGTTTATAGCCGATAACGGCGCTTACCTTTTCCCCAGGCTGGACCATGCCAAAATTTCAATACAAGGGCCGTAATGCAAAAGGTGAGGTGGTCGAGAGCCAATCCACAGCGGTAAACCGTGCTGTTTTAGCTGAACAGCTTATCGGTCAAGGCATTACGCCGCTGAAGATTACCGAATCCAAAGAGTCTGCTCAGTCGGCCTTCTCTTTTCTTGATGTAGGTGGTTGGCCTGAAGAGGATGAAATTATTCTCTTCACCCGCCAGCTCAACGCGCTTGTCAAAGCGGGTGTCCCTATTTTGCGCTCGTTGCAAGGTTTGCGCGAAAGCATGCCGAATAAAAAATTTGCGGCCATTCTTGGCGAGGTTGGTCGAGAGTTGGAGTCTGGTCGAGATCTCTCCAGTGCCATGTCCGATCATCGAAAAGTGTTCAACAATATTTACGTCCGCATGGTCGCTATTGGCGAAAATACCGGCATGTTGGATGAGGCGTTGGCGCAGCTTTTTAAGTATCTTGAGGCAGAGAGAGATACCAGTAAACAGATTAAAAGTGCATTACGGTATCCGACATTTATCGTTATTGCGATGTTTTTGGCTATTTTTATTCTGAATTATTTTGTGATTCCGGCTTTTGCAGGGATTTTTGAAAGATCCGGAACCGAACTGCCTTGGGCAACGCAGGTCTTGTTGACGACATCACGATTTACCCAAAACTACTGGTATTTGATTATTGGTGGTGCGGTTGGTGTGGTAATGGCTATCAAGGTCTATATTCAGTCAAAAAACGGCCAACGGGTTTGGGACCGATATAAAATCCGCATGCCGATCATTGGATCAATTCTCAGGCGTGCGACGTTATCCCGTTTTGCCCGTTCTTTCTCCATGGGTGCAGAAGCGGGCGTACCGGTATTGGACACGCTTCGTTCTGTCTCTCAGGCCGTAAATAATGTGTATGTGGGCGAAAAAATCCTCGAGATGCGCGACAACATTGAACGCGGCGAAAGCCTGACCAATGCTGCACATAAAACCGAGCTATTCACACCGCTCGTGATGCAGATGTTAAGCGTAGGCGATGAAACCGGCCAGATGGACGAAATGATGCGCGAGGTGGCCGAGTTTTATGAGCGTGAAGTGGATTATGATGTAAAAGCGTTGAGCTCGGCAATTGAGCCGATTTTGCTGTTATTCCTTGGTGTGGTCATTGTGATTTTGGCCCTAGGTATTTTCCTGCCGATGTGGGATATGAGTAGTGCGATTAAGTAAATGTGGCTCCTCGCTGTTTCAAGTGGGTTGAGGCGGTTATATAATGGGCATCATCCAACTTCCAAGGAGACAAAGACCAGTTACCGGATTATATGAGTGATAATCAGTATAAAGACCTTCAGAAAGTACTCGTTCAAAACCCGGAATTAGGCGTCATAATCCGAGGTGGTGGTGGAATTCGGAAGCTCAGATGGCAGTCAACCAAACACGGCAAAGGCAAACGAGGAGGAGTCCGAACCATCTATTACTTCCACGTCCAAAATACTCAAATCTATTTTCTGACACTGTATAGGAAAGGTGAGGTCAGTGATTTGACCAAGAACGAACTTAACATGTTGAGGAAGCTTGTGCTGAGGTGGAATGATGGCTAAACGGAATCTGTTTGAGGAGTTGGTCGATGGCATCGAAGAGATTGATCAATTTCAGGGAAAGCAATTGACGTTACGCAACTATACTGTCGAAGCGGATAGCATTGATGAGATACAGCCTGACCTCATAAAAAAGATTCGTGGAAACATGTCCCAAAGCGTGTTTGCTTAGTTTCTTCGCGTATCCGTGGCAACACTGAGAAATTGGGAACAGGGCCGCACATGCCCCTCTCCAATGGCTGCGGCGCTGCTTTTAATGGTAAAAAAATACCCAGATACTTTGGAAAGGTTAAGGTCTTTAACCTAAGTTAAATACAATTAAATTTATCATTCACACATCATATTGATCTCGTCCTCACTGCCGTTTTGGAACTGTAGATATACAATCCTGAAAAACAGCTATTTATCAAATAATTGCATATGGGCCCCAAAAATGGCGTGTACCTACTGAAAGTTCAGGCCATCTTCGATAGGTGAAACAGAAAAAGTCCTTTTATGAAGAGGGGTTGAGAGTTTTTTTTAAGATGATGTCGGCTTTTTCTGATGGCCGATTTCTCTGAAAAAATTCAAAATTTCCTGAGCGAAATTTACTGACCTGCAACGCTTGACCGAACTTTCTATAAGGAATCCATCGCAACTGACTGATGAATCATTGTTATTCTGAATATATGGTATCATTTGTACCCATGTAAAAATCTATAAAGTTCTTGAAAAGTTTTTAATTAGGAGTTACGCAGTTGCCTCTATCGGCAAGACACAAAACGGCTTTGCCAAATAAAGGCGAACAGCTTCTCGAACGATGCCGGTTTTGATATCAAACCAGCTTCGTCCAGTGGCAAAACTGAATCGCTCCAGGCGGAGAAATGCCCGTATTGCACAGCCGATATGATTTCGTTGTGCCACTGCTCCACGAACCTGGGAACGTTCAACACCACAGAATTGTTTGAGGCCCCGATGGTAGTTTTCGATAGCCCAACTCCATTCAGTATAGGGTAGAATTGATAGTTCATCTGAATCAACATCATTGGTTGCCCAATGCTCAATGTCACCTTTTTGGGAGACGATCTTGAACACCTTGATCAGGCCAAAACCTTTAAGATGAACTACCGTTCCTTCACGAGATATCTCGACTTTCCTGATGGGCACATTCCCAGAGCGATCTGGATTAACAAGCCGATTGGATTGTAGACGAGTTAACCATTTCCAATTGTTTTTACGAACTAATTTTAGATTCTCCAAGCTGCTATACTAGCTATCAAATGCAATATATAAAGGCTCTAAGCCACGCAATTTGGCTTTTTCCAGCATTGCTCGGAAATGGTCGTTTTTTGTCAGATTATCTGTTTCCTTGGCGTAAACCCGATAGTCACATGGAATTTGGCTATCTCCATCAGTCCATAGCAAAGTGATCAGGTTGATCCCTTTTACCATAATGTTTGATATTATTATGAGTTACGCAGTTGGTGGCCTGTCTGTGTTTTGCGCCGCTTCGCGGCTATGCCATCGGCATGCCAGCCCTTTGGGCTGGGACGGCTGCTACGCAGCCTATTAATTGTGTGGCCCTTTGGGCCACGCGGGGC
>JADFWU010000110.1 GCA_015234045.1 Magnetococcales bacterium
TGTCGGTCACTTTTTGGGTGGCGTCACTGGCATTGCGGGTATTGTCCTGCATGGTGTCTATCTGGGTTGAGATCATCTGTGTGGCTTCACCGGTTTGTCGAGCCAGATCCTTCACCTCATTGGCCACCACGGCGAATCCTTTACCCGCTTCACCGGCACCGGCGGATTCAATACTGGCGTTGAGAGCCAACATATTGGTCTGCTCGGCAATATTGTTGATCACCTCCACCACATGACCGATCTCCATGGCGGAACGGTTCAGTTTATCCATGACGTCATAGGCATCCTGAGCGTTTTGGGCCGCCTGGGTGGATTCGCTGGCCGCTTTTGTACAGCGATCACGCACTTCATTGACCGAAGAGGAAATCTGTTCAACGGATTCCGCAACACTACTGACATTGGTGCCAGAACGTTGGGATGCCTCATTGACATAGCTGATATTGACTGTGGCCTGTTCAGTGGCCGATGCCACGGTGGAGAGATTGACATTGGCCTCTTCAGCGGCTGCTGAGATGGTGCTCATGTCACCGCTCATCTGCTCAGCGCTGCCGGAGACTTGGCCAACATTGTTGTTGAGATCTTGGGTGGATTGGGCAACTGCCTCCATATTGGCGCTCAACTCTTCAGATGCGGCAGCCACCTGTTGGGCCTGGGTGCCCAATGCCTCGGAGCTGACGGTCATGTCACCGGAGACCTCTTCCAGATTGTTGGAAGCGGTATTCAGCTTGCTGGCTTTACCACGGATGTCGATCACGATGTTGCTTAGCGATTCGGCCATGCCGTTCAAGGCATTGAGCAACATGCCAAATTCGTCTGTCCGTGTAGTTGGAACCCGACTGGTCAATCGCCCTTCAGCAAGATCTTTGGCCAGTGCTGCACTGCGCATCAGAGGTTCAATAAAGCTTTTTGCCAACAACAGTCCCATGATGAAAGCCGCAATAGCCAATCCAGCCACCACCGCCAGGGAGATGTAGAGAATTAGTTCTAACAGATGATTGATCGGCAACAGCACCTCTGCCTCGTCAATCTCTGCCAAAAGGTTCCAGGTGGTGTTGTAGACCTGCATTGGTGTGAAGGCGGATAGTACCGGATTACCATTGTAGTCAATGATGATTCTGGCATCGGTGTTGCCATTGATGGCAGCGTTGACTGCTTCGGTATCCACACCATTTTTCTCAACGGTACCGGCAAAAGAGGCGATGACGTTGTGTCCTTCGGGATCAAGGAAAGAGTCGGAGCGCATCCGCTTATCGGGACCGACCAGATAGGATTCTCCAGTCTCTCCCATTCCTTCTCGGGCCTGCATGATGGCATTGATCCCTTCCAGCGGTAGCTGAAGAGCCACCACCAATTCCGCAACACCCTCTTTATTGAGCATGGGTTGGGCTACAAAGGCAGCCGGCGCATTGTTGGATGGTTCATAGGGTTGAAAATCGGCAAAACCAAACTGGCCGGACTTCAACACAGTGCCAACCAAATCACCCAGATTGCTATTAGAGTATTTGCCAGTAAGGATATTGGTCTGATAGTCGGCTTCCCGCGTGGCAGTATAGAAAATGTACCCATCTGGATTGATCAGGAATAGATCATAATAGCCGTATTTCTGTTGATAGACTTTGAACAGCTCCTGTCCGGCGTGATCCACGGGACTGAACGCCTCTGCTACATCGATTTCCGCGATGATGGCCCAGTTGAACCCCTCTACCTCAAGAGCGGCATAGGAGGAGAGTACCGGATTGTCGTTATAGTCCTGAATCACACGGGTGCCGTGCTCTCCTTTGAGTGCAGATCGCGAAGCAAGCGTATCCACAGCGCCTTTGGTTGGATTGGCAAAACTGCCAGATACAGAATGATACTGTGGATCAAGATAGGAGTCTGACCGCATCAGCTTATCAGGTCCAACCAGATAGGTTTCACCGGTTTGGCCCAGTCCTGTGCGGTTGGTCATGATCTGGTTTAGACGATCGATGGGAAATTGAAACACTGCTACGCCAAGTTTCTTATCACCATCAAAGATGGGGGAGGCGACAAAACCGGCAGGCGCTTCATAGGAAGGCCAATAGGGTTCGAAATCTGCCACCGCAATCATATCGGGTGAGCTGGCAGCATTGGCTTCACGGAATACCTTCGCGAAGTTGGTCTCTCTCAGTGCCCCATCATTAAGTGACGTGGCGTAATCCAACTCCTTGAAAACCGAATAAATAATCTCGCCTGTTTGGGAATCGACCAAAAAGATATCATAGTAGCCAAACCGCTCCAGGTAATCCCGGACAATGGGGTGCACATCGTTGTGAACGTCTGAATAGTCCGATCCATCTGGTGCTTTATTCAGATTATGCTTTTCACCTAATGGATGTTTATTATTGGCGATATAGTGGTATTGAAGCACCACTTCCTGGTCAGACAGTGTACCCATCAGCTTGTCGGTATTAACGCTATTACCCCCGGTCAGACCGGTGTATTTTTTACCGAACTCTTTGGTATAATAAGATTTTATCTTGGCCCGCATCCGGCGCAACTGGGCAGCGGAGTAGTTGCCATCGTGCAACAGATCATCGTGGGCATCATGGAACATATCCATAGCGTCGATGACCATGCGATTGTTTGAAAAGGTAACAACCTGATTGCGTACCTGCGTTAAATAGCGCTCAGCCTCGGCTTTCTTTGCTTCCCGTAGGGCATCAAGCTTTGTATAAGCCTCAGCCTTGAGACTGGAAACCGTCTCAACCAACACTGCCATGTCATTCTGACCGGCTTTGAAATAGTCCTCGATTTGAGCTTTTTTGATTTCGCGAATCGATACCAGTTGTTGGTACGCAGCCTCCTTTAATGCATCTTCTGAAACCCAACTGGCAGCCAGTGAGATGATAATCAGTGGAACAGTTCCCGCCACCATAATCATCATTTGCAGTTTGGTTTTTACGCTAATGTTCTTGAAACTCATTTACCACTCCTAAAGGGCAATGAGTCTGAACCAAATCCCCATATTTTAATACAGACTCCAAGAATGCCTACCTTTGTTAGGCATTTTATGGTTAGCACCTGCGAACAGGTGTTTCATACAAAAAGTAAGAAATGAATGACGAATGATGACATGCAGGTGGCACGGAGATGTAAATATAATGATAAATTAATGAAATTCAATTTTGACAGGGTGGGAGGTTACAGTACAGTGCTTTGTTGATAAAGGGTAATTGTTCGTTGATAGTGCCCATTTAGAAACGTAACGTTTTGAGGTGTTATAGAAATCACTGAAATTGAAGATAGATTATCCTGGTTGTTTGGCGTGAAAGAGGATCTCAACCCATTGATAGAATTATGAGGTGTACTGTCAATAGTGGACACTTCCACTTGTTGGTTTTTAGAAAGCTTGCGCAAACACAGCAGGTGCCATATAGCCAAGACGCGAGTGCCGTCTCTGGCGGTTATAAAATATTTCGATGTACTCCTGAACAGCAGCTTGAGCCTCAGCTCTTGTTGCAAACTTCCGGTGATGGACAAGTTCGTTTTTGAGACTGCCCCAGAAGCTCTCCATTGGCGCATTATCGAAGCAGTTTCCTTTGCGAGACATTGAGGCTACTAACCCAAACTGGTCGAGCATTGCCTGGTAATCGTGTGCAC
>JADFWU010000111.1 GCA_015234045.1 Magnetococcales bacterium
GTTCTACCTCTACTCGGGTGAGCATCTGAACCGGATTCTCAGCGGCACATGTTTCACTGATCTGGACTTGATAACCGACACCCTTATGGCCATCGTAGGTGGCGTCCGGGTCGAACGGACTTTGCAGGCTGTCCGAGGCGATCTCTTTGGGTGCCTTCAAGACAACGCTGGCATCCTCTTCCTGGATATCGCACTGTTCTTGCAGCAACCGTTCGAGCAATCCGTATTCTGTCAGCATCAGTACCGATCGGTCATCCCGAAACCGATCCACCAACATCCAAAGGTCTTGGGCAGCATCCTCCAAACGCCGCCGCCCCTCACTGGCCCTGGCATCGGCAAAGCGGCCATGACGCTCGCCATACCGTTTCAGAATCTCTTCAGGCAAGGCCGAATGCCGATCTGGACACTCCTTGGCCAGGGCTGCGACAAAATATTCCAGTGTCCGGACAAACAAACCCAGCCGTGTAAGATTGGCCATGTTGGACCGAAAATGGGTGGAGTCATGCCGCTGCCGGGAGGTGTTCAGTCCCAGAATATCGATAATCTGATCTGTCACTTTATCGAATGTTGCACCCACTGCTTCCGAACCCACCACACGCGCCCGAAAACCTTCCAAAGTGCGCAGCGCCATCCCTGTTTTTTCCAGGGTCACACCAAGGGCGTAATGAAAACGCATGTCGAACCTATACGAATCCATCAGCGCTTCGTCGGTTAGGTCGAACATCTCTTTCAATACTGACAGAGACACCAGAATCGCCACCGGCTCATTTGGTCGGCCCAGACTGGCGTGAAACAACTCCGCAAACTGGCTCTCCGGGATCATTTCGAGAACCTGAGTGCGGAAAATGTGCGCCCAACTTTGTTCCAACGCCTTTTGATGCTTCTCCGGCATCCAAAGGTGTGCCTCAAACAAACTCATCTGTGGGTTCATGGGCCGGAACATTTCGCTATATCCACTTGATATCATTGTTGAATAGATATCAAATTATACCAATAAATGCATCTTTTTGGCACGGCTTTTCGCCACTCAGTGAGCGACTTTTTGCGGGAAACTCAGTGAGGATTAGATAGTTAGCCATTCACAGTAAAAGTTGAATAGTTAGTTAAATTTAAATTATATCTATCTATTTAAGATTGAAAGGTAATGTTATCTAAAATACCCCTCATTTCTTCTTTTGTAATGAGATATTTTTCTGATATCCAAAGCTTCTCTATAGCAAGGATGTATTTCCCATTTAACCCCAAAATCATCATCCGTCCTGGTTGATAGAAAATTTGGCATTGAGCTAAAATCATAATGTTCGAATTCACCATCATTTTCAGCCCTAGCTTGAATAAAGCCAATTCTAAAAAGAAATCTAGCTATAGATACTGCATCATTTACATATTTACCTTCAATATAAGTATTAATATGCGGTTTAATCTTTCTATTGATCAAACTCATTAGTTCATCTCTGGTGAGTCTTCTGTCAGAATTTCTGAAAGCGGTTATTAATTCTTCAACCTCCTTGCATTGGTGCTTATGTTCGGCTACTAGATCGGCAATTCTTTGTTTACCAAACTCTCCCCATACATTATCAATATGTGTTTTAGTTATAAATTCACTTCTTGTTTTAATGGCATTTTCTTGTGCTATTTTACATAATTGTATAGCCCACCTTGGTCTTCTATATGAAAGAGTATGTACTATACTATAGGAACTGACTTTCTTTTGATTCCAATCCATTTTAGGAATAAACACCTTATTGATAATATCAAACTCTTCTGCATCTGAACGATATGATATTTTCAATAAATCTAATTGCGCCTTTATTCTATTAAATAATAGAATCTTAAAGTCTTCCAAATCCCAGTTTATATTGTAAACATACTGCTCCATTTTATCTACTGATTCATCATACCTTCTTATTAGAGGCCAGACATCAGTTCTCATTGTCACTCTAAAAAATAAACCTTCCATATCCTGAATCAAATATCTACAAGCTGTAAAAAAAGTTCCTAGCTCTAAACATTCTGAGTCAGTATGCTGAAATGTAGCATCTAAATCATCAATTAGTACCCAAACATTTTTCTTTTTAACTCTTTTCAATCTTTCTATTTGAGATCCTATTTCAGGCTTTATTTTTTTTCCTTTTGTTGCCAATCTTTCAAACCTTTCCAAAAGACTTCCTAATAAATTCCTTTCTTTAAACCCTTCTAATTCAGCTTTTTCTATTATTGATATTGAATCATCTTTAAACGCAAATTTGATTTTTCTAGCTAAATAGCGATTTATTAATGTGCTAATTCTTTGTTGCCAATCGAATATATAGTCGTTTGGATGTTTTAAACTATTATCAATATCGAAATTGCTTCTAGATAAGTCGCTGCCTCTTATTTTGATAATCAGGTCATCAGGACTATCATTTTTCCTTTTACTATATATCCATTGGATTAGAGCCGATTTACCAACACCTTTTTTTGATGTGGCAAGCATCATTTTGTCTTCACGTAAAAAATTTTTAAAATGATGCTGTTCTACAAAGTATGTCATCAATGTATCTGGACTTTCATCATCACCAGCTTCATTGCCAAAATCAATTTTCTTTATTATGTTCATCGTTTCACCAATACTAAACAATTGTCTATGGCTTGTTTACAATCTTCCTGAACTCAGAGATTATTATTACCACCTAAATGATAGTGGCGCAATGTTTTTGGACTTTCATAGGCTATTTTTCAACCCGTCTTATTCACCCATTTTCCAAACTGCCCTTCCAGTCATATTGGTAGCGCGTCTGGCTCCGAAATGATGGTCTGAAAGGGCAGGTCTGAGTCCCCCGAAAAAAGGCAGCTTCCCTCATGAGCGCATCTCCACGTAAGGAGTGCACTGGTTGAGATTGCAGCACCAATTCCACGCCAAGCGGTCATCCAACCCGGATTTCAGACACTTCTCCCCTGATTATGCCGGAGTTTTCACTGCTTCCAACCTATTTTCCGGCAACAGGGCGCACTGGTAGCGCATGAACCGTTTAACATTGCAAGCCAGCGCCTTCATGGTGGCGGCAAAAGTGACCCTTGGTATTTTCCGGGTCCATACTTTGTCCAATCCGTGGGCCGTCTTGAGTTCAGCCATGGCTGACTCACTGCCAGCGCGAATGGCGTAAGCCTTTTTGAACTCATCGGTTTCCTCACGTGCCCTGCTGTAGGCTGTGGCAATATAGTCATTCCATTCTAAAATCTAACAGTGTATAATGTACTCATGAGCTATGATATTGATTTGAGAAAACGCGCT
>JADFWU010000112.1 GCA_015234045.1 Magnetococcales bacterium
TACAGAGTTCGCTACAAGTGAAGGTGATACCGGATCTCCAGAGGTTCAGGTCGCCTTGCTGACACGGCGTATCAACATGATGTGGATGAAAAACAGCTCTCCAACGCCCTCAATGGCGTTGTAGAAGATGCGGTTAATGCCGTTGGTGTTGAAGTGAACACGGCCTCCATCCCCTTGCTGCAACGGGTATCCGGCCTCAATGAGACACTGGCCCGCAACATCGTTCACTACCGTGACACGGTTGGCCCGTTTAAAAACCGTAAAAATCTCAACAAAGTGCCACGATTTGGACCGAAGACCTTTGAACAGGCGGCAGGCTTTCTACGTATTCGCAACGGTGATACGCCGTTGGATGGCTCTGCTGTTCATCCCGAATCCTATCCCGTGGTCAAACGCATACTGGAGAAAACCGGCACAACGCTGGATAAACTGATTGGTGATCACCGTTTGATTGGTTCGTTGACACCTTCAGCTTTTACAGATAGCCAGTTTGGTGAACCAACAGTACGCGATATTTTGGCTGAGTTGGAGAAACCTGGACGCGACCCACGCCCTGAATTCAAAACCGCCTCTTTCCGTGACGGCATTGAGTCACTTACGGATCTTGAACCCGGCATGATATTGGAAGGTGTGGTGAGCAATGTCACCAATTTTGGTGCGTTTGTGGACATCGGTGTCCATCAGGATGGATTGGTCCACATATCCGCCATGGCCAACCGTTTTGTGAAAGATCCCCACACCATTACTAAAGCGGGTGCTGTGGTAACGGTTCGGGTGATGAGTGTTGATGTTGCGCGAAAACGGGTGGGTCTGAGTATGCGATTGGATGATAAAGTGGATCAAAAAAAACGCCCAGCACCATCAACTCAACAAAAGCGTGTCTCCCAATCTAAACAACAGCGACCTGAACGGAAAACTGCACAAACTGAAAATGGTGGTATCAATAGTGCAATGGCAGCCGCTTTTGCACAGGCAACCAAGAAAAAACGCTGATTGCACGATCCAAAATACCGTCATTTCCGCGCGGAAGCGGGAATGACGGCACGCCCTAACGCCTACCTAAAAAGATTTTGACACCGAAACCCCGACCCGATCCAAATCCGTAGCACCTAATGTCTCACCATCGCTATCGGTTCCATAGTAGGTCACCTTAAAATCAAAGCCTTCCAATGCGCGAGACAAACTCACACTGAAATCCGTATAGCTGTCATAATCATCAGCTGCGCCAACATTATCAAAATACTCACCAAACGAATAACCGAGATGGGCACCGAGGCCGATTTCATATGGCAAACGATAATTCAGTCGAGAATCAACATAGGAAGCCGATTCAGAGGCGGTAGAGCCGTAATAATCCGGCGTATAGAGATACTTGACACGCAACCCCAAACCCGACAACGGTGCCTGTTCAGGCAACGTATAGCCCAGTTGCAGATAATACTCACCAAATCCATACTCTAGCGCTTCATCAGAGCCGGGATAATCATAGTAGGCATAGCCAAGGTCAAACATGAACCCATTTTCAAGGGTCTTGGAATAACCACCATAGTAATCCACTTCTGCCACAGCACCATCATCGGTGACGAGCCGCACATTAGATGCCCAGATACCGGCATAGAATCCCAAATCGTGCATGGCACCGATTTCACCCTGAATAGCGGGCCTATCATGTGTCTGGGTAAATCCCCTGGTGATATAATTTGAAGTTAATGTCAGATTCGCCGAGAGCGTGAAGTCACCAATCTTCTCTCCAGCCGATCCCATTGAGGGCATCAAAACAAGACTACTAACGAAGGGAATCAAGATCGTTTTGGTCGCTTTCATGGTTTTGTTATTCCTTTCATGAATCGCGAAGGGAGAGAGGTTCCTTGTCTACTTGAGACACTCTATAAACTAGGAAATTCCCAACAGAAAGTAAATTTATTAATCACAGGTGTTACACAGTTAAATGACGGTACAGATTCTGATACCTGTTTCGACCGGCAACCGCGTAACGCGTAACGCAATTACTATTTTATGGCAAGCAATTGTTTTCACTGAAAACTTACCAATAAAGAGCCTGTTGAAAAAAACAATCAACAGGCTCTTATATTTTTTCCGCGCCCTAAAAGCACGCTTTGCGTCAATAACAGTTACCGACCGCAGCGACGTAGTGTCCTAACGATCTTAGCCGTACCCTTCAGCCCAATCTTGAATTTCCAATTCTCATTGCCATTGGAAAAAGAGACACGCATGGTATTCTTGCGTGCGATATTGTCCAGAAGTCCACGTGTTTCTTCAAGATACTGCCAGCGCCAATACTGATCTTTACTATCGGAGCCAGGTACAAAGTTGATGGTGAGAGGTTTAGCACGATCAAACTGAATCTGTACTTTTTTACGGGCCAGGCCGATCACATCCCGGCGGGTAAACAGCTCTCCAAAAAACTCTCCCTTGGAAAACAGTCCCAAGATGGACACCATGCCATTCACATTTTGACTCTGATTCGCCCCACCTTCCAGATCTTTCATACTGAACGCGACATCCAGTTTGCACACCTTATCCACCTTACGAATGGTAAAGTGATTCTCTTGCAAAATGACATTGCTCGCCCACAGATCCACAGGTAACAGCGCCAATCCAAACAATAGGATGATTGCCCAACGCATGCCGCCACCTCTCTTTCTTTTCTCCCAGAACATATTCACAATTTCATCCGCTATTTCAGACTGATATTCGTGAAGGGGGAGACTTTCTTCCACCCTTGACCATGACTATCGCCCCATCCTGATTATCAGGCGGGCATCTCATTTGAGGTCGTAAGACACGCACGTTCAACACGCCATGCCCATTATACGACTTTGAAAGTGCTTTCCGTGACGCTAACCCATGACACTGCGTCATGGAGCTGACTCAACAACAGCATTGAACCTATCCAACTCCGCCACACTTGCCAACCCTTCTTAACCAACTGATACTACAGTTTTGACTACCAGGTCAGTCAATTTATGACGATTTGACACGCGCCTTATCAGGAATCATACACCCCTCGGATACCAAAGGCTTACGCAATTACAATACCAAACAGCCAAAACGATGCTCAAATGGAAACCCGCTTCAAAAAAACAGGTGCTGGAGGATCACCAGCCTTTATATTACCATAG
>JADFWU010000113.1 GCA_015234045.1 Magnetococcales bacterium
ATACTATCTTGTTGATATTGCTTTGGTGGATTCTGTTTCTATTCAACAGAGTATCCGAGGTACGGTGGTGATTGAAGGCAAAGCGGTCAGTTTGGCGGGGCTATTTATTGATCGCGTGCAGATGATGATGTTAAGAGAGCTTAATTTTTAAAGTCAATTCAAATAGATTTACCATTATCTCCGGAAATGTAAAAAGTGATGATATTATTGATATATTCTGTATACTATTTTGAAGTTCATTTAATACTTCCTCTATTTCAATCGGAAAAAAATCATGCCGGATGCCAAGCATATTCCTATCCTGGCGCTAGATATCGCGGGATTTACCACGCTTGAACGCAGCCAACCCCATCGGCGCACGCTGTTAAAACATCTAAAATCGCTGATGGAGGATGCCGGACGGTTCTTTATGGGCGAAGTGATGTCCGTCCGGGATGTGATGACATGGCATGGCACTGGTGATGGCGGTTATTTGGCCTTTACCAGCCCTATTCCACACCCCTTTCATATCACCTTGAAATATGTGCTGACGCTGATTGAAAAGTTGGATGCACACAATCAGCAACTCTCTGATCCCAACCTTCGTTTGCATGTACGCATTGTGCTGGTTGTTGGTGATGTAGAAAGTGCCAGTGATGACTATCTGGCCGATGCGTTTACCGAAGCCAAACGGCTGCTGGATCATCCACCGTTCAAGGACTATTTGAAAGCCGGTTCTGATGATGCAGTCATTGCCTTGTCTGCGCTATTTCATGATGAGTTGCGTCTTGAGCCTGAACCCAGTTCTGAGGCTCTTCGTGTTGCTGTGCCACAGTTCACACCGTTTCGTATACAGGATAAACACGGCATCTTTCATGATGCGCTTGTGGCTGGCACTGGTTGGACTGAGCCGGAGCTAGACGAAGATGAAACCGACACAGCATCGGAGCCAGAACCTTACCGTATCATTATGCTGACCGGGCACTCTCTGGACGATCCGCTACCGGAAGCGGTGGATATGATGTTGGTAACGGCGCGTAAATGGCAGCAAAGCGGTCTCAATGTGGAAGTTCGGTTGGATTTGGCCACGGCAAATGCTTTCAAACGAGAAGGTAAGCGCGGTTGGGATCTACTGATCTTCTATGGCCATGGTGACGAGGCTGGTCGTTTGAAACTGGCTGATGGCTCCTGGTTGGGCAGTGGTGATGTGGACACCACCCATTGGAAGCAGTTAAAAGCGGCCATTCTGTTTGCCTGCCATGCGCAACTGTTTGCCACGGATCTTCCTTGCCCATGGGTCGCCTTCGACAACACCATTCTGCGTAAAGCACCCCCCGGTTTTATCACCGCCTGGATCGAGGCATTATCAAACCAGCCACTTGATCGCGCTGCTGAACATGCCAAACAACTGGCCGAAAGTGATATGGCATCCGAGTTTGTCGATCATATCGCTTTTGACGATTTGCCTGATTGTCGTTTTCAACCTGGGCAGCCACAGTTTACTCATCTATGCGCTATTCTGGATAAACAGAGCCATTTCTACCGTGAGTTCTCCACGCAACAACGGGTCAAATTTCTCGCTGAACATGATCCATTTGAAGGTCGGCGTGAGATTCTACGCGATTTATTGGACCTGCCCTCACTCTATGGTGATGGTGATCGTCAACAAGCCTTCTGGATTCATGGTCCTGCCAGCATAGGCAAGTCAGCCCTGCTACGTCAGACGGCTACTCTTGCAGCAGAGACGGTGTTTTTTGACCAGGAAACACCGCTTTACATTGTGCATGTCAGCTGCGTCTGGGCAGCCAGTGTTGCGGATCTTCAAGATCGCCTGTTACACGGTCTCTCAAAGCTATTTGGTGATCTTCCCAAGGATCTGGATGCGCTTTGCACCCAACTGGCAGAACGGCCCGGCAGACATCTCTGGATTCTTGACGATCTGACCTATATCGCCGATCAACCAGATCTTCCATCGGATTCGGATAAAACCAAAAGCAGTCCGCACTTTGAGCGAGAGGATGCCCGGCGTTTCTTACAGACACTTCTGTCAACAACCAGAGAAGCGGCGCTTGTTCTTCAACTGGTAGTCAGTTCTCGTCGTCCACCTGATTCCGGTGGACCATGGTATGTCCATGAGTTGAAACCGTTGGTGACTGGTGAAGCACTTTCCCTGGCTCGAAACATGGCTCATCTTTATGGCGGTGGATCCTCAGTTTCTTATGATGATTCTGAAATAAATCAGGGAGCCAGACGACTATTTCAGTTTGTACGTGGCGCTACTGGTCTATACAAGCGGAGTCTGCACCTTGCCATGGATCAAGGCAGAGGATTTATTGCCTATGCAGACGATCTGGAGAAGTACGGCCTGCAAATGGATCAATCCGACGAGCCAATGGGCTTGGCCAAGGAGATGATTGGTTTCGAGCTGGAACAGTTGGATAGCCTTTCCCCTCAAAAGGGATTCTCTTTTCGGCAGTTTCTAACTCTCTGCCAACCGCTGGTACTACGTGTCGGTACATTTACGGCTGATGAGCTGGCCGAGTGGTTTGATGACCAATTCATCCCCAATCAAACCAACAGACCCATTCCACTGATATACCGTCAAGCCATGGACCACTTGGTCAAGCTGGGCTTTCTGTTTCGTCTGGAAAATGGCAGCTATGGCATGCCACCTAATCAACGCCTGCCTCTGTTAGCAATCCATGACCCAGACTTCGTTTTTTCCACCAAAATACCCTGGCGCAATGTACAGGAACGCCTTTCTCAAGCGATGGAACTTCTCAAAAAGGGCAATATACAGCAAGCAATCGCCGCCTTTGAGATATTGGCCCAGGATTATGATCAATACCTGGATGAAACACCTGAAACCGCTCTCGCGGTATTTCGATCCATGAATGTCCAAGCACAAGTCGCCTTGCACCAAAATAACGACCCCTCCAGCGCATTATCCATATTTGGACAACTATGGTCTCGCTATCAGTAATTGTATCTCAAACCT
>JADFWU010000114.1 GCA_015234045.1 Magnetococcales bacterium
TCGGAAGTGAAGAGCCTCAGCGCCGATGATACTGCATCTTAAGATGTGGGAAAGTAGGTCACTGCCAGGCATTTTTTCGAGATCCGATCATATACGTTGAACGGAAGCCGGAAAAGAGCGTTCTTTTCCGGCTTTTCTCCCATGGAGAAAAGACATTGAAAACCTACATGGCCAAACCCGCCGATATCGACCGGAAATGGTACGTTGTGGATGCCGAGCAAAAAGTTCTTGGCCGCCTTGCCACCCAGGTGGCCATGCGGTTGCGCGGCAAACATAAACCACAATATACACCTCATATGGATACCGGTGATTTTATCGTCATCATTAATGCCGAGAAGATTAAACTGACCGGCAATAAATTGGATGACAAGATGTACTATCATCACTCCGGGTACATCGGTGGCATCAAATCCAAGTCCGCTAAAGAGGCCTTGACCGGCCAATTCCCCGAACGGGTGATCGAAAGCGCGGTGCGTGGTATGTTGCCTAAGACACCCCTGGGTCGTGAGATGTTTCGTAAACTCCGTGTTTATAGCGGATCTGAACATCCTCATGAGGCTCAGAAGCCTGAAACGCTGGATATCTGATACGGAGCACTGTCATGAGCTTGAATGATGCCCACTACGCCACAGGGCGACGGAAAGAGGCTAAGGCCCGTGTTTGGATTCGTCCTGGCACAGGCAAAATGACCATCAATAAGCGTGATCTTCACACGTATTTTTCTCGTCCGGTTTTGCGTAAGGTGGTCAACTTGCCTTTTGCTGTCAGCCAGACTGAAGATCAATATGATGTTTTTGCCAACGTAACCGGTGGTGGTATTTCCGGTCAAGCGGGCGCTATCAAGCATGGTATTTCCAAAGCGTTGATAGATGCTGAGCCAGAGTTGCGCGGCGTATTGAAGAAGGTCGGTTACCTGACACGTGACTCACGTCGTGTTGAACGTAAGAAATACGGTCGTCACAAAGCGCGTAAGAGTACACAGTTCTCCAAACGTTGAGATCTGCCGCACGCTTTTGGCCAGAGAAAGGTGCCCTGGTGGCACCTTTTTTTTTCTGAGTTTGGTTTTGTGCTGAGTTTTGTGCGTAACCAGCTTTATTGCTCAGTTTTCGTCTTGTCAGGTTGTCGTTTGGCCTGATAGATACTGCAATATGCATCAAAGCGGATTGAACTCATTGTCTGTTGGAGCGCGTTTGTTCACGAACAGTGACTGTGCTATGCCTGATGTTTCTATTTGTAAGCGTCTCTTCGCTTGTTCTCTACGCCTGAATCTTCTATCCGTGTTTTTCGATTAGCCTTTTTTCTTTGAGTCAGGCGTTGCACAATTGAATGATGGTGCACGCTTTGATGCCTGTTTCAACCGGCAATTGCGTACTCCTGTGAGTACTATATTGATTTTAGCGGCTAATGGTTCGTATGACCTTTATGCAGCGATAGATGGAGCACAGTTATGGTTATGAGGGTTGGCATTCTTGGTGCGAGTGGCTACACCGGTGGTGAGTTGGTACGTCTTCTTGCCTGTCATCCCGAAGTCACCATTACGCATGTTACTTCTGAGCGCTATGCTGGACAGCCTTTTTCTGCGGTTTATCCTCATTTGACGGGTGTTGGTGATTCTCTGATCTGTCAAGCGATGGATGCTCAACAGATTTCAGAAGCATGTGATGTGGCTTTTTGTGCTTTGCCACATGTGACTTCCATGACTGTTGTGCCAACGCTTCTTGAAAATGGATTGAAAGTTATTGACCTGTCAGCGGATTTTCGTTTGAAAGATGCTCAGGTTTATGCAGACTGGTATGGTACGGATCACACAGCACCTGCGCTTTTGGCTCAAGCTGCATACGGTTTGCCTGAGTTGCACCGTGCAGAGATTGCCAAAGCGCAATTGATTGCCAACCCTGGCTGTTATCCTACGTCTATTATTTTGGCTTTAACGCCTTTGTTGCGTGAAGGGTTGATTGATCCTGCCCGGATCATTGCTGACAGTAAATCAGGCGTAAGTGGTGCTGGGCGATCACCGGGACAGGCAACGCTGTTTTCTGAGGTTTCTGAAGGGTTTAAGCCGTATAAGGTGACCGGTCATCGTCATATACCTGAGATTGAGCAGGAGTTGAGTGGAGTAAACGGTTCTGATATTGGAGCCATTCGGTTTACGCCGCATTTGCTTCCGCAGATCCGTGGTATTTTTTCGACAATTTATACCATTCCCTTGCAGGATCGGACCGAAGAAGAGTATCGGTCCGTTCTGGCTGATCACTATCGTGATGAGATGTTTGTGCGGGTATTGCCGAAAGGGCGTTTTCCAGATACGCACCATGTACGTGGTTCGAATTTATGTGATATCGGTCTTGCTCTGGATGAAAGATCTGGCACATTGGTGGTTATGGCTGCGATAGATAATCTTGTAAAAGGCGCTTCGGGTGCTGCTGTTCAAAACCTTAATGTTTCCAGTGGTTTGCCTGAGAATATGGCGCTTGAACAGTGGCCTTTATTTCCGTGATGGAATTTGTTTTGCTTGCCAATGGGCGAGAAGTTTGCTAACAACCTCTCAGCCTGTTTGACTGGCGTATGTTTTCGTTTACAGATAGTTTGAATAGAAAGTGTAGCATTCCCACACGGTTTTTTTTGTCTTAATTAAGTCATGTGGGCTTTGTGCTACTCCACGAGGAACTCGTAAAACGCGAGCCTCAACGATCCAGGAGGAACTTATACATGGCTTTGCTGATCAATGAAGATTGCACCAACTGCGATGTCTGTCTACCTGAGTGCCCCAATGAGGCCATCACTGATGGCTCTGACGTGGACAGCGATATCTATTTCATTCATCCTGATCTCTGCACCGAGTGTGTAGGTTCGTTTGATGATCCCCAATGTGTGGAAGTTTGCCCGGTTGAGTGCATTGATCCCGACCCTGATCATCAGGAGTCAGAAGAAGAG
>JADFWU010000115.1 GCA_015234045.1 Magnetococcales bacterium
GACCTGGATCTTTATCAGGGTATGTCCAATTTGGGCACCATCATTCTGACCGATATCAGCAGCAGCGGTAATCATGCTGAGATCTGGGTGGAGAGCGGTTATAGCCTGGATAATGAAACCGGTGGTTCAATCCTGATTGAAGCGGGTGACGGAGGCAGTAGCCGTTATCTTACCGGTACGGTAAACAATGCTGGCGCGTTGGAAGTCAATCAGGGGTTGGTTATCCAGTCAGGGAGTTTTTCCAATACCGGTAATTTGTTTGTTAATGCTGGGTTGACCATCAATAACAGCGGCTATACAACAACGTTTTCGGGTGGTTACATTGATGTGGCAGACGGTAAGACCATGACCATCAATGGTGGTACGTTGGCGCTGGATGGCACCACGACTTGGACGGGTAGTGGTACGCTGTTACTGCAAAATACCGTTACTGTGGATATCGCAGCTGCAAGCGCATTGGGTAACAGTACCATTACCACATCATTTGATGGTACGGTCACGGTTTCTGGTACAACACTGTCCAATTTCGGCACACTCAATATTTATGGTGGGACGGATACCATGAATGCTGGGCTGGTCAATGAAAGTGGCGCTACTGTGATCGTAGAAGGGCACTATTATGACTCGGCTGACCTGATTCTAAATCAAGGTATGCTCAACTCGGGTACGTTGCGACTGACAGATACAAGCAGTGGTGGTAACTCTGTCAAAGTATCTGTTGCCGATGGGCAGAGCCTGTATAACGTGTCAGGCGGTGTGATTGATATTGAGGTTGGTACAGGTGGTTCAGCACGCTATCTGGACGGAGCGTTGGAGAATGAAGGCACAATCAATCTGAATGCCGCCTCTACACTTCAGGGCAGTGGTGTCAGTCATAGCAACAGTGGCACCATCAATGTCAACAGCGGCACGTGGACCATTGATTTGTCCGGCAGCGCAACATTTACCAACAGTGGAACCATCGCAATTGCTTCCGGTCAGAGTGTTGATGTCAATAGTGGCACGTTTACCAATGCCAGTGGTGGCATTATCAGCGGATCTGGCACGCTGGATACATCGGGCAGCACACTCATCAATAATGGCACCATCAGTGCCGGACAATCACCAGGGCTGCTCACCATTACCGGTGATCTGGTCATGACAGACAGTGCCGCGCTACAATTGGAGTTGGCCGGTGAAGAAGCGGGCATCTCTTATGATCTGCTCGTCATCCAGGGCGCGTTGACATTAGCTGGTACGCTTCAACTGGATAGCCTGAATGGATTTATTCCTGAATCAGGCACTGTTTTTGAGATGATCCAAGCGGAGTCAATCAGTGGTGCTTTCGATGCGGTAAGCGGATGGAGTATGGAAAGTGGCATGATACTGGACCCAAGTTGGGAAGGCGACACTCTGACTGTGACCGCGCGTCAAGCCACCATTCAAGGCAGTGCTGATGCGGATACACTACAAGGTACAACGGCTGAGGATATCATCCAGTCAGGCGCAGGAGACGACCGGATTGAAGACATTGGCGAAAACGATTTTGTTGACGCTGGACAAGGCAATGACATCCTAATCACTGGTGCGATTCCCATGGCCATGCTGGATGGTGGTTCAGGTCATGATACTTTGATGATCGATGGCATGGACCTGGATCTAACCGCAATGGATAACCATAGACTGGCCAATATCGAACAGATTGACATGAGCGGTAACAGTGCTGATTTGGTCGCACTCAATTTTGAAGACTTGTTGAGCCTACCCGACACCAATCAACTGCAACTGGATGGTGATGCCAACGATACTGTAAATGCCGATCTCACCGGTAATAACTTTGTCGATCAAGGCACTGTTGATGGTTATCACACCTTTAGCAACGGCTTGGCAACCTTGTTAGTGGATGATGAAATGGGACATAATGTGCTGATTTGATATCGGCTCAATCATATCCATTGGGAATAGACTTCTTTGAAGATCGGTTATCTACGTGTTGGTTTCGTTCCGGAAGATTTGCAAGCCGAATATGGTGATTATTTTCCCATGTTCCAAGCGCTGTTGCGTGTGCATGCGCCGGATATTGAGCTACGACTCTATGAGATTCAACACGGTGAGTGGCCTGCATCGGTAGATGAATGTGACGGCTACCTCTGTCCAGGTGCCACGAATTCCGTCTATGAAAATTTGCCTTGGATGCCGCCTTTAGTGGCGTTCGTGCAGGAGGTTTACCGACAGAAAGTGCCCTTTGTAGGGATCTGTTTTGGTCATCAACTCATCGCTCACGCCTTGGGCGGTGAAGTGAAACGCGCTGAAACCGGTTGGGGTTTGGGTGTTCGCACGCTGATGTTTAAAGGTAAAGAGCCTTGGATGGATGGTGATGCTGAACAGATCAATCTCTGTTTTACTCATCAGGATCAAGTAATCAACCTACCTCCAGGCGGGCGCATTATCGCTTCGGCTGACCACTGTCCAATAGCCGCTCTGACAGTGGATGACCACCTCATCGGTTTTCAGGGTCATCCTGAAATCAGTCCCGTTTATCTACGCACATTGATGCGTTCTCGGGTGAGTCGAATTGGTGGGCGGTTGTTGGGTGAGGCGGAACAGACGTTGATGCGTCCTACTGGGCACCGGGACGTGATGCGGTGGATTGGGCGATTTTTTTGGAGCAGATCAAAGAATAGAGAAAAGAAATGCACGTCTCATAATATGTAGGTAACAAGATATAGTCATTCCAACTCAGAACTGAACATAATTACTTCCTCAATAGTGCGTTTCGGTGCGGCTGCTAATCGCCT
>JADFWU010000116.1 GCA_015234045.1 Magnetococcales bacterium
AACGCATTGTCATAGGAACTCACCGCCTGATCCCATTTATCCGTGGCATGGAACATCAAGCCTTTCAGGTAGTGGTTGAATGGATTTTCAGGCGCACCGTCCAGAGCGGTTTCAATCCAGGTTTCAGCATTATCCACATCGCCCTGATCCACATAGAAAGCCGCTAGTTTCTGGGCGACTTGCCACGCTTGAACATTGCGCTTGGCATCATACTCATCCATCAGAAACTGTTCAGCAGTATTCTGTTCGCCCTGCTCCACCAACCATTCGGCATAACGGGCGATCCAGTAGTCATAAAGCACATGCGGATCTTCACGATCACCATCCAACATGCGCTTGATCAATGCCAAGCCCTTTTTATGATCACCGCGCTGATAATATTCTCCAGCCATCTCGGTAAGGGCTACCGCATTGGCCTTATCCAGTGGCACTTTATCCAGCTCTTCAAGTTCCATGTTACGAATGATCTGAGCCGTAGCAACCGCCCGAATCGGCGGCGTTGGGTCGCCCAGTTTCCAGACAACTGACTCATCACTGTTCAGATGGCACTGTTTGTACTTTTTTCCTGATCCACACGGACAAGGATCATTCCGACCAATTTTCGGAGCCGCAACACTACGGCCTGGACGATGCTGAAATCCGTTCTCAGGCTTTGGTGCCAAATCAATTAATTTATTGGCAAAAAACAGATACCATTTGGAAAAAGGATGATTGGCGATATCACTCTCTTCCGACAGCCAGGAAGCTAACCGTTCAGGATTCGGGTCCAATGCAGCCATGGCCAAGGCTTCAGCATAGACATTTGGCTTATTGAGGTCTTTGACACTGCCCACGATGCAGCTCCTTTTTTCGATTTAAATACAGAAAATGGCTTGTTGACCAAGGATGGCATTTTGACCAAGAGAGTGATTTTAATCAACCTGAACCCGTTGTGCCAGTGCCTAACTTTTCTGAATGACATAAGCATCCCTCCTTTCATCAATGATGAAATTTACGTTACCATGAATCGCAAAGGAGCGTTTCAACTCCTGGTAAGCGTCTTTGGAACATGTTAAACACGCCCTGTCGTTTCACTCTTACTCATTGAGTCTATCCAGAAAAAGCCATGGCTATACGTACCCGTTTTGCACCTTCTCCTACCGGTTTTTTACACATTGGCGGCGCTCGTACTGCGTTGTTCTGCCACCTTGAGGCCCGCCGTCAAGGCGGTGTCACGGTTCTGCGTGTTGAAGATACTGACCGGGAACGCTCCACCTCCGAGGCAGTTGACGCTATCATGGCTGGCATGCACTGGATGGGTCTGGATGCCGATGAAGGGCCGTTTTTTCAATCCGACAATGCAGATAAACATCGCGCCGCAGCACACAGGCTGCTCGAAGAGGGCAAAGCCTATAAATGTTACTGCACCAAAGATGAATTGGATGAAATGCGTGCCAATCAACGGGCAAATAAAGAAAAACCACGCTATGACAGTCGGTGCCGCACGCGTACCGATGCGCCGGACCTGCCCTATGTTGTGCGCTTGAAAACACCTCAGGATGGTGTCATCTCCTGGAAAGATCAGGTGCAGGGCGAGATCAATATCAACAACAAAGAACTCGATGACCTGATCCTGCTACGCTCCGATGGCAGCCCTACCTATAATCTCGCGGTTGTGGTGGATGATCATGATATGAACATCACCCATGTGATCCGTGGTGAAGATCATTTGAGCAATACGCCAAGACAGATCCATATCTTTATGGCCTTGGGCTGGGATGTGCCGGTTTATGCTCACATGCCGCTGTTACATGGCTCTGATGGTGCCAAACTTTCCAAACGCCATGGCGCAGTATCGGTCCTGCAATATCGGGATCAAGGCTATCTGCCCGCAGCGGTCAATAACTATCTGGTCCGTCTGGGTTGGTCGCATGGTGAACAGGAGATTTTCTCCATGGAAGAGATGTGTACCTTGTTTGATATCAACAAGGTCGGACGCTCTGCCGCTGTGTTCAACGTCTCCAAACTCGACTGGCTCAATGGCCACCACATCCGCAATTCCACGCCGGAAGAACTCACTCCTGAACTGATCTGGCAGTTTGAACAAATGGGACTGACTGACCTGGATGCCAATCTGGTTACCGCCATCATTCCAGGTATGCAAGAGCGGGTAAAGACATTGAAAGAGATGGCAGAAATGGGAC
>JADFWU010000117.1 GCA_015234045.1 Magnetococcales bacterium
ATTGATCGTAAAGTTGGTTTCATGGGTGCTGCACCCATTGTTGGTGGTACGATTCCGCTTGCGGTTGGACTGGGCTGGGCAGAGCAGTTGAAGAAGAATAACCATGTGGCTGTGGTGTTTTTTGGTGATGGCTGTTTTGAAGAGGGCGTGTTGCATGAGTCGATGAACTTGGCTGCCCTCAAAAAGATTCCTGTTTTATTCGTCTGCGAAAACAATGGGATGTCAGTCTATACCGCGTTGAAGGACCGTCAACCTGATCGGCCTATCGCCCAGGTGGCTCAAGGTCATGGTATTGAAACCGTTGTTGGTGATGGAAACGACATCATTGCAGTGGTTGAATTGGCCAACAAGGCGGTTAAACGGGCCAGAGAGGGCCAAGGACCACAATTTCTGGAGCTACACACCAACCGATGGATGGCCCATGTGGGTTGGGAAGAGGATGATCATCTGGACTATCGGCCTCATGAACATCAAACGTTGCGTCGAAATAACTGTCCGCTGAAAAAGGCGGGTCGTGTTCTTGAGAAAAAATTCAACTGGAAAAGTAAGGACTTCAAGGCGGTTGAAAAAGAGGTCGAGCAGGAGATCACCCAGGCGTTTGACAGGGCTTTGAAGGCTCCGGTGCCTGCATTGAATACCGCCAGTCGTCATCTCTATCAACACTGCGCCACGCCGAAAACCACCTCTTTACACACATCAAAAACTGTTCGACGCCTTACCTTTAGTGCTGCCATTCACGAAGCCATGCATCAGGCCATGGCGCGAGATCCACGCATGATGGTGATTGGTGAGGGTGTGCCGGATCCAGCAGCGATATTCAGTACTACCGATGGGTTACAGGAAAAATTCGGTACAGAACGGGTTCAGGACATGCCGTTGGCTGAGAATGGTATGACCGGTGCCTGTATCGGCCTGGCTTTGAACGGCTGGCGACCTGTGATGACACATCAGCGGGTGGATTTTGCCCTGCTGGCTCTGGATCAGATTATCAATAATGCTGCCAAGTGGTTCTATATGTTTGATGGTCAGGCATCGGTGCCTTTGGTGATTCGGCTATTGATTGGTCGCGGTTGGGGGCAGGGTCCACAGCATGCACAGAGTTTACAATCGATTTTCGGACATATTCCGGGTTTGAAAGTGGTGATGCCTGCCTGTGCTGGCGATGCAAAGGGGATGTTGTTGGCAGCTGTGGATGATCCCAATCCAGTGATTATTATGGAACATCGTTGGCTTTATCATCTGGAAGGTCCGGTATTGGAGCAGCCTGTTCCAGCTACCCTAGACCGTGCTGCTCTGCTCTGTTCGGGTACGGATATCACCATTGCGGCTTTTTCTCTGATGACGGTGGATGCATTGTGGGCAGCGGATATGCTGTCTGAATACGGCATTGATGTGGCTGTGGTTGATATGCGATCTATTCGGCCTTTGGACATTGGGCCTGTCATGGAATCAGTTCGGGATACTGGTCGTTTATTGGTTGCTGATACGGGTTGGGCGACGTATGGCGTGAGTGGTGAATTGATTGCTCGGGTGAGTGAGGCGGGATTTGATCTGTTGAAACAGGCGCCTCGGCGGGTGACGTTGCCGGATTATCCGTCACCGACTGCGCCGAGTTTAACGGATGATTATTTTCCTGATGCTGAGATGTTGGTTCGGGCGGTGTTAGAGATGGTGGATCCGGGGCAGCGGTTGCCGCATGAGCAGATTGTCGCGAAGAGTCGGAGGCCGGAGCCGAGGGATATCCCGAGCCAGGAGTTTAGCTCACCGTTTTAGTAACTCAAATTGGTTGAGGTGCCGGGTTTGGCCAGAGCCCAAATTAAACTATATTAAGGCGCGTCACCAAATACGCAGCCATCAAGCGTTCCGGCCCTGGTGATATTTTTGCTCTGATGATCTGCTTCGCATATCAAAAGCGACGCAAAAACATCACCAGGGCCTGCACTCAGTTTGGGCGTGGGTGTCTGTTTTTGAGATGGAATCATCATAACGTGTCTGTGCTGTAATTCTGCTGTAATTCCGCAATATACAACTGCATCAAAGCAGCCATCAAGCGTTCCGGCCCTGGTGATATTTTTGCTCTGATGATCTGCTTCGCATATCAAAAGCGACGCAAAAA
>JADFWU010000011.1:0-4684 GCA_015234045.1 Magnetococcales bacterium
CAACTCGATCAGGTAGCCTGCATTGCCACCATTTAGATGGAGATCAATGCCGCTGGGGTGCGTTTTATCAGGATTGGCTGTGTTTGACTGATTGCCAAAGGTGGCGTGCAGATCATAAACGGCCAGTTTGCGTACACCCCATGTTTCGTCGGATGTGGATTGGTGGAACTTGATCTGGTTGGTACCGGCGATCTGTTTATCTACTGGTAAGAGGTAGAGACTGTCTCGGCCATACCCATCATTCTTACCCTTTGCCAGATGACCAATCAGCTGATCGTTGAGATAGATACCCACCTCGTTGAGTGAATCAATATCATAGGCTTGGGCGTGAAGCAGCAGGTCTTCGCCAGTGCTTTCGAATGTGGCAACCAGGGTCTCAGGATGTTCATTCGTGCCGTAGTTGGAACCGTATTGGCCACTCTCTTTCTGGTTTATAGTCAGGGCGATTTCTGGTGGCCCGGCAGGTTCAAGCACATTGACTTTTCTGGTTTTTGTTGCTTGGTTACCTGCTGTATCGGTCACCTTATAGGTAAGGGTATATTGACCGACCTGACTGGTATTTACTGCGCCGGTGATCTGAACCTGATTGGTCAACACACCATCGACATTGTCTTCTGCGACAACACCTGGATCAACAAATGCCTCGCCTTGGTTCAGATTGATGTTACTGGATCCGTTCAAGGTAATTTGTGGCGCTATGGTATCGCCTTGAGCCACAAGACCAAGAACCAGTTTGGTAAAACCAAGCTCTTGAACGGTAACTTGCCCGCCTTGCGCCGCATAATTGGCTCCAGAAATGGTCCAGTTATAAGTATCCGCTGGCAGACGCATGACAAAATAGCCACTGTTACCTGTGGTCAAACTGTAACCACCGCCCAGATCAATACTGACTCCGGACAAACCGGTACCACTGTCAGCATCATAGACCACGCCCCAGAAGAAGCCTGTGAAGGCGTTGGTCTCATCGACTTTGAAACGCCATGTCGCGCTCTGAGTCACCGCGCCATAACTATCTACTGCGTTCACACGCCAGTAATAGGTCGAGAGATCAAGCAGTCCAACATCTTCACCCACCATGAATTGGGAAAAGAGAATCCCCTCACGGTGATAGTGCACATTATTCATGGCCAGATCGCGGGCAATGGTTAGCGTATACGTGACACCGTCGCCGTCGGGATCTACGGCATCCTGCCAATCGAGAAAGAGCTGCTTGCTCTCATAGAGCACACCATCCTCAGGTGAAAGAAGATCAAAGGAGGCTGGTGTTTGATTATCTGCCTTCCTCTTGTAAACCACGGCCTGATGACTATCGGTGATCTCATTACTTTCCTGATCGATGACAAAATAGGTCACTTCGTAACGACCCGGATCATCAAAGCCATTATACACGGCCTTGTGTCGTCCATCTGTTATGTCAAGCGTCAGAGGTACACGGATGAGATCAACCGCGACCTGCTGACTACCGCTAGATGGCTGGAATACCATGGAAGGAGTACGGATTTCCGCCCAGGCTGTCGCTACTTCACTGGCATCATTGGCCGTTATCCAAAGGGTGGAACTTGACACGCTGGGTTCCAGATAACCAGTTGGTGCCATCTCGGCAATCTCTGCCGGAATCAGCAAGGAATTGAACAAGTCCGTGCTGAAACCACGTCCCAAATAGTGGATGTCAAGTTCTGCGCTTCCGTTTTCCTGCTCCAGGTCGTTGCTGCCTGCCCCATCACCATCACTATCAATAAGAGGGTGTTGCAGTGCATTATCGCCCCATTTGTGGTTGAAGCCATTGGTTGGATCGGTGCTCTTCCGATAGAGTGACTCTACCTGCTTGGTTGCTTTCTGAAAAGCGGACAACAGTGAGGTCTCCCCGCGACCAGCTTTTCCTCTCTCTTTTTTGGCCCAAGCCAGGAACAGTTCGTCAATAAAGTACTCACCAGAGCGAATGCCATCCGCTTCCACAGCAGGTCCCCGCATGGAGACTTCTTCAGCCGCTGCACTGGCAACGACAATCCGACCCGGTTTTTTGAGGTCATCAATGAAGCTTCCTGAGTGACAAGCCCCCATAACCACAACACGCTTTTCATTTTGTGCCTGAGGTGTCAGGCTGCCTTCCAGCGTATCCAACCAGCCATCCAGCTCGGTTGGTGTAATCTCCTCATCACCCAGCAGGAACCGCTCTTCATCACCATGGTCCACCATGATGATGGTCAACGGAGCAGGTGAACTATTCATCCGATCGGCAGCCCAGCTATCAATAGCGTACTGGATACGCGCCTCACTGGGCACTTCATCCACGCCTTCCTGACTATCGTCATAGTTGAAGTAGAAGATATTGTCATCCAGGAAGTTTTTCTTAAGCAGACTTTTGTACACCTTGTTGGTGGTCTTGTTGTGGGACTGTTGTCCTTCGGTGTCACTGTTGAGCTTACCCTGAACAATGATGGCATAACCCGCAGAGACACCTACCAGGATATCCTGTGCCGGAGATTCCGTCTCCAGCATGGCGATATTTCCGGCAAAAGTTGTACGCAAGGTGTAGACACCATCCTGGGAAAAGAGATCCAGACCAGTCAGACTGAAATCGCCATATTCATTGCTGGTAGTTACCTCATATTCCGATGTATTCCCTTCAGGGTCAGTCACGTTCACGGTGAGGGGAAGCGCCTCAAGAGTGACACCCCCAGGATTCCGACTTAGTCGTCCTGAGACATCCACCGTGCCATTTTTCAGGATGACACTATTGGAAAGATCCTGACTCAGGGCTGAGGGCAGTTTTGTACTGCTCTGATCATGATAAAGGAACGCCTGTTCCCACTCGGCCAGCACCGCATCACTACCGTCTTTCGCCACCAGACGCAGGGAGTATAGAGAATCCTGTTTCCAGATGCTTGATCCGAATTCAAAGAAGAGCGCCCAGCTCTCCAGTGTGCTGGAACCAAATGATGGCTCGGCCAGAATATGCTGTTGGTCAATAGGTACATTGGCTTCAGGAACCATGCGGTGAGTATCACCCCATAGGACAAGGACATTGCCATCATCCCTTCTGAGCACGATCTCAACCGATTGAGTACCAGCTGGGGCAGCACCAAACAGTGAATCAAACCCACTATGGAATCTGGGAATACTCTCCGGTGTTGTCAGCGTGATAACAGCATTTTCCTGGGGATCCGGCGGCGTGTCTGCGGCGTTGATGGTTACTGTGATTGTCGCAGTGGTTGAATCAGCGCTGCCGTCATTCACCTTATAGCTAAAACTATCCGAGCCGGTTGTGGCGCTGTTCGGTGTATATGTGTAGGCACCTGTGGTGGTATTGGTGATCACCGCCGTGCCTTTGGTGCCATTGGCTACAACAGAGAAAGTCAGACCATCACTATCCAGATCGTGACCTGTCAACAGGCCGGTTTTGGCTTGATTTTCAGTGACAGTCAATGTGCCGTTGGCAGTGGTAGGCACGTTATTGAACGTCCCCGACCCCACAGTGACGGAAAAAGTCACGGTTTGGCTGGCGTTGTCGTCGCTCACCGTTAGGGTGATGGTGGTGGTGCCGGTCTGATCTGTAGCCGGTCGAATCAGGATCGTGCGGTTGGCAGCGGATCCCCCCAGGTAGATACGGTTTTCCGGCACAACTACCGTGTTGGAAGAGTGAAAGTTGACCACCAGATCATCAGTGGCTGTTTCGGCATCACCTATGGTGAATGCCAGCTGCCCGGTATTGGCATTCGGATCGATGGTTTGATTGTCGATTGATGAGATTGTGGGAACAGCATTGATTGTAAACTGAAACGGATATTCTGATACGTCTGTTCCATCATCGACAGTGACGGTAATGGTTGTGGTACCGGTCTGGCCGTAGGATGGCAAAAGCAGAAGTGACCTGTCTGTTCCTGAGCCCGCAAATAGAAGGCTACTGTTCGACACCAGAGCAGTATTGGATGAGCGGCCTGTTACATTAAGACTGCTGGCCTGGGATTCAACATCTCCGATAGTGAAATAGATATCGTCCAGATATTCGCCGTCGTTGATTATCAAATCTTCGAGAGAACTGATGGTCGGCGGAGAGTTGACAACCACCACGCCATAGGCAGGATTATCATTGTCAAAGTGAATCCAACCAATGGATTCGCCTTGTGCATAGCCTTCCATTTGACCGGTTGTCGGATTGATAGAGACCCCACCATCAGCCGGTGCGAAATCAATCCAACCCGCACTTTCTGACCAAGCTTGTCCAGATAGTTGACCACTTGTATCTCGGTTTACACCCCAGTTATCAAGGGTGTTGTTGTCATAGGGGCCAACATCTGGGGCACCCAAACGGATCCAACCAAGGTTTTCCGACCAGATGTCACCGGTAAGATGGGTACTGTATATGGTGACATTGCCATCCGTTGCCTTGAAGTTGATCCAGCCGCTATTTTCCGACCAGGCGTAGTGCGCACTGGAATCAATAGACCCTGCCCAGGCTAAAGCAGGACCACCAAGACCGATTATCAGCAACAAGGTAAAGATAGTGCGACGAAAACAATTCATACAAAGTACTCTTGATAAAATGATGAGTTTTAATTGCAAGGTGACTATACTTTCCAATGATCCGTTTTTCAATCCAATTGTATATTCACATAAACCAGGGATTATCGCGGCATGATCATTCAAACCGCTACGTGCGTATCAATTCTATTACTGCTTTCAT
>JADFWU010000011.1:4780-81427 GCA_015234045.1 Magnetococcales bacterium
GAGGTACCGGCTTTCAAAAGCCATCGGCCACGCCAGCGCCCACCATGTATGACATCAACACCATTGTGAGCAAGATGCCCAAAGCCAACAATACGGATGGTGCAGTGCCTGCCAATGTATGCTCTGGAAAAACCTTCTGGAGCGTGCGGACCGATGGGAGTTGGGGCCCTCAGACTGGAATAAGAGACTGTTCAGCGGACCCAGAATTCAATACATTTACCAATGATCTAGGCATGACTTTTAATAAGATCCCCGCAGGGACGTTCCAAATGGGATGTGAAAACAGTGATGGCACATCAGGAATTGCTTGTGAATCAAATGAGGGACCAATCCATACAGTAATAATCAGCAATCCATATTACATGCAATCAACAGAGATAACCCAGGGCCAATGGCAAGCAGTGATGGGCAATAACCCATCTCGTTATATATCGTGCGGTATTGATTGTCCGGTGAATAGAGTGACCTGGAATGAAGTTCAAATATTCATCACTGAGATGAATAAACGTGGTGAGGGCACCTATCGTCTTCCAACGGAGGCAGAGTGGGAATATGCAGCTCGGGCATGGACGACCACTGCACGCTACTATGGAGATGGTAATGCGATGCTGGATGATTATGCCTGGAGTAGGAATAATAGTTCGTTAACATTGCATAAAGTGGCATTAAAGCTGCCCAATGCATTTGGTTTGTATGATATGTTGGGCAATGTGTGGGAATGGGTTCAGGACCATTATAAATCAGATTACTATATAAACAGCCCAAAACAGGACCCCCAAGGACCAAATTCTGGTACTTATCGGGTAATTCGGGGTGGTAGTCTTGATGATGATGTGAAAATATTTCGAGCGGCGTTTCGGGCTAGAAATTTGGCTGACTTCCGGAACGATGGCAGCGGCGGTGCTCGTCTTGTAAGGATCACCCCTTAGGTACGACCTGAAGTCGATATATCAACTGTTTAAGACAGCTAAAAATAATCAAATCAAATAATCCACTGTAGGTAGTCTGTCCAGATATGCGTACCAAATAATCGGTGGGTGTAAAGCTCTGGGAACATTAGTACCCTTAGATATAAGGTCAACATCCCGAACCAAGTCACACTCGACCCCATCCCCAACCGAGACGAGATCAAAACAGCACATTGTCCACGAAGCATACCAACCATATGGTTTTACAGTGTTTTTTTATCCACATTTCACATCAGAGGTCGGATCACCCATCCGTCCTCTGCCACAGAGAAAAAGAGAGAAAAACAGCCATATTTCCACGAAGCCAAAAAGCACCCCGACCTCACAGAAAATCTGGGAATTTTCGACCTATACTTTAAGCGTTGAATTTATTTAGGATTTTGAGACGAAAAAAGCCGCCTGGATAGGCGGCTTTAAAACAGAGAGCTTCCTGTTATTTTTATTTGGTGGACCGACCCATCCTGGCAGTGGAAAATTCTCAGAAGGATTTCTCTAAAATTATTCCGATCCCGCTACGGTTACGAGATAGCTTGGCAACAAACTGAGATCATGTGTTATCAGTGAGTTAAGCGGGGACGACCTCAACTTTCGAGGCCGATTTTCACTGAGTTGTCACAAACAGGCTAAACCCATTAAAGATTCTGATATGCCCATTCTTGTCGTCAGCGGTAACGAAAGCGGCCATTTTCTTGAGGTCGGATGCCAAAATAGAAAATTCTCTATTTTGCAGCCCCATTTCGGTAACCAAGATGGGACTGCGGAAAGATTGCATTTCAGAATGCCATCTCGGTGGTCTTCATCATAAGTACCTGCGCAAAGCAGCCTGATCAAGCCATACCAATCAAATTGTCAAAGGGCGCTTCTGCAATGGTGCTTTGATGTCCCCTGTCTACTTTATGGAAAATGAGGCTGTTGGCATCTATCGAGCACCAGTTCCTTTATCAATCTTCCCGAAAATCATCTTCCCAGTCCACCGAAACCTGTTCATCAACCGTTGCTCAACCGCCCAGAATCGGAACGGATGACGTAAACGGGATATGATAAGGGTTTCTTTGGATCGATGTGGTAACCCTCATTGGATCCTCATGTCCACGCCTGTGTCACCTTACCCTCACCAGACACCCAAAACCGGAAGAACCGTATTTGATCAATATTTCCGCTGTTTCAGTTGACATTAACCAACAAAAAGTTCAAAGTTTTTAAATCACTTCTAGGGCATGTTGGCTGTAGAATTTATTAATAAAATTTGAACCACCCTTGAATGGAGGGCAAAATTGATGGCTGTTGAAACCATGATGTTTAAAGTCGGTGAAGCGCAAGCAACACAACTGCCTATTTTAGCAGGCAATAAGTACACCATTGGCCAAGCCATGGCTACCAAAGGCGGCTTGGGCAGCTGGGTTTTCCTCCACCCTGCTGGCAGCAGTGCTGCTGCTGAAGGTATGGTCGCAGTAAAAATTCAGGGCACACAGCAGTTGGCAACCCTCTCTACCATGACCGGTAAATCATTCGTCGTCGGTCAGGCACCTTTGACCAGCGCCGGGGTAGGCAATTGGCTGGTTCTTAGCCCGGCAAAGGCCACCACGGTCAGCAAAGGAGCCGCCTTGGCTGCTACTGGTACTGCTGGGGCCAAAGGCGGCTCTGCAACCAAAGGACTTTCCGCCGGCAAGATTATCGGCAGCAAGAAAGCCGCCACCAGCGCGGCGGCGGCGGCAGGATCAAAAGGTACTGCTGCCAAAGTGGGCACAGGTTTAGGTTTGGGACTGGGCCTCAGCACCGGCGGGACAGTTGCTCTGTTTGGCGCTTTTGTCGCTGTTGGTATCGGAATTCACAGCTATATGAGCCGCTCCAAGGCTTAAGGGCCGTTGATGCCGTAATCTCATACTGAAACTGGATATGAATGGACGCCATTTTTCAGGAGCTTGACGCTTTTCGGGGTAGACATCGAACCGAAACGGTTAAAATCGCTCTGTTTGGTGATATCAATACTGGCAAAAGTTCCCTGATCAAGGCGTTCCTACCCCATGCACGGGTGAGAACCTCGGTCATTGCCGATACAGATCATCAAATCCGTCACTACCTTTGGAAAACGCCTCAGGGGGATGAAGTATTCCTGGTTGACCTGCCTGGCATGCATGCCGCTGCCGAAGCACCGAACCACCTGGCAAAACTGGAAGCACTGTTGGCCGATATTGTCCTCTATGTCTGCACAGAGGATCTGACCCGTGATCAATACCGGGATCTCAATACACTGATCATCAGCCAGAAACCGATCATTATTGTCCTCAACAAAAAGGACCACCACAGCCAAGATAACATTGGGCGCATTCAATCCCGCATCACAAAACGGCTGGTAGAGCAGTTCGAAGCGCTGTCATCCATGCCAACCGCAGAGATACCGGTCATTGCCGTCAGCTCCGGGGGCATGCGGGAGAAAATCCGTCGCATGCCCGATGGAACCGAACAGATCGAACGTGAGACTATCACGCCTGAAGTCGCACCACTCTATGCTGCCCTGGACGGTTTTCTGGCTCAAGTAAAACAGCAGCGCAACGAGACACCAACCCATCAGATATTCAGCCAGGAAACCCGTCAAATGGCGGATCTGCTGGCACGATATCGGCTGGATTCTTGCGAAAAACTGATTCAGACTGCAATTCGGCAGGCCATCCATGGTACAACCACAACGTCGCATAAGCATGACATCAGCACTGCTGTGCGTGGTAACCTTGGACATGCGTTGACACGGCAACTGAAAACGATTTTCGAAATTGATCAGGAAAGCAATCAGATCACTGAGATCCTCCAGAGCGTGAGTCTCTTTCTGCAAGAACAGGCGTCTGTTCTCTCCCAACTGATCCGTGACACTGCCCCATCAAGCCACAATAAGCAGCAACCGCTCTCTGATAGCAGTGTTGATCAACTCCTCCCAGGCGTGGCGGTCGCCTTTCTTGGCCAAGCGATTGTCGAAATACTCCAGCAACAGGACAGTCTATCTACCGATATAGTGACTGAACATATCTCCCAATCAATACATGGAGAAGACCACGCAATTGTTCACACTGTCATACACCTCATACATACCATCAATGAGTGACGTGATTTTTTAGCAAATTCACACGGAAGAGGAACAGAGAGTACTGTTTATAAGCCGAAGAAAGGGCCTATGAATGACAAAAGGGGGCGTCGAGCAGCTTGCCACCGCCCCCTCTTTTCGGAAAAGATGAACAGAATCAAAGGACAAAGACTATCCAGCGTTTCTAATCTTACCTAAGATACGGTCAACTTTATCCAGATCACCCACCTGTAAATGCCCGTATAATCGTAAAGACTCGATTTCTACTGTTTTGTTGCCAGAGCGCTTTGCACCCTCGCGCAGATCCAAAGAACATTTTAATGCAGCGTCGATATAGCTCTTATAGTCGCCTTTAAGAGCTAACACTTGTTTTTCTAATTTTCCAAGATAAGGCTTCCAGCTAGAAAGTTGACTACTCATCATTTTCTCCTAATTCCCCCAATTCCCCAGAATTAGTTTTCGATGATTTGATGCGTAATCTATTGTCACTAGATCACTGTATAAATTCTATCAAAATACTCAATGCCAAGCAATATGAATTTTATATCAATTTATCTCCATAATCTTTGCAGAAGAAGAGCCAATAAGCAGCTTACCTGCCAGTACAGATCACTGTTTTCTTAAAGATCGTGACTCTATCATTTATACAGTCCAACAATATCGAGATAACACTTTGATAAAATGCGCATTTCATGGTATGTTACAGGCACCTCGTACTAACATATCAGCAAAGTGTTCATTTGAATTAATGTTGTCACTTGTTTTTGCACTTGTTCTGTTCTCGCTCGGGCTTTGGAGCGTGCACGCTTGGTGGTGGTCTGTCGCTGAAGTTTTGCGCGGTTTTGTACCTCTGTTCCTAATTCTGTTTGGTACGCTCGCCATTGCAGCCGGTGCGACAAAAGCACGTTCAGGAAGTACTGAGAACAACTTGGATAGCCCGACTGGAACGCACCCTCTGCTTCTCAAGGAAGATTGGTGGGCTATCTGGTTGGGATTGGCGGTTGTTGGCCTTGGCATAATCGCCCTATTTGGCGACAGCCCACTGTTGCATATTCTGTCAATCAACCCCGGCGGAATCAAATGGCACGCTATTAGCGAACTGTTTGATCATTTTAGCAGCAACGCAGACCTCTATCTTGTTCAGTTCATCCTGCTGACCCTGATGTTTGGCGGTTCCTGTCATGTCATGGGCATTCCGTTCGGTACATTCATCAAGGGTTTCAGCCTGCTCTACCTGATGAGCATTATCATCTTCTCCATCGGTGGCTGGGCCAACGCATCGACATTTAATCTGGAACCGCCTCTTGTGGCACTGGTGGTGGGTCTGGTTCTAGCCAATACCGTGCAACTGCCATCCTGGATGAACAGCGCTTTGCGGGTTGAATACTACGTCAAGTTCGGCATTGTTCTGCTCGGCGCCACCTTTCCCATCTCGTTGGTTGTCAGTGCGGGACCAGTGGCCATTGGTCAGGCCACCTTCATCGCGGTCATCACCTGCCTGACCATCTATCATGTTGGCACCCGCTACTTTGGACTAGATCGGCGACTTGCAGCAGTGATCAGTGTCGGCGGCTCGGTATGTGGCGTCTCCGGCTCCATGGCCATAGCCGCTGCTGTCGGCGCAAAAAGAGAGCACCTGTTCACCTCGGTGACTCTGGTGGTGGTCTACGCACTGATCATGATCATCGCCCTACCATTCATCTCCCAGGCTCTGGGACTGGCCCCCGGCGTTGCCGGCGCATGGATCGGCACCTCGGAATTTGCCGATGCTGCCGGGTTTGCCGCTGCCAGTGCTGTAGGTAAAATGGCTGGTAATGAAGAGTCCGCCATCCAGTCGTTTACTCTGATGAAAGTGATTGGACGGGATCTCTGGATCGGGCTCTGGTCATTAATATGGGCTTTGGTGGCCACCACCATCTGGGAAGAACGCAAAGGAACCGACGCCCGCATCGACAAACGAGAGATCTGGCGACGTTTTCCCAAATTCGTGTTCGGCTTTTTCGTTGCGTCCATCATCGTCTCACTGATTACCGCCGGTGCGGACAGTGCCACTTTTGACAGTCACATCAAACCCAAACTGATTGACCCCATCAGTGGACTGCGCGGTTGGGCATTTATCTTCTGCTTTCTGTCCATCGGTCTCACAACACGCTTCCGTGAGCTTCGCAGTGTCGAGCGTGGCGCGTTCAGTGCTTTCTCCATCGGCGTGGCGGTGAATGTCATTTTGGGTTTCATTCTCTCAGTCTACGTCTTTGGCGACTACTGGGCGGCATTATGAGAACGGATGCATTATGCCTATGCGGCGATTGCCACCATTTTGTACAATCATCGTTGGCCCTGGAAGCTGAGATTCCCGGTCTGGCTATTGTCTCCTCGGCATTTGGTGCAGTACGGGATGATACCGGCCTGTGTCGCTATCACGATCAGTTTTTTATTGCTCGGGACACCTGTGATGATTTTCTTACCTGCATGGATGATGACAGCTTGTGAAAAGTCCGATGAATAACATCGCTGCATGGATCATGGCCTCTGCGATCGTTCTGGGTGCAGGGCTGTTTCTCATTGCGGTCTTTGAGGAAAATCCCTGGGATGATCACAGTTACGATGAGGCCCCTGCCATCGTTGCCGGCGCACCCTCACCCCATCCCGATGACCGCGGCCACATGGTCTGTTCCAGTTGTCACGAAATTCTTGTTGATAACATATCGAATCAAAAGACTGTACCACCTATCACCAGTGGTGCTACCGCGCCACACCTGGATGCCCGACGCCGTCAGGTCTGTTCCAACTGTCATCGCATCATGACTCAAGCCGAAGCAGCAGCCCGTCAAGCCCAGCGTGAAAAACAGATCGCTCGGCAATCCGCCTCACCTGGTGTTCAAATGATGACCGTCGCCATGACGCCATCCACCAACCGGAGCGTCGCCACCCCACCACCGGCGGCCCGTACTGTTGACCCCGAGTGGCATGAACGCTTCACAACGGTGCGTTTCCAAGGAAAAGTGATTCGGGTGGTGAATCAATCGCAACGCAGCTCCGGTCGAAAAAATGTCACCATTCAAGTCAGCAATGAGATAACCAGTCCAGCCTGGTACAACTTGGCACCCGCAGGTTATCTGAAAGAGAATGGCTGCGGCATTCGCAACGGCATGTACATCAAGGGAACCGCTTTCAAGGAGATGGGTGCTGGCAAGGGTGCACTTCTCTATGCCGCTTCAATTTCAGTCAATGGTGAAGTCTGTCCCCTGCGTGACTCCCATATGCTCGGCATGTGGGAAGGCGGTCGCATCGGACACCATGGCATGGGCGGCGGGGATGAGGAGTGATCATGGACAAGACTGAAACCCCACAAAGTCGTACCATCCTGAGCAGTCACCACTGGAACGCCTTCTACCTGTTGAGCGCCCTCAGCACCCTGGTAATCTCCCTGACAGTGGCCATTCAACCCCTGTTTCTGGATGAGGTGCTGGCGATCTCCTTTGAGCAGTCCGGCACCATCAATGCGCACATTCAGGTAGTCACCCAGCTTATCGGCCTTGCCCTGGTTGTGCTCTATACAGCACAGAAAACCATATTCAACCGACGTATTCCCCTGCTGCTGGTTGGCTTTGCCACAGCAGCCCTAGGCACCTTCCTGATTCCGTTCAGCAAGGATATTGAACTCATTCTTGGCCTGGAAGGACTGATCTTCTATTACATCATGCGTGTGATGGTGGCCATGGGTACCGATACGGTTCAACTCCAGATCACAACCCTGGCTGGAGATGTCTCTACCCGTCAATCCACGTTCAGCTTGCTGCCTAACACCGTGTTTATGATGGTGCTGGGCGGCGCTATCCTTACAGCGATATTTATCCAAATTCCGGTCTCCGATGGTCGTGTTGACCGATTCATGTGGATTCCTTTCATCGCTGCCATGGCGGGCCTGCTGTTGACCCGTTATCAGCTGCCAAAACGCATTCCTCTGCTGAAGAGCGGTAAGGACTATTTTGAACGTGTGTGGGATATGATCACCAATGACCCCCGCATGCAGCTCTGTTTTGCTGCCTCTTTCTATGTCCGCGCCGACATGATTGTGGTGAGCCTGTTTCTCTCACTGTGGTGTATCTCATTCGCCGACATGGTGGGTGTTACCCGAGATTATGCTGTCGGTCGTGCTGGCATCATGTTGGGCGTCATGGGGCTGATGACCCTGATCGCCATGCCTTTCTGGAAACAGTATATGCTGCATCGCAGCCGTATTGGCGCCATCGGTATCAGCTTGGCCATCACCGGCCTGGGTTTTTTGTCACTGGGTATGATGAAGAATCCAATGAGCTGGCTGGTATTTATACCGGTAATGATCATCGGTATCGGACAGGCAGGCTGCCTGGTTGCACCAAAAGTACTGGCGTTGGAACTGGCCCCCAAAGACCTACTCGGCTCGGTCCAGGGGCTGTTTCATCTGGTCAGTGGTTTGGGTGTCGTACTGCTGGTTCAGAGCGGCGGTTACTATTTTGATGCAGTCGGTCCTCGGACCCCGTTCATTCTGATCGGCTCCGGCAACCTGTTCATGATGGTCTATGCCCTCTGGCTGATCATCAGCGGTCTGGATGAGAATGCCGAACATCAACTGATCAATAAAAACAAACGCAAAATCGACCTCAAGCCGTTGATCTTCATGATGGCTCTGCTGCCGCTCATCTGGCTGGTGGGACGGGTGTTGATCAGCGGATATGTTCCGGGCAGCTCCCTGGGTGAAATGCCGGTTGGATTCATTAACCGTTATCTGGGCGATTGGGCGTTCAACTTTTTGATCATCTCCCTGGGACTCAGACCACTCTATGAGATCACCGGCATCCGCAAACTGGCCAAATACTCACGGATGATCGGTCTGTACGCCTTCTTCTACGCCGTTCTGCATGTTCTGACCTACGTCTGGCTGGAGTGGGTATTCCACTGGGATAAGATCTTTGAGGACATTCATGAACGGTCGTTCATTATTCTCGGTGTGATCGCATTCTGCATTCTGATCGTCCTGGCCATCACCTCAACGAGAGACATGGTACGCAGACTGGGATTTCCAAAATGGAAGCGGATTCATAACACGGTTTACCTAGTCAATATCTTGATCATGTTCCATTTTATCTTTGCCGCAAAACATGAAAATGGCGAACCCTATGTGTATGCCGCGATTGTCCTGTTGTTACTGGGCTACCGTTATCATCAGCACTTGAACAAAAAGGCCGCATCCCAACCTGTTGCCCTGGAGCTTGGCGAGTGAGGAAACAACATGCTAAACAAAAACATCATCTAATGTGCTGGCGGCCTTGAGCAAATAGATCTCTCAAGAACTCGTTTTCCATCACATTGACTGAAATTGCCATCTCCTTTGCCTCTTCCTGATAGACGGTAGAGATCCCCTACTCTATCACCTGGTCAAGAATGAAGTTCGCGGCTTCAATTGCCTCGGATGTATCCATCATTTCACAGTTTTCTACATCCCCAACCATCACTTGTAACTGTGCAAGCAGGGTCATCATCGCTCTGACCATGTCCGGACGGATAACCAAGTGATCAGCGACTTCACTCATTGATTGGACCACTGTGAGCAATACATGACTGATTTCTGTGATATTGATGAGCTGGCAGTAGTGGGCAGCATTCTGAATGGCATGGGCATGACGACTAATCTGATTGAGTTGCACCAAATCAATGGCCTGATTTGACCGGCCCGTTATATCCATGAATGAGGATTGAATGGCAGAGAGTTTTTCAGAGGCTTCCTGGGAGAAAATCCACAACAGCTCATCCATTTTATGGGGCATGCTGTCCAACCAGCTGAACATGACCTCTTTGAGGGTTGGATCGACCTGATTCCAAGCAAGAACTCTAGTACGCGGATCGCCGATATACTCTAACAGAAACCGTTGCAGAAGCGTCTGCATTGCACGAGTGGGCTTGCGATTCAAAAATGGCCGCAACAGCGTCTCAACCAAAAGAACCTTATAGAACCCGCCAAAAACTAGAAACAGCTCATTCTTTCCCCTGAACCCTTCTAAAACCGTATGCATCTTTTGGACAGATATTCTTCGGGTGTTCAAGGATGCGGCCAGAAGCGTCAGGAGATGGTTATAACTGTGCCAAACAAATCCATGTTGCGACACGTCACTACTCAATTTAGCCTGTTCACACAGATGATAGGCCAGGGTATCACCTTGATGAATTTTTTCAGCAAATGCCTTAGGACCATCAGAATCCAGCAACTTGTACTGTTGGCATATCCGCCATCGCGCCTCTATTTCAGGACGCTGGACATGTTTTAATAATGCCCTTATTTTGACCCGCCAAAACTCAAACAGATCAGTCTGATGCCTGGGATAATATATGAGGAAGTTATCTAAAAGCGCGAAAAGCGTACCACTATGCGGCACTGTCTCTTCAAGCCATGAGATCCACTGTTCGACAAAATCGGTTTGTTCCGCAAGCGATGGATCACCATATTTTTGCCCGGCACTAAACAGAAACCAAGGAACTTGTCGTAGCCGACGCCGCTGTATCCCCTGCAAAGATCCTGTTGACTTAAACCGATCAACCAGCCACTTGCGGCGTATATCAATTTCCTCCGTAGCACTGAGCAGTGATGGTGAGCCAGGTATGCTTCTGTTGATTTCGGCCCATTTCTTCTGTATTCGGAATGGATAGGCAACCTGCTCCTCATCCGGCAACGGTATTTTCCATCCAATAAGCGTACTGGACAAACTCATTGCATCTGTTCCAATTCCAGAGTGAGTTGATCCAGCTCTTTGAGAATCAGTGGTATTATTTCCGGTGGCCGGGGATTGGTGAGCAAAAACCGCATGTCGATACGCCGGTTGATCGGCTCATCGGTGGGCTTTTCATGGGCCACCACGGGCCGGTGCTCGCCATAGCCACTGATGCCGAATACCGGTTGCTTTGACTGATTGCTCAGATTTGCCAAGGAGCGACTCGCCTCTACATGGCTGGACTCCAGCAGATACTCGAATGTGCGAATCGCCCGCATACCGGAGAGATGGAGATTATTGTCATGGGGATTGGCTCGACTTAACGGGATATTATCTGTGTGCCCCTCAATGAATACGGCATCAAGCGTACCGGGATTCCATTGATCGTCATTACAGTGTTCAGGTCGGGATGTCATTTCAGCCTGCCCTGCATAACACGCAAGATGCTTATCAAGCACCACAGAGAGTCTTTTCAGTGTGTTTCGCCCCTTTTTTCCCAAATCCGCAGAGCCTGAGTGGAACAGAATTTTATCTGAAAGCCGCAAGATCCCCTGGTCGGGATCAATCACCACATCCTTCATCCGCATTGTTTGCAGCTCTTTGAAAATATCGACCAGCAACTGTTCCTTGAGTCGATCAGTACGACTCAGATAGAGGTCAATATTCTTGCGCAGACTATTGGAAAGCGTCTGCAACTCTTCGATCTTCAAGTTGAGCACCTTCAGCCGTTCCGCCTGCTCTTGGCGCTCTTTTTTCAACGGCTCCAGTTCTGCTTCATAATCTTTCTGAGAGGTATTCAGATGCAGTGCAAAAATACTCAGAGTGATAATAAAAACGAAAACCAATCCCGCCATCAGATCACTGATAGAGATGAAATAGCCTTGCTCGGCTTCGATCTCAACTCGACTGCTGACTCGACGATCACGCATGGCTAACCTCCGTTACTGTTTCTCGGACAGTTGGCCTAGAAAATCACTCAAGGATTCATTCATATCATCCAGCTTGCTACCAAACTCACCGATGCTCATGTTCAGCTTGCCAGTGACGTTACCCATATTGTCATCAATATTATGAATAAAGCCAATGATATTACCGGAAAATTCATTCAAGCCCTTACTGAGATTGATAAAGGTCCGCTCAAGCGATTCATCCACTGTTTCAAACCGCGACTGATACTCCTCCCACACAGCTTTGAGTTGACGATGGGCCTCCCCGATGGCAACCAGTGTTTCCTGAGCAATGTATTGAGTCTGCACCAGAGTTCCGGTGACCTTCTCGATCTTCTCGACACCACTATAGATTTTATCTCCGGTGATTGAGAACTGCTGACTGGCCTCGGCAAGCATCCCGGTGGTGTGCTCCATCGGTTGCAACAGGTTGGATGATATTTGAGAGATGAATTCATCAAGACTGTTGCCCATCTCATCCATACGATTACCAAATCCACCGATGGTCACACCGAATTTATCAGCAACATTCTCCATATGCCTATCCATGCCATTGACAAAGTCAACAACCTGATGGGAAAACTCGCCAAGTCCACCGTTGAGATTGTTGAAGGTGTGTTCAAGGGTGTTGTCAACACTCTCAAAGCGAGACTGGTAGTTGGTCCACACCCCCTGAAGCTGCTCATGGGCCAGGGTGATCGCTTGCAGGGTTGCCTGCGCTACCTCTTGAGTCTGTCCCATGGTCTGAGTGACCGCATCCAATTTACCGAACCCAGAATAGAGTCGGTCACCAGCCTGACTGAGAGAACGGCTGGCGGCCTCCATCGGCGTGATCAACTGACGCATGCTGGTCTGGGCTGTATCAAAGGTTCGAGCAAAATCACGAATATTTTCGAGAGATGTCCGAGTTTCAGCAGCGATTCCCACCGAATCACTCAGCGTGTTGGCCAATCTTCGCGTAGCTGTACCCAACTCAGTGGCTGCCTGTTGAATCGATTCACCACTCATCTGAATCGCACCATGGAGACTGGCATTGTCAGTGCTCAACCGTTTTTGTGAGGCATGTAATGCCTCAGCATTCTGCATGCTGTTGTTGAGCATCGCCGATGCGGAGTGGCTCATATCGTCCATCTGTTGGGAGAGTCGATCAACCAACCTGCCCATACGATCCTCAAAGTTGCCGGACGTTGACTGTGTACCGCTGGAGGCTCTGCTGACATCTTTCATCAGGTCGGGAATCACTGACAGATGCCGCCCCATCGACTCCTGGGAGGATTTCATACTTTCAATGGATGAGTGCAAAGTCGAAAACGCCTGCAACATCTGATCGGTCATCTGTTGTGAGGCGTGATTGATGCCCTCAAGCATACGATCATTATTCGTAGTCAACTGTGACAGCGTTCTGCTCTGACTGTCTCCTTTGTTATCTGCCGCCAACTGTCCAGACAACTGGGTCATGAATCCATCAAACTTGGTCTCCATACGGGTATGGAAACTGTGTAATCCTTCCGTAAGCTGATGGACCTGATTGGCAATATCGGGCGTTGAGACCCCCAATTGACGCATCTCCGCCAATATCGACCGAACACTCTCGGATAGCGCACTCATCACCGTATGGGAGTGCTGTACCTGATCGTTGAACCGGCTGCTGAACTGTCCCATGGTATCAGAGACAGAATCAGCCACAGAGGGGGTGTTATCGCTTTTCTTCATCTGTGCCAACATGGCGCTCATGCTGTCCGCCATGTCGCTGATGGCAATGCGCGTCTGCGCCATCTGATCACTGATCTGACTGCCCAGATCCTGCATACCCGTTGTTGCCGCTGTCGATTCTGCACCTGAACTGCTCGCTGCTGTGGTCATGGTACCAACAGCCTGCATCAGTTTTTCGGCGGTTTGGCTCAGCCCATTGGCAGCGTGTGTCATCTGTTCACCAGCGCTGCTGACCACCTGGCCCAACGCCTTGGTATCGGTTCCAATCTGGGACTGAGAGTTTTGTAGGGATTGAATGAACTGTTCGGATTGATCGAGCGCCTGGAGGTTGCCTGCCTTGCTCTGCTGCATCTGCTCCACCATGTCATCCATGGCGATCATATTGTCGCCAAACAGGGCATGGAACTGTTCAAAACGCTCTACCAGTTTCTCAGTGGAGACCAATATCTGCGGCGTGGTATTGAGTAGTAAAATCAGTTCGTCATGACCACTCTTCATTCCAGATACCACACCAGCCAAATCGGTTACCGACTGTTCTAAGCGGTCTCCCAGATCCGATGTCGATTTCTTGAACTGCTCTGATATGGATTGGGTACTGGCTGCAAGCCTGTCCCGATCCTGTTGCACCATGTCACTCAGTTGCTTCTGAGTGGTCTCCTGAGCGGTTTGCCAGGAGGCAGTAATCGTATTGGTCTGCCGCTTGAGTGTTTCATTGATGCTGGTCAATGACTCGCCAAAGGTGGATAAGTGCTTACCAATGACACTCTCAGCTGATGCCTCTTTGGCTGCTGGAACCACAACAGCAGCGGTGTTCTCAATAGAACCCGCAGGTGCCAAAAGCTGAACCGCCTGTACCATCTGATCAATGGATTGTTGAAATCGGCCCTGACCAAGATAACTGTTTTTCGCTTCAGATACGGACAACGCAATGGTGCTATTGAAGATTTTCATTTGATTGGTCTGCTGGCGAAGCTCTTTAAACAGCCTTTCCTGGTTCTTACTGATGTCGGAGAGCGCCGTCTCCTCAGCAGGCTTGAGATCCAATCGACCAGTTAAGTTTAAAACAAAGCGACGAATCTGAAAGGAGACCCCATACAGCCGTCGTTTCTCCAAAAGCGAAAAAATGATCGACATGCTGATGCCGCAGATGGAGGTAAGAAATGCCAGTGAGGCACCTCCCATAAGGTCTCCCAGAGCAGCGCGCATCTCTTCCGGACCAGCATTCATACCTTTTTGGGCCAGATGAATACCCGCAACCAGACCGATAAAGGTTCCCAAAATGCCCAAACCGGTCAGCAGGTTGGGTATTGAGTTGTAGAGCCGGATGTTGAGATGGTTGTAGAGCAGACTGCGATCATGGAAAAAATAACCAGGATCAGCAGTAGTCGTAATCGGTTTGGGTTTTTCCGGCGGGGTATAGTTGAGATTATTGACGAATGTCTTCCAAGGCCCCTTCAGAATTGTCAACCTGGAATCAGCCAAATCCCTGTTAAACACATCCCAATTGATCGCAAACAGATACTTTCTGCGGATTTCGTGATCATCCGCATCTATTTCTGACCAATCATGCTCCTCTGGCAGATTTTCGGTGCGTCTCAACAGGCGCAGCCCACCGTTAATATGCCGAAGAACCTTGTTTGTCCTAAGATAGAGCGACAGAAGTGTAGCAAAAAAAACCGCACTGATAATCAGGCAGAAAATCGCGACCCCTGTCATACTGGAAAAAAAATGCGCAAAGGCGGTCAACGGACTCTCCTATGTATTCCATTCCTGTCGGCAAGAATCGCCAGGAAATTGTTTTGCAACTATCTACAAATATTTCAGCATGGCCCTTACACGGGTTGAGGATAAATCCCGAATGGTCAGGATACCATCCTCTTGTATACGCAACACATGGCTGAAGGAGAACCACTTGTCACTCACGACAATGAAAGCCTGCCAAAACTCAGGCGGAATACGGGCTGTACCATCGGACCGGAACCAATACATATAGCCCTGGCCTGATTCGGTCTGAAAAAACAGCCGCACATCGGCGATATTATCCGCTGTCAAAGTAAATGTCGTGCCTGCAGCGGAAAAAGTTCTGTCAATAAAGGCGCTGATATCGACAATAAGGTTATTTTTTTCATCTGTGCGAATAGCAACGATTGGCGTTGGCCCATCTGAGTCACTCAAGCGATAAGGAACGCGCCAAAGGCGGTTATAGTGTTTGAATTGATTGTTATAGGTCGCCAATATTTCTTCAGGCGTTTTCTTTGCTTCAGCAAACTGATCCGTACTCTGCGCTTCGGGATCACTGCCCCCGGTTTGCCTATCGGTAAGAAAGGATTCTGTTCGCTGCACATCACCCCGTAATTCGGTCTGCTCTGCCGTGTCTATCAGGGCAATCCTATCATCCACATGTTCCTGTTCAACCTGTACAGTTTGAGGTGCTGCATTTTCAGCAGAAAGTTGCAAAGCCGTAGCAGCATCCCCTGATCCTGAAGCGTGCTCCGACGCAAAACCTGGTTCTTGAAGCTGTTCATAGGGCGCGACAAGAGTTGACTCTCCGGCGGTCAGCGTTGAGGATTCATCGGCAAATATCGCCTCAACTTCCGCTGGCGTCTGTCCCATTGATGCTTCAATAGCTGACTGAAGATCATCCGCCACCGCTTGGCTGTCAACTATCGACTGAGTGTCATTAACAGCGGCATCAGTTACATCAACTGAGAGATCATCATCTGGAGACAACAGGGCAACCTGAGGCTGCTCCGAGTCAGGTTCAGTATCCGCCGAAGGCTTTTGTATCGCCTTGTTATTGGACGGTTTCTGAACTACGGCATCAACCTGCTTGGCAGTGATACCTGATTTGGATACGGCAGGTCTGTTTTTACCCACTGCATCAGGCGTGTTGAGCACAACCAGCGGCTCAGTGCTTTGCCCTCGGTCAATGAAATTGCTGATCGTATCACCATAAAACCAGATCAGGCCCACCAGTCCTGCTGCAATCGCACCGAAGGAGAACCATCCCACCATATTTCGTTTTGGACGGTATTCTTCATCGTAGAGACTCTCAGGCTCAGCCGCACGCTCATCCTGTTCCATCTCCTGTTCAGGCACATTCCACATTTCCGCCGACGGATATAACTCTTCGACATGCCTGTCATCCAGTGACAGATGCTTGTCCAACAGCGGATAGGTCAGTTCCGATGAAACAAGGATATAGATGCGATCATCCGGGTATGACGACCAGTCCAGCTGCGCCAAACCTTCAGGTCGGGTATCCATGATGGCTGCAACCGGATCAAGCAGCTCACACACATAGTTGTAGTGCACTTTCCGATTGATGGGATCGTTTGGCAGGATAATCTCAATGGAGAAAAACTGCAGATCACGCGCAGCAGCATTCTGAACTGTACCAGGATAGTTGCTCAGATCAAAGATCTGCCTTGCCGCCCCTGTTTCTGATCTGCTGGACGCCCCCTCATCAGGCTTCTGACGGAATTGAGAGTCCTGTTCATCTTCAACGGGTTGTAGGATGTTTTCAATGCCTGCCACTGATCGCTGAACATCGAACGTATTAATCGAGCCTACATTGCCAAACAACGCAATAAGATCGTCAAACCCACCCTGTAGTGCGGATACCACTTTTAAATTCAATGGAATCGACTTATCTACTACAGAATCAATCAGTTGTTCCATTACCAGAGAGAGGCTGAGCGCATTGACAAGGTTAAAATGTTCGGAAGAGCCCCGTACAGCGCGCACCTGTTGGAGAATAAGATTGAACTCAATCAAATTCAGCGGCGCTTCAACCTCTACCTGATCCAGATGGGTGCGTCCACGCTCCAAATGTTTCAGTGCTTCCAATGTCACCTGATAAAGTTGTTTTCCGTCATTCTCATCCTCATTTTGGTCAGAGACGTCCATGGCAGGAACATCATCTGGTGGCGTTTGCACCTCAGATAAAGTCTCCTGCATCTCTTCCGTAACCGGGATGGCAACGATCCACGCATCCGGCAGTTGTGACAACGATACCAACAACTCTTTCTGAAGCAGTGAAGTAAACAGCAGATGAATCGGCGCATCCGAATCAGTGTCAAGCGTCAACCCTTCCTCAATGGGAGGAGTGGTATCAACGATGGTACCCACCGACATCAGGATATCGATCAAATCCCTCAGCGACTCGAACTGTTCCTCTCCTAAAATGGAGGGATGGATTGCAATGGCGTAGATCGCCCGATTCTGCTGCACAGCCCGTGCGACTATTTCTGGATAATGGCTCAGATCAAAAGGGATAGATCCAGTACTGGCTGCACTATAAGCGGGTGGAGCATCATCCACTTCTGGAGACTCGACAGCGGAAAGAGCAGTCATAGCATCCTGCACATCAATGCTATCACTCACTGAAACATCCTCAAACAACTGCTGCAATGCTTCAAAGCCGATCAGCAGGCGATCAATCAATGATTGTGAAAAAATCAGTTGATCGTTTTCGACCTGCTCAAGCAACCGCTCCATCATGCGGGTCACACGAACGATATTGGTAAAATTAAAGAGCTCCGCAGAACCACGAATACTACGAACGCCGTGCAGCAATGGATGAATCGAACTGATATCAACCTCATCCTCTTGGGGCACAACGAATTGCAGGCGTTGCAGGCAGTTGTCCAAAGAAGCGGTTGCCTCTTTGATAAAGAAGTCCAACTGCGTTGAGGTGGATTTTGAGACAAAACTATTTCTTTTTACGTCATCTGTTATAGACATAATCAAATCCACCTTGAAAAACGTCAACGACTCCCCGATGATGACGACCTGAAATCATTCTTATATGAACATCAGGAAAAATCGAGAAGCCGGCCTAATTTCACTTTTGCAAAAAGTTGTCTTACTCTACTGTTACTGTTAATGACTTTGATGCGGCTCTTGTCGGTTCCATTGTGTCGAACCAACATCAGAATCGTCCCCAGTTCAGGCCGCTCAAGATGCTGAAGATTGGCAAAATCAAGTAAATAGTGCGTGTTTTCAGGACGATGCCGGTAAGCTGCAATGAACGCTTCACGACAGCTGGCATCAAACACCCCATTTACCCGAATGACAACCTGATCCTGCCCATCATCGCGCTTCTCTTCTTCAACTTGAACTGTAATATTGGTATCAGTCAGCGTTTCGTAGTGCATATCCAGCTTAACAGCCGTCTGATCAATATGACTGTCTTGCACGGCTGTCTGTATTGCATTGTTGAAATTTACCAGTTTAATATCGCTTTTTTTTCCTTTGTTATGATCCGCCATCATCAACAACATACCGATACCTGAGGGGGTAATATCGGTTGCATTATGGAAGTCCAATAGATATTTAGTACCGGGTTTGTTGTTTCGATAGGCATCAACAAAATCGATCAGACAGTTCGCGTTGACATGCCCTTTAAAATTGATTTTTATTCCATCTTCAAGGGGATGTATGTACTCAATACCGTTATTGATATGATAGGCGATACCTTTAAGCACGCTCTCTTTTTCCATGGAAATCACCGCAATACCATGGTTTTCCACACGTACTACCTTGGCCTTTTCCTGAATAAGAATATCGTCATGTTCCAACCGCAACAGCCCCTCCGCACCCTCATCCACCAAGCACGGTTTCTCCAAAATGATGAAAATGGAGTTGATACTGATCTCCTGGGCAATGCCGACACACCAGTTGAATTTGACTGGCACACCACAATAATGGCGCTCCATTAATCGTGGTGCTATTGAAGATGTGGAGGTGGTGGTCATAATGATGGTTCCTTTATCTGTTACCCTTCATCCTCTTCAACCAATCCATGTTCCAACAACTTATCCAGAAGCATCTGCCTGGTAATCGGCTTGGTCAGATAGTCAGCAGCACCGCCTTTGAAAAAGGACTGCATTGCCTGAATGGATGAATCCATTCCAGTCACCATGATGATCATGCACGGCTTTTGATCTGGTGCCAGCTCACTCTCAATGGCACGCATCCGCTGAACTGCCTTCTGGCCATCCATAACCGGCATGACGATATCCATTAGGACCAGATCGTAGGGTTCACCATCTTCCAGGTCGGCTTCAAACAGCTCCAACGCTGCTTTGCCATCATTAACCATGTCACAGTCTGCATACGGTCGCAGAATATCGCGCAACAGTTTACGGTTGTTGAAATTATCGTCAGCAATCAAGACCTTCATATACTACCTCCGCACTGCCCCCCAGGCAGAGAAAGTTACCGAATAAACTGGAAGATCTGTTTTGGGTACTCTAAACAGATTCTCAGTTAAGTATTGCTACCCTGCCCCTTCTTTGCACTCTTCTGCTTCTCTTCAAGGCTTTCAATCGAGTGAGATAATCCATAAGCTATAAAGAACGGAATTTTATAAGCACGATGTCCGACCCTGATCAACAGGGATCCACGGCAGCTCTCCTGTTTCCAAATGACTTTGTACAGAATGAATTTTCCAGGTTCTGCTGAAAAAGTGATTTTGACCCGCCGCGCAATCTGGCTGCCAAATTCTACGCCCCGGTTTTTTCCCAACTCTTTCTGAATAAAGCCTTCAAGAATCGGCCACCAATTCGCCTTGGAAAGCTTGGAGGTCTGTTCCGTCTGCCCCAACCGCAACTGCACCGTTGCCGTTCTGGCAAACTCATGCTCGCTGATCAGGGTATTACTACCAAAACGGTTGTCCAGCGGCACCTCTTCTGTGGACAAGACGATCGGTGGCTCAGGATGAATGGTCTCCCGAATAAACTCAATAGAGGGCGCCTTGCTTGACTTATCATGGATAAATCGCTTGTGGAAAAGCTTCTTTCCAACAAATATCCCGGTAAGTGCCGCAACGCCAAATGTCACAAATGGAAGCATCTGTTGCCCCTATTCCCGTCTATTCCAAGTGATACCGATATCCCTACGTTGAATGTGATCCTTATACCCCTATTTTGGCTATTGATACTGCTGTCGATCAACCTGTTCCATCTTTTTGGATTCTCTCGTTATATACCGACACCATCTGTTCCAAAATTTGAGGTAGATCAGCACTTAAGCGGAAGATCATGTCGTGAGCCTGGATCATATTGTCCAGGTTGCCCTTGAAAATTTCACCAATCTTCTGGAACGGCACGGCAATGATCTTCAACTCCTGATGGGTCTTATCAAAGGACTTCTCAAAGTCCTTTATTTCAGTACCGATATTGACCAAGGTTTCATAGATCATCTGGTCGCTGGGTGGCTCTTCTGTATCAAGCAGTGCGCTCAACCGACTGATAGAGGTGGTTTTCAACTTCTCAGCCGCCAACCCTTCCTCTTCGATTGTCTTGATCAGCGGTTCCAGGTAGATCACCAGGCGCGGATCAATCCGTTTTTTTAACTCTTCAATCAGAGTACTTTGATCAGAGGACATTTTGACCAGAACATCAGCCGGAATGGCATCACCACTTCCGGTAACAGCAGCTATGCCATCGTCTTCACCCGTTATCGGCTCAGCATTACCGGTCAGACGCGTGTGCATGATCGCGGTCAGTTTTTCAATATTCTTCAGACGCGCATCCAGTGCCTGAACGGTAGCATCCCCGCTGCTGCCAGCCAGTGCCCCACCCGCACCTATGGCCGGAGATTTGCCTGTCTGATCAACCATGGTACCAGATGAGGCGGAGATTTGTTGAGCAATCCGCTCCATACGATCAAGTTTTGCGTCCAATTCCTGAAAACGCTGAGTCGAGGCCACATGCAATTCGACAATCTTGCCAATCAATCCCTCCATCACATTAATTCTGTTTTGGAAAGATGCTTCGCAGAATCCTTCTTGAATTCCTTTTTTCAGAGCCATTGTGTCTCTCCCAAAAACCTATTTGGTTTGAACCTGCACCAAAACATCATGACATTTGATACAGCGCCCTGATGCCGGATGAGGCCGTGCTGAATCCGGCAGAATAGGCGGGCCAAATTTGGTAATCTCTTTTGACGCCCTCTCCCAGACTTTGGCAACCGGTGTTGCTGGTTGACTACCGGCTGGAGCACCGCCTCGAATCAGATGACATTTGGTGCACGGCCCCCAATAGGGATGCGGCATTTTGGCACCCGGATTGATGCGCGGAATGCGTTTGATCAACACCTTCGTCAACCGTCGTGGCTTAATGGCATCCTGAATCGGTGCCTGCAACGACGGTTGGGTCGGCTTGGGCAGTATCCCCAGAATTTCACCCCGCATTTGACGGCTCGGTCCACCCAATCCCAAACTATCTATGGACTTCTTTAAAGTCCCTTCGCTCATCAGTAACAGTCCGATTACGATAATCAGGGCAATCAGGCCCAACAAGGGCCAAATAGGGGGTCTGCCTTGGGGGTCATCCATGGATGATCACCGAAACTTATTCGACCAGAAGGCGAACCCTTCATCATTACGCAGTAGGCACGGCTTGCCATTAATAACAATCTTTTTCGCATAGATCAGAGAAGATGGGGTCTTTTTATCCAACTGAAAACCGGCCCCTCTGACCTGTATATCATGCGCCAAAGTACAGCCGGTGTACTCCAGAAACCAGCCAGGCGCGAGAGAGATGTGAAAATCCTCCTCAGCCGGTCCTTTGACCCAGACATGAATCTGACCATCCCGCTCAGCAATCTCGGAAATCTGTTGTATGGCACCGCTGAATGAGACCTGCGGCAACCGCGTCAAAGGCACGATGCCCTGCTGCGGTTTGGTTTTTCGGTTCGGATTGCGCGGAACCGTCGAGTTAAATGCTGCTATGGGCTGCATGTGTGGCTGAATCAACGGCATCTGCAACTTGACCGTCTGCATGGCCGATTGAGGATTGACCATGCTGACCGGCGCTTGTGCCTGTGCTGGTGCCATTGCCGATGTATCACTGCTCTGCGAAGGCAACAGCGACAACCCGCCAAAAATAGCCGGAGAACGCTGCTTCGGAGCCTCCCAGAAATCATCTGGAAACAGAGCAACAACAAATGAACCGATCAACAGGAATAATCCGAAGATGATGATCCACTCTGCGCCATTTATGGAACCACGCCTTTTCAACGTTGTACCCTCACTCCATCACCGGTGAGAGTACAATCTGAATCTCACCGATATTGTCGAGTTTCTGATTCAGTGTTTGCTTCAGTGCTTCAACAATCAAGTCGCCTTCAAACACTTTCAAATCATCATCCACCTGAACATCAATCTCCACATAAAGATCTTGACCGAGACTACGTGCACGGAAGTAGTTAACCCCCATCACCTTGGGAAACTTGCGCACGATCTTGTAGATTACTTCCGATTCCAGAACCTCGGGTGTTGAATCCATCAGATTGCTCACCGATTCGGTCAACAACTCCGTACTGATACGCATCACCAAAACCGACACGGCAATGGCCGCCAACGGATCGGCTATCGGAAAGCCGAGAAAAGTAGCAAACACAATGCCCACCATCACACCAATGGAGGACAAAGCATCGGAGCGATTATCCCAGGCATTGGCCAAAATCGCCGGACTGTTATTTTCCGTTCCGACACAAAACTGATAGCGGTACATCAACTCGTTGGAAAAAACCGATACCAACGCACCAAAGAAAGCGATGTGTTCAGGTGAGTCATACTGGCCGAGAATGATATCACGCACCGAGTTGACCATGATGACACAGGCACCGGCTAACAGAATCAACCCGACGATTCCCGACGATATGTGCTGAATCTTGCCATAACCATAGGTGTGCTTTTCGTCTGCGGGCCTGTTGGAGATCCTCAGACTGATCATGGTCACGCCACTGGCGATGACATCCGCCATACTGTGAAAGGCATCGGCCACCAAGGCGGCGCATCCGGTCATAACGCCTAATGCGCCTTTGAAAATAACCAGAAAGATGTTGGTGCCAATCGAATACCAGGTCACTACTTCGCGGCAGTCCGAACAATAATCGTATTTCATGGTTCACCTTGATCCGACAAACCGGATCCATCCGGCTGTTTTGACGGCTGACCCAGCCCTTGTTCTCCCATAAAGGGGAAAAGGCCCGGTCTGTTCTGTTTCATCTGCATGGTCGGCAGAAGCCGGTTGAAGTTCTTTGATCTCAAGAGGACGTAATCCCCCTCGCCTTTGGCACCGGATCGGAAGTATTCGTAGCGTTCAAAGCCGGTGATCTTGGCCAACAGATACCAGGGAAATGAGGAGATGAGAGTATTGAATATTCTCACCTGCTCATTATATTCATCACGTCGGTTCGCAATCCGGTTTTCAATCTCTACCAGCTTGTCCATCACCATTTGATAGGTGGTGGAGGTTTTGATATCCGGGTACTGCTCAACCACTGCCAATAGACGACTCATTGCTGACAGTCCGGTGCTGTTCATGATCTTGTCCAACGGCGATGATGAGGCACTTTTATCCGCCTTCAGCGCATCGGGTTTAGTTGCTGAACCGTCTGTCTCAACCCCGGCAGTGGCAGAAGAGTCAGCCACACTCCCTTCGACGGCTGGCGCTGTTTCTCCAGCCCCTTCCAGAACAGCGCTTGGCGCTTCTGGGACGGCAGAGAGATCCGCAGCCGATGGAGATTGGCCCAGCGCGCCGTTGTTCATCCCTGCAACACCGGTTAAATTCGTCGGGCTGTTCGGCGTGATGGCCGAAGGCCGCATCTTGTGCAGCAGACCAGAACGTACATCCGCCACATGACGGAACACCTCCTGCTCCAATGCCGCCTGATTGAGCGCCAGATTGACCAGATTGCCCATCAGGTTTTCCCGCCGTTGTAATGCATCTTCAATATGTCCGGCCGAGGAGAGTACTTGCTCTTCCAATGAAACAAACCGGTTGAAGTTATAAAGCGTCGTAACACCGAAAACCAATATGGAGACGATAGAAAGAAACACCACCAGATTCTGAGACTTGATCGGAGGCAGGCGCAGATTGTTCGAGCGCGACTCCTCCGCATAGAGCTGCCGCATCAGCTTTTTCATCTGATGCACGCGCGCACTATTGTCCGTTTCCGGCCCCAATGCCTCCATATCGTTATTAAATCTGACCATCGTCAGCGTGTCCGCCCTTAGCTAGAGATCTTATTCTCTTTGATTTCAGCCGTCTTTTTGAAAAAGACAATCGCTTCGTCATGCTTGCCCTGCTGGTCCAGAACAAAGCCGATTGACTGGTAGACTTTGGTTTCACTAGGACGGATCGCCAAAGCTTTCTCAAACGCTTCTAACGCTTTGTCATACTCTTTAATATGATCATAAGCGAGTCCCAAGCGGTAGTTGAGGTTGAAGTTTTCAGGATTGTTCTCCACCCCCTTGGCCAATACACCAGCCGCCTTTTCAAAATCCTTGGCTTGCAGATAGGCCATACCCAATATGGAACAGACACGTGCACTTGAGGAATCCTTTTCGATCACCTTCTCCAGCAAGGCGATACCATCCTTGGTGCGATCGGTCTTGAAGTAGCAATACCCCAGGTGAAACAGCACATCTTCATCATCGGCATGGTGGACCAACACCGGCTCAAGCTGCTGAATCGCTAAGGCGTAGCGACCAGCCCGTGTGTGTTGAATGCCACGATCCCGATAAAAATCAAGTCGCAACTCTCCATCCACTGAGAAAACTGAATTAAATCCCCTGATGCTCGACTCAGCAATCCGTTTAAGAACCCGAGAAACGGAAAATGTAAAGAGACTCAACTCATCTACAAAACTTCCAGAGTTGGACTTATGGCTCATTGATCGTGTTCCTTCTTCACACTTAGTTGGTGATCATCACATGACAGGCTTTACACGGACCACGGTCCTGATGCGGCCTCGGCGCGTCAACAGAGATCGGCGGTGGCGGCAGGATAATTCCATCCGGGTCTGGCACCATGTGCCCTGTTGTGCCAACGGTATGACACCGAGTACAGGGTCCACGATACGGATGTGGCATAATTTCTCCCGGCAGAATCATCGGCGCCGTCTCCACCTGGGCATAGCCCAGATTATCTTCTGCACTCATAACAAATATCTTCTGCACACCCTTCCGATAAACGGTCATCGCCACGGAACGGCGTGCTTGTACTCTTTTGGAGACCTCAAGTAGATCATCCAGACTCTTGACCCGAGTTGCGTTGACAACCATCAATATATCCGCGGCCAACAAACCCGAAAGCGCCGCATTGAGCGACACCTCATCAATCAATAACCCTTCCAGCTTGGCCGGCAGCTTGAGCTTTTTTTTGATCTCACTGCTTAAAGGAATCGCTTCCAACCCCTGCCAATGCGCTTCTGAAAGCTGGACTTCCTTGGCAATAAACGGCTTGAGCGGTGGTGCGTTTTTCATAGGCCGCGCAACCATCATCTCACCGCGATTAAACGCCACTGTCTGCCCCAAACCAGCTGGTGAGATGGCTGAAGCCGTACCACCACCCATCACAGCCGGTGTCTGCGCAGTGCTTGCCTCAGGCAACTGATCATAATCCGGGGAGATAAACAGCGCACTCACCAGCCCCGCCAGCACAACAACCAAGCCGACAGCGACAATCATCGAGCCTGTCAGCCTCATATGACAAACATCCTCACCGCAATAATGAACATCAAAAACGCATAGATCCAACGCAGAGCGTTCAATGGGAACAGAGTGGTCAACTTAGCGCCGATCAATCCACCCACATAAGCTCCCGGCAACATAATCAAACCCATGATCAGTGGCGTCTGCAATTCAAATGAACCGGATTGGACGCCGTGTATAATGGCGACTATCGAACCGGTCAGCGATGCATAAAACACCAGCACAGCACTATTGGCAATCGCAGTTCGCAGCGGTAATTTTGCGACATAGCGTTGCAATGGCACTTCAATTACGCCACCGGTAATACCGAGGATGCCACTGATCAGTCCCATGGGTAGCCCTAACAGACCATGCATCGGCTTCTGACTGGTATCCGCATCACCTAGCTCACTATCCCATGACTGCTTCTCTATCGTCCGCGTGCCAAAAAAGCGCTGTAGTTTGGACCTAAACGGCGCATTCGCATTAACCACCGAGGGGTCGATTCCCTTTTTACGTTGATTGGACTCAAAAATCTCAACTAACATCTTGATGCTAAGCAGAACGGCAAAAATACCCAACAACCACTGAACCGTGGTCTTGCTGAGTATATTGCCGATAAAGTATCCAACAACGACACCACCAACCGCCCAGGGAATCAGTGGCTTGATCGCACTGAAGCGAACCAATCCCTCACGATGGTAGCGCAGTGCCGCAGCACCATAGATGATGATATTGGTCAAATAAGCCACAGGCCGTACCAACAGCAGACCGTAGCCAAACAACCACATCAGACCGGTCACTTTGATAATGCCGCCGCCCATGGTCATCATGCCGCCACTGATGCCTGAAATAAGTCCTAAAAAAATCAAACCTGCAAAATCATTTAATGAATAACCGAGAACCCGAAATATGGGTTGATCGTTTGGATCAGCAAAAACAACACCGTTCATGGGATTAACATTGGTCGCCACATTGATGCCCAGTTGGGTATCCATCCTCGCCTTGGCCAACTGCCACCAACGATCTGCCGGACGTTGAGAAGCAGGATCTGAGACACCAGGCCCCAACACTGCTCCCGGCTCTGTACCGGGAACAGTCATGGCGACATTGACAGGACCTGCTGACGCAGGTCCGGCCTGTGCTGGAAGCAGATTGGCTGGCGCTAGCCGTGCTGCTTGAGGAAATTTCACCAACTCTTGAAAGTGGCGAATTAACGTCTGAGCAGGAATGGCGTAGCCCATCATCTGACCCGAAGCCGTGTTGACAACAATATTGATGCCGACCAGCTCATTATTATTATTGACCAGTGGGCCACCGCTTTGAGACCAATGATTGATGGCGTCTGTGGCAATCAGGTGGGTCAACTGGGTCTTGCCGACAATCACCGGTTGTTTCACAGCCTTACGCGCCACTGTTCCCATCTGACGCACCGCTTGCTGACCACGGGGATCGCCCAACGCCACGACTGGATCGCCGATGCGTAGGGTTCCCCGTTTAGCAATGGGCAGGTAGGGAAAAGTATCCTGGGAAATCATCTTTAACAACGCCAGATTGTGTTCGGGTGCGACCTTGACGATCTTGGCGTTGTAAGGACGTGGACCCTGGGGCGTCTGCACCTGAATCATAATCCCTTTAAAATTCTGGATCTGATGCAGGGCGGTAACCACATACCCCTTGGGACTGACAATCACACCAGATCCCGCACTGAGATAACTGTCGGGTGGATTGCCCGGCATGGGATCTTTTGGCTTAACCGCAACATTGACCAGCGCCGAACGCGCCAACAACCCAGTCGGTGGCGGGACGGGCTGAGCCGGCGGGGTCAAAGCAACACCCATGGCATCCAGAAAGGGAGAAGACTCCACCGCATCCATTGGATCGGAAAAGAGTTGTCGGCCTTCCAGCAGGTCATCATGCTCCATGAGCAGATGCATGCTCCATGTCAGCGTTCCGATATAGAAGATCAGCAGAAGTACTGCAGGTATCTTCCATCCCAAAACGCAGAATGGCGTTAATGGTTTCTTTGTATATCTTTTCATGCTCCACGCCTGATAAAGATCATGTCAATCTGACGAGCTGACGGGTTGTTGCTTGTCCAGCCCCTGAATTTGTTGACTCTCCTGATCAACTTGTTCACGCAGGACAGAAATTTCCTTCTTGATCTCACCAAACTCCGGCAGGCTCCCTTCTGCTGATCGGAATTGAATGGTGATATCGCCCACATGGGGAATACTCTCGATCAACCGCTGTTCCACCTGAAGGCTGACCGCATTGGCATCGCCAATGGAGATATCCGGATTGACTCCGATTTCAAGGAAAATCCAAACTTCCTGACCAACACGACGGGTGCGAATGTTTTCAATGCGTTGAACACCATCCACATTTTCAGAAACTTCCTGGATATGCTGAACCACCTCTGGAGAGGCCGCGTCATCCATCAAGCCTTTATAGGAGTCAAGAATCACCTGACCGCCGAGATAGAGCAGATGAATACACTCGAATACCGCTACTGCCGTATCAAGCCATGGCATGCCCAGATAGTGTGAGCCAATGATACCGAGCGCCACTGCCAGTGAGGACCAACCATCCGCCTCATGATGCTGGGAGAGCACCATCACCATGGGACTGTTTATGTTGTGGGCCACACAGCGGGTGTAGTAGCGGAGATAGATATTGACCGCTACGATAAAAACCGCCGTCCACAGCGCGATCAGATGGGGTGTCTGATGTTCTGTTTCCATCAGATTTCCGGCTGCATAGATCAGAAACAGCAGTGTGACCACCACCAAAATGATGCCGATCACCATTGAGAGCAGAAACTCGATCTTGCCGTAACCAAACCGATGCTCATCATCCAAGGGCTTTTTGGCAAACTTGAGCCCCAAAATGATCAAGAACGATGTGATGACATCTTTGCCGGAATAGAGCGCGTCAACCAACAACGCATGTGAGCCCGACAGGATGCCGACAAAGATTTTTAATACGGAAAGCGCCAGATTGGTCAATAGACCAACCCAACCGACAAACCGATAACAGACTATGCATTTCGCGTAACTCATGGACGAGTATTCTTCTTCTATCTAACGTACATGAAAAGGGGACAGGACTCCCCTTACACCCCTGACCATGAAAGATCACCGCATGACTTTCATAGTAATCGTCATGAGACAGAGATCAGTCTCTGGGAAACCGTCTTGTGCGACGGGTAACAAGCCGCAACGTCGCCAGCGCAAATCCGAAAATGATGGCTCCGACAATAACGAGAATCAGTGGAATTTCCACAGCCGGCCCAAAGATGAAGCGAACCGGTACGATCATCAAGTTTTGCGAAGCAAATGCCAGAACAAAAATGGCTATAATCAGGTAAACAATTGCCATTATTTCACTACATCCTGATACGACATCACCTTCAGATGGGCTGTACTATCCATATTTACAGTTTTTCTGCCCAATTACCGACCACTGGGAACTTCCAAGCACGTCCCATGATCACCGACATCACTCCGATAATGGAGAGCACGATACAGATAAAACTGGACATGCCGAAAAACAGTCTGCCGATCCCTGGAATGACCAGGGTATAGACTGCCAACACTTCCCAGATCCACAAGACCACGCCCTGCCGACTGTGAAATCGTACATATTCGTCGCTGCGATTCAGCAATAGAGCCACCAGGGAGAGAATCCCAAAATAACTCATCGCGGCCAGCACCTTGGCCGATAGAGTGGGCTCTACCCGCAACACATTTGATTGATCCATTCTCATCACTCCAATTGTTCAGCTGTCACTATCGATAGAATCGACAGGTAATCAGCTACCGGTGACCTGTCCAACCTGTTCCCAATACTCTGGTGGCAACTCAGAGGCCAGTTTCAAGGCGCCGGCACTACCTGAATAATCAGGATCTGCAACACACTGAACCAGCACTTCGCCATACTCTTTCATCTGGTTCATGATCATCTCTTCAATACCTTTGATGGCAGCGCCACCTCCGGTCAGATAGATATTTTTCAGTGCTTCGCTCTGGTCTTCCGGATCAAACACCATGATCAATGTTTGCAGGTGTTCAACAATCTCAGCCACAATGGTTTCACAGGCCACACGAAGCTCTTCGGTGATATCGCTCTTGACCGGTTTACCATCAATACGCAGCTCAAGTTCGATCACCTCTTCGGCTTCACCGACAAAAGCGTAATCTTCCTTGATTTTACGTGCCAGATGCTTGGTAAACTGAACATTGGGATATTTATCAATGATCAGGTTTTTCAGAACAAAATCTATATAGTTGCCCGCCTTGAGCACAGTCACCTGCTCTTCCATACCGGGAATAATACCCTTCATGGCACAGATGTCCGTGGTGCCGGCACCAATATCAATAATAATAGCATTGTTCAGCTTGCCGATCTGGTAGGCGACCATGAACGGCTCGGAAACTACCATGGAGAGTGACATCAACTCACCGGTGATCTTCAGCAACTGGTTTTTATTGAACAGTGAGGCGCGCGCAGGCACACCGACAACGCCGCAAATACGGTCGCCCGGCTGTGGGTTGGCCTCATTGATCATATTTTTGATCAATAGTTTGGCTGCTTCAGCAGCCTGATCATTGGCTTCCTTGAGAACCCCATCCTCCAAAGGATAATGGAGATCCAGATAGGATTGCCGCTGTAGCGCCTCTTCACCGATGACATGAGAACGTCCCATCAGTTTCACACCGATGATATCCTTGGGATAACCAACCACCGAGTGGGTCACTGCCTTGGTGCCCCGACTGGACATCATCATGGTGCGGGAGGTCCCCAGGTCGATGCCAAGGAGAAGGGTATTGTTTGGGTGGCTCATATTCTTCATCTGATCTCACTCCACTGAATCATCTCGTTCGTTTTGAAGAACTGTGACAGTTCAACACCGCTCAGGATATCGTTTATTCTATTCTTGTTCGTCCGATTTTCCTGACGATCTAAAGGATCGAAAGATAGCGCTGGTTACGGAAACTATAGGCATGGTAATCACACCGATTGAACCTATAGCGATATTGCCACTGCCCTTGATAATTTCACCAGCACCATGAACAACCTCTTCAGCGCCACTCACAAGACGGCCTGCCATCTTTCCAGTACCGCTCTCGTTCGGTTCAGTCGGCTGTTCTACGGATTTCTTGCCGGACTCACCACCCATAAGAGAGCTGCCTACATTCACAACACCGCCGACCATATCGCCCAGGGCGTTGTAAATTCCTCGTCCAAGTGACTCGACAACAACATCCACTGAACCATCTGGATTCACCCGGCGGGTTAAACTGGCCGGACGGCTTCCCCCAGGTCCTGAACCAGCCTCTCCTGGCATTTCATACTCTTCACCTTGAAGATGCTTGAGAAAGGCTTCCTGAACCTCAATCTGTTGGGCAGAACGGTAAGGCTCCGGCTCCATATCGCGATAGGCCATCCCATGAACACGCAGTTCTGGTGGAATCAGACCAAACGGCTTCTCTTCAACTACCTGTTCATCGTCGGTCGTCGCCACATCTTCCGTTCCTGGTTTTTGTACATCAGCTGCCGCAGCTGCCGCAGGTGCCGCTGCCGCAGGTGCTGCTGCCACAGGTGCCGCTGCCGCAGTTGCCGATCTTTCCACTTTGGGAGGGGCACCACTGAGTTTCTGATCAAGAAAGCTTTGGAACTTGGCTTCCGATTCGCTCAGTGTTCTTGGCTCGGCAACCTTGGGTTTTTCCACATCTTTTGGTTGCATATCTTTCCTTGCGACCTCTTGTTTCCCCTTTTGTTCAATCGACTTTCTGGCATCTTCACGAATCGCCTGCAAAATACGCTCTTTTTCAGCCTGTTCAACAATTGATGCCTCCGAACCCTGCTGAGCTGTAGCTGGCATACCAGCCTTCTTGCCGACTTTAGGGGGCACGCGTCTGGGCTTGGGCCTTTTGGTCTTCACCTTGGGTATAACTGGTTTTTCAAATGGCTTTTTGCCTCTACCATTAGCGCCACGTTGGCCGAACCTCTGGGCCTCTTTCGAGCCGTTTGTACTTTTGGTCTCAGCAGAACCGAATGGTTTCGACTTTGGAAATGGCTTGGACTCAGCACCTTTGGCTTCACCAGGCGCGTCATCATCAAACTCAATACCAAACGGTTTTGATTTTGGCAGTTTTTTCGCCGTCGTTTTTGGTAGCGGCTTGGGTAACGTTCTCTTGGCTGCAATATCCAGTTTTTTGTCCTCAGGCTTATCGTCACCACTGGGCTTTGATGCTGCAAAGAGCTTCGCACCTGGTGTTAATTCGCCCTTGCCTACCTCTGCCTTATCAGTCTTGATCTCTTTTTCATCAGAAGGTCTGGATTTCTTGCCTCTTTTGCCACCCTTCGACGGCCAAGTCGATTTAGCAGCTTTGGCATCCTTCTTCTTTTCAGCAGTGGAACTGTCCACCTTGTTGTCATCCTTTGCCTTCTGTTCAGCAGATCCAGCAGACTTTTCATCCTTCTTATCGGTAGGTTTATCTGCTTTATCCGCTTTTTTGTCGTCTGCCTTTACAGTATCGGTGGACTCAGAAGAGTCCTTTGTAGCCACTGGAGGCTGTAATGCATCAAGCAGTTTTTTCTCTGCTTCTGATTGTTGTTCAATATTTTTTTTGGAAGTTCTACTCTTTTTTCCCATAGCCTTATCCTCTAAAGACGAGACCTTATCCTCTAAAGACGAGACCTTATCATTCGGCGTTTGTTTTCCTTCAGGTATAGAAGGATCACCTCCTTGTGACCAACCAGATTGTGCGCCATCCACGGTTTGGGGTGCTGTTTTACCCGCTTCATCTTTCCAAGATCTGGTCATATTTTTCTCCCAAAATACGATGCATCACAATCAGTACAGTTAACAGTAACTACACTATCTCAGGGTGACAAACATCCGTCGGCCATTACGATCGATATCAAATAAAATGGACTGTTGTTTTTTTGCTGCATTAATCGCTTTATCGAGTTTGACGTTGCTATTGACGGGCATATTATTTATGGAAACAACGATATCGCTGTTCCGTATACCGGCCATATCAGCAGCTAAGCCTGGATCAAGCTCAATAATTTCAGCGCCTTTTTTCCCTTTAAGCGCAGGGTTTTTCATAATTGCTGCTTTGTTGATAACCACAAGTTCCATCCCCTGCCACTCAAACTCTGTTGGTACAGGGGCCGCAGGCTTTTTTGCAGGCACCGCCTTTGTGGTTTGCTTTCGTTGTGCGGTCTGCCGGGTCACTGGCTGTTGAATCATGATCGTACGCTGAGGCGGTGTTGCCACGACCAGCGGCCCCGCCTGTGCAGGCGTTTGGAACAATGGGTTGGTTGATTTGGCTGGATAGATGACGAATAAATCCATACGCTGCCCCTGTCGCATGATGGAAAAACGCAGCTCATCTCCGGGACTGTACTGTGTTGAGATCCGCCTTTGAATCGTCTCAGGAGTCCGTACCCAGCGACCATCCAGCTTGAAGATCACATCACCAACGGCTAATCCGCCCTTTTCTCCCGCAAATCCAGGCTGAACACCTTGGACAAAAACCCCATTTGGAAATGGCAGCTTGGTACGTTCGGCAAGCAGTTTATCCAATGCGCTGAAGGTCACTCCGATGGGAGAAACATTCGGCGCTGGCGGAACCGCAACGTATTGGCCCAATTTTCCGGCTTGCATCGGCGGAGACTGAACAGGTTGTGTTGGCGTCTCCGGCTGTGTGGCTTGCGGGTCAAAACCTGGCAGAGCCAAACTGGGCAGGTTGAAGTTCACCTGCTGCCCACCACCATTTAAAATGGGGTGACAGTTGGAACAAGCGCCTCGGTCATCATGGGGCATGATGGCGTTTTTCGGAATCGGAGGGGCTGTTTGCGTTTTAGCCGCCACCATCTGACCCAAGCCTGCATTCATGGGTTGGATTTTAGGCAGTTGGATCACCTCTTCGACAAAATCGACTACATGATTGGCCGGTACAGCAAAACCAACACCCGAAAATGCACGCGTTGGCGAATAGATCGCGGTATTGATACCAATCACCGTTCCCTTATTCGATACCAGCGGTCCACCGGAGTTACCCTGGTTGATGGCAGCATCTGTCTGGATCAACCCTTTATGGACTGTCCCTTCAATGACAACTGATTTACGGATCGCCGAGACCACCCCTTTGCTGACAGTCTGCTCCAGACCAAACGGGCATCCAACGGTGATAACAGGATCACCAAGATTGACCACTTCACCCCGTCCTAGCGCGGCTGTTTTCAACGGCTTGTTCGAGTCGATTTTCAACAACGCCAAATCGCGGGCTTCATCCAGTCGAATCACCTGGGCCGGCAAACGACGGCTACCGTTGTCACTGTAGACGGTGACAAACACATTCTTGGACTGCTCAACCACATGATAGTTAGTAACAATGTAACCATCTTCAGTTATGATGACACCGGAACCAATGCTCTGGATTGATACGCCGGTAAACGGCTGAGCAAATTGCAGCGGAGAAGCGGGCTGTGGCGCTGGCGCAGCGGCTATTGAACCATTCGGTCCCTGGGTGCTGACATTGACCACACTGGTCAACATGGATTTGACAATACTTGGAAAGGGCAAAACCGGTGCATCTGCGACCGATCTCATCGCTGGCAACTGTGGTAATTGCGGTTGCAGAAATGACGGAGCGCCCATCATATCAACCGGTGCAGCCACATTTTGCAAGATGGGCTCTGGGAACAGCGTCCCCATACTCGGTGTGTTGGCAAAGCCCTGTAAAGCAACCGGGTTACCTGCAGCGACACCTTGTTGAGTCGGCATTGCCGGCGGCATGACAGGTGACGCAGGCGATTGGGCCACAACGGGTCCAGTCGGAACGGCACTCTGTGCTGTCTGGTTGGCTTTATAGATGTTCAAATACCAGTAGCTGGCGATCATGACACCAACCGCTACCACCCACAGCAAGTGGAGGTATTTGACCATGCTTTTGCCGCAATAATTGTCGTCATTAAAATCTAAATTGAGCATGCGTATCACTCACCCGTTTTAGGGTCGTCCTCCATCAAATCCTCATCCGGTTCACTTGGAGAGGGAATTGATTCACGGATTCTTGTGACTCCGGCACCGATGGCAACCAAGCCGAGCAGGGTCAACACAATGGGCATGAGACCGCGCAGAATCTCAACCACAGACCACCACCACGCGGATAGGCCCCACAGACCTAACGCCAACGCCACCAACCCAAAGACTATTGTAAGCATGTCATACAGTTCCTTGCTTGTTGATCACCTGCAACTATTTCACGAAGGGGGAAAACGTTCTCCACCCGTCAACCCTGACAGTCACGCTGTAGCTGTCAGGGTGGCTATCCTTCTTTCAACTACTCAAACTCAAGTGGCGGCAGTTCAATTTGTGAATCATCCGAGACGCTTGAAACGTCCGAGCCACTCTTTTCCACATAGCGCATCACAATCAGCGCATAGGCAACGATTAAAAAGTTGATAATACCGGTGAATATGAACGGTACCGTCGGTCCAACCCAATCGAACAACAACCCACCGACAAGCAAAAAGAAAATGATACCGATACTGCCAACGGTGTTAAAAACACCAAGAACCGATCCACGTATCTCTTCAGGAGCCAGATCAAGCACCAGGATCTGTGGCGCTAGAATACAGCCCGCCTGTCCCAATCCCATCAACGCGCCTGGCAGCAAAATCCACCAACTGAATGGATTGTCCAACAGACCGATGGAGGTAAATCCAGCACCGGAAAAAAACAGCCCCAGTGCAGTGGCCTGAACCCGGCCCAAAATCTCAATCAAACGCCCCCAAAAAGGGATCGAGATCAAGACGACCAACCCGATAAAGCCGATGACAAAGCCCGCTTGTGACGCAGCTTGTGCATGATCCAACATCGGCAACAGGTCGGCAAAATAGATGAACCAGGTCATCAAAAACAGACCGACAATCACCATGTCGTTACGGGCGGTAAATGCCGACAAAAAACTGAGCTGCAATCCCCGTTCGCGTTTAACCAGTTGCCAGATCTCCCGCAGTGGGAATTTGCGCTCTGGTTTTGGTGACGAGAGTTCTGCCAACAGATTGTGCGCAATCCAAGCACCGGCGAAAGCGATCACTGCTGCCAGCAGCATGGTTGTCGGAACGCCCAAATGTTTAGGCAGCTGCATCAGAACGGCGTATACCAAAGTGACGCCGAATGCCATCATGAATCCCACTTTAGCCAGAATGCGGGGGCGCTCTTCGGGTTCGGTATAATCACCGGTCAATGTTGACAATTGCGGCCAGACTGCCGTGGTGCCCAACGACATCAGAATACGCGCCAAGTAGAACAACATCAGCGCGTTGATGCCCAATATCAGACCGAATGTCTGACCAAATGGCAGCATCAACGCTGACAAACCCGCCATCAGAAAACCAAACACCAGAATTGGAACCCGGCCAAACTTATCCGACAAATACCCGAGATAACCAACGACAACCAGATCAACCAACTCGGTGATCATTTGAATATTGGCATTGATAAACCCGGCATTCTCCCGGTCCAGCCCCAACACACTACTCAGATAGAGCGGCTGCATGGCCAACACAAGAGTCATGAATATCATGACTAGAGCAACAACCAAATAGAGGGCATTGTGATGTTGCTCATCCAGGTCGCTGGTTGTCTTGACTGTGCCCTTTTTCGGCATGTGTCCGTCCATGGTAATTTCTGAATTACAAACGGCTGGACAGGATGTAAATAATGGGTAACCGCCAAGCACGCCCCAAAACAACAGACACCATTCCAATCAAGCTGAGCGCTGCAATTACCGTGGCCGAGAAACTAAAGAAAAATGGCCCGATTACCGGTATGTGCATGGCAAAAATCGAAATCACGCCCCAGATCCATAGCACCAATCCCTGACGTGCATGAAAATAGACATACTCATCTTCCTTATTAAGAACCAGAGGTACAACGCACAAAACGCTCAGGTAGCTCAGCATCGCCATAAAGATGCTTTTGCCTTTTTTGGAAACTTGGACGATATGTTTCTTTGCTGCACGTGCCGGCATCTGTCATTCCTTTTTCGTCATAATTCGGATTCAAACAGAATAATGCAACCTGCAAAAGTCCGTCGAACAACAAGACAGACTTTTGCCCGTAAGCGATACAAATTTTAGCTGATCGCCTCTTCCAACTCACTCACGCCTTCAGGACGGTTCAAGTAGCTGTAGACACCAACGCCAAGAACAGCAATCGCGCCAACCAGGGCAATCGGCCCCAGTGATCCGAGACCAAGCCCCAAACCAAGGCTGGATCCTGCGGCACTAGCAGCGGCACCTTTGGCTACCGCTGCACCACTACCAGAGACAGCACCAGCAGAACCAGCAGCTTTAGCACCCGCTGCGCCCGCTGCAGCACCTGCTGCGCCAACCCCAACCAGAGCACCCTTACCGGACATCATGGCCTTGCCGCCTACAACACCCTTTGCTGCCAACGCACAACCGGCACCAGTCCCAGCACCACCTTTGGCACCAGCGAGACACGCCTTACCTGCTACCCCTTTAGCCATGGCACCTTTTGCGGCTGCACCTTTTGCGGCTGCACCTTTTGCGGCTGCACCTTTTGCGGCTGCGCCCTTAGCGGCTGCGCCTTTTGCAGCGGCTGCACCTTCAGCACCTTCAACTTCACCCATGGCGACGTTGAGCCACCAACCGCTTTTGGCTTTTGCAGCTCCGGTTCCGGCTGCACCTGCTTTTGCAGCTCCGGTTCCGGCTGTACCCGCTTTTGCAGCCACACCGGCACCTGCCGCACCTTTGGCCATTGCCGCAGCTTTGGAGGAGTGTAGAACCAACCACTTATTGGCTGCGGCCCCACCGAGAGGTGTCTCACCCACGACCACTGTTTTACCAACGATAGAGCTCAACAAGCCCATCTGTTTGGCCCCTTCCAGTTTCAGAGCCACCATCCCCTTACCAGCAACCGTGCCAGTACTGGGATGCAGAAACAGCCAATTGGCCATTCCATTACCCGATGCAACTGTTTTGCCGACTACAAAACTCTTGCCGGTCATCAAAGGGATCTGGCCCGCTTGCGCGCCACCGAGTTTAAACATCATTGTTTCTGCTGCCATCACAAACGCTCCATCTAGAAGGGTTCAAGTCCGGTTCCAGGCTCCCATAGTCACCCTATGAAACACCTCAATCGTTTTTTTTAAATGAATAACTCAATAAAAAAGCAAACAAAACTACAAAAAAAATGGTGAAATGCATTCATACTAACAATAACCTGCACACCCGAAGATACACTTCATGAAAAGCCACAGTCCATATTTGTGACTCTGTCCTAATTTATGAGGCCATCACTCTTTTGGTAGAGGCTTGTTAAACGTGCTTATAAGTATAGCTGATAAGTGCAATCAATCCAGTAAAAAATTTTAAACAAGCTGATCAAAAAACAAGCATTTACGATACGTAATGGGAATGAGTTTCATTAAAGAGGCCGTTTATTAAGATCACTCCAGTCCAAGCAGGAAACATACTACTTATTATCTACATAAAATCCCAATCTCTTTTAAAAAAAAAAAAAAAAATATGGTCAATTGGTAAATTTTATATTGATATTTAAAAATAACAATTCAGTCTAGAAAAAGAGATAATTTTTTTCGCAAACTGGTGAGATTGATCAATGTAATGTAGGTGAGTGGGACCAGATGGACAATAAGCATCAGTCCAATCAACACATCCCCAACCGACCAGATGAATGCAACAGGGAAAAAAGGTCCGCAGAAGGTAACAGCGCTGAAAAACCAACGGTAGAACATAACGTTACGCCCACCGAGATAGACAAAACAACGCTCTGAAAAATGTGCCCAACTGATCATTGTTGTGAATGCAAACAAAATCAGGCTGACCAAAACCACCAACTGTCCAATACCACCCAAAGCCGTGGAAAAAGCCGACACCGTTAGATAAGCGCCTGTAATTTCACGCCAATCACCAACCGACAACACCACCAATCCGGTTATTGAACAGATGATAATGGTATCAATAAAAGGCACTAAGGCAGCCAGAAAGGCACCACGTGCCGGATGGTCGGTGTTGGCACCTTGCAGAAAAGGCGCAATCCCGATACCGGAACCATGGGAGAATACACCACGTGAAACCCCATACTGAATCGCCTGCATCACCGTATAGCCGATTAAACCACCTGCTACCGAATAGGGTTGAAAGGCATAATGAAACACCAACCCCAGCGCCTCAAGTGTTCTCAGCGGGCTGCCCAGCAGAATGATCAGCCCCATAACGACATATAGCAAGAGCATCCACGGCGCTATAGTGGTACTGAAGCGTACGATGGATTGAATACCCCCCACCACCACCACACCAACCAGGAAACAGAGCACCACTGCCACCAACAGGGTTGGCACACCAAGTTGATTGGTCACAGCATGAGCGACTGAGTTCGCCTGAATAATATTGGCGGTGACCAGTCCTTTCACCAATATCAAACCGGCCAAAACCATCGACAGTTTCGCCCAACTTCGCGGCAAAAAACGCTCCATGTAGGACATGGGTGTTGCAAAAAGGCGTGGATCTTTCTTCTCATTGCTGATGATGGCGAAGTAGGCAGAACACATACGAAAGGCGGTGCCAGCCAGCGCTGACATCCACATCCAGAACAGCGCACCCGGCCCGCCGAGATGAATCGCAGTCCCCACACCAGCCAAATTCCCTACGCCGATGCTGGTGGCAAGGGCAGCGATAAAGGCCGATTTATGATCAATATGGTGTTTATCAAGACCCGCAGACGTGACATTCGGCCACCAACGGCGCACAGATAGCGCACCACGCCAGGAGAGCCCGCGCGTGACGATCAGTAGCAGAAATCCGATTTCAAGATAGATAAGACTGAGAAATGGATTCCATATAAATGAAGCCAACCAGGTCATAGACAACCAATAGACGAGCAAATGGTTTATGGATTTCAGGCAAAAAAGTGTGTGTTTAAAACGTTACACCATATTTTAGCATGAGTCCATCAATCCACTACACGTATAGGGCCACTAACGAGGATGAAACATACCAATTGTGCCCGGTCAATACATCGGCCTAGTTAACAAAATAAACACTGCAAACAATGCACTAGCCACAACTCCAATGGCAGCAATGTATAGCATGAATGCAAATGGGTGAGACGCCAGGTAGGCATCCTTTTCGTCTTTGGATGGAAAATGATAATGGGACATGATCGCTCCTCCTTGTTACTTTTGGACAGTATGTTCCATTATTTAGTTTCCAGGCCAGAGTCAAACTATTTATATTTATTACTATAAATAGTTTGACTCTCAGGCTATGATTCTATTGCTGTGACACATTTCAATTCTGGAGCCAGATCTGTGAAAGATAAATTGCAAGATTATGATGTCATTGAGATTCATGAAGACAAGCCCACACGTCAGTCACGCCCTTCATCATGCCATAGACATCCAGATCAGGGACAAAAACTACTGATTGGAGCAACCATCGCTGTTGCCATAATCGCACTGGCGCTCTCCTTTCTTGACATCCAAAAGGATGACAGTAAGGCACCCGCACCAAACGTCATCATCCCCACGACCATGCTCCAGCCCGTTGCCATGCCCATGGCCAACCAAGTCACCCCCCCTTCTGAAACAGACAAAACCCACCTTCTCTACATGCGTGAAGAGGAAAAACTGGCGCGGGATGTCTATCAACAACTTTTTCAACACTGGAAACTCACCCTATTCAGCAGTATCGCACGCGCTGAACAGAGACACATGAATGCTGTCGGCCAACTGATCACCCGTTTCAGCCTGCCTGATCCGGTCGGTACCAACGGCATCGGCGTTTTCCAACATCAAAAACTCGCTACACTCTATTCGGATCTGATGGCCCGCGGAAAACGCTCCATTACTGAGGCATTACGCGTCGGCGCTCTTATCGAAGAGATCGACATCCTGGATTTGGAAGCAGGCCTGAAGACCACAAACCAGCCTGATATTCAACGGGTGTTCCGAAATATTCAACGTGGCTCCACCAATCATTTGCGGACCTTTGCCCATGGTCTTGAGTTACGTGGTGAAATCTATCAGCCCATCAAACTCACGAAAGATTCATTCAATGCCATTCTTCACAGTCCAACAGATACTGGATTCTTTGCAAACGGTCAGTAAAAGAGCCCCACTTCTTTTAACTTCAAAGACGCGTCGTCTTTTTAACAAGGCAAGCCACCAAATTATCATTTTGAGGTCTAATCATGGGTGCAAAACTAGATATCAATGTCGCTAGAATGATTCACCTAAATTGGGAGTTGGATCTTGAAGCCTTGATTGAAAAACGACAGCCCATCGAAAACCTTACCTCCTATCAAGATTGCGACCTTGGACTGTGGCTTCATGGTGACGGGCTACACACCCTCGGCTCATTCAGTGCCATCCGACAGCTTGTCATGGTTCATAAACGCTTTCATGAAACTGTCGATAGCGTGGCAAAAATGACGTCGGACCATGACAAACGTGAAGGACTCTCTGAAGTGCGTACCCTTAGCCGAGAGGTGATCTATCTACTGACTCAAGCTGAAATGGAATACCTCAATGCCCATGATCAAGGTATCGGTTTGAACCAGCCAATGTTCAAGCTCTGGGACCGTTTATTTGGCAGACGTGAAGAGAAAATGACCCAACAGGCAATGCTCGACGTCAGTCATGCCCGCCTACTCCATCTCAAATGGGTTCAAAGCATGCCCCAAGCTTTTCGCAATCATGGACACGGCATGAACCTGGATACTGCAGAACTCTGCTCTCTCGGCGTTTGGATTCATGCGGTTGGCCTTAAGAAATACGGTCAAATTCAAGAGATTAACCAGCTAGATGAGACCCACCAGGCATTTCACGAATATACCGCAAACACACTGACTGCCCTGCGCAATAAGCAGGATAGTGCAGCCACCCACACCTTCGCAGAGGTCCATCGTCTTAGCCGTGAAATCATCTACCTGCTGTCATTAGTAGAATATAAACTGCTTGATTCCAGCGCCGTCAAACGCACCAAAACGATTTTGCCGTTCTTTTGGAAAAAATCAGGTTAATCCATGCGTATTGGAAAAGCACACCCATAGCCTTTTTCAACGTCTTAACAAGAAAATATGAATTCTACACTCTCAACCTAATCAATAAGTTGCTGTGTTATGATTTTGCAAAAACATGCCTGTTTTGTATCCCGTTTTGCTATTAACGAGCTGTTATTTTAAGGAAACACGGGAACTGGTCATAAGGCGCCTTCCTTACTGCTGTAACGAACAAAGAATCTTGAAATGCAGATCAATTTTTTATAAAGTAGTTCAGCATTAATTGGTATTTATTCTTATTATCATTTGTATTCATATAAGAGCCGCATAATGAAAACATGGAAGAAAAAAACACTCCACAAAGCAAAAAAGCGTGGTGATAACGTGACTCTTGCCGACCTGAAACAGGGTGAAAAAGCCCTTATTATGGACCTCAAAGTAGACAATAGCGACGCCAGCCGACTGGTTGCCCTTGGTATTGTCAAAGGTGCAGAGGTTGCTTTGGATAAAAAAGCGCCCATGGGCGATCCGCGCATTTACTCGGTGGTAGGCTACCGACTGGCTCTACGCAATGACATTGCACAACGGATTGTTGTTGCGCCCTTTTGAGACCTGCCGCATCGCCAATGCATACTCTTTGACACCACTGTTTTGAGGATCCTGGATGTCCGACGCTCCCCGTATAATTACCGTGGCTTTGGTCGGCAACCCCAACTGCGGCAAGACAACGCTATTCAACAAACTAGCCGATACAAATGCCACCGTTGGCAACTATCCTCGGGTTACGGTAGAGCTTCAGGAAAAACATTTTGAACACAACGGCTGGCGAATATGCTTGGTGGACCTGCCTGGAATATACTCGCTCACTTCAAAATCACCGGATGAGCAGATCAGCCGAGAGTTTCTGCGCGAAGAGCAGGCGGATGTACTGCTTAACATCCTGGACGCTGCCAATCTCGAAAGATCACTTTTTCTGACGACCCAACTACTGGAATTGGGACAATCCACAGTCTTCGCATTCAATATGATTGACGAAGCAAAAAAACAGGGTATCAGCCTGGCCTTGGATGATTTATCTTCCATGTTAGGTGGACCCGCAATTCAAACCGCGGCTGTTAAGGGCAAAGGATTAGATCTCTTACTGGATGCAGTCATCGCCCAGGCCCAAATTCCCCATGAAGAGATTGTCACCACGCCCATTTCCTACGATACCCATCTTGAATCATCTGTGGTCAAAATTCAGGATATGGTCCATAAGCTATACCCCGATACTCTAGATCACCACCAGACCCGTTGGTTAGCTATCAAGTTAATGGAAGGAGATGACGCTCTTCAGGGTTACGACAATGATTACAGCCATATCATAGAGATGGTTCGCCGTGAACGTTATGATTTGGAGCGTAGCCATGGCGACAGCTGTGAGACCATGTTTGCTCATGCCCGCTTTGGCTTTATTCATGGGCTACTTTCAGAAGTTCGAACTGTCTCCATTGATCCCTTAAAACATTTTGAGCTGACAAGCAAAATCGATAGCCTGTTGCTCCATCGTTTATTAGGATTACCGCTGTTTCTACTCATCATGTGGACAATGTTCAAGGCCACATTCTCCCTGGGTAACATACCCGCAGGTTGGATTGAACACGGTGTGGAATGGATTACTGACCATATCAGCGCCCTTATGTCCAAAGGACTGCTGCATGATCTACTGATTGATGGCATTTTTGCCGGCATGGGCGCTGTGGTGGTTTTCCTGCCCTATATATTGATTTTATTCTTTTTTATTGCTCTCTTTAGCGAAACAGGCTACCTCGCCCGCTCCTCTTTTCTCCTGGATCGGATGATGCATACTTTCGGACTGCACGGAAAAGCATTTATCCCATTGGTCATGGGTTTTGGCTGCAATGTTCCAGCTGTCATGGCAAGTCGCACCATCGAAAGCCCCAAAGCACGCCTGATTGCCATATTGATCAACCCGTTCATGTCTTGTGCACAACGATTGCCTGCGTTTATCCTATTTAGTGGTGCTTTTTTTGCCGAATATGCAGGACAAGCCATTTTTTCCATGTATATGATCAGCATCGTCACTGCCATGGGAGCCGCAGTAATCCTCAGCCGATTCGTCATTCGTGGTGGTACAGAATCCTTTGTCATGGAGCTGCCGCCCTACCGCGTGCCAAGCATAGACTCCATCCTGTTTCACATGTGGGAAAAAGCCTACGACTTCGTTCGCATGGTAGGCGGGGTCATCGTCATTGGCTCCATTCTGATCTGGTTCCTGCAGGCATTTCCTCAGGAGATCGACTACAGCCAGGATTATCAACAGGCGATCACCCGGATTGAAGCACAATCCGAAAGCGCCCAGCGGAATGAGTCCCTCACCAATCTGCGCACCCAACAAGAGTTGGAACGCATGTCCAAAAGCTATCTGGGCCAGGCAGGTCAAGCCATCAGCCCAATCTTTGCTCCCTTGGGTTTTGACTGGAAAGATACCGTAGCCATCGTCTCAGGATTCTTTGCCAAAGAGGTGGTGGTAGCCAGTTATGCCGTGCTCTATACAAATAACGCAGATGAAAGCGGTAATGCGTCAGAAGGACTCCGTAACGCTCTTTCCCAGGCCATGACCCCAGTCACAGCCTTTGCCATGATGGTATTTCTACTCCTGTATGCACCGTGTCTCTCCACTGTGGCTGCCATCAAAAGGGAAACCAAAAGCTGGGGATGGGCAGGATTCTCCATTCTGTTCTCTCTATCTATCGCCTATCTTCTGGCCTTCGCTGTCGTCACTGTAGGTCACTGGATCATATAGTAGGGTGGTCAGGATATTTCAGTTTGAAATATATAAACACAGCTCTGTTCAAAATGAGACAGCTATTGTCAATTTGAGTGGAGGTCCTGGTAATATTTTTGCGCCGCTTTTGATATGCGAATCAGAGCTACCGACCATTTAATACTGTTCCAAACTTAGTGAAACACTGTTTAAACCAAGCCATCAACGCCTCCTTCTCTTTCTTATTTGACAATAAAACGAGAACATTAACGAATGACCTATTAGGACTTATATTAAAATGTATTGTATGATTGAAATAAACTAGAGACATTATTTCAGGGAACAGTAAGTTGCTCCATTTGCAAACAGAAGATGGAGAGGGCAGCAGTATCAATATTGTATTATCATCGCCTTGATCTATTGTGTTTAGGCTTTTCTCTACCCAAGGCAATATTAATGAATAAGGCGGATTCAAAAATATTGTTCTATATTTTGTCCAATCCCTATCAAGCCCATCATCAAGAACATTGAACTCAACTTGTGCATACTTTTCCTTGCTATCACTATATATTGGAATACATGGATCTAAATCTATATGACCATTATAAAACCCAGATATTTCATCTAAAATATATTTTGGAGTTTTGAATTGATTTTCATAATTTCTTCTTGTTTTCGTTGAAATCATATTTCAACTCCATTATCAAGAATATTGCCAGCTCGAAATACTGGTGGATTATAACCCAAATCAAAAGCAACAGGAGCCAACCATTCTCTTCGCCGTTGAGCCATGATTAAGTTGGTTCGTTTACGCTTACTTCCAGAGACCTATCCATAGACTTTTTTTCCTTCTCGGTGCCCAGACACTCCCTAGATTCACCTCTTCTTCAAATCCACTTTCATCAAAGTAAACATTATATTTCTTTGCCATATAGCAATATCGACGCAGCTTAGATAAATAGCCCTCTCTTTTATTGTGTTTTTTTCGCCCCCCCATCTTCTTCAGCGCAGCGCTGATTGTGCTCATATGTACGCAAAAGTGCGCCGCCGGTTCTCGCTGCAAGGCGCCTAGGAAAGCATCTACATGGGCTGCAAACTCTTTCTTGTTGAGCTTACGATCACAATTTTCCGAGCTGTTGGTTCCAGGTTTGACCGGTTAAGCCAATTGTAGATAGTTGCCCGACTGAGTTTAAATAAGACCGCAGCATATGTCTTGCGCCCGCCTGCATCAACGAAGTCTATTACACGTTCTCATAGTTCAATATCGTAGCTAATAATGCAATATTATAGCATGTCTAGCTCTAAATTTGACCTACTATAGCGTTCCAGGATGTTGTGCATCTGGTGGGAATCATTGTTCAACACTGCGGCCTGCCAGAACATGAAAGCGCCCGCAAAAAAGCTGATATGCCGTCTGATGATCCACTGGTCAATGCATTGGTCAGAGCGTGCCATTGGGACAAGATGTTGGATAATGTGAAAAGCGAACTTTCATGGGGATATGACTGAGCTATACCCGTTAAGAGGTGTTCATTTTTGCTCGCTCTTACGTACCAAAGCCGAGATTACTGGCATATAAAGAGGGTCGCGCAACTCCAAACCAATCCCACTATTTCCGTCTATACGGTTTACCACACATGCACGGGGCTTATCATCAGATAATGGCAGGAGATGAATAATGCCTTTATCATGAACTTTTATCCATTTTGGCAAGGGGGGGGGGGAAATCAATAAACAATCCTTGTTCTCCAGCATCATGAAGTAATCCAGTAATTCCTTTCTTTCCTGAAAATTCTATCAACGCCCGCCCTTCAAGTCTGATTCTTGGTGCTCTTGAGTTTATTTCGTCAGGGTTTGATGCCATGTAACGCCGTGATTTTCTGTCAACGACCAAAATATGATTGCACAACCATTCTATAAGAACGTCGAACATTTTTTGCGCTATTTGACAGGCTTTTAAATGGTCGCTTACAAAGACTTTTTCACGCAATATTGCGCTGTCTTTTTGAAATCTTCGATGGGCGAGAATATGACTATTTAAATTCGGGTTTTTGTTTTTCCTCATAAGAGCTTCTTCAAAACCAAGGTGTTCACTGACAAAGGCTTCAAGCTCTAAAACGCTCACTTCAATTTCGGTTTGGTTTGCTCCGCCTTGGATTTGCTCTAACATCCCGGTAGCTAGTCGAAACAGCTTCTCATGCTGTTGATCTATTGAACTTATCCCAAGCTTCAAATCTTGATCGAAATCTAACTTGGCACCGCCATAGTCTATTGTCAGATGAGACATAAGCTTTCCTTTGTTCAGAAACAAGGACATCAATCAGTCATAGTACCCCATCTGTATACTTCACTGCACAGACTTGAATGATGAATCCCTCTCTAACGTATGCAACTGTAGATAGTCTGATGGCTAAGTGAATAATCATTTCCCACAAGCGGCATTAAGGGAAGTGAAATGGTTCTACCTGAATATCGGGCTGAAAAGAATCATGCAACCTCTTGCCCACACCCTGCGTCTCAACAGTCTGGCTCCGGATATTGTCGAGGCGACCCTGTATGGTAAAAAACCGGAGGCCTTGACTCTGAAGGTGTTGAGGAAGCCGACTCCTCTGGCTTACTGTAAGCAGCGGGAGTTTTATGGAAAGAACAATCCATTGATTAATATCATATAATCCCAACCACTCTGGAAATCTGACCTGACTATATACTATAATTCCTCCTTTTTCCCTGAAGGAGTTTGCACATCATGTCAGAACGCGAAACCGGCACCGTCAAATGGTTCAACGATGAAAAAGGCTTTGGATTCATTCAACGTGACTCAGGCCAAGGCGATGCCTTTGTTCACCATTCCGCTATTTCCGGCAGTGGCTTTAAATCCCTCTCTGAAGATCAGAAAGTTGAGTTCGGAGTTGAGGCTGGACCAAAAGGACCGGCTGCTAAAGATGTAGTTGCTATCTAAACCGCACCCAGCAAGTTGATTCCATCAAGGCCATCCTACTCAGGGTGGCTTTTTTGGTTTCTCTGGTCAGTCCGTCACCGCAATGTCCTGCAACACCTCACCACTCACAGCAAACCCGGTTACACTGCCTTCAATTGATGTGAAGTCGCCATCATTATCGACCTGGATATCATAGGTCTGATCGGTGTCGAGACCATCAACCGTATAGGCTCCGGACTGATCCGCTACGACGGCGTTGATGAAGTTGTCATCGACAAAGATCATGGTGTTGCAGCGTTCTGGTCGTCGCCCAGAACTCACTCCTTTCGACCGTCTCCTATGGATACTTCTCGCCAAGTTCTGGGATGGCTGGGAAGGTAGCCTGGAAATCATCCAGCCAGATACCGTGAAACAAATGGAAGCAGAAGGACTGGCTCGCCATCATCACCGAGAAACATTGGAAGAACCTGGGCGGACGACCTCAGATACAAAGTGTCTGATTTTGTGATCACGTGGACCGTGTGAATTCAATCAGCGCAACCGTTTTTTCGACCAAAATGCCAATCCGACCCAGCAGGGTTTGAGCTTCACCCCAATCACCCATTTCAGCCAATCCTCGTAACCGTAATACCTGTGACGCCACCCGAGAGGCACCGATCTCTTTTGAGATTTTTCTCAAATCAGGCAGAATGGTCTCAACCGATTGAATTTTTTTATCATCAACTGCCGTTTGCAACTGCTCCACCAGTTTTGGCACCACCTTAATAAACAACTGTTTACGTGCGATCAACGTCTCATCATCGACATCGACGGACTTGAGCTTTATCGGCACCGCTGGTTTGTCTTTCTTATCTTTTTTATCCAACCTATAGGGCTCTATTAGGTTCAGCAGATCATTTACCTGATACGGCTTACTTAAATAACCGTCCATTCCAACCTCATGACACTTGTTTTCCTCCCCACGCAACAGGTTGGCAGTCACAGCTAAAATGGGAATATCCGGATTGATTCCGGAATCATGTGAGGCGTTTCGAATGCGACGGGTCGCCTCAAAGCCATCCATCTCCGGCATCTGTAAATCCATTAAAATCAGATCGTAGGTTGCATTCGGCAGCATCGATAGAGCCTCACCGCCATGATTGGCAATATCAACATGACAACCATTTTTCTTCAAAATCGACACAGCCAGCTTTTGATTATGTGGCAGATCTTCAACTAGCAAAATGTTCAGGGAGGCTTGTTTCACTTGTAGTTTGAGCGTTTTTTTGGCGGTCGACTCAGGCGCTTTATCAATCCGCTTGAGCAGTGCCGCTATCTTCTGTGTCAGATAAAAACGTTTGATCGGTGTTTTGATTAATATAGCATCATTAGCCCACAGATGTTTACAATCGTGCGAGATTGAACGATTACTTGGAAGAAGGATGATAACATGACCACGACTGCCTGAATGATGATTGCCCCCAGTCAGAACAGGCAGATCTACCTCCATGAATGATATATCCAGCAGGACAAGATCAAATGGGTTTTGGTCCCGAGCTGCTTGATCCAATGAGTCAACCAAACCTTGAGCATCGCAAGCCTCATGAATGGTCGCGCCAAAATAATCCAACGTTTTATGGACAATGGCACGACCGGAATCATGGCCATCCGCTAAAAGAACCCGAACTTCCTTCAGCAAATTCGAATCTTTGAGAGTGCGACTGCGGAGGTTTTGTCCACTGTAAAAAACACAAGACTCCTTTTTGCGCTCTCCCAGTTCAAACTGTGCCGTAAAATGGAATGTACTGCCCTTGTCTTTTTCACTATCAACCCAGATGTTACCATTCATCATATTGACAAAGTGTTGACTAATAGTCAGTCCTAGCCCCGTACCGCCATATTTGCGTGAAATGGATCTGTCCTCCTGGGAAAAACTTTGAAAAATTTGGTCAATTTTATCTGCAGAGATGCCAATACCGGTGTCGGAAACAGATACCAATAAGCGAACAGAACTCGCTTTGACAAAGCGATCCAGTTTAACATGTAAAACAATCTCACCTTGCTCGGTAAACTTGATTGCATTGTTGGTGAGATTGATCAGAATCTGTTTTAAACGTAAAGGGTCACCAACAAGATTGGTTGGAATGTCCCAGTCAATATCACAGTAGAGCGCTATCCCTTTCTGATTAGCATCGATTGCCAAAGTTTCGGCGATGTCTTCGATTTGACCAATCAGATCAAAATGGGCCTTCTCTAACTTCATCTGCCCAGACTCAATCTTGGACATATCCAGAATATTGTTGATGAGTTCCAGCAGAGTGTGTGAGGAGTTTTGAACAATCTTGATATTGTCCAGCTCCTCTTCGCGGGTCAGATCTGTTGTCACGATCAAATCTGTCAACCCAATGATCGCATTGAGTGGGCTACGGATTTCATGACTCATATTGGCCAAAAACTCGCTTTTCGCCTTTGATGCTTGATCGGAGTATGCTCGTTTGATCAAGTTGGCGATGGTGATACCAACTGAAAACAGGTCGGATGCAAACAACGATTCGCTCTCAAAATCGGCTTCAACTTTGAGTACCAGCAGTCCCATCTGTTCATCCAGATGGCCGAGCGGGACATAAAGTGCATTATTTGCAGAGCACTTTTCGCAGGTCCCGTTTTTCTGATAAAGATTACTTTTCAGTTCCAACGTTTCCCGACAGGGACACACAATGGATGAATCCAGCTCGCAATGATGACATGCCTTCATTTGAGGCATGTTGTGCTCAGCCATCAGAATCAGCGTATCGTAACCTTTTTCCACACAGGTCAGAAAGATGGCCCCACTAGGCGGTGAGGAAAGATGAGGCATTTCCAACAAATGCGTCAATACATTCTGAAGCTGTTTATCAAGCGGTGCGTCCTGTAATGAAATCACAAGTAAATTGTTGATCAATACATGAAAATGCAACGCACTGACAAAACTGGCTTGAACCTCATCCCGGTCATGGCAAGCAACACCGCTTTGATCTTTCAATTCGTCGATTGTCCATTGGGACTTTTGCTGCTGTTTTTTGTAAGATGTCACATCGGACAACTGATACAACCAATCCGACTGTGGATCACTCGCATCAATATGGGTGATGGATATCCGATACCACATCCCCAAATCGGGCCATTCCAGCTCCATGATCCCAGGATCATCAAGGTTACAAAGCGGGCATTCCATCGGTGATGTGGATGGATTGTGAAATAGGTCATGAACAGCCTGGCCTTCCAACATGTTCACCGATTGACCAACCAGCTCTCCCGCCTTTTGATTGCCGCGAACAATGGTTCCATTCCGGCGTACCTGCAAAACTGGTTCTGGCAGATTATTGAACAGTTGATCCAACATTATCTCTCCAAAGTGGCTCTCAGCGAACCTCAATATTCAGAATTCTCAGCATACGAGGTGCATAATACCAGAACCATAGTGTCCGTCGATACGTGAAGGCCTTGGGGCCATTGGTATCGCCAGGACTTTTTATGTTGCTGGTCGCATTGGCAGTAGGCTCTATGACCCGGATGATCCATTTGCCAAAGCGCATACAGCCGATGATCACCATTTCTGTCTGGATCATTTCCATCTCAAGTTGCTACGTTTACCGGGGATTATGAAAACACCTCCCGGACACCGCTTAGCCAAAGAACGGGTCGCCTTCATGCATGCCTTCCTCGATCAGCTGGAGGCAGAACTCTCCAGCCCTCAGTGATCAAACTTACAAAGAACCGATTTCCCTTACCTTGACGATATTCAATGCATCGCCTGGTGGCTTAGGTTCGCTGTCAGCACATTTCGGTTGCACAAAAAAAACTGCAAACCGTTTAAGTACAGCAATAACACGTGATTTATTTAACATGCTGTTTCTGAGAACATTTTTTAGCGAGGTCGGGCTGCGAGGTCGGATTCGCATCCGACCACACCTTTTTCAGAATATGGGCAGACAGAGAAGGGTTCGGGCAGTATCGAGAGAGGAGCCGACCACGACAGAGAATACAGGGCAAAGCACCCTATCGCCGTAACCGTTGAATTCATTTGGATTTTCGCGCATAAAAAAACCGCCCAGAGGGCGGTTTCTGTATCAGGGATGTTCCCTGTTATTTTTATTTGGTGGAGCCAGGCGGGATCGAACCGCCGACCTCTTGAATGCCATTCAAGCACTCTCCCAGCTGAGCTATGGCCCCGTACCAGTTGTTGAAGGCGGATACTACCTACTTGGGCGGGGTACTGTCAACAGGGAAAAATATATTCAATCCTGTTTCAGAAGGGGGTGTTTCAGTGGGGTGAATATGATAATCTGAGAAGATGATTAAACCGTCCGTCACAGAGTTCCAGCAGCTGGCTGAACAGGGAAGCATTGTCCCCGTTTTTCGGGAGATCCTGGCTGACCTGGACACACCGGTTTCCGCTTTCTTGAAAGTCGCGGAAGGCAAACCCTATGCCTTTCTGCTTGAATCTGTTCAAGGTGGTGAGAAATGGGGACGCTACAGTCTCCTTGGTGTTGATCCTGCCGCTATTTTTCAAATTGAAGGGCGTCGGGTGGAAATTCAGTATCCCGACCGGCCTGAAGAAATCATTGAGGATTGCGATCCCATTGATACCTTCAGGACCTTTATGGATCGTTATAAACCGGTTCCGCTGCCTGATCTGCCGCGCTTTCACGGTGGTGCTGTAGGCTATTTCGGTTATGATATCGTCCGCTGTTTTGAAGATATTCCCAACAATAATCCCGACCCGCTTCAAACACCGGATGGGCTGTTTATGCTCACCGATACCGTGCTGATCTTTGATAACCTTTTGGGAAAACTCAAAGTCGTTGTCAATGCGCGGGTTGATGGTGATCTCTCCTTGGAAGTTGTCTATCGTGATGCATGCGCTCGCATTGACACGATTGTTGACACTCTGAGACAACCGCTACCTCCTTTGCCTATTACTTCGGACCTTGGCCGGGTTTCTGAATCAGATTTTAAATCCGAAATGAGCCGTGAGGCGTTCGAAGATGCTGTCGTAAAAGCCAAAAAGTATATCGCTGCGGGCGATATCATGCAGGTCGTGCTTTCTCAACGACTCTCCATACCATTTCCGCACACACCCATCGCACTCTATCGCGCACTGCGCACCACCAATCCTTCACCCTATCTGTTTTTGATGCGGCTTAAGGATTTTTCACTGGTGGGGTCCAGTCCAGAGATCCTGGTACGACAGGAAGGCGAAATAGCTACTGTTCGTCCCATTGCTGGTACGCGCCCACGCGGCGAAACTGTTGAAGCCGATCTCACTCTTGAGAATGAACTTCTGGACGACCCAAAAGAACGCGCTGAACATATCATGCTGGTGGATCTGGGCCGTAACGACCTGGGACGCATTGCTGAAATTGGTTCTGTCTCTGTGACCGAGCAGTTCATTATTGAACGCTACTCCCACGTGATGCACATTGTCTCCAATGTAGAAGCTCAGCTGAAAAAGGATCTGGACAGCTTTGATATCATTGCAGCCACTTTCCCAGCTGGCACAGTAAGTGGTGCGCCCAAGATTCGCGCCATGGAGATCATTGATGAGCTGGAAGTGTCCAAACGGGGTGCCTATGCTGGTGCAGTGGGTTACATCTCCTACTCTGGCCACATGGATCTGGCAATCACCATCCGCACAGCTGTCATAAAAGACGAAACACTATTTATTCAGGCAGGGGCTGGCATTGTTGCCGACTCCCAACCTGATCGAGAGTTTGACGAAACCATGAACAAGGCACGTGCGGTTTTTAAGGCCGTTGATCTTGTCCAACGTGGGATGGAGTAGGCTGTCATGCTGGTGATGATCGACAACTATGACTCCTTTACCTACAATCTGGTACAGTATTTCGGTGAGTTAGATACCGAGGTAAAGGTCTTTCGTAACGACAAAGTAACCATTGAAGAGATCGAAGCGCTCAAGCCAGACCATATCTGCCTCTCGCCCGGCCCATGCACACCCAATGAAGCGGGCATTACCATACAAGCCATCAATCACTTTGCCGGCAAGATTCCACTTCTCGGTGTCTGTCTGGGGCATCAGGCCATTGGTCAGGCGTTTGGTGGTAAAGTGGTTCGCGCTCCGCATGTGATGCATGGCAAGACCTCTCCGATACACCATCGGGATGCGGGCGTTTTTGCCGACCTGCCCCACCCGCTCAGTGCGACACGCTATCACTCGTTGGTTGTAGATCGGGACTCTCTGCCCGTTTGTCTGAAAGTCACCGCATGGACCGAAGACGGTCTCGTGATGGGCCTGAAACATAAAACGCTGGCGGTAGAAGGGGTACAGTTTCACCCGGAATCCATTCTCACTGAACGCGGCCATGATCTTCTGAAGAATTTTCTCAGACAATAGCCTGTCTCGCCATTATCCCTCGGTGATGGAAGCCATACTCACTAGGACACGCTCATGACCCAGATTCAACAAGCCCTTGCCAAAATCGTAGACAATCAGAACCTCTCGCAGGAAGAGGCGTGCCAGGTCATGGATCAAATCATGTCCGGCGCGGCCACTGAGGCTCAGATTGGTGCCTATATCACCGCACTACGCATGAAAGGCGAAACCGTTGATGAAATCGCCGGATCTGCACAAGCCATGCGTGACAAATCCACAAAAATCGCTGCCCAAGGCACTGTTGTGGATACCTGTGGAACTGGCGGGGACTCCTCTGGTTCATTCAACATCTCCACGACCACCGCCTTTGTGGTAGCTGCTTGTGGCATTACCGTAGCCAAACATGGCAACCGATCCATTTCATCAAAAAGCGGATCAGCAGATGTACTGAAAGCATTAGGTGTCAACATTGAAGCGGAGTTGGCTGTTGTTGAAAAATGTTTGGAAAAAGCGGGCATCGGTTTTATGTTCGCGCCACGCCATCACGGCGCGATGAAATATGCCATGGGACCACGCACACAACTGGCACTGCGCACGGTTTTCAATCTATTGGGACCATTAACAAACCCTGCTTCAGCACCATACCAACTGCTTGGTGTATTCAGTCCAGACTGGACCGAACCGTTGGCCAAGGTTTTGGGCCGAATCGGCTCCAAACGCGCCATGGTGGTTCATGGTCATGATGGACTGGATGAGATCACACTCACGGACACCACTCGCGTTTCCGAACTGCATGAAGATGGGTCGGTCACCACCTACGACCTTGATCCACGTGAATACGGACTACAATTGACTTCAGCCGATGCCCTCAAAGGCGGTGATGCCGAAACAAACGCTGCAATCACCAAGCGCATTCTAAACAACGAAGCAGGACCAATGCGGGATATCGTTGTACTCAACGCAGGCGCTGCGGTCTATGTCTCCGGCATGGCGGACACCCTTAAAACCGGCATTGATATGGCACATATTGCATTAGAAAGCGGTCGTGCCATGCAACGGTTGGAGCAATTAATTCACTTCTCCAATCTCGCTGTAGACGACCTGTAAGAGAAAAGCCAATCATGTCCGTACCCAACATACTCCAGCGCATTATGACGCGTAAGCAAGAAGAGGTTTCCGAACGGCGTGCAACGCATTCGGAATCAGCACTACTCTCTCGCATCACCGAACAGTCACCAACCCGTGGCTTTGCTGAAGCGTTGCGCAACACAGTCAATCAGCGCCGACCAGCCATTATTGCCGAAGTAAAACGGGCCTCGCCTTCCAGAGGAATGATTCACCCTAATGTGGACAATTTTGATCCCGCGTTAATCGCCTCTGGCTATGAGAAAAATGGTGCAGTCTGCCTCTCTTGTCTGACTGACAAGGATTTTTTTAAAGGCGATGATCGATTTATTGCGCCTATTCGTGAGGCAGGCACTTTGCCGATATTGCGTAAGGATTTTCTTTACGATCCTTACCAGGTACTGGAAGCGCGTGCCATTGGTGCTGATGCGATCCTGTTGATCATGGCGGTTCTGTCACGTTCTCAAGCCCAAGAGCTTGAATCAGCGGCTTTTGAACAGGGATTGGACGTGCTGGTAGAAGTGCATGATGAAGCAGAACTCGAAGCCGCCCATGATCTGAAAACACCATTATTGGGCATTAACAATCGTAACCTGAAAACGTTCGAAACCACCTTACAAACGACGCTCGACCTGATGGCTCGAGCTGATGATCAGCGTATTGTAATCTCTGAAAGCGGCATTCAGAATGCCAGCGACATCAATCACCTGATGAAAAATGGCGTATTCTCGTTTTTAATCGGCGCATCGTTCATGCGTGACGCTGATCCAGGTGCAGCGTTAGCCACTATGCTTAAGGATGTGCAGGCTTCATGAGCCGGGTACGCATCAAAGTGTGTGGCATCACCCGTCCATCGGATCTTGATGCCGCTGTTGAAGCGGGTGTCGATGCGGTTGGTTTTGTTTTTTTTGAACGCTCACCGCGTAACGTGACAGTGGAACAAGCAGCAGCATTGTCCAAACGACTGCCACCCTTTGTCAGTGCGGTTGGGCTGTTTGTAAATGCGGGACGCGATGAGATTCAACGGATTACTGATTTATGTCCATTGGACATCATTCAGCTGCATGGTGATGAAACACCAGCGGATTGTCTGAATCTGCCAAGACGTGTTGTCAAAGCGATTCGAGTTGCAACTGCGGAAGATCTCCAGGGACTTGACCGCTATCCGCTCTCCGGTCTATTGCTGGATGCCAAAGTGGCAAAAGCCTATGGTGGCACTGGAACAGCGTTTGACTGGGACTTGTTGGCGAACTATCAACCACCGCATCCGTTGATTTTAGCGGGTGGTTTGGGGCCGGATAATGTTGCTGAAGCGGTTGAGCGCGTGCGCCCTTTTGCGGTAGATGTTTCCAGCGGGGTTGAATCTGCACCAGGAATCAAGGATCCTAAGAAGATTCGGCGCTTTGTACAACAAACCCGAGATGCCGAGAAAAATATCAGGCTATAATAGCAAAATGGCCCATTTGACCATTTCTGAACCACAACACACTTAACCACAGGCGGACAGTATCATGGCGGTGCTTCCCAATGACGGCTCAACCATCAACTGGTTGACCCGAATCATCAAACCAAAAATCAAGGGCAACAGCAAACGCACCAGCCCGCGTGAAGGCTTATGGAAAAAGTGTCCCAGCTGTGGACAAGCGTTATTCCATACGGAGCTTGAGCGAAATCTGGATGTCTGCCGTCACTGCCAGCACCATTTTCGCGTCTCCAGCATGCGGCGCATGGAAATGACTTTGGATTCGGATGGACGTGAAGAGCTATTCCCCGCCCTATACCCTTCTGACCCTTTGAAATTTAAAGACATCAAGCGCTATCGGGACCGCGTCAAAGATGCACAGAAAAGCAGCGGAACCAATGATGCCGCCCGTGTGGTCAAAGGTTCCATCAAGGGTGTTCCTGCGGTTGTCACCTCATTTGAATTTGGTTTCATGGCGGGTTCCATGGGCTCGGTTGTCGGTGCGAAAATCGCGCATGGCGCATTGGCAGCGGTTGAGAACAAGTGTGGATTCATTACCTTTGCCGCTTCTGGTGGCGCACGCATGCAGGAAGGTATTCTCTCCTTGATGCAGATGGCCAAGACATCTGCCGCATTGACCAAACTGGAAGCCGCTGGCCTGCCGTATATCTCCGTACTCACTGACCCCACAACCGGTGGTGTCACTGCCTCTTTTGCCATGTTGGGCGATGTTATCCTGGCCGAGCCAAACGCTTTGATCTGTTTTGCTGGCCCTCGGGTGATTGAGCAAACTATCCGTGAAAAATTGCCGGAAGGCTTCCAACGCAGTGAATATCTGTTGGATCACGGATTTTTGGATGCCATTTGTCACCGCAAAGATCTACGCAATACGCTGGCTGACATTCTATCCCGACTGACAGGCTTCCCAGTGGAAACCATCCGCACCAGCGGTGATGTCCCTCTGAAGCCCAAGCCAGAACCACCAATAGAACCACCAGCACCTGATCTTCGTCGGGCTGAGGCCGATGCCGAACCCTCATCCTGACACTATTCAGGAAGCTGACACCATAGAACACCGGCTCGATGCCCTGCTCAAGCAGACCGAGGCCCTTTCGGATCAACCAATGGTGTTCGGTCTTGAACGCACCGAACACCTATTGGCTCGATTGGACAATCCGCACCATGGACTGAACATTGTTCATGTGGCAGGCACAAATGGCAAAGGCTCGGTCATTGCCTTCATGACGGCGATGCTCATACAGGCAGGCATGACCGTCTACAGCCACACATCACCCCATCTGAACCACATCACCGAGCGCTATAGGATCAACGGAAAACCGGTAACATCATCCCAGCTTCATAATTTATTGGAAGAGATATTAGCCATCAATGCCGGAGAGTCCATCACCTCTTTTGAGTTGATGACCGTTGTAGCTTTGGTCCTATTTGCCCGTTTAACGAAACCAAAATCTCATAGCCCCTCTATCATCCTTCTGGAAACAGGGCTCGGTGGTCGTTTGGACGCTACAAACGTAGTCACGCCCCTACTCTCGGTGATCACGGCTATCTCGCTGGACCACACCGATTTTTTAGGCAACACCCTCTCTGCCATTGCCGCAGAAAAAGCGGGCATCATAAAAAAAGGCCGCCCAGTCGTAGCGGCTCCTGCCCATGATGAAGCCTCTTCCATTATCCAAGCCTATGCCAATAACCAAGGCGCTTCACTTTGGTTGGCCGGACGTGATTTTCATTTTGATCAAACCAAAAACGGTTGGCGCTATCAGGACCAGATTGGTCAGATTTCACTACCCAATCCAGCATTAACCGGCCAACATCAATTTGATAACGCAGCCCTTGCCATTGCAGCTGTACGCAAACTCATTCAATTGGGCCTCATTCCCGATCAATCCGACTGTTACCAAGCCATCAGCAAAGCCCAATGGCCTGGCCGTCTGGAACAGATATCAACAACACCAGCCATCTGGTTGGATGGCGCTCACAACCCAGCCGCAGCCCAAGCCCTGGCCACGGCCTGGACTCAATTGAACCACACACCAACGCTCATGATCTTCTCGGCATTGGCGGATAAAGAGATTGACCGCATGGTTGAGATCCTGGCCCCTTTGGCGGATCAGGTGATAATCACACCTCTATCCTCACCACGCGCAGCAACAATCCAAACGCTGAAAGAAGCTTGGGAAAGACAACAAATCAAAACAATCACCACTCAACACCCTGAACAGGCAGTGGAACAAGCGCGAAAGCTTGTCAATAAGGAAGACTCTATTCTGGTGTGCGGGTCTCTTGATCTGGTCGGAGTAGTCAGGAAATTTATTGCCTGACATAATGATCTATTATGCAATTACTCGACGAACACCAGAGACAAATGTGTTAAAACTGGTAGAACAATTATTCTCCAGATCCATGTGTGGACCGATAGCCCTTGAGCCCGCTATTTTTTGGTATTCTGTAGCAATTCTGGTGAGTTCCTGAACTGGGTTGCCCAGCCGATCCGGTGTTCTATACTTACGTTTATTCTGCATTTTTGACAGCCCATTGATGGCCATCCCTTTTTCTACGGCCTTCAAATCCCCAAGATACCAGCTTTCCAACTCTCGACAGGCGATGCGAATCAGCACGCCTGTTTTGTTAGCCTGTTTGCAAAGATCGACCAACTTATTTTTCAGTTGATAACAGTCTGCACCATCACGATCTTGCAGCACCACAAATCGTGCATCCTGTGATTGCCACGCTTTTAAACGTCTGGGCATTTTTTTTGCAAGATCCTGTTTCCCTTCGAACACCAAATAGCGAATACGCACATCCTCTGGCACAAACCGAGGCAACACGCCCTTAAGCATCTCTTTTGCGGAAGGTTCCTCCAGTAAAAACACCAATTCCATACTTACGGCTCCACACTTTCAAACAGACCTTCTTTCCACAGATACCCCATCTGATCGCCTGCATCCATACAAGCTTTAACCTGAGGATCATCCTGAGCACGCTGTATATGAGTCAAGCCCTCTTTTTTACTCAGCCAAAAGACCTCATCCACTCCCAAGGCATTCATAAAATCCGGTGAATGTGTAGAGACAAACACCTGTCCACCTCGATTGGCATAGCTGCGGAACTCTTCGGCCAACTCCCAAAGCAATGAAGGATAGAGCTGATTTTCAGGCTCTTCGACACACAGAAGAGGATGTGGATTGGGATCGTATAACAGAATCAAATAAGCGAACATCTTAATGGTGCCATCTGAGACATGGCGGGCTAGAAAGGGATCTTCAAAAGCACCATCTTTGAATTTAAGAAGAACGCGCCCTTCTTCAGTGATCTTTGTTTCTACATTTTCAATGCCTGGGACGCGCGCTGACAGCTTGGCCAAAATGGTCTGAAACTGTTGTTGGTGATGGGCATGAAGAAACTCCGTCACCAAAGAGAGATTCTCACCCTCAGTGGAGAGATGTTCTGCATAGCCCGCTTCTTGTTCCGGCCTAGCACGATTAATATGGAAATCAGACACATGCCAATTTTCGATTAAATCACCGAGCACACGTACAGCCGGAAACTCTTTAAACTGTGACAATCCGCGCACCGCTAGGATATCCGGTGATTTTAATGTCTGATCTTTGCGCTCCAACAGTTTGATATCATCAATATCCTCCAACTCATTGGTAACCGCGCTACCAACCCCTTTTTTAAAGTCCAGAAAATGCCAAGGCTGACCATGAGAACCGCGACGATATTTTAAGATTTCCCTCTCGACTACCGGCATACGGCTCTTTTTATCATTATCAATCGAAAGGAAATAGGTCACCAAAGGCTGCCCCGGTTTCTCCCGAAATTTCAGGGTAATCTCAATAGGCCCTTTTGTGCCGCGACTGCGTACTTCATCCAATCCACGATTTCCACCCAATTTATGAAGCGCAGTACGTATATTGCTTGTAAACGCTTCTTTAAGGAAACCAAACAGATGAAACAGAGTAGATTTACCGGTGCCATTTGCGCCTATAAAAACACAAAGGCGCGGCAATTGATCAATTTCCATATCTGCAAAAGCACGAAATCGCTTTAGCTTGATCGATTCAATTTGCATTGGTTTTTCGCCCCTATTACGCCTATCCAACTACGCCTTGGAAGTCCCCACCACGGTGTTCTTAAACTGACGCGCCAAAACAAACATGACACCAACAAAAAAGCGATAGAACCGCTGTGGTGTGTTCAGACCTCGGACATGTTCCCACAGTTTAGAGGGGCGGAAATAGAACTTTCGGTAGGCGTATTTTTGCAGTTTGAGGATATCTTCCTGGGAGAGGGTTTCCAGGTGGTGGACTGGTGCTGAGTAGGTGCCGTAGAGGGAGTAGTCCCGGCTGTCTACCAAGCCTTGTTCATCCAATTGATAGTAGGCTTCACTGCCGGGATAGGGTTTTAGAATTAGGAATCGTGCGGTTTTGACGTTTAATTCCATAGCGAAGTCGATGGTTTTGTGGATGCCTTCTCGCGTATCACCGGGCAGCCCGAACATGAAGAAGCCCCAGGTGTCCAAACCCACTTCCTTAGCCAAGCGCACGGCGCGGCGGACGCGGTCCAGGCTGACACCTTTTTTGGCAATGTCCAACACATCGGTATCGCCGGATTCAATGCCAAAGCCGACATTACGCAAACCCGCATCACGTAACAGAGTCAGAATCTCTTTGGAGACCATATCCGCTCGTAGGCCGTTGGCCACTTGCAGGCGCAGTTCATACGGTTCATTGATCAACAGCGTACACAGCTCACGCACAAAGCGTTTATTGGCGGTAAGCACGTCATCCATAAAATGGATCTCTTTGACACCGTAATCATTTACCAACAGGCGAATCTCTGCCAACACGTTTTGAGGCGAGCGAAAACGGGTCCGCCGCCCAAAGATATTCTTGGTCAAACAATAGGTACACAGACCAGGACAGCCACGGGAAACAATAATCACACCGGTGGGCGAATACTCTGCATCCGCAGGATCGTAGCGGTGTAGGTTTTTGACCTTATGATGTGCTGGCAGTGGATAATCATCCAGATTCGGCGTTAAACGCCGCTCACCACTGGCGGTTATGTTACCATTATTATCTTTGAAGACGACACCACGCACTGAGGAAAAATCCTCTGCCTTGGCCATAATGGCATCCACCAACTCAACAGCCGTACACTCCGCCTCACCGACCACGACAAAATCAAACATCGGCTCTTTGGCACACTCCAGGCTATCCACAGTGGCGTGAATCCCGCCGAGCATTACTGGAATATTATTAAACTGCGCCTTCGCCTTCTGGGCGATCTCCTGCGCATTAGGATAAGTCGGTGTTGTCGCGGTAAGGCCAAGGATATCAAAGCCGATTTGGGCGATATGGTTGAGCACATCATCCACATCCATCTCATCGGCATCCATATCGATCACTTCAACGGTGTGACCGGCTTTTTCCAACATGGCAGCGATCCAGAGCGTGCCCAATGCCGGATAAGCGGGATTGATTTTGATGCCATAGACATTAAATTGACTGGGCACAACCAGCAATACCCGACCCAAGGTGCGCGGCTGACTGAGAATATAGTCAACGGTTTCCTCTTCGGACAGCGCTTTAGGCGCAACTGGCGTATTGAGATCAATACTGCTGAACGTACGTCCTTCAACGCTTTTTTTAGTGTAGCCCATGGAGATTTCGGTCAACCTGGCCTGATTTTCAATCAAAGGCCGATTAACCAAAAAAGGATCATCCGCTGCGGGCATGGCATGAGCATCGGGAATCAGTCGCGCCATCAACGTTGGCAGATCATCCATGGCCAGCACATAGTGACTGGCACCAAACTCATGAAAGAAACCATGATCCAGCGTGGCTCCATCCAGCGTCAACACCGCGTTACGGGCACGTGGAAAATGATAGAGACAGCGTTGCGTTATCTCAACAAGATCAAAGGTCGCACACTGTTCACCGGCAATAATGAACAGCTCTGGCTCACCTTTATACTCACTAGTGAGATAGAACACCGCCTCTTCGACATTCTGTTCCTCCTCATCGATAATCAACGCCTCAAGATAGATATCGGCAGGTGAACAGAGCGTTGTGAGCTGCATTCGAATGGCAGTAAGCTGTTGCTCGGAGAGCGCAGAGGAGAGCAGTGCGACAACGGCGGTCAATTCGGTTTTTCCCAGATTGACACCACTCTCTACACGTCGTTGTCGTGGCATTCCAAGAGGCGCTGTTTGCATCGTTCTATCGCTTTCCGTTTATAAAGTTGCCTGGCCAACCGGTTGATGATCGAATAGGCTCGAGGGATTGTTTACTAAGGATGATGACTTGGAGAAAAGCATGAATCAGACCGATCATAGCGAATTTTTGCGCTCTTGGTGATCTTTTTTTTGAATTTCACGGTAACTATTCGGTTTTATGGCCTGCAAATCGTGTCAAAATTGAAAAATCAAAAAAAAACGGGTTGCCCAAGAGCGGCTCACACGCCCTTGATCCAACCCGTTTTTATACGCCACTACCACTATATTAACACTGAAACCGACCTAACAACTGGTTCAGCTTATCTGCCACTGCGTTCATTTTTCCCGATCCTTCATGCACATCATGGCTGACATTGTTCATCTGTCCAGCCGTGTTGGTTAGTGTTTCCATGGTATCGCTGATCTCTTCGGAAGCACGGTACACCTCACCAACATTACGACTGATATCAGAAGCAGCACTGGCTGAATCTGACACAGTCTGTGCAACGGCTTCCAGTCCGGTAGAGACATCACCCACATTTCGGCTTACCTCATCCATACCGGTTGAAATCTCTTGCACACTGTGACTCACCGCAGCAATACCAGAACTTGCTTCATCGACATTATTGGACACGCCGTGAATCTGCCCGGAAACATCGCTCATAGAGCCGGACATACTCATCATGGTATCGCCCTGCTCATCCATGGCGTACAGGATTTCTTCATTGGCTTGACTGATATGGTCGATGGCATCGGTAACCGATTTGGTCACACTGGCGACCTCCTCGGTATGGGTACGAATGTCATTGATTTTTTCGGAGATCATCTGAGTGGCATCACTGGTTTGACGAGCCAGATCTTTCACCTCATTGGCAACAACGGAGAACCCTTTACCCGCTTCGCCCGCACCGGCCGCTTCAATAGAAGCATTGAGGGCCAGCATATTGGTCTGTTCGGCAATATTATTGATAATCTCAATAACATTGCCAATCTCTTCAGCCGAGCCCATCAACCGTTCCATCACTGCAACCGTTTGACCGGTCTGATGTTTTGCATTTCTGGAATCTTCGGTAGCACCTTTACATTTTTGACGTACAGCGTTGAGCGACTCTGTGATCTCTTCGACAGACATAACCACAGAATCAACATCCTTACTGGCACGAACTGCCGAATCACTGACATTCGCCATATTGGCACTGGCCTGTCCAGAGGCAGAAGCGATATTGCCCAACATGGTATTGGACTCTTGCGTAGAAGTAGAGATGGTACCCATATTACTGCTGAACTGTGCGACAGAACTTGCCACACTATTCATATTGCCGCTCATCTGCTCTACCGCTGCGGAAATGGTGTTCATATTGGTGGAAGACTCATGCGCGGCACTGGATACAGCGCTGATCTGATCGCGCATTTCATCTGACATGCCGGTCATATTATCCGATATGTCACTCAAAGATTGGGACACCATTTTAACCACTTCAGCATCTTGCTTGATCGTGCCGATGATCTCCTGAATAATCTCAACAAATCGATTGAACCACTGGGCCACCTCGCCCACCTCATCCTGTCCGGTAATTTTCAAACGCTTGGTCAGATCAGGATTATCACCATCGGCAAACACTTGAAGAGCATCGCACAACGCATTGATTGGCCGGGTAATGGAGATTGTATTGATCATGGTCAACGCGGCACCGAACAGAATACCAATGACGAACAGAATCTGTGACATCATCACACCGGCATCAGCATCCGCTTTGGTAGAGATCAGAATTTCTTCCATCAGCTTCTCACCATCGCTGAGAATATCCTCAATCATCGGTTCAATGGTGTGAATGGCTTCACGCATTTCAACAATCTGCGCGTCAACTATTTGATTTTGTTTGACCAGATTAAGAAATGCCATTTCATATAGTTCAAGATTTTTGGCAACCAGCACTTTCACATCATCTTTAATTTGGGCTTCATCCACACTGACGCGAATATCAATCAGAGTTGATTTAAGGGCATCTACATATTTTTGACTACCACGCATGATGTAATCTTTTTCATGACGTCGCGCCATCAAAAGATCACGCCAGATATTGGGAATATAATGATTATTCAACACATCCTCGACCTCATGGGCCGCAGCGCTCATATTTTTATAGCGCGGATCATTCAACCCAATCGTTTCACCGGACAAACGCGGTCCGGCATAGCCACCAAAAGCTGATTTATATTGGGCAACCAGATTGGATAACGTGGTAACCAACTCTTCACCAATACGAGAAACGGCAACATGGTCGAAAAAGAGTTGCTGTGTTTTTTTGAATTTCTTGATGTATTTGCGACTACCTCGAACAACGAAGTCTTTTTCATTGCGACGCAGTTCACCCAAATCAATCTTCAATTGGGCAACATCAAAATCACTGAGCGCTTCGGATACGGTATGTGCAGCCGAACGGAACTGACCTTGCAGGCCGGATTTATGGTCATACCCTTTGATCTTCCATGCGGCGGCGACTTTTTCAAAGGAGTTGAGATAGATCAGGGCATTATTTTTGAAGTTTACAGCATCCTCTTGAAGCATGGCGGAAATTTCACTGACTCCATCATCCTCTTCCAAATGCCTGCCAACAGCGCCTACGCCCTCCGCTTCCTTGATTAGATTTTCGATGGCCTCACGCACTTGTACAACATACTTGTCATCGCGCCGCATCAGAAAATCTTTTTCCCGCCGCCGAGCTTGCAGCATCCAGTAACTGATACCACGCGCACGCTGTTTCAGCTCAACACCGGTATCAAGCAGGTGTTCGTACCCTTCCTGAGTTTCCCAGACTGTCATCTGAAAATTGCCGACAACAAACAAGAAAACCACACCAACCAGCCCGGAAATCAAAACAATACGCGGCATTAACCGCATATTGTTGAAACGCGCCAACAACGACTTGCTATTGGATGACATACCCTCGACCCCATGACGGAATAATAATTTCAGGCCCTCATATCTGACATCTGACTGAAATCACAATGACAATAAGTCCGGCCTTGCCAAAACCGGGTGTTTAATAGCTCACAAAAATGCCTCAAACCGTGAATCTGTTTGAATCTGGATGCGCCATGTCTCGGTGAATTGTTTGCCAATCTCTCATTGGAGGGCGACTAAAAAAACAGAGCGCCCCTAAAGCTATGAATTGACCAAACTTATCACAATTTCAGACATCTTGATAACGCTACAAAGCTATCCAACCAACAACATTAATCACCCAAACCGGACAAAGCAACAAAAACCTGAAAGACCTCATCAAGACATTGAATGATTCTAAGTTATCGGAACCAGTTTTCCGCGAGGATAATAAACCCAGCCAACAAAATCAAATTAATACTTAAATAACAGTGAACTGTTGACATAAAAATAGAAACAAACAGCCGGGAACGCAATAACAGAAGACAACAAACACGCTACTGACCATTGAAAAGGTGATGCTTTTTTATGTGGCGATCCAATATTAAATAGGCTTTTCGCAATTGCCGACATATAAGTTTGCTTTCCATATCACGCCATGCGCTCCTTGACACACATCGGAGGAATGAACCAGACATCCTCACTATTTGTCCAACTTATTAATAGATCAGCAAAACATGCTACCGAATCGCCGTAAACATCCACCAGAACTTTCACGGCCATCTATGGGAGAAACTGTTTCACGATTAGGAGTTACCACCATGTCCGCCCTGATGTACGATCAACTCCATCCGTTATCCAAACCGAAGGAGACAAACACGATGAAACCGGCCCTTCAATGGGGCTTATCCGTGGTGGCCATGCTGTTGCTGATCGCTGGGGTATGGTGGTTTCAGCTGGTTAGCCAGTCACCGGGGTCATGGACAGGCAACGCAACGGTTCTGGATGGCGATCATCTTAAAATAAGGGATCAATTGATACGTCTGGAAGGGATGGATGCGTGGGAGCCGGCTCAAGGCTGCCCGGATGCCACAGGAGAACTCTATCCCTGTGGCGAATCAGCCACAGCCTTTATGCAACTTTTATTGAAAGATGAAACTGTTACCTGCACACAAACAAGCCGTGATCGATTCAAGCGCCCAATTGCTTCCTGTGAATTTTCCGGCAATGATATCGGCAGTATTATGGTCAGAAGCGGCCACGCTGTGGTCACATGGTCCAAGCGCTATCGCCAGGAAGAGCTGTGGGCAAAGAAGTGGCGTGTTGGTGGATGGCGTGGTTGGCCGGAACAAGAACCGGTACTGCCCAAATGGTGGCGCTGGAAACACCGGGACAAAGTCAACCCGGAACACCCTTATCGGGCATTTCAATAAAGATAAGAGTCACGCAATTGAATGAATTTTGTACCCGTCATTCTCGCGGAAGCGGGAATCCAGTTTGGTTTTCTGCCCCTGAATTTCAGCTTCTGCGGGAATGCCGGCACACGCTTTGATGCCTGTTTCAACCGGCAATTGCGTAACGCCTAAAACAGCCAAAGAAAGGACTCAACGCGCCTCCCTTAGGGCCACGGAAAAAACACCCTACCCCGCTGGAAAGCGATGGATATTCCTGGAGATAATATTTGTCCGAACCTGATTGGAATGCCGCATAAGCTGACTCTGATTCCACATCAGGTTACTACGCTGAAGAAAATCCCGCTCTGAAAAGAGCTGATTGAATTTCAGCGTGTCGTACTGTATTTGGGTTTCGAGTTTTTCCAAATGGATAATAAGCTGTCCAGAAAGTTCATTGAGCAGATTCATCTCCTCCAGCAGACGGAGAATACTCATCTCTTTAACAGCCATGCGCACCAAATTAGCGCCAGCCCTATGCAGCGCTGAATGTGCGGCTTCCATATCTGTAAAACCTTGATACTGTTTAAAGACTTGACCTGCTCCATAGTACCATTTACCAAGATTACAGTGTTGATGATTTGAGTATTGCCTTACCAACATATCAACATCTATTTTCTTTTTTTCCTGTTTGGACATATCAACCAGATAGCTCACCTCTTCCAGGATATCCTTACGCCATTCCATATGATCCAATTGAATCAGGTGCAACAATCCGCTGGGATTTCCTTTCCACTGACGTTTATTTGTAATTTCGAGTAATTGTTCAAACTCTACCGGCCTGCTCAACCAATATCCCTGCCCATAGGAACATCCCATACGCATCAGCTTTTCATAGCAGAGCTTATCCTCTATGCCCTCTGCTACAGTAGTCATATTGAGCATTCGTGCCATCCGAATACTGGAAGAGACGATACGCTCCTTTTTCTTATTTGTCATGAGACCAGCAACGATACTTCTATCCAGCTTCAACCGTGAAAAGGGCAGATTGGATAGAACCTCAAGTGACGTATAGCCCGTGCCAAAGTCATCAATTGAAATTGTAACGCCACTCGCCGCCAGTTGTGCAAGCCTGTTTTGCACCTGTTTCGGCGATTTGATAATTGTCCGCTCGGTAATTTCCAACTCCAGAAGAGAAGCATCCAACTTATTGCTTTCTATTAGATCGCGCAGATAGTCCAGTAGTTGATCATCTTCGAGATCCTGATAGGTAATATTGACAGCAATCGGTATTGGACGCTGTGTCAGTTTCATTATATGCAGCTGTTTCACTGCATTATCAATAGCAATCTGGGTAATCTGTCTGATCAAACCCTGCTGTTCTGCATAAGGAATAAAACTGTCAGGACCGATTATGACACCATTGGCGCTTTGCCAACGGATAAGCGCTTCAGCCCCGGAAACCAGCCCCGTTGCCATGGACACCTTGGGCTGATAAACAAACACGAACTCTTTATTTTGCACCGCTTCACTAAACAACACAGCATTCATTTGAATGGACATAGCTCTTGACCTGTGGATACAAAAACTTGAAGAGGATTTTTTGAGGGCGGTCATCATCAACACAGGAAACAACGTAGTCCGTCATTTCCCGATCAAACGGGTAGCCATGATATGTGGGCAGCATGAGGTGCTTCACGGCGATAATGAGGGTAGATGGAGGTATCCACCCTGTTTAACTAACGACTTCTAACTCTGTTCATGGAGAGCGATAGAGAGGTTATGGACTGTTGAATGGCGTAACAACACGCGCCAGACACGGCGACCACCTGGAAGCCATCCATGAACGGAGTCGATGCATTTTGCTGTGTCTATACTCTGGATTAAAACCGGAAACCGCACAAAAATCATTTGCAGACACAACAGGAAACCGGAACCTTTGTCGCTCAACAGCAAACTGAAGGACACGTTTAAGCATCTCTGAATTTGTACGATTTTTCACCAGAAAATCCTGAGCTCCACAGTGAACCGCACGCCTGGACCAGCTGGCATTATCCGTCCCGGAGAGAATGATAATCGGTGTCTCAGGATAACGCTGATAAAGGCTGACAAAACTACTCAGACCACGACTATCCGGTAGATTGAGATCCATCAGAATCACATCGTATTTGTTTTCTTGGAGCAGATTCAGAGCACTGCCCAAACTTTCCGCAACGTTCAAAGCATGCGAAAAGGAGACTTCATCCTGTTCATTTTCTGTTTCAGCTTTTTTCAGCCAATTTTTCACCAAGGCAATAAAATCCGGGTCATCCTCCACCAGTAGAATATGGTGCCGCACGCTGAAATCATGAACATTGAGTAACTGACGGCCATCATCTGGCTCAGTGGAATGATAATCACCCTGGTTGCGAATTTCACCACGCGGTTGAAGGTCCAAGCCATGGCGCATTGAGCGTGCCATTTCCAGCCAGCGTTCCCGCTCCGAATCGAGATCATGGATTTTCTGTGCCATATGCTGAACTATGCGAAAAGCAACGGAAGGATTACTATGGAACTGTTGAAAAAGGGTGTGAGCATCCATGCGGATGAGATACCCCTCTTCAACCATGCGGGCAGAAGTTGTTCGGCGCTTATCGGCGGTGAACAGTGCCGTTTCGCCGAACAGTTCACCAGGGCCGACATCGGCCATCTTTTTGGTTCGTCCACCATTTGTACTGACCAGCTCAACACGCCCACTTTGGACGATGTACATACTTTTTGCCAAACTTTCCTGCTGAAAAATACGCACCCCGGCCGGATAGTGTTTGCCCAGTTGACGTGTTGGAAAGATGGCCATGAATTACCCCAGAGGCGTTTCTAGTAATTGTTCATGGCCACCATTATAACAGTTAAATATTAAGGGCACGTGAAAGGCGTGTAAAATCTCTCCGAAAAACAAACAGTTCAAAAAATCACACAACGTTCAGAATCAGAGAAAACCGGCCCTTCTCTGCCACGCAGAAGTTTTATTTATCCACATCCATTTCCAACCAGGCATCTTCACTATCGGTTTCAATACGTCTGCGGATTTTATCGTATTCAACCTGAGAGCGCTTCATCAATACCTGTCCCTGGGCCATAATCTCTTTACGCTGCTTTTCATTCACGCTGACCGTAAATAGCCGCTTGAGCGGATTGCCTTGGAACTTGTAATAATAGGCGCGCAAAATGGTTCGCGCCTTGTCACAGGTATTACTCAGATTGGTCAATACGCCTTTAACCTGCTCAACATTACCATGCTTGACCAAACCATAAGCCAGAATCATTGAGGCTGTAGAGTCCATGGTAACCTGTTTGAATGCACGGATTATATCATCAGGATTTCCTCGATGAACGAGTTCTGACATGATAATTTCACCAGCTGCACTATGGTCGGAAACATGGCGCTCCAACACTTGCAACAAGCTGGCATCCGGTGCTTTACCTACAAAACGCGCAATCAAAATGGCCAACGCACGGGAAGATTCACCGCGCATATAGGTCTTTAGAACCGCAATTGCATTGACCATTTCATTGATGGAGGTGCTGCGGTCGGCAATCTGGGTTGCCATTTTCACCGAACCTTGGGCATTGTCCTGCATATAGCCCAAGCTTTGGATAAAGTCATTCACCGTGCCACGTTCAACCAAACGCTGAATCAAACGGCTCTGAAGCTCTGGATAGTTCTGTGTCCAGTTTAACGCCTCAATAACCCGCTCGCTTGGGAATGCCGTCACCACATGGTCGGTCAACTGCATTAGCATAGGTGAGTTGGGCGGTAGGATTTGGAACAACTCCAAAATGGTTTTGAAGTGTTTACGCTCCAAAATAGCATCGAACAGAATTTCAATGCCCGCTTGTTCTTTCAGGCCAAGCAGGTGTTTGAATGCAAAAAGCAGATCCGGGCTATGTGCTTTTTGAGCCATACCCTGGATAATCTCCTTACGAATCGTCTCATTGGCATGCCACTCCATGAGATAGACCAACATCTCTTCGACATTACCATCACGAATCGCTTCGTAAATGTCCGGCATTTCATCTTCCATGGCACCGCGTTTGAAATCGCACTCACGCAACATTTCATCGGTATCCAGCTCGGCATCCTCTTCTCGAGAACGCTTCACCTCTTCAGTAATAAAATCAACCACATCACTGAATTTACCTTTGTAACCCATGGCAATCATCATGATTTCAATGCCGGCGATCTCTTGTAGCGCACCATCACCACCACGCACACGAGAGACCCGACGCACCACACCATTCACCGGGATTTCATAGGATGATCCGCCAGCACCCTGGACCATGATCTCCATTTTGATAAAGTCTTCACCTTTCAATTTATTCAGAAAGGCATCGCCACCCGCCTCTTTAAAGCCCGGCACTTTGTAGGAGAATGAAAGCCCACCCATGCCGATATCGGTTATCCTTGCCCGAAACGGTGCGCCCCTTTTTTTGCGTATTTCTGTCTCAAGTTCGATGGTTGACGGCACCCGAACGCGATTATGTGCGCGTACTTTCTTCATTCCCAGCGCTGTAGGAAAGCTCACCTCAGCATACAGAAGATCGCCCGACTTTCCGGTCTGTATGAAGGTACTGGTCAAATCAATCAGATCGCCATCCATTTGAAAAAACATTTTCAAATTCATATCCGGCTTCAGCTTGCGGACCACACTCCCTTCGGGAATGGAGAGAATCAGTGAACGCTTTCTGGCCAGATTGCCGTCCTTACAGATGAAATAGGCGTTAAACTTGCCAGCACCACCCATAATGACATCAACAACAACCTGCTCCCGCACGGCCAAACGCATGATTCGGATAATGTCCGCCGATGATTTGACTTGCTCTTTAACCTTCAACATGATCAATTTGCTCCGCTAAACTGCTCTGCCCCTTCCATGGACCCCGGTGCCCTGGTCGAGGATATCAAAGCCGCCTCTTCACAACCTGTTTGGAAACACTGGGTTCCCATTCCTGGTGCAGGCTCTCAGTTGGATCTTAATCCACCAACAGTACCACAAACTCAAGCGCTATCTACACCTTTCACTTGTGTGTCCTGTACGGATTAATCCTCCTGACAAAAAAATCGGTTATTATTTTCGATGGACAAGACGATACTATTCCTTGAAACTGTTTTTAGCGATTCAAGGGCCTTAAAAAAAAACAGATCAGGCCCCAAAGATTCAATTTAATAGCCCATCTGGATTAACATCCTGGGAGGAAACGATGATCTCACGCCTTGTAACGGCTCTGACCACCGCTTTATTCATCAGTTTGATCAGCCTATCGGTTCAAGCCGGTGGATTTCTTTTCCATGACACCAAATCACCACCCAAAGTACAAACAATACCGCCCATGGCCGTCACACCCACTCTGGTTGCGCCACAAGCACCGATGATCCTCTATCCGACGATACAACAAACCGCCGTACCGATGATCATCACACCAAGCGCACCCATCGTGGCCGCTCCGACTGTACCACAGGCCTATGTCTCAACACCTCACCCATCCTATCCGCATTCCATTGCGCTCCATCCCTACGCCGTAGCACCACAACCCTATGTCATGGCACCACTACCCATGATGGCTCCGGCACCAACGTTTATACCGGCACAGCCAGCCAAACCACTGGAAATGCATAGCTACCCTGGTGTTCCGGGGCGTTACTTTGAGGTTGAATAGTCTGAGTTGAACGACTTTTGCATCTGTCATTCCCGCAGAAGCGGGAATGACAGCTACACACTGTTATGGCCTGTTTCAACCGGCAATTGCGTAACGTCCGACACGCTCCGAAAAAACAGATAACGCCCCTGTCATTTCCGCCCACTCTTGGCCCGCCAACTGGCGATCCACTGTTTCGCGGTATCCTGTTCAGCCCTGCTCAACGCACGGTAGATCTGTTTCTGCAACCGCTCTGCCTGGCTTCGATCCCGTCCCGGTGGCAACCTGTCCAGACTCAACGTTACCCACATAAACGCCCGCACTGGATTACGCCGAACCCCGACCCCTTCAGAATACATCACACCCAACCGAAGCCGAGCAAAACCAGATCCCTGTTGTGCGGCCAGGCCGTACCAACGCGCCGCCTCACGCAAATTATAGGGCACACCATCCGCCCCTTCAGCATGAAGCAATCCCATGCGCTCCTGTGCTTCCATCACGCCATTTCCTGCCGCTTCACGGAACCACTGTAACGATTTTTCCGGTTGAGCTGGATATCCGGGCCGCCCCTGGAGATAGACCATGGCCAGATCAAATTGAGCGCGTGCGATGCCTTGCATCGCGGCGCTGTAGAGCCATTTTACGCCCTCTTCGACATCCGTCTTATCCAATCCCTTGCCTTCAAGCAGTAGTTTTGCCAGTGCATACTGTGCTTGAGAGATGCCCTGTTCAGAGGCTTTTCCATACCATTCAACCGCTTTTTTATTGTCTTGAAACACACCCAATCCACGGGTATACATCCACGCCAGGTAATATTGTGCTAAAGGGTGTCCCTGAATAGCGGCCCGTTTATACCAATCAGTGGCTTTGGTTTGATTGGCCTCCACGCCTTTACCTTGGGCATACATCCGACCCAGTTTATATTGTGCTTCCCGGTGTCCACGCGCAGCGGCACGCCAATACCACTCCCACGCCTCACTTTCATTGCGTGCAACGCCTTTACCCTCTTGATAGAGTCCGGCAAGATTGACCTGAGCATCCAGGTGATCTTTTTCCGCCGCCTGACGATACCAACGCGCGGCTTCGGTGGGATTAGCGGCAGTGCCTCGTCCTTCGGCATACATGACACCCAGATTATTCCAGGCATCGACCACATCATGTTTGGCGGATTCCTGATACCAGCGTAGCGCCACTGCATCATCGTGCTCGACACCGACCCCTTGAGAAAACAGCAAACCGAGATTGTATTGAGCAAGGCCATGATCTTTTCTGGCGGCTTTATCGAAAAGAACCGCCGCACGCGCCAAATCCGCTTCAACGCCGTTTCCATTCAGATACTGTTTTGCCAAACGGTATTGGGCTTCGACATGTCCTTGATCTGCGGCCCGGTTGAACATATCCGCCGCTTTATGGAGATCTCTGGAAAGGCTTTTTTCATCGGCAAAGCGTTCACCAACGCGGAACTGCGCCTCAGGATGGCCCCCTTCCGCTGCACGCAGATACCATTTCACCGCCTCGGGATAGTCGCGCATCACGCCTTCACCACGATCATAGATATCCGCCACGCGAAACTGTGCTTCAACCCGCCCTTGTTCACCGGCCAGCCGATACCATTTCAGCGCCTCGGCCACATCTTTATCAACACCTTGCCCTTGATCGAACATCCGTGCAACGCGCATCTGAGCATCAGGATTGCCCTGTTGAGCCGCCTCACGCAGCCAGCGCAGGGACTCCCGTTGATCAGGCAACAATTCACCGCCTTGTGAAAGCATTGTACCTAAACGGTGCTGTGCGGCAGCATGCCCCTGTTTACCGGCTTTTTTAAGCCAGACTTGTGCTTTTTGGGGATCTTTCTCGACACCAGCGCCATCCAGATACGCCATAGCCAGTTTATATTGTGCCGCTGGCAATCCTTTTTCAGCCGCCTTGCGGAACCACTTCAGCCCCTCTTGAGGATTGGGCGCAATACCTTTTCCTTCGGCATAGAGCACGCCTAGATTATATTGATCCAGCGCCGAGCCGTTCTCTATGGAGCGTCCATACCAGTCCAACCCTTTGGCGACATCACGATTGACACCCTGGCCTTTCTTATAGAGAGAGCCTAACGCCGCTTGAGCCGGTGCATACCCTTTCTGCGCCGCCTTTTTAAACAGCGCTGCGGCCTTCTCCACATCCTTCTGAACACCTGAACCACGCAACAACGCCTGAGCCATTCGATAAGAGGCTTCTACATGACCCTTGCCCGCCGCCATCTCAAACCATTGATAAGCGGATTTCGGATCTTTCTCGACACCGCGCCCCTCTGATTTCATGTTGGCCAGAGCGACAGCGGCATCGACCACACTCTCTTCAGCGGCTTTTTGATACCATTTTGCCGCCTCGGTTGGGTCTTTTTCCGCGCCTTGGCCGTTGTCCAGCATGTACCCCAAGGCGTGCATGGCTTCTGGGATGCCGGCTTCAGAGGCCTTTCTAAACCATTTCACTGCCAGAACAGGATCTTTAGGCGTACCGTGGCCGTTTCGATGGATCAAACCGAGGCTGTATTGTGCTTCTGAATGATTCTGGTCCGCAGCCTGTTGAAACCATCTCAGCGCCTCAAGATAGTTCTTTGCCGTACCGCGTCCTTGGTAATAGAGAAAGCCCAAAGCGTGCTGTGCATCGGCACTCCCTGATTCGGCAACCGGTGTTAACGTGGCGATGGCGCTCTTATACTTGCCCGCCTGCAACGCCGCCATACCCGCCGACAAACCACCCGCATCAGCCGCCCAAACCGCACTGGAGAACAGCAGCAGGATTCCCATCAATCCCATCCAAACTTTTGATCCCATCAGTGCATCTCCCAACCTGTTTTTCTTTTTGATCTTTCATGAATGGCGAAGCGCCAGCCGCTTGTGTCCCATCGGCAGACTGAATCGGTATATCCTACATTTATATTTTAACATAAGACAGAACGCCAACCTGTTGTGGTGCGCACACCCTTTGCTGGCGCTATTTTTTGACACATCCCAAAGAACCGACAGATAGAAATTCATGCAGTGCATATCCCAAGAAACCCACCCTTTACAGGATAATATAAACTTGTCCTATCAAACCAACATCTTGTCCCCTTGAGACCATGCCATACGGCCTGATTTCGGGAAAAAATCACCGACTCCGACACATGGCACGGATGTTGTTATATACATGTCAGCAAGAAGAAAAAGACAACTAAAAAAAACGGCACCGTTTGATCGCGGTTTTACTAAGTATTATTGCGGAGTACTCCCTGAAATGGGCAAACTATCTCTCCCCTTTTTCGAAACATCTCGAATTCATCGTTATTTGATGGTCAATCATCAAGAAGTTAAAATGACGCCAAGACAGCCTGACAGTCATTATGATCTTCAGATGATCGAGGAAGACACACTTTCTGAAAAGATGATGTCCAGAGTCCAACCGATTAATCACGGACTTCCTAACAACTTTTCCGTTGCATTCGATATTTATGAAAACGGAACTTACGAAACATCACGCGAAAATCGTGATTTATTTCTACATAAAGATGAGATTCTTCTTTTAGATGCCGGTATTATTGATCGTGACTGTTCGGATATAAACACACCGCAGTTTGATTTTATTCCTACTGAATAATTTATTTTGTCGAACCCTGTGCCCTATCAAAAAAGCCCGATTATTCGGGCTTTTTTGATTGAGTTATGAGTTACACAGTTGGTGGTCTGTCTGTGTTTTGCGCCGCTTCGCGGCTATGCCTTCGGCATGCCAGCCCTTTGGGCTGGGACGGCTGCTACGCAGC
>JADFWU010000012.1:0-72699 GCA_015234045.1 Magnetococcales bacterium
CCTCTAACTTTATTGCAAATCTTTGACAGGATTCTGCTCTTTGAAGCACTCAGCACGCTCGGCATGTTGGTTTTAGGAGTTGTTGCTGCGCTGTTTTTAGAAGGTTTTTTACAGTTTCTGCGTTCTTATATTGGCGCATGGCTCGGTGCTCGTTTTGAACACCTTTCCAGCATTATGGCTTTGGAGCGCCTACTGTATACCAATCTACGAGATTTCGAACGACAAGGCGCCGGATTGCATCTTGAACGCCTTAATGCGCTTAATATTCTTAAGGATTTCTATTCTGGCCAAGCTGTTCTCACCCTACTTGATGTGCCATTTGTTTTCCTTTATCTGGGTTTGATTTATTATCTTGGCAATTTCATTGTTCTCATCCCGATTTTGGTCTTTGTTTTATTTATTTTGACGGCCATTTCCAATTCCCGTCAGATCTACGAAGCAGTGAAGAATCGCACGACGTTGGATGATCGGCGTATCGACTTTATCATTGAGGTGCTTTCTGGCGTTCATTCTGTAAAGGCCATGGCCATGGAAGCGATGATGCTCCGCCGCTATGAACGCCTCCAAGATGCCTGCGCTGCCAGCGCACAGACTACCGGACTATTAGGCAACTACTCCTCCAGCATGGGCAACTTCTTTGCTCAGTTGAACATGATCTTTGTGGTGGCTTGGGGCGCGACCATGGTGATCCATCAGGAGTTGACCATCGGTGGTTTGGCGGCTTGTACCATGCTGTCGGGTCGGGCTATCCAGCCTTTGAATAAAGCGATTGGACTTTGGACACGCTTTCAAAGCATTCGTGTGGCTCGGGACCGTGTGGGAGACATCTTTGATCTAGAACTTGAGCCAACCCTTAAGTCGCCCTCCATTCCATCCATTCACGGTGGTTTGGAGATGCGTAATGTTTCCTATAAATACGCACCTGATGCACCACCTATGCTGCATGATGTCAACATCACCATCAAACCCGGTGAAAGCGTTGCCATTTTGGGCAGTAATGGTTGCGGTAAGACTTCTTTACTCTGGTTGATGATGGGCGCGTTGGCACCTTCGGAAGGCAAAGTCATTCTGGATGGCCATGATCTATCCCAATATAATCCGCAAAGCATTCGAAAGCAGGTTGCCTACTTGCCTCAGTCTGGCGTTCTGTTTCAGGGTAGTATTCGCGACAACATCACCATGTTTCGTCCTGAATTGGACGAAAAAGCAGAAGAGATTACGCGTCAACTGGGTTTGGAAGAGTTTCTCAATAAAATGCCCAAAGGCTACGATACTGTCATTGATGATGGTGCCGCAGAAATATTGCCCCGAGGTATTAAACAGCGTGTTGCCATCGCCCGATCTCTGATGGACGATCCGAATCTGGTTCTGTTTGACGAAGCCAACACCGCCATGGACAGCCAAGGCGATAATATGTTGATGGATGCTTTGGAGAAATTGAAATCCCAAGGCGTGACACTGGTTTTAGTAACGCTACGCCCTTCATTGGTTCGCACTGCTGACCGTGTTTATGAGATCAAGGACGGCACTGTTGTTCTTAAAGAACAGGATAAGAATCAACAAAAAGGCCCTCCTGCCAAGAAACCCCAAGCATCTGAACAAAAAACGCCACCCGCCGCATCTGCTGGAAATGCAAACAAAGCAGCGGCAAACGCACCGGCCCCAAAAAAGAAGGGATTGGATATCTCCTCCAACGCCACACCGCAAAAAACGAACAAAGAACCCGCCAAAGACAAGGCCGCATTACCTGCGCCTATTAAAAAAGGGTTGGATATTTCTTCAAGTGCAACACCGCAAAAAACAAACAAACCGGATACAGAGGCAGACAACGACACAGCCACATCAGCTGCACCTATAAAAAAGGGCTTGGATATCTCAACATCCACCAAGCCCGCAAAAACGGCCCCATCGAATACGGACAAAACAGCTGAAAAAAAACGTGCGCTGGCGAGCAAAAAGAGCGGGTTAGACATCACTACATCAGCCAAACCAAATAAAATCAATAAAACAGACCCTAAACAAACAGAGATCGCCCCTGAAGTTATTAATAAAACGGCTCTCACGCCTCGTACACCACTTGAAGTCGTACCTGACCCAGTTCAGATTGAAATGGATGCCAAACAGTTGGCTTTGGAGACCGTGCCGGAACATCAGGAAGCAAAAGAAACGACAGCTACTGTTGGCTCTCACACATCAATAAAACATGTAGAACCCGTTAATCCTGACACTGTTGCGGACTCTCTGGAGCAGTCAACACGTCAGCATAAAGACGAGAGCGCTGAAGCCATTTCCAACCTTCGCGTGCTTCCGACACAAGCCGAAAGTGATCAAGCACCTGATCTCGCAGAAATTGATGAAATTTCCATGCGTGAAGAGGATACGACACCAATCGCCGCACCTGTTGCGACAGCGGCGGCACCTTCAGCATCAGCATTTTCACCTACTGCACCCTCAGAGGCTTCTCCAACAGTCAGCACACATAATCCGACCGCACTATCTAACGCTGGTACGCTACGAAAACCTTCTCGCAGAAAGCCGCCTAAAGCGTCAATGCACGATAGAACCATACCACCTCGTCCACCAAAACAAGCGGTTGCACCTATGGACCAACATGCGCTTGCCAAGGCGGCCACACTACGGAAGCCATCTGGAGACAATCCGGTTGAGTTGCCAAAAACCACAACCAAACCAGTTCAGCCTGCCTTGGAACATACTGAGCAAGACAGCACCAGCCAGACCATCCAATCAGCAGTTGAGACCAAATCACCAGACCAATCTGTCATCCCATTGTCAAACAAGCCTGGTGTTCATACGGATAAGCGCAAACCTGTATCAAACAACAAACCAGAATCTTTTGATTCACCACAGGAAAAAACACCGGGCAAGCCCGCTATAAAACAGACTGAACCATACACACTATCTACTGAGAAGAGCGCAACCCCCAAACCGCGCCGATCCAGTATGATGATTTCATCATCTACCCGTAAAAAAGATAGAAAACAAGTGCATAAGCCGAAGAAAAAAGGCATCACCGTGGCACAAACCCCACCACCTGAAAAACATAATCGCATTGAGGTGGTGATTGGTGGCCAGAAATCGACCCCTTCTTCCGCCAGTGATAACAGACTGGGCAGCACGCGACACAGATAAAGGTATCGATTATGGCGATCATGGATCTACACAAAAAAGACGCGCAGATTGACCTGAACTTTCCTGAACCAACGGGTATTCTGGCTGACTTTGCCAAACTGTCAGACTTTGGTGCATGTCTACTGCCTTTGTTGCATGCCCTTGGTTACCATGGTGATTTACGCCATGTTGCGGAAGCTCTGCCTCACTTTGCTGAAACGTTGGATCTCACCAGTTTTCGCAATGTCATGGCCAATCTCACCTATCAAAGCACGCCTTTGAAAATTCAGTTGGATCAATTAGACCCGCGTTTGATGCCCTGTCTATATCTTCCAGAAGGACGTTCGGCTTTTGTTATTTTGGAGATCAAAGAGGGCAAGGCCACCATTTTTGATGGTACTAACGGAAAACTCGGCATCATCCCGATCATGAGAATGAAAGGCATCGCCTATTTCTTTAAAGAGATGGACCTCGAAGGACGCCGCTTGGCCCAAGCCCGATTGGGTTGGTTTCGGATGGTTACCGAACGGTTCATGAAATTGATCTATTACATTTTTGCCATCACCCTTGCAATCACTATTTTGCAAGTTGTGACACCGCTTTATGTGATGTCAGTCTATGATCGTGTTGTGAACAGTCAGTCCATTGAGACTTTGGGCTTTCTGATGCTTGGTGCCATACTTGCGCTGGTCTTTGACTGGCTATTGCGAAAAATGCGTGGTCATATGTTAATGTTCTTTGGTGCTCGAATGGACAGCATCGTCAGTAATGCCATTTTCATGCGTATCCTGTCGCTGACACCATCCTATACCGAACGTGCGCCCATTGGCTCTCAGGTTGCCCGCATCAAGGACTTTGATTCAGTACGCGATTTCTTTACCGGTCCACTGGCCCTGGTTTTTTTCGAAATTCCGTTTGCCATTGTGTTTATTATTGTCATTGCCAGTCTTGCTGGCCCTTTGGCTTTTATTCCTTTTATTTCAGCGATTTTATTTGTTGTTCTATCGATTGTAATGGCTCCGCAGGTGGAAAACTCCGGAGCCCATTCCCGGCGCGCCCGCGCGAAACGGCAGGAGTTTGTTGTTGAAGCACTCAACAAAGTGCGGGCAATTAAATATACCGCTGGTGAACACATCTGGTTTGACCGCTATCGTCAGCTCTCTGCGGAAGCCTCAATGGCCAACTTTCGCAGCGCATTAATCAACTCTGTGGTGGGTACTCTTTCCCATATTATTGTTGCCGGTTCTGGATTAGCAACCATTGCTATCGGTGTATTGCGGGTGTTGAACGGCGATATGACTGTCGGTGGTTTGGTGGCATCCATGGTGCTGGTGTGGCGGGTTCTGTCACCACTGCAAAGTACCTTTGTTGCCATGACCCGCCTTGAGCAGGTGAAATCCAGTATTTCCCAGATCAATGGATTAATGAACGTTCAACCAGAATCAGGTGACAACGCGCCCATTGAACCCATCACTAAGTTTAAGGGGCATGTTGAATTTTCTCGTGTCAGCCTTCGTTATCAACCAGAGGCTGAACCTGCGTTGATGGGTGTCAGCTTTGAGACGAAGCCCGGAGAAGTTGTTGCAGTTCTGGGTCGGAATGGCTCTGGAAAATCGACTATCGTCAAACTGATTGCCGGTCTTTATAATCCTCAAGCTGGCAGTATTCGTATCGATGGCAACGATATACGTCAGATGAGTCCCATCGAACTGCGCCACGCCATCGCCTATGTGCCTCAGATCTGTAATCTCTATCATGGCACCATTGCACAAAACTTGCGCTTGGCACATGCAACCGCCTCTGATGAAGAGCTTGAAGAAGCCTGTCGTTATGCCGATGTGCTTGATGAAATCAAAGCACTGGATCGCGGATTCTGGACCCGAGTTGGAGATAAAAGCGCAGGTCAGGTTGCATCCAGCATGATCCAAAAGATTTCTTTGGCTCGCGCCTATCTGAAACCCTCCAATATCCTACTGTTTGATGAACCCGCCAGCGCCTTGGACTGGGAAGCGGATCAAGCGTTTATCAAGCATGTAAAAAGATTGCAAGGTCACAAGACTATTTTCATTGTTACCCATCGTCCCAGCCATTTCCGAATCGCTGACCAGATTCTATTTTTCGATCAAGGCTATCTTCGTCTGGGTGGACCAGCAGCCGAAGTGTTACCGCAGATTCCCCAGGACCTGACATGAGCGACGCGCGATCTGACACGAAGCCAAAAAGTTCAATGCCGACTGGCGATAAACCGGCTGGCGATAAACCGGCTGGCGATAAACCGGCGGCGGCAAAAAAAACACCCTTGTCCCAGGCTGACACATCGCCGGAAAAAAATCCTATGCTTACTGAAGAGGCACGTGCTGCAATGGCACTGCCATCCAAGCAAGGGGATACCGCACCGGAAAAAAATCCCATGCTGCCCGATGATCAGCGAAAAGGTACTGGCAACAAAAATGAAGCCGCCCTGCTTGCACAGGACAATGCTGAGAAAGAGGCTGAAAAAAAAATCAAACAAGGTAGCCGCCAACAACGTTTTCTTGCTCAATCAGTAATTTTAGAAGAGGCTGGTCTGTCGCGTTTGGTCCGTATGGCCATCCTTTTAGTCACCGCTGTGGTGGTGACATTCATCCTGTGGGCCTCGTACTCTGTCATTGATGAAGTCGCCCCTGCACCTGGTGAAGTTGTTCCCTCTTCCACGGTTCAGATTGTGCAACATCTGGAGGGCGGCATTATCCAAACCATTCACGTAAAATCTGGTGATCTGGTTGAAAAAGACAGCCTGCTTGTCACATTAGATCCTGCGCCAGTATTGGCAGAGTTCAAGCAAAATCAAGCCAGACTGACCGCATTGAAACTTCAGCAAGAACGCATTAAGGCCTTTATCGAAGAGCGCCCACCAAATTTTCAGGCTGTTCCTGCTGAATTTACTGACATTGCTACCAGTCAAATGAATCTTCTCAAGGCACAGAATGAATCTCTCGCCAGTCAGCGGGAGCTGTTACACAGCCAGGTACTCCAACGTGACGCTCGACTCAAAGGTATTGATGAACAGGAAAAGATCCAAAACTCACAGATGAAACTGGTTGAGCGAGAACTGCATCTCAATGAACAGGGTATGGACAAAGGACTGGTATCCCAAATGACCGTACTCAGCACCAAACGCGAGATGCAACGGGTAATATCTGAACTGACACGCCTTCACTCAGAGCGTATACAGATCAGCCAGGAACTCAAAGAAATGCGTAGAAAACTGGTGGATATGGATAACACAACCCGCCAAGAAGCCACGCGCGAATTGAGCACAATTACCACTGAAGCGGCACAGGTAACGAAGGTTATTGAACGCCTTCAGGATAAAGTAAATCGCCTTAAAATAACCTCGCCACTGCGCGGTATTATCAAAGAGCTGAAAGTCACCACCCAAAGTGGTGTTATTTCACCTGGTGGCACGATTGCTGAAATTGTACCCGTTGATAAAAGTCGCTATGCAGAAGTACATATCAATACACGTGACATCGGTCATATCTCCACTGGTCAGTTGGTAACGATCAAGGTGACGACTTACGATTTCGCTCGGTATGGAGGCATTACCGGTCGTCTTGAAGCCATCTCACCAGCCACGTTTACCGATGATAATGGTCAACCCTACTACCTCGGCAAGGTACGTCTTGATCGCAACTATGTGGGCACAATACCTGGTACTAACGAAGTGTTGCCTGGCATGGCGATTCAGGCCAGCATCCACACGGGCTCTAAAACGTTGATGGAATATCTACTCAAACCAATCGTTTCATCGGTAAATGATTCATTTAGAGAACGATAACATATAGTTGATCAGAAAAAATCATCCTGACAAGGCGGGGCGTTTGTCCCGTCTTGTCACATCCTTCTTGCACATACTCCATATATGGCATCACACTTGCTTGTCAATTGGACATAATCCTGAAAATGACAGAAATATGACCTCAACGTGGCAATATGCCAGAAGATAGAACGCTTCTTGAGGTATCCGTGTCTTCGATATGCTTGTGCCCTGCTGGACCGTAGTTGAGGGCCTGATGGATGTAACTGCTGGAGGATAATGATGTACCAAGATCTGTTCGGCCTCGAACGCCTACCCTTTCACAATACACCAGATCCACATTTTTTTTACAAAGATGCGGGACGAAGTGACACGCTTTCCGCCCTACTTGATGCGGTGAAGAATGGTGATGGATTGGCCGTTGTATCCGGTGAGGCTGGATGCGGCAAGACCATGATATGCCGACTGCTTCATCAGAAGCTTGTCAATGATCATGTGGTTATCGTACTCAATGATCCTAGCTTGCCAGCAGACAGCATGCCCGCAGCCATTGCCATGGAACTGTCGCTGGATATCGAATGGGATCACTGCCGTACACAGGCAATGCATTCCTTGAAGGCGTATCTTGATGAACGGGCTGAAGCCAATCAGAAAGTGGTTCTTCTCATTGAAGAGGCACAAGGATTGACCGATGAAGGTTTGGAAAAAATCCGCCTGCTCAGTAATCTGGAATCCAATGACCAGAAATTGTTACAGATTGTACTATTCGGTCAACCCAGCCTGGAATCCCGTCTGCAATCTCATGAGTTGAACAGCCGGATAGCGCATCATTATTCCTTGAAAGGCCTCAATCTGAAACAGCTTGAAACGTATTTGGATTTTCGTTTGCGTCAAGCTGGTTACATGAGTGCCAATGTATTCATTGGCAGAGCCTGCAAAGAGATGCTGCGCCACACCAGAGGTCAACCACGTCAGATTAATCATCTAGCCCACAAAACACTCAAACGTATTGCCACCATCGGTGCCAGTCAGATCACACCACGTCATATCCGTGATGCGCATCATGACCGGCCAATAAAGACCGCAAACAAAGGCTTTTCCATCACTGCCCTACCGGGCATGGAACAACTTTGGAAACCCATGGCCGCCACCAGCTTGACCGCGTTGATGCTGGCGGCTGGTAGCATGTGGTGGTTTAACCAAGATGAACTGTCATTCGCTCAACAGCCTGCTGTTGAACAACAGGTACAGGTTGTCGATCAAAAGGCAATCAAACCCGTTCAGTCTCAACAGGTTACACCAGTCATCACGATCACCAAAACGGTGAAAACAGCACCTAACACATCCTTAATAAAGGATATTGATTCAGGTATGCCTGCCAGCGAAACTGCGCTTAGTGCGGTTGATGGTTCGGTAACTTCTGTAACAGAAAGCACTCCAACAACGCTGATAAATACTCAGGCCGTGCTCAAGCCTGCTAGCATTTCGCCTGAGAAAAAACAGTGGCATAAGGATATTACCACTGCCACATATCAACCGGCTGCTGCGCCTGTTCGATTGACAAAAGCACCAACTCAGAAGGCTAAACAGATCAAAGCAGTCGCCAAGACTGTGCACAGCGAAACGAATAAAAGCACCTCCAAGAAAACAACCCGCGCTGTTCATGTGGTAAAAAAATCGGTGAGCACCACGCCCGTACCTTACAAAACACCAGAAGTGTCCAGCATCGCATCCCTACCTGATGGCGAATTCCTGGCACAACGGCTGACCGCAACAGGTCAGTGGATCAGTAAGGCGGATGACAACCATTTTAGTGTGCGTTTGATGGTTCTGGAAGAGGGTAGATCACCTCAGGAGATCAAAACATTTTTCAAACAGGTCGCTTCCAATCTGGATGAAGATCAGCTTCAGATGTTTCAGTTGCGCAACGGCAATCTTCTGGTGAGTTATGGTGATTTTTCCACCTATACGGAAGGTGAAATGGTGGTTTCACAATTGACACCCCTGCTTCGCCGTTTTCACCCAGAAATTCAGGTCATTTCCAATCTACGAGAAGATCTCTACCGTGCGGATTTAACAGAAGATGGATTTAAGACCTTCAGCCAAGAGGTGAAAGCCTTTGGTCGTCATGCTCTGCGCTACTCCATTCAGGTCGGTGCATTCTTTGAAAAAAGCCGAGCCGATCAATTTATCAGTTCATTGACTGAAAATGGCATGGATCCCTATCGCCTGGAGATACAGGACAGCAAAGGCCAGATATGGCACACCGTCCATGTTGGCCGCTATGTCGATTATGAAAGCGCTAAAGCAGAAGCGGAACCCATGAAGAAAAAGCTGGGTGCCTATGTTTTTCCGCTGCACAGCTTTGTCTCTGGGCTTTGGTGGAAAAATCAGATCAAACTACCATCTGAAACATCAACCATGGCGAAACAGGAGAATGAAACACCAGAAGCGGGCTAATTCTAACGTTCCGTTACCATTATTGAAAAAACCGTCGCCTTTGGGCTGGCGGTTTTTTTTATGTTTATGTTATCGTATTTAACAATAATCCTCTTTCCCAGGAGCAACGATCATGGCTGTTTCGCAGAGCAACATTGGCACAGCCATTCGCGCACAAATGAGCGGTGCTAATGGCTCCGACCACGCCCGCTCTGCCCAAGCTGGTGCCCAACGGCGCGTCAGTGCTTCCAACAGCCCATCCGGTTCAGAAACGGCGCGGAGTTCGATCTCTGTTGCTGGTCAAGCCGCACCTCAACCCCGTGCCACACCAGCGGCTGAAGCGACACGTGTCACTATTTCCGCAGCTGGCCGGAAAATGGCCTCCAACATCGGCCACACCCTGCCTCAGGTGGAAGAATCCCGTGATCAGGCAGCCGCACGGAACCAATAATGCGTTCTTGGTAATAGAGAGTGTTGACAAACAAGATCAAGATAAGCATTCTTACCCAGCGCGTGAGCAGAGAGCCGCTCTAAATGGTGCTTTGAATCACGTAAAAATAAGTGTCGGGGCGTGGCGCAGCCAGGTAGCGCACTAGCATGGGGTGCTAGGGGTCGGAAGTTCGAATCTTCTCGCCCCGACCAATTGTTGAATAAAAAAAGCGGCTAGAGTTTGTTCTCTGTCCGCTTTTTTTTGTGCTATTTTTCATGCTGCCCGACAAATAATCAGTTTACAATTTTCTACTGTGGAATCATTTACAGGTCTATCCTCTAACCTGACATAATGGAGAGTTTTTTTGGACGATTCCGCAAATGCTGAGTTGACACGAACAGCACTACGCACACTCTATGAACGTGATGAGCGTCCTTGGGTTGTGGCATTTTCCGGCGGTAAGGATTCAACAATCCTCGCTCAGCTGGTTTGTGAAACATTGGCAAGTTTGGGTGACCGTGCGAACAAACCTGTACATATTATCTCTTCCGATACACGGGTTGAAGCACCCAATATTGAGAATCACCTGAATAATACGATGAACCAAATCAGTGCGTATGCCAAACGCTCTGGCCTTCCTCTTCACGTTGAGTTGGTTCAACCTGATCCACATGAGAGTTTTTGGGGCCTTCTTATTGGTAAAGGATATCCAGCACCAACGCGTTGGTTTCGCTGGTGTACATCCAAAATGAAAATCAAGCCCATGCGCCGCAGTATGGATAAGATTGCGGCACAATACGGCAGCATGATTCTGCTTTTGGGTACGCGACGTTCTGAAAGCCCTGAGCGTGCCAAACGTATTCAGGATAGAGCGTTAACCGACGCAGGACTCAACCCGCACCATGAAATTCCCAATGCCTTGGTAGCCACACCAATCGTTGATTGGGATACGGAATCAGTCTGGGAATATTTACTCTCCAATCCACCACCCTGGCAGGGCAATCACCGTTTCCTTTATGACCTTTACCGTCAGGCAGAGGGTGGAGAGTGTCCTGTAATCCTTGATTTAAGCCAACCCTCATGCGGCGGTAGTCGCTTTGGTTGCTGGACCTGCACAGTGGTCAAGCTAGACAAATCCATGCAGGGATTTATTGAGTCTGGTGAAGAGTGGATGCGACCGCTGAATGAGTTTCGTAACTGGCTCAAAGAGGTGCGTGAACGTTCAGATTGGAGACAAGCCAAGCGGCGCAGTGGTGTTATTGTTGAAGGGCGATTGGGACCATTTAAACCGGAAAAACGCAAACTTATACTTGAAAAGCTGCTTCAACTTGAAAAGACGTGCAATAAATTATTGATCAGCGATGAGGAATTAGGTTATATTCAATCGGTATGGTCAGATGAATTTGATCTGTCACGAAATGCAATTTTGGATCTATGTAAAAATTATGATCGCTATCCCAACCTTTGGGAGGATATCATGCCAATGGATTTTCAAGACGAATTGTTAGAACGAATGATCGTTGAAAATAGTCTAGAGCCTGAACTTGCTCATGGTCTGTTGAAATTAGCATATGAGTATCATCATAACCTTGATCAGTATGGAAAAAAGACTGCTTTTACAAATGAGATCAGTTCGATTATTGAACGTTCAGCAACAAATGCGGAAAATGCATAAGCTATGATTTTTGAAAAAATTACTATCTCAAATCTTTTCTCTTATTTGGGAGAAGTTTCGTTTGATTTTACCGGCCAGCAACCGGATCGCCCGATTATATTAATCAGTGGACGTAATGGATTTGGCAAAACCAGTTTCCTGAATTCAATCAAACTGCTTTTTACTGGTCCCCATGAGGATCTTCGTAACTCTATTGTCAGCAAACGCAAATTAAGCCAAAGACGGTACATACTTGGCCAGGGTGAAGAATGGATGGGGGCTTTACACCGCCATGCACGCACACAACTTAACACCCCTCGCTTCTACGTCCAGTGCGAATGGAACGAACAAGACGGTGCCGTAACTGCTCTTCGAGAGTGGTTCCCTGATGGGGATTTTAACCCCGATGGAACATTATCTATCCACACTAATTTTATGGATGAGAAACTTATAGGGAGTGATGCTCAACAATTCATTGAGAAACGGCTTCCTTCTTCATATCTCCCCTTTTTCTTTTTTGATGGTGAATTGGTTCAACATTTAGCTCAAGCCAACAAATCACAATTGGCTGATCAAGTAGAAGGAATTCTTAATATTGCACCAATCAATTCATTACTATTGTATTTGAATAAAGTTAATGGAGGATGGGCTAAAAAAGGTGCTAAAGCTAATGAACAACGCATACTAAATCAAATTAAGCGAGACTGTGAAGAGATAAATGATCAACTCTCTGCTTTGAAAGAGAAAAACACAGAACTTAAGCATACCATTGAGTCCATTACAGATCAAATTGAAGATCTTGAAAGACGCATTAGAAGTCTACAGGGATTCGATGCTCAAGAGGAAGAGACTCAACTCAAAGCAAAACTCATTAGAATTCAAGATGAATTGGCCCAGTTACGAGTTGATGTGGTAAATCTATTCGCTCCTGCTGCACCACTAACAGTTAACCAACCTCTGCTTGAAAAAATTTCTCTTAAATTAGAACAACATGACACACAATCGCCTCATCCCAACAAAGAGTTTCTAGGCTATCTACGCCGGCATTTACCACTTCAAGTATTTGATCGCCCAGCCCCAAGTGATGTGCAATTGAGTAGCACTCAATCTCAATTCTTTCAGGATCGCCTCATACAAGCGTTGGATGGCAGCATTGAGCAAAGTAAAAATGACAAATCAATTCAAGGACTTCCTGTAGAGAAAACGCGTCGCTCAACACTGAAACGCATTTTGATTCCTATCCAAGAAAATGACCCACTACCTGATCATGCTCAGCGTTTAACTCAGATTAGGCGTCTTTCTCTTCAGCAATCAGAGATTAAACTGAAATTAGAAAATGCTAGCTCTCTTCACGAAGAAGATAGACATCAGCTTCAAAGTTTACGTGAACAAAAAAATGCTCTGAGTCAACAGAAGGAAAAACATTTACGCGATTCTGGCAGAACTGATCTTGAGATTGAACAGAAAAAACGTGACCTTAAGCGTAAACAAATAGAACGCAATGATCAGGAGAAACAAATTGTAAAAGCAAGTAGATACCATGAACTTTCAAAACTTACAATCAAACTAAAAGATTGTTTTGATGATTATAAACAAGCACTAAGATCAAATCGTCGAAAATCTGTAGAAGAAACAATCAACCGTCATTATAAAATATTAATGACCAGTAATGATTTATTACATAAAATCAGCGTAGATGAAAATTTCGGCATTCACTACGAAGATCAAGATGGTGCTTTACTTGGCAGTGCCAGCCTTTCAGCAGGCATGAAACAGTTGGCAGCAATTTCCCTGCTATGGGCATTAAAAGAGGTTGCTAAGAAATCTGTTCCTATCATTGTTGATACACCTTTAGCTCGTATTGACCGAAAAAATCAAGAAAATCTACTACGCTCATATTTTCCTAAAGCATCTGAACAAGTGATTATGTTACCCACTGATTCTGAACTGGACCCCACTAAATACAAGATTTTGTCTCCTTTCATTTATCGAGAGTATCAGCTTGACAATCCCAGTGGGGATGGTACGCAAGCACATGAACAGTCGATGTATCCAGATGATCAGGAGGCATAATGGCTGATATTTTCACCAGTCAAGAAGATGAAAAATCCATTGAGAACATACTCTTAAAAGGGCTTATGGTTAAAGCACCTAAATGGGTTGTTATGCGCCTTGCTCTAGCTCATTCGCTCAAAATTCTCTCACCACCAGATGAGGAACTGGACCTGATTGACCAAAAAGGATCTGAATATCATCTAGAGCAAGTCACAGGTCAGGGGCAAGGACGTAGCAGTTCAACAGGTCAACGCCAGGATTACACCGATGCCTTTCGCGGTTTACTCAGCGTTTATTCGGATGAAGATCTATTTGCGGATGAGCGCACCTTTAAGAAATATTTGCAACGCCATATTCGGCGTGGTCTGCGGGAATTTCGGAATGGATGGCGGGATAGCCACAATTTTCATGAATATCTTTATCAAGAACTGTGTGCAGGGCTGAGCAGTACAACCAATCAAACAGAGACTGATTTCAAGGAACTATTAATTACTGCTTTGATGGAGATCGGTATTTCTGGGCAAATCACACAGACCATTGATGGTCCACGCATTACCCGCTACTCAGTGAGATTAGAAGACCCAAATCACCTAGATCATATTCTCCGAGGGTTGGATAAAATCGCTTTTTCATTGGGCTTGAATAAACATGGTATTTTCCCTGTTGAAACCCAAGAGCGTAAAGTCATCGGTCTGGATATTCCTCGCCCTCGTAGCGCTTGGGACACCATCTCCGGTGTTCAATTATTGGAATGGGCTCAAAAACCACCAAAGGGGATGATTCTTCCTGTCTGCTTAGGCGTAAATGTAATCGGAGAACCAATCTTTTTTGATTTAGTCAATCAACCTCATCTTTTGGTTGGCGGTACCACTGGTAGCGGAAAAAGTGTCTGTCTACACGCTTTGCTTCTTTCTCTGCTGATAGGTGTGGAACATGATCAATTAGAGCTTTTCCTTATTGATCCCAAAAAAGTTGAATTTGCGCCTTATGCCAAAGCAGGCTCAAAACGTATTACTGTCGTTACTGATATTAAGGAAGCACAGAAAAAACTGAATGCCTTGGTTATTGAGATGGATGCACGTGCCACAGCCATGGAACTGGCTGGTGTCCGTGATCTGGCTGAAGGACACAAAAAAGGCGTGATAGATAAACCCTATATCGCAGTTTTTGTTGAAGAATTGGCTGACTTGATCATGCAATCCCCAGAGACTGAAGAGCTCTTGATCCGCCTCGCCCAAAAAGCACGTGCCACCGGCATTCACTTAGTTATTGCTACCCAGCGTCCTGATGCTCGGACAATAAATGGTCTGCTGCGCTCTAATATTCCTGCCCGTATTGCCCTGACCGTTCAAAAGGCTACCGAATCCAAAATTATTCTGGATGAAAATGGCGCCGAACGTCTCACGGGCAACGGAGATATGTTGACCCGCCTCAGTGGAGAAGAACTATTACGTGCCCATGGAGCGTATGTAACCGTTGATGATATTAAAGCAACTGTACGTAATGAAGGGAGACACTAATGGAACCAACCATCTTAATACGTTCCTGCACTCCCATTGCGTTAACCGCAATTGGCATGGGACCATTTCAGGAAAAACCATTTCATTTGGAGTTTTTAAACCGAGAAAAAGAAAGCTGTAATTTTTTTCTATTAATCTCTGCTAATGCACGAGGAAAAACCACCCTGCTGGAAGCCATGACAAATCTGATGGCACTCCTCGATCCAAAAGCAACGCCTGCCTCACCACAAAAACGACTGTGGTCTAACCCTAGAGCCTGTGCCCAGTTGGATCTTCGGCTTGTTGTTAACATGGATGGAGTAGTCCGTGAAGTTCTTCTAACTCTGGCAGCCGGTCCAGGCAGACCGCATGAGATCAGAAGCTGGGAAAACAGCACTTTGCGAGAGGTGCAAACCGAGCAACATCTGTGGATTTCATGGAAACGTTCTCCAGGTGGTCATTGGTCACTGGAAAAGTCCAAAGATCCGCTGATTGATGAATTACGCGCCCAAGTTGGCATGGAGATGGAGAATGTTTATGAAACATTCGGACCTGATTCCATTGCCGTGCCGTCCCTACTCTACTTCGATGCCTATCGAGATATTCCTACTGTTGAAGATCGAAATGAATCCATCAGCCGACCACCAGAGTGGGTGTTTCGCCCACACCACCATTTTGGATTACGTGGTGATCAGTGGCAACATAGTTTGGATAACCTGCTTGTTTGGCTGACATGGCTGGATGATGGGCGTGATAAAGAAGTTCAAGATCTACTCAATCGCTTTGTCTTCACCGGTACAAATAAAAAACTTAATCCAATTAGCCGTCAATATATGGAAGCGCGTGTTTCAAGTGGTGAAACCACTCATATGCTTGACCAACTCTCCAGCGGTGAAAAAAGTCTTGTACAATTATTGCTCAGGATACACCTACATTTAACTGAAAACTGCGTCATTCTGATTGATGAAATAGATGCACACCTACATGTCAAACTACAACACCGCCTATATCAAGCCCTTAAACAGCTCATTCGAGAGAATCCCAGTATCACTCTCATTGCTACTACCCACTCCATGGAATTGATAGATCAGTTCACCACTGATATGGATGCCGGAGAACCACTTCTCAGGCTTGGTGGACACCTTATTGATCTTGACGAAATTTATTGATAACGGAGATTTATCGTGGGGAATTTTGCCAAAACAAGTATTTCTAAAGCAATTAATAAACAGTATTCAAATCGAGTGATATTATATTTAGAATCAAAAGAAGACTATGATGTTTTTAAAGAGCGTTGGTACAAAGACTGGGGCGAATGGATCGATTTTAAAGCTGTGGATACACCAAAAGGTGGAGATGGCGGCTCCTCTCAAGTTTATCGACAAGTAGAATACGATCGAGAAAATAATACGCCTGCCTTTGGAATTGTTGATCGTGATGCATTTCTCAATGATTTTATCTTTCCTGATCAAATGGATCAAATCTCATTTTTTGAATCCGATCATAGTGTTTTTGATAATATTCAAGTCCTTGAAAACCACATTAAAGTGCTGCGTCGATGGGAGATAGAGAACTATCTTCTTCATCCTGATGCCATTGCGAAATTAATAGAAAGTTGTGAAAATAACGAGGGAAAATGCGCATCAAATCAAGCATCTCAATGCTTATTGGACTTCTCTGATACCGCTATTCTATTATCAGCTGCAATTTTAGTTCTCATGAAAGAAAAAGAGAAAGCTTTTACAGATAACTTTGGCAGAGATGCTACTAACAACGTAGAACGAAAAAAAATAATTATTGAATATTTAGAAAAGCGTGATATCAAGAATATTGAAGATAAATTAAAAGAAATGATAAAACGCATTCATACATTTCAGCGTGAAGAATCATGCTCAGAAGAAGCACGATGGAACCAACTCAATCATTTAATAAACGGAAAAGTCTTCCTCACCCAATTTTGTCACTGGCTTGGCTTCAAAGATCCCAGACGATTAGAGCTAGCTGGCAGGATTCGGGACGATAAATTAATTGATCCTGAAATCCAAGAGTTCATGGACTCTTTGCAATCAAAAGCCAAACTATTGAGTTGATATAATTATTGTATGAATAATGTGTGAACCCTAACTAAGTGGATCAGCCTCACTCAGGGCCAAGAACTCGCCTTGATGCAAAGTCTCCGCACAATTCGGTGGTAGGAATCGTTCTTTCAGCCCCTGAGCATCGGCCAGTTCCAAAACACGATAATCCCGTTTGGCGAGGAAATCAGAGAGGTCCTGGCGTTCGATGGTCCAGTTGAGCGGCTCATCCTTGAACATCAGATAGAGCTTCAAAAGAGGGCCGGTATTGTTGTATGCCGAAGTCATGGGAGAGACAGCGGAAAACACGAAACGCACAGGATGATCGGTCAAGCGTCGTAGGCTTTCCAAAAGCGTATCCACAGCACCAATGTCCAGATACATCAATACGCCTTCGCAGATAAATAGCGTCTTTCTTGATGCATCGAATCCGTCGAAACCCTGCAACACCTCCAACAAAGCCCGCTCACTCAGATCTACCGGTAATAGGTGCAGATTGCTGCCCTGCTGCTGTCCGGCTCCGGCAAGAGCCGCCTGTTTGACTTGGCTGGTGGCTGGGTGATCAATTTCAATCAGTTGGATCTCATGCTTATTCAAATGCAAGCGCCACAGTAACGTATCAAACCCTGCACCCAAACTGACAACTTGTGTGACGCCCTGTTCAATGGCCTGCATGGTCACTTGTTCAATGAACCGTTTACGCAGTGCATAATGAAGCGAGATGCCCGGCATAATCAGCCGTTCTAAAATAGGCAATGCACCACGAAACAGAGGATTCGCCAACTGCTTGAGACGGCGTTGGCCTTCTGGAGAACCTTCTAAAATGCGCGTACAAACCTCAGCTGTTTCCGGTGTAACCAGATCAAGATGGCCGCGACTGCGTGCCGTGTGAACCAATCCTTGCAGAACAGTGAATGCCGTAGAGCTTGCTTGATCTTCTTTCATGGTTCACCATTGCGCTGTTAGGGGAAATCAGCCGGAAATAAGTGTATAATGCCTCACAATCCCATTGTCACCAATGGTCTACGTTATAAGCATTATCCCTCATAGTTGATAGATTTCACAAAGGTATCGATCCGCATGGCGTCCGTTGGCCACCTGTCTGAAGAGACATACAATACGATTCTCCAGTCCAGTATATTTCAGGGCCAGAACGCGACACTCATGCGCCATCTCCTTGCCGATGCCAGAGAATGGCACTGCAAAACAGGACAGTTCATTGCCCAGGGACATACGCCTCAAGAGATGCTGTTTTTATTGCTCAAAGGCGAGCTGGAAACGATTCCTGTGGATGGGACATCTTTCTTTGAAGCAACACCGCTGACACCGGGTACCCTGGTGGGCACACCGTCAGCTTGGGATGGCCTGTTATGGTCTGATTCGATCCGCTGCCGGAGCGCTGTCCATGTGGTGAGCATCACTCTCTCCTCCTTGCGCGTGGCTGCGCGTGATTATCCTGAACAGCTGGGTCGGATTGCCGAATTTCGCGCTCTGATAGCGGATCAAACACGCCTGAATGGCGCATTGCAAAATAATGGCACAGCATTGCATCTGGATCAGGACGCAATCCGCGATTTAATCACCATCATGACACTGCGTAGCTATACCGGTGGCAGTACCATTTTTCATTATGGTGATCAGGGTGATTCTCTATTGATCGTGGTCAGTGGACGACTTCGGGCCTCACGTATGGGTGAGGATGGACAACGCATTTTGTTCAACGATTACGGTCCTGGCTCCAGCGTGGGAGAGTTAAGCGTCATTCTTGAAGTGACCAGACAGGCAGATATCACAGCGGTTCGTGATTCCACTGTCGCGGTATTGAATCGGAAATTATTTGCCCGCATTCTGACCAAACATCCTGTTGCCATCAACCAAGCCTTTTCTCGGGTGATTTTTGATCACTTAAAAATCACTGACGAGCCGAAACGACGCTACTCCCGCGTCATCACCCTGGTTCCTTTGCAATCAGTCAATCAAAGTCAGGATGTGGTGAGAAATCTGGCTAAAGCGCTTGAGTTTCATGGATCGGTCAAATACCTCACCCAAGCTCAGGGAGAAGCATTGTTGCCGGAAAAAGGCGGCAACACCCACTTTATTGAAGAGTTGGCCGAGCTGGAACAGGCATATGACTATGTTATCCTGGAGGGCAGTCATAAATACTCTCCGTGGACCCGTCAATGCATACGGCAATCGGATCATCTGCTGTTTATCGCTCATGCCCTCGCTGACCCAGCACCAACCACTTTGGAACAAAAACTGATCCAGGAACCATGGTACGATCTACTGCACAAAAGTCTGATCCTAATCCACGATCAAGACAGTACTTTTCCCGAAAACAGTGCACACTGGTTGGCAGCACGTTCTGTTGAACGTCACTACCATATGCGCCAAGGAGATCATCAAGATTTTCAACGGCTGGCCCGATTTCTGATCGGCAAGGCCATTGGCCTTGTACTGGGTGGTGGCGGTGCCAGAGGCTTGGCTCATTTGGGACTGTTAAGAGCCATGTCCGAGTTGGATATTCCGATAGATATGATCGGTGGCAACAGTATTGGTGCCTTGATTGGTGCCAGCCATCTGACCGGCTTTACCGGTGATGAAGTGCTTGAGAATATTATCCGTTTTTCCACCAGTGGTCAGCGTCCCGGACTGCCGATTCTATCCTTGATATCCGGCGTACCCATGGCCAGAGCAACCCGAAAGTTTTTCGGACAACGGCACATTGAGGATCTGTGGATTCCCTATTTCAGCGTCTCTTGCAACCTGAGTCGTGCCGACCTCAAAACCCATGGTTCTGGTCTATTATGGCAAGCGGTATTGGCCAGCAACTCACCCGCAGGACTGTTGCCTCCCGTGCCTGATCAAGGTGACCTACTGGTTGATGCCGCTGTACTCAACAACGTACCCGTGGATGTAATGCGACAGCGCTTGGGAGAGGGCCAAATCATTGCCATTGATGTCAATATCCGTGATGAGTTGACTGTTGATCCCACAGCGACCCAACTCTCCGGCTGGCAGGTACTCAACGAGCGGTTCAACCCACTGAACAAAGCATCCTCACGAACACCGGGCATTATGGATATCATCACCCGCACCAGTATCATCGGTGCCGTGGCCCAACAGACCAAAACCCGTCAACTGGCGGATCTCTACCTCCAACCGCCGGTATCCGAGTACCCACTGTTTGGATTCCGCCATGGTGCCGATATTGTCGCTGCGGGATACCGCTACGGACTCAAAAAACTCTCTGCATGGTGGCAGGAACAAAACAGCACATCACTCTGACGATTTACCTTCATCTTCTGGTACGGACACCATCGCTGGATCATCAATAACACCACCCATCCACACCTGTATCCGCGCTTGCAGCAAAAGCAGATGAAGATAGACAAAACGACCACCCCAACCGCCTAGCTGAATTTTAACAATCTCCCATACACGACGAGGATAAAAACGCCAAATTGATTCAATAGGCAAACCAGGACGTCGATCAGTACGCACCTTATGACGCCATATCCCCCCTTCCAAAGGGGATAACCTCTCCAGCGGAATCGAACCACTAAAAAGCAGCTGCAAGCCAAAAATCTCTTTTATCGGTAAACCAGAAACTAATGCCCGCCGAAATACCCGCCGTATGAATCGTCCTGAAAATAACCAAGACCAAGCATCGTTATACAACTGTTCCCAAACCTGTTCCGACATGTTGGGATGTGGTGTCAGTGCATGAATGCCATCATAAAAATTGAAATCAGGGTTAAGCGGTACACCCTCAGCCAACATGCGCTGATGATTGATAGAACCAGGTAACGGCGTGAGGATGGATAGATGTAATGAATCAATCGCCAGTTCATTCTGAAGTGTCTGCATATCCTCAGCGACAGTTTCGGGGGTGTCGTGATGCATGCCGATGATATATCCACCATAGACCATGATGCCGACCCGTTTCCAAGCCAAAGCCATATCGCGCAGATCATCTATGGCACAAGTACGCTTGTTATCCTCAGTGAGATTGCCGTCCCGAACTGACTCAATACCGATGAATACGCGGGAACAACCTGCCCGGCGTGCGCCCTCTACAAAACCAGAGAGTTTATGGGCTCTGGTATCAATCTGCATAAAGAAATCAATGGACAAGCCCTCCTCTTCCCGTAGCTTTGCAAGGATCTGGAATAACACACGCCATTGTGGATTTCTGGATAGATTATCATCCACCAACGTAAAACGGATCACACCGGATTTGGCACACTGGCGAAAGTGCTCGGCAGTCTCTTCAGCAGAATGAGAGCGATATTTGTTTCCGAACACGTTAATAATACAACAAAATGTACATTTATACGGACAACCGCGTCCCAACTCCACACCTGCAACAGGCGTAGCCATACGCTTGACCAATGTGTGATCCAGATAAGGCGGCGCTGCACCCAACAGATCAGGCAGATGGTCCAAACGGTTATAGAGAGGTTTGATCTGATCCAGCCAGATATCATCCAGCAATTGCTCGGCAAAGCCTTCCAACTCTCCGGCAAACAGAGAGGCACCCACATCACGCGCGGATTGCAAACAGGGACTCCAATCAGGCGTTGTACTCAAACAAGCACTGACGTGAAACCCACCGATCATCACAGGAATCTGTTGTTTGATAAACAGATCCGCCAGATCCACTGCTCTGGGATAATGTGCCGAAAGCACGCCTACCATCATGACCAAAGAACGATCCGCCTGCTGTAACCATTGGATCAATTTATCCCGATTGATCAGCTCACAGCTTTCATCAATGGGCCAAATCTCCATAGTCACACTGGCATCCAAATCGCGCTTCCCAGCTGCATCCCGTAACAATCCCTGAATGGCTGACAGGGTATAATTGGTGTTGAACACCCGCCAAAATTGAATGACATATCCCTCATCATCATAGCTGGCAGGTTGGATCATTACGATTCGCAAAGAAGAGGGGAACGGCTTATTCATGAATAAAGTTCGCAACCAAGAAGTTTGCCAAGAGTGATTATGGCAGTGTTTAATATTTCGCAAGAATGACGAGCCTATGTTCAATTTTTATTTGGAACAACTATATCATGGAAATCGGTAAAATCGGCGCAAAGCATTTCAGTGGTGCCATTGTTGTTGGTATTTTTATTGGTATTCTAATGATTGATCAGAGCCTTTTAAGCCGTATCACTACTGAGCTTGGCATTTTCGGGCCGATCTTTCTCATACTGTTTCTAACACTGACCCAGATTTTAGCCCCATTGCCTGGCGCACCGGGTATTCTTCTGTCCATCTCACTATACGGCTTCCACTGGGCAACCGTCATGCTGATGATATCATGCGCGATCAGTGCGGTGGTTAATTTTCTCCTGGCACGTCGGTTTGGTCGGCCATTGGTGGAACGTCTGCTCGGTAGTGAGCGCATGACCACCGTTGACCGTCTGGTACAATCCGATGAACGCACTCTACTGCTTTTTTCTCGTGCATTCGGCTTTGCCTTCTTCGATCTGGTCAGTTATGCCATTGGTCTGACCAAAATCCCATTCCAGAGATATATCCTCTATACCGTACTCTTTTCCCTGCCACCACTGGCTATTCAGTATTTTCTATTCAAAGACATGGATTTTCAAAGCCCGTCAGGTCTGATCTTTTTCATGGTCTCAGTTATTGGCACAGGCGGTATTATTGCCTGGTTTTTCCTGCGTATTCTGAAGGCTAAAACCGAGAATCAGAACTGAGTCTTTTGATCGCTTCCACTCCTAGCTGTCAGCCCTTACGATCCAAACAATGCCGTACGCTTTGCACCAACTTTTGCAGATATTTTCCACGGGTCATGCCTGCATGTCCACCCATGACATCCTTGATCACAAGTCCCTGAGGAAAATAGCGCTGTCGCCGTCCAAACATCCGCCAGGACCAACCGGACATAGGCGTACCTTGTATCAATATTGCCAAACCTGGATAGGGCTGATGGGCGGATTGATTCAAGGCCCGCAACTGGATCTGTAGCCCTGAATCCCCAAAACGCCGGGTTAAATGGAATCGACGTCCGGTCATTTTGACCATCGCACTGATCAAACGATAACCCCAATAATAAACCGGAATCAGGGTGGGATAGATGGTATCCAACAAGATAGGCGGCCCTGGCTTCATCCCCTGTTCAGTAAGCAGCTGTCCCACAAACAAAGCGGCCGATCCGCCAATGGAATAACCACCGATATGAATCTCCTGTTCGGTAGTGAATTGACGAATACAGCGCACATAACGAACCGCCAACTGAGCCATGGAAGGTGGCCCATCCTCATCAGAATAACAACCCGGCGGTTGGAGCAGAAAAAAAGGATATTGAGGGCCGAGCGCCTCTGCAATACGTCCCAATCTTTGCCGGTCTCCCAAAGCGGATGCAATACAAAAAAAGGGAGGGTTCTGCTTGATTCCCGGCAATATGGGATTCAACACCATGCAGGTGACTTCATCAATCAGCCCCTGCCCGTCTGTCTGAGCCGAGGCGCTACTGAGTGAACCTTGCTGTTGCGCCTGGATAATCTGTCCGATAGCCGCGATGGTAGGTTGTTGAAAAAGCGCCCGTAGCGGCAACGTAACCGCGTATTTTTTCTCCATCTCCGCCATCAAGGTGAGAGCGGATAAAGAGTCACCACCCAGGGTGAAAAAATCGTCATGAACACTGATTTTTTCTTGGGACAGCACCCCTTCCCAAAGAGCCAGCAACTCCTTTTCCAAAAGCGTATCAGGCGGAACAATCTGGCGTGAGACGGCCTTACTAATTTGCGGTTTGGGCAGTTGAGTGTAATCCACTTTGCCGTTGTCACTCAGAGGTAAAGTTTCTACGATTTGAATAACGGAAGGAATCATATAATCCGGCAAACGCTTGCGTAAAAAATGGCGCAATGCTTTCTCTGAGAGTATGAGAGAATCTACAGCATCTTGGATCACATAGGCTGCCAACACCTCACCGTTTCCTTGATTTTCAGGCAATGGAAACAGCTGTACAGCGACCAACTGCACCGCAGGATGCTGAATCAAAACCGACTCGATCTCTTCCAGCTCAATACGATACCCACGCAACTTGACCTGTCGATCCATACGTCCCAGAAACAACAATTGACCATCCGCTCGCCATTGCCCACGATCACCAGTGCGATACATGCGCGCACCGGCAACAGGGCTGAAGGGATCAGCAACAAACTGCTTTTCTGTCAACTCAGGATGATTCAAATACCCTTTTGCCAACGCCGAACCACCAATATGTATCTGCCCGGATTTACCAATAGGAACCACCTGCCCTGCCCGGTCCAACACATAAATTCGACTATGATCAAGGGGTTTTCCCAACGGAAGATAGCCCGTTTCCAAACTTGGATCACCAGCCCAACAGGTGGCTAGAATGGTTGCCTCGGTAGGTCCGTAGAAGTTTAATAGACGACAGTTCAACCCCTGTTGAACCTGTGTAGCCAGCGCAGCAGATAGCGCCTCACCACCACTGGTTACGATGCGCAATGCCTCCAATTTACAAGCTTCGGCACCTTTTACAAAACCATCCAACATAGCAGGAACAAGGGATAAAATCGTAATCCTATGCGCTTCAGCCAATGTTGCCAAAACCTGGGGCGTTTGCCGCCCTGCTGGAGGCAACACCAGACACGCACCAATACTCAATGGCAGAAAAATTTCATGGGCTGCCGGATCAAATCCCAAGCGGAAAAACTGCAACACACGATCCGCAGCGCTGATTTGCACTGTTTCTGCCATCCAAGCCAGCCGACAAGCCAAAGCCCAATGTCCAACCATCACACCCTTTGGCTGACCGGTCGTGCCCGAAGTATGGATCACATAAGCTAACGTATCACGCGCTTCAGAGAGTGGCGGATCGCTTTCAAACCCTTCCAACTCAAGCCCCTCAGGCCAGAACGGGAATGCTGATTTCAACACAATGCACTTACAAGATAGCCCTTGCAGCAAAGCCGCCTCTTCCTCAGAGGTGATCAGTAACGCAACACCAGCAGTTTCACACATCGCTTTGATACGCGCTGGTGGATGTTCTGGATCAAGGGGCAGATAACCGCCTCGCGCCTTGAGGATAGCCAATACCGCAACAATCATGGCGGGTGAACGATGAATACAAATCCCTACCGCGCTGTTCGATCTCACACCCAATTCGATAAGGTGGTGCGCCAATTGATTGGCCGAGCGGTTTAAATCTCCATAATCCATTGAATGATCTGCCCAACGGAGCGCTTCAGCATGTGGTGTCAGCTGTGCTTGATGCTCAAACGCTTGATGGACCGGCATCCATGATGAGACATGCGCGCCCTCTATTGCGGGATTGAAGCCTGAAACAATCTGTTCTTTCTGAGCTGGTGGCAGAAAATCCAACCGTCCCATAGGTCGCTCGGGATGAGCCATAACCGCATCAAGTAAATGCCTGGCCCGCTCTACCATCAAAGAGCGCTCTTCGGTTGGAACACGATCACGATTGAATTCAAACAGCAGTTGAATATCCTCATCAGGATGGTTTTCCAGAATAGTAACCAACAGAGCATGAGAGCCCAATCCAGAAAATATTCTACTGGAATGGGCAGGGATTCCGTTGAAATCGGTGGTCAGATCCCATTTATCATGGGTCAAAACGACATCAAACAGGCGTTTCTCTCCACCGGCAAGCCCTGTCATACGGGCGATTTCACCAACGGGAAAGCGTTTATGGCGGAAACTTTTCCGCATCTGTTGGATCACGTCGGTTAATAGCTGTTCAAAAGTCTGTTCAGGATTCCAAGTTAGGCGTATAGGATTGAGATCTACCAACATTCCGGGCGTATTGCGTAACAAACCGCTGCGGTGATGCACGGGGATGCCGATGACCACCTCTCCTTCTTGATCGGATGCCATGAGCAGAGGAACCAGCAATCCCAGGAAAAGGTGATACGGAACACCTTGGTACTGCTTGCTCCATTTTATAATTTGGTTAAACCTATCGCGAGAAAAACGCAAGGAGAGCGTCTGTACCGGACTGGGACACCCTGACTGACCGGGAAACAGAGCTGATACTGGTCGGTCAAACATCGTTTGCCAATAGTCCCGATCTCTGGCAAAAGCCGCTGACTGACGATATGTGCGTTCTGAAGCCAGATAATCCAGATAAGAGGCCCCATTGTGTTGCGGTGGCGCTATTCCTTCCGATAGATAAGAGTAAATCTCGGCCCAGCGCCTGAGCAGCACTGCGGTTGAAAAGCCATCGCAAATCACATGATGGTATTTGTGGGAAAAAATGCTATACGCATCACCAACACGCGCCAGTCTGAACTGAAACAACAGGGTATCATCCAGAGGAAAAGGGCGTGAGAAGCGCTCAACGATCCAGGCCATAGCCTGCTCTTTTTGTGCGGCGGTAAAAGACTTTATTTCCAGCTGTGGTTTTGGATCAGCATGCCAGATCTGTACAGGTGCCGCGCCTCTGGCTGAAGGAATCAGGCGCAGTGCATCCGTTTCTCTGACCAGCTGTATCAGGGCCTGTTGCAGCAAAGCAGGATCTAATCCCAGTGCAATTTGTCCGAAGCCACCGACAACAAGGTGATGGGAATCAACACAAAGCAGCTGATCCAACCACAGGTCCCGTTGATTGGCGGCCAGCGCGTAAGTGTGATCCTGATCCATGTAGAATTCTAATATCAGAGAGGAAAATGGAATGCGCCATCCACAGCGTATTGTTGGGCAGTGCCGCGTTACGCATGCTCGACCCGTTTCATATGCAGAATACAACCACGCACTCTACCACGGGCACCAACACAACGGCAAGTTCATCAGACACATAATATGGAAGTATTTCCAATGGTTATGTACCATACACATCAACAGAGACATGGTAAATTACCGGAGTTTATCTCTCTTAGGAATATCTATAACTCACAAATAGCCTTCAACGGGCAGCACATCAGGATACGCATTACGCAACCCAGCAAAATCATCAAACCCGGCCAGTTCGCGCAGCAGTTCGATAATACCCATTACAGACGGGCCCATGCGGGCTCCCATGGCCACTTTGAGAAAACCAGGGCTACTGCCATCTGATCGTTTATCATTATGAACGATGACGCACTCGGCTCGATGGTGTCGAAAGCCAAAGCTGGTGCCTAGTTGGAAAGAGAGTCCTCTCTGTTGGGTCTGATCCACCAGTACGCCTTGTAGAAAAGCCAGATTGTCCAAGCTATCCTGACCAGCAGCAAAATGTAATAGAATAAAGGGTGACTCTGCCCATCTGAAATGGCTCTTTCTAGTCAACGCAGGATGGGCAATATGGTGAAATAATTTGCCTTGATCCGATACCAAAGCAAGCGCCACACGGCGGTTGTTATCAAGGACTGCTTGGGTATGGGTATCGAATCGGTCCCAATTGAAAACCCATGGCACATCCAGCAGTGCCATTTCATCAAAGGATAGCGCACTACCCAACAGTTTTCGGATGCCACGAAGGCGTCGGAAAAACCGTTTGGCCGACGGTGTATCAGCACTACTATCATTATGTGGCGTGTGTATAGCGATTATGCCCGCACTGGCAAGCTCAAGCCCAACTTGATCCAACTTAAGCGCTGAACGCACTTCCAAGGCGATTTGAGGTGGATTGAATTTAACCGCATCAATCAGATCTGCCATACTGAATGTCGATCCGATCAATGTTGAGTCCACCACTAAAATCCATGGTCGATTGGCAGGACGATTACGCGCAGCGCGTACCAATTGTATCGGATCAAGCAGAGTCTGTTGTCTGTCATAACGCACCGGCTCTACAAAAAGCACATCACTGATGCCTTGCCGGAATCGATTGAACAACTCACGCTGATTCTTGATTCGTTTCCAGGTCAGACCTTTTGGTTGTAAATATCGAAACAAACGTATTGTTTCCAAATAGTTGCCATACATATCCAAGCGCAACGTCGTCTGATTTTCACCCTGAAAATAATAGGGTAGAACCGTTAACAAACTGGAAATTGCACCCATTCCTGAACCGAATACGATATGCTGGGTGTACCAATTTTTTACGTCTGGATAATTACGATTACAACGACTCTCCAACCGGACTGGTGCAATGACTCGTTCGTAGAGAAAGTTGAATCCTTTGCTCACTGGCATTGCGGATCTATCCGAATCCAAGGCCGGTGACTTTAGCGAGTGATCCGCGATATCGTGAGCAAAGTTCATCCAATGTTTGCGTAAAGCCATGGCAAGCGTTTCAAGCCGCCGCTCACCACTGAGACACTCAAGGTCGGGATCAGCCAACAGTTCGATCAATTGTGTATGCCACGGCAATAATGCAGAAGCGAGCGCACCATTATAGGCGATCAGTTGATTCGCCAATGCACGCAGATAACGCCCCTCTGCCAAACACGGTTGCGTTTCTGATGAATTCGCGGTCTCATCTGTTGACTGTTCGCGTCTAAACGCCTTATTTGAGATTGAATGTATCGTTATTTTCATTCTGGGCTATGGCTAAATGTCTCTTGAATTTAAAAGGGCATGTTGCACCATATCCCCCCCAGAAAGCACATTAGATCATACTTTATCTCGAATTTCTTCTTTTTCCTCTTCGCCTTGATGAAACCCTATGAAACTTCAGGAAATTAATTTAAATCTATTCAGGATCAACAAGATATGAACATAGAACTTTCCATCAATGAAGCACTATACAAAATTCGCAACAAAACCTGCGTACCCAGTTATCTGTGGCAATGCATGATTAAGACAGATTGTAACAGTAATACAGCGTTAATTCCCATGCGTAGATCAACCTTACCGCGCATTGAATCGGCACTGATTACACTCAGAGATAGCGGACTCATCCACGACTATCACATAGAAGAAATGGCGGATGAATCAAAGAGAATCGGATTGCGTATTATCGGGATTTCGGCACTGTTTTTTCAAACAGTACAGCAAGATTTTCCAGCTGGAAAACTGTGTGATATTTCTGCTGAGTGATCTCGATGCGTTCACTTATTCACAAAGATATCCAGTGACTTTCAAGGTCAAAAATAATCGCTCACACTGTGCAGATATTTTGCAACAATCGCATTATTCTCTTAAACTGTTGTCTATCTCAATTTTCACACAGATCACTGCCCCTTGTATTATCTTATTTGACAAAACATACGAGATACATACCATCCCCTGCCCGCCAGATTCTTTGGTTTGACAGATTTTAGAAGAGGTCCGACATGCACCGTATTGATGGTCCCGGAAGTACCCAAAATGGTCGTTTCCAAGAAGGTGACAATAACCAACTCGGTACGGTTGTGTCTGCTGACTGGCTGAATGCAGTTCAGGATGAGATGATCCAAGTCGTCAAAGCCAGCGGCCAATCCTTGGACAAGGGAAACAACAAACAACTCAGCCGCGCACTGGCCAGCCAATATGCCAGCCAAGTTGCCAATTATGATCAACTGCGCCGTTCCAATATAGACACATCGGCTACGCCATTGGTTTTGGTCGCAGGACGTACAAGACCGGGTGATGGTGGTGAAGGCGTGTTTGCGGCAATACCAGCACATTCAGGCAAAGACAATGATGGCACGTTGCTTAAAGCGGCAAATGGTGCGCTTTGGCAACGCCTGGGCAATCTGATTACACCTCAGATGTTCGGCGCTTCAGGCAATGGTGCCAGCAATGATACAAATGCCTTCAAAGCGGTTGCGGATTTCCTGGCGCAATCACCTCATGCCATTGGGAAATTCCTACGTATTCCAGCCACAGACAAGTTCTATAAAATCACCGATACGATCCATTTTCGTGATTTTGTCAAGAATCCGCTCTATATCACTTTTGAACACGGTGCCATCATACATTATGAAGGCAATGGCTGGTTGTGGGATCTACAAAACTATAAAAACAGTAAACGCGCCGGCCCCAAGGAGCAACGCCCGGTCCATTGGATTGGTGGCTATTTTAAAGGTGGCGCACAAGCGAAAGGCTGCTTTCGCATTACCGACACATCCGGCAGCTTGTTCAAAGGCATGGAAATCCATTTCAAAACCGGTACTGCCATTGAACAAAGAAACTGGGAGCACTTCTGCGAAAACAATACCTATCGTGACTATCGTATTCTTTCATCACGCTGGTTTAATTTCCTTGGCAAGAAAGCAACCGGCGGTCCTGGCCGTCATGAATCCCAGGCACGGACACGCCTGATCAACGGCTTTGCCAATGGTTCACCGTCCGCCGATATCCAGCACGCTATCAATGTTCAATCCAGCCTGTATGACTCAATTATTGATGTCATTGGTGGCAACCCTGGTAACTATGTTGCGCTGATCAAATGGCAACCCAAATCTGGCCAAGGTACCACCATTCGCAACATTAAGGTCGAGACCATGGGCAGTGGCTTGGACAGATCTGCCAGCGCAAAATACCGCGCCAAAAGTAACCGATTGACGATTTCAGATTTCAACCCCTTGGAACCACGCACCAAAGCCATGAAAGCGTTTTCCCGCAATAGCGACCCAGGCCGACGCATTACCTTGCTTGGCGCCACCAAGGATGGCGAAGATTTTCACACACGGATCAATAAAATCATCTCTAAAAATGAGGTCGAGTTATATGATCCTGTTCCCATCGGCGGACAGGGACCATTTATCATGCACGGCACCTACATCGTAGAACTCCGCCAAAACGCCGGGGCTGTCTCTTTCTACGATAACAAGGTGATGGGCGGAACAGAGTATTACAACACTTCCCGCGAGGGACGCTCTGCCAATGCCATGGGCTATGACACCCTCTCCTACGTAGGAAAATTGGATGCCTGGGATTCAAAAAACGCGGCGCTAAACGTCTTTGAAAAAGTGCGTACACGGCGCGTATTGGCAGATGAAATCGCCCTACCCAATACCGGCATATATGAACGGCTGTTCGACTTCTCAGGAAAGCAATCCCACACCATTGAGCGCGCGGATCTGGCCTGGGAAGCAGGCTATGGCGTGATGATGCTCATGATCGAAAGCGCAAAACCAATGGGACCGCGTGGCATCTGGGCACTGGCACGTTTCTCCGATGATGACACCAATGCAGAAGTGCGCGAGATCATTCAAAGAAAAGGCAGAAAAGGGACTCAACTGTCGGTAAAATGGGACAGCAAAGGATTAGTGATCGGTCGCAGCAATGGCCAACACGATGGCACCTACATTGCCCGGATTGTTTCGGGTAAAAGCATGGGGATGTAGAGCAGGATCATTCCAGAGTCTGTTACAACAGGCTCTGGAACAAACCCATTTATAGAGTGAGCCCCAAAATCAGACGATGAATCACAACCCGAGTGGAAGCCCTGGTGATGTTTTTGCGCCGCTTCTGATGTACGAAGCAGATCATCAGAGCAAAAACATCACCAGGGCTGGCATCACCAGGGCTGGAACGGCTGACTGTTCAAATTTCAGACAAAACCCCTATAAATGCAGCGTCTTTGGAATACCAAACATACTGACACCCAATTTTTTCTTGACCACCACAACCAAGATCACATTCTTTACTGTCATCAATAACGCAAAGCTCGCCGCAGCACCAATGCCACCATACAGGGTGATCAACAGGTAGTTCACTGGGATGGAACAGAGCATAATCAGTAAGTTGACCTTCATGACTGCGTTTTCATTGCCTGTCATGGTCAATTGAAACTGTACGGATGCCGTGATTGTGTTCACATATTGCCCTAATGCAATCACAACCAGCATGGGTGCGGCTAACGCGTAATTCGGGCCAAAGACCCAAAGGATTTGTTCGGAAAACAGGAAAATAGCCAGCAACAGTGGCGTGGTGAACAGGATTAAACTCAGACTGGTTAAGCGTGCCAAATTTTCAATACGATCAATTTGCTCATTTTCATGGTAAATCGCATAGCGTGGCGCAACGAAATTATTCGCTACCATGATAATGAATGAAATAAGAAACGCCGTACGGTGGGCAACATTGTATAAAGCAACATCCTGGCTATCTGCCAAAATGCCCAAAATCAGAGAACCACTCCACAACATGACAAAATTAAGCCCAATCGCTCCCATGATCGGCAAAGATGCCCGCAACATCTCCGGGCTCTTGGCATAATCCACAGCCTGTGAAGACAATTTGATTTTCGTGTAGTAAACCCATCCGCCGACAATAGCCACCAATACCGAAGCAGTGGCATAAATCGCCATCAATCCATGGGCTGTAATGGCCGCACTACTTAACCAAGCCACTAGCCCGATGGCTAGAAGTACGACACCTGGAATGGCTCCCGCTTCATAAAACGTTGCCAATATCGGTTTACGCAATCCTTTCAAGACACCGCAGTGCAAACGCGCAACGCTAAATGGCACCAACGCCAGCGCGACCATGATGATCACATCGACAAATTCGGGTTTGGAAAAGAGCGTAGAGGCCAACCACTCAGCGAAATACCAGCTGATCGCACCGAAAACAATTCCAAGTACAACCGATGTGGCAAAGGCAGTGCGATAAATTCCGGAAATAATGCCGGTGGCCTGTTCTTTCCATCTTGGCGCGATAAAACGAATCAGAGAGTTCTCAAACCCAAACCGAGGCAGAATACTGATTGCCATCAGCAGATTGAGCCCGAGATAGAAAAGCCCAGCTTCGGACACAGGCAGATAATGGGTAATGCCGATGTTCATCGCAAAACCTAATCCAGCCCCAAGGCCGCGTGAACCAACACCCATCAGGCCTTTTAGCAGGATCGTCTTTACACGTTTCATCGCATTATCACTGTATATCAGGAAGCTGTTTTTATCCGTTGCTTGGCACTCTGGCGTTTACGTTCTTCAAGGATCAAGCTTAGAAACACACCAATCAACAGACCACCAATCAAACCCAACGCGATAATCAATTTACGTCTGGGACGCACAAAATTATCCAGATCAGGCGCGACAGGTGGATCGATCACTTTGAATGCAAACTCTTTTCTAATCTCAGCAAAAGTGATGGACTTGGTGTGTGATTCAATCAGACTGTAAAGCGCTTGTCGTACATCTGAGGTGGACGTGCGTTCAATTTTATCAGCCAAATAGGCCAGTATCTGTTCAGACTCCTGAATAGTCTGTGTACGCATTTTTTCATTGATACTTTGCACGATCTTCAGCACCCAGTCTCGGGCCACTTCTGGATCTCTCCACTCAATTGCCAACGAGACCAAACCTGTGGTCTTGTCTTCAGTAACAAATCGAATCGTATTGACAAACATATCCACAGAGTCCCAAAGCGTGGGCGGTGGGTTATCCTCATCCACAATCCACTTTTGATTCTCAGCATCCCACTGTTTGGCATAGAAAATGGGCATCAATCCATTGTCCACAATCAGATCACTGGCAAATCCGCGTGATTTTAGTGTCGCCAAAGAGAGCGCCTGCGCTGATCCTCCTGAACCGATATCAATACCTGCCAAAGAGGTTAATCCACCTAAGCGATCTGTCAAACTGGACATCTTTGACATGCTTTCAGGATTGGATGCAAACAGAACTGTCTCAACCCGATAGACGGGCTGTTGGTAAAAAGCAAAACCAACCGCCGCCGCAGTAATCGCTGTTGTGACGAGAAGAATGAACCATTTGCGCCTCAATAAAACATTAATCGCATCAAAAAAGCCGGTTTCATCATCTGAGATCGTTGAATGTGAAGCCATGGATCTATGAAACTCCCTAAACGGGCAAAAAAACAGTTATCAAAACCCGGTGCATTTTAGGCCCTGTTGAGATAAACCGGTTGCTCACAGATCAAACTGAGCATTCCTATCCTGTTGATAAGCACGGTAAACCGTATCAACAGCCTTGGAAAAACGGTTTTTGAAATTTTCAGCGGAAAACAGCTCCGCACGCGTGCGGCAGGATGTGGATTTATAGAGCGCCTGATCCTGCTCAAATTGCGCGACAGCCTGCTGGATTGCCTGTGGTGTCTGTTCATGAAAAAAGAGACCAGTCGGATGTTCAGAATCCTGCTCTTTGCTGCGAATGGTCTCCAAAGCACCACCACGACCATAAGCAATAACCGGCGTTCCACATGCCATGGATTCAACCGGTGTGATACCGAAATCTTCTTCAGCCGCAAACACAAACGCCTTGGCCCGCTGCATATGATCCTTCATAACATCAAAGGATTGATAACCCATCACCGAGATATTGGGCGCAGCTTGCCGTTGCACCTTCTTCATGTCCGGTCCATCACCAATGACTACCAGCTTCTTATCTGGCATCTGTGCAAAAGCTTCAACAATAAGATCAATCCGTTTATAAGGCACCATACGAGAAGCGGTCAGATAAAAATCATCCTTGGCATCATTCATGGAGAATCCCTCAACATCCACAGGTGGATAGATCACCTGGGATTCTCGGCGATACACCTTACGCACGCGACGCGCAATAAAATGGGAATTCACAATAAAATGATCCACACAATTGGAACTACTCACGTCCCACATGCGGATATAGTGCAATATTGACCGAACAAAAAAGGACCTGAAACCGCGCTGCAAACCACTCTCTTTTAAATACTGATTCTGCAAGTCCCACGCATAGCGCATAGGCGAATGTACATAACTGACATGTACCTGGTCCGGCCCGGTGATCACCCCTTTGGCAACAGCATAGGAACTGGAAATAATCAGGTCATAACCGGCCAGATCCAACTGCTCAATGGCCAAAGGCATTAACGGAAGATAGGCACGGTATTTTTTCTTACCCCAAGGCAGAGACTGAATAAAAGATGTGGTGGAAGATTTTCCTTTCAGAAATCCGCGATCCTTCTCCGGGATGGAATCAACCAAAGTAAAGATATCAGCATCAGGATAGAGATCTAAAATCTGTTCCAACACCCGTTCAGCACCAGCATAAGTGACAAGCCAGTCATGTATAATTGCCGTTTTCACTCGACCACCGCCTCTAACGTTTTCCAAGTCTGCTCCGCTGACTTCTGCCAGCTGAATTGCGCTGCTCTTGCATAACCTGCGTCGATCAAAGAACGGTTCAACGCATCATCCTCGCCCAACTGTCTGATACCATCCGCAATGGCCTCGACATCATCAGGATCAACCAAGATAGCGGCCTCCCCTGCCACTTCCGGTAGTGACGCTCGATTGCTGGTCAGAACAGGCGTACCACAGGCCATCGCTTCCAAAACAGTTAAACCAAAACCTTCAAACAGTGAAGGATAAAGAAACGCCCGCGCATCACAATAAAGCAGTGGCAAGTCGGCATCGGGCACATAGCCCAGTGTACGCACCCCTTCTGGAAAAACAAATTGCTGCTGTTTGAATGCGCTGCCACCACCGCCGATAACCAACAATTCATAATTGCTGCGAAATTCCGGTGAGAGCGTCTGCCAGGCACTGAGCAATTTTTTCAGATTTTTACGTGGATCCAAGGAGCCAACGATCAAAAAATAGGGACGCTCAATACCATAACGCTGCCGTAACGCGTCTGGCACCTCTTGCTGTTTGAATACATCGTGATTTACGCCATTATGGATAGCAACCACTCGATCTTCAGGCAACGCGACGTTATCCAGTATGACACTGCGCGAAAATTCCGAAACCGTAATCACCATCCGACTGCTCTTCAGCAACCTGGGAACCACCTGCCGTCGCCAAAGTGCATATTTTTTGGAAAACCATTCAGGATGCACCAAAACAGCACCATCATGCAGAGTCAGTACTTTATTGGAACAGGTGAGCGGCCCTGTATTTGTCGGACACCACAGAACCGATTGCGGACGTTTGGCACAGATAAACTGCTCCCACAAACTGGGTTTCTTTCGCCCCAGCCAACTGTGGGTCGGATCAAGAACAGTAAACGGTTTATTATCCTGCTGCCACTGTTTGACTATTTCAAATGCGTAGCGCTGAACGCCTGTCAATTGCTGTGCGCGGTACTTACCGTTGACTGTGATCATCTTGAATCCAGTGGGAAAGATCCCGTTGCAACATCTTCCCCAGCTGTTGGATATCCTCTTTAAATATCTCAATCAGTCGTGAGCGCGTTTCAGGCATCATTTTGGGTTTTACAGGTTTATTATTAAAGGATCGTATCCGCTCCATCACCGCATGAGCAAAAGGTCTTGGCAGAATATCGCGCACAAAGTTCCGCAAGCGACTCGGGCGATTGAAAATATAGGAGACCAACGGCCAACGCGCCTCTCCAGAGGCGTTATGGTGCTGACTCTTTTCCCGTTTTGGTAAAGTGATATCCAACTCTAAAAAGCGCAAAACATCCTGAACAACCTTCAGAGAGTCAACACGATAGTCATCCAGAAACACCACTTTGACCTGTTGATGACCAAAAATCTGGAGATAGCGTTGTACCTGTTGGCTATACATGCCCATCTGCACATAATGCCAACTGAACTCCCAACCATCCTGCATGCGTTGTAACTCTTTATCCAACGCATGATCAAACGTCTCTTTTTCACGACAATCGCGTTTGAGATGCCGGTAGTGAGACCACGCTCTGTCCACAGGATTACGCAACATGATGATGATGCGTGCATCCGGGTTATAGGCATGGATCAATGCGGGTGCTTGATCATCATAAAGATACGCTACAGAAGCATCGCAATAATAGTGCGCTTGTTTGCTCTGATCATCTGAACCTGACTCTGTAAAGCTGGACTCATACGCTTCAAGGGAAGCAGCTACATAGGTGGCTAACTTATCTCCAGGACCATTGCCAGGCACATTGGCACACCCTTTGGAGAAAAAATTTTGTTCCTTATGATCAGGAACACGGATCTCCTGGGATGCCATTAGCTCATAGAAAAGCGAGGTTGTTCCAGACTTAGCCGAACCAACGATGAACAGATTGGCCTTCACCTTTGCAACTCCTCTTCAGAAAACACTGACACACTCAGATATTGCTGGTAAAGCGCCATACATTCGGAAAACCTGGGATGCGTGATAATCTTTTCGGAAATTTCCGCTTTGAGTTTCTCTTTTTCTGCTGAGGGGCCTGCATAGAGATTAGGCAGACGCTTTCTCTCGGCAGTCTTCTGTTTTAGTACTTCGAACACCTTATCCTGCCGTTGCTGATCCATTTTTTCACATGCAAAGGAGGCATTAAACTTCGCATTCATGGCGTGAACGACTTCTGGCAATCTTTTTGTGTGGTCTGCAAAGTCACTGACCAGCATATGATCCCTGAACGGCCATACCTTGCGATGGTAATAACAGTAATTCCAAATTGCCGCATCAACTGACAAACGCCGATCACTGACAAGAAGAGAGGCCAAAACCTGCTGTGGTGGACGAATGAAAAACAGTGTGGGAATTTGCCGCTGACTGGCCGCTTCAACCAAATAGGGCAAATGGATATGATGCGCCACCGAAATATCCGGGTTAAACATCAGCAACGCCCGAAAAACAAAGCTATTGCCTGAACGCGGAAAACCCGCCAGACACAAATCGGTCTGACTATTAACACCCTTGATTCGATATCGCGGAAATACGCTGAGGAAACGGGCCGACCAGACGCGGGCACCAATGATCTGTTTGATTTTGAAAAAAGCGTCTTTAAGAAACATACCGTGACTCTTCAAGGAACATGGATATTTAAAGCCATGAATGATGCAAACAGGATACAGATTGTGACATGAAAATCAAATTTCTGAGGCAGTTTTTGTATACAAAATACGCAAGCACATGACATCCCATTGTGAAACAACACGCGCTTCCCTAATAAAACAACATACAAACATGTCGTTAGAATAATTTATCAGAATTTATTGGCTGTTCAGCTGATGGTATTTCCACGCTTCCAGTACTTTATTCTGGAGTTCTGGATAGGGCGTATCCTTACGCAGGTAGTGGCTGGCACCAGCATCATGACACTCATCCCACACTTCGGCCTGATCAACCGATGTTAACATAATCACACAGGCACTTTTATCTGATTCCATAATGCTTTTCAGCGTCTTTATACCATCCATCACCGGCATTTCGATATCCAGCAAAGTCACATCCGGTTTCAATGTTAAATAGTGTGCCAAGCCCTCTTTACCGTTTTCTGCCTCTCCAACAATGTCAAAGCCGCCTTTACCAAACGCCTTTCCATAAAGCAAACGCAGTGCATAATCATCATCAATCACCAACAGACGTAAATTCCTATCCAGCACGATATGTTCATCCACAACACTCTGAGATTCATAGGCTGTTTTAGACAGATAAACAGTGAACGTAGCCCCTTTGCCAGCAACACTCGTCACATCAACAACACCCTTATGGGCATCAACGATCTTTTTAACAATCGCCAAACCAAGCCCAGTACTACGCTGATTACCCGTTGGACGTGTGCTGAGTTTTTGAAATGCGATAAAGAGCTTATCCAACTCTTTTTCAGGAATGCCAACCCCTTGATCCTGGACCTGGAAAAAAATACGGCTGTCCTTCTGACCAGTACGGACTGTAATGGTTGAGTTCGGTGGTGTAAATTTCAGCGCATTGCCGATGATATTATCCACCACCTGAGCCATACGTTCTGGATCCATAACCGTGGTGACACCATGCTCCAATTCTTTACGAATGGTCACATCAGTCTGTGCGGCTGTGATGGAGAGAAGTGTCAGACGGTCTTCAATCAATTCTGTCAAATCAACTGGTTGCAGATTCAGCTCAAATTGACCACTCTCAATGACGGTGACATCCAGAAGATCACTGATCAGCTTCAACATCTGGTTGCTGACGTTATGGATAGTGGTGGTAAACTCCTGCCTTTCATTCTCAGAAAGATCAATATTGACCATCATGTCAGACAAGCCGTGAATAGCATTCAACGGATTGCGTAGATCATGTGCTGCCATACCGAGAAAACTGTTTTTTAGATTATTCAATTCCAGCAAATGTCGCTTCTGTTGCTCAACGGCAAGATGGGTTTGGATGCGGGCTAGAACGACATCCGGATTGAATGGTTTACGGATAAAGTCCACCGCACCCAGTTGAAGGCCTCTGGTCTCGTCAGCGGGCGAATCCATACCGGTGATAAAAATCACTGGTATATCGCTGGTTTGCTCACTCTTTTTCAAGCGACGACACACTTCAAAACCATCCATTCCCGGCATCATCACATCCAAAAGGATGATATCCGGTGCAGGATCACTTACCGCTCTTTTCAGTGCCTGCTCACCATTTTTGGCCACAACGGTCTTGTAATTATTGGCCAAAAGCCCTACCAAGACATCAATATTGGTTTTCTCATCCTCAACGATCAATATTTTGATCTTTGCACTGCCCATTTTTTCATCCCCTGAAGACCTTCTATAAGCTCTTATCATATCTCAGAAAGCACCGCCACCAGCTGCTGAAAAATCACCTGTGCCTGTTCGAATTCATAGTCATCAATCAACAATTCCAGCTGGTTGAACTGCGCGTCATAGTGAGAAGAGCCCACTATTTTTTTCAATTTATTCACCACATCCAGCGCGTCAGAGTCCCCATCCTCTATCAACACTGTCAGTCTGCTAATCAGCGCATCTATTTGCGTCTTATCAACCTTCCTATCAAGTGTCTTTTGCTCAATTTCTGTGTTGGTATGTTGTTTTTCCTGTTCGAACAACTGTGCAAGCCCAACCATTACAGGCTTTACAGCTTCAGAAAGCAAGTTTAGCTGACCGCTTATATTTGTATCGTCACCGAATTTAATGGCTTCTTCAAGCTGTGCGGATATCTCGTATAGCTTTGTCGCACCAATGGTGCCCGATACCCCTTTGAATGTATGAGCCAACCGCTGGGCAGTCTGTCCATCTCCTATATCCAACGCTGATTTTATCTGCTCGGCAATGCCCTGATTCCTGGTATAAATACCACGCAGCACTTTTAGATAAAGTGTTTTATTATCATTGACGCTGTGTAGACCACGATTCATATCAATACCGTCCAGGGTATCTGGCAACAAGACGGTTTGTCTTTCTATTTCAGCTGGGATCTGTTGTTGTGCAACGACCTCCTGTTGTTCACGCTCATCCAGAGGGTTGGTTTTATCAGCAATCAACTGCTTTGGTTTGATAAAACGGCTCAATATCTGAAACATACTGGTTGGATTTATCGGCTTGTCAATATGTTCATCCATCCCAGCCTGAAGACACTTTTCCCGATCGCTTGCCATGGCATTGGCTGTCATGGCGATAATGGGCAGGTCTGCAAAGCGCTCATCTTCCCGAATGATGCGTGTTGCGACATAACCATCCATTATCGGCATCTGTATATCCATCAATACAGCATCAAATTGTACCAACTCAATAGCGGCCACACCTTCCTGACCATTGCTGGCAATTTGGACCGTAGCGCCTTCTTCTTCCAATAATTCCTTAGCAATCTGTTGATTTATTTCATTATCTTCCACGAGAAGGATATGTGAGCCGCGCAACGCGTTCTCATTGGCTATTTGTTCCCTAAGTGCCGTATTCGCGTGAGCGACTCGATGCCCCAACACGGTCATGGACGCAGCAAATATCATTGATGTATTAACAGGCTTGGTGAGAAAAACATCCACATCATCAGTGCGTGCGGCTTTGACCACGTCTTGCTGGGAATAGGTTGTCAACAGGATGATTTTTGGCAATTTTTTCTGAGAAAAACGCCGTTTGATCTCATGGGCGGTTTCCATACCACCCATTATTTCCATATTCCGGTCGAGATACACGATTTCAAAGGGTTGATTGTTGCCAAGTGCGTTTTCTATTTCAAACAACGCCTCCTCACCAGAGGCTACGGCGGTCACTTGGAAAGAAAAAGAGGCCAAGGACTTTTGCGTCACCTCTCGGACAATGGGATTATTATCAGCCACCAAAACACGTAAACCAATCAGATCTCGTGAAGGCAATCGGAACCGGCGCCGGTCTGTATCTTTTCGGGAAAATGTTGCAGTAAACTGGAACGTACTGCCTTGTTCAGGGGCACTCTCTACCCAGATTTCACCGCCCATCATCTTGACTAAACGCTTGCTGATAGTGAGTCCCAGACCAGTACCGCCAAATCTCCGAGTTGTGGAGCTATCTGCTTGCGAAAAGGCTTGAAAGAGCTGCTTTTGCTGTGCTTCGCTCATGCCAATACCGGTATCTTTCACTTTAAAAACCAGTACAACACGGTACTCTTGCAACGCTTTTACATGAGTGGAGAGGACAACATTGCCTTGTTTAGTAAATTTGACCGCATTACTGGCCAGATTAGTCAACACCTGCCCCAAACGAAGCGGATCACCAATCAGATTGAGCGGTACATCCTTATCTACATGGAAACTGACTTCCAGCCCATTCTCTTCGGCTTTTATGGAGATCAGATTGGCAACATTCTTGAGCACATCATCCAGATAGAACGGCACAAGCTCCATGGTAAGCTTGCCCGCCTCAATCTTGGAAAAGTCCAAAATATCGTTAATAATGCCTAACAGAGATTGTGCCGAATTATTGACTTTTTGAAGGTAATCCCGCTGCCTTGCATCCAGATCGGTCTTCAATGCCAAATGAGACATGCCGATAATGGCATTCATGGGTGTGCGGATCTCATGGCTCATATTGGCCAAAAAATCGCTTTTTGCCTGATTGGCACTTTGAGCAATCTGCTTTGATTTTTCCAGCTCTCGTGCCTGATTGCGTAACAGATGTTCTCGGGAAACCGTGTTGGTAATATCCTCAATCTGAATCATGCAGTAGCGTATTCCATCCGAATCTCGTATGGCTTTCACCAATACCATTTGACTCATTTTGGCATTTTTACCGCCTTTTTCTGATGCGGTATAGAGCGGAAACAGTCTGGGGGTCAAACGATGTGACAATGCTGTTGGCAAACCGTTTGTCAAAGCACCTTCCACGGCGCGTTCAACACGCGAGTTAACCAGATTAGGAAATAATTCAAAAATAGGTTGATTGAATACGGTATCAAATGGAAGGTGTGAGCCTTTCTCCATCCATTCATTCCAGAAGACAATTTTCTGGTCAGGATCAAGTATGACGATACCCACGGCACTTACATCCAAGGCTCTGGTGAGCAAGTGTTTATCCATCTCAGCCATAGTTACTTACCACTGTTTTCACTACCACTGACCAAGAATTGTTTCCAACTCTTTTTTCAGAACTGCCATCGCCTGTCGGGTAAAAAGTAATACCACGAAACCACTCAATGTGTGCTGTTTCTTCTCCTCATCACTGGTCTTAAAATCCATCATCAACAGCACAGCCCGTTCATCATCGGCGACTGAATCACCCATAATGGCTCTCTGCTGAGTTGCCAAGTGTGAAGTAATATTTAATAAAAATTCGCTGGAGCCTTTGAGAAATTCAGCGGCCTCAAAATCAAACTCTACCGACATCATCTGGGTAAAACTTGCCAGAAAAGCGTTCAGGATTACGTTACCCACATCGAGCAACGTCTCCTGCTCCAACTCAGACAATATATCCAGCGGCATATCATCACTGAGCAGAGTACGCACCAACTCCAAACTTTCAGCACCCGGGAAAATCAGCAACGCCGTGCCCGACAACTCACCAATAAAATTCTGCCGAACAGCGACCAATTTTTCTTTCTGATTTGCCACCAGATGGGCTGTCGCCTCTTCATAAGAAACGATTTTCAACTGTGGAAGAGAAAGAAGAACTTCATTATCAACCATTTGACTCAGGGAATCAGCCGCCATCCCCAGCCCCATGTTAAAGAACTCCTTCAGAGCATCTTCTTCCAATGCGCTTAGTTTAAACACACGCCTACACTCCACTTTTTCCATGTTTAACAACGCTACTTCAGAAACACTTTCTCATAGTGCTATTCACCAAGGCAGAAACCATTCAATGTCCAATATGCTTCATAATCTCGGCAACCTTTGCCGCATTAATCGGTTTTTTGATAAAACCCAACCCCATGGATTCCGCACGAATACGCATGCGTTCCTGAATATTGGCAGTGACCAGATGAATCGACATGCTTGGTGCCGTTTCCATCATTCTTTCAGCCAGATCAATACCATTCATGCCAGGCATATTGAAATCAACCAGGGCGAGATCAACGGACTTATCCGCCATCAATGCCAAAGCCTCATCACCATTGGCCGCTTCCAATAGGGTCCAATCTGCCATACTGGTAGCAAATATTTTTCTCACCATCATCCGCGCTAAACTACTATCATCAATGATTATTGCCGTTTGGTTACTCATCCATACACTCCGACTCGCTTCCATAATAAAGAGGCAAAACGCCCCGCCATCCCAGACCACTGAAAGATCACCACGTGACTTTCACGTATGCTAACGCGCCATTTTATTTAAAGTGGGCGTTGCCCACACCCAGCAGAGGCGGCACAGCCTCCTCTGCACTCCAACCAGTTTTAGAAACTATGTTTTTCTAAGTTGGTGCGGTTTAATCAATAAAATTTATGATTTCTGGTACATTCAATAAAAAGGATACAGAACCATCAGGCATCACCGCAGAACCAGCTAATACTGAAATCTGTGAAAAAATGCGGTTCATCGGCTTGATGACCATACTTGCTGGCCCCAAAATGCCATCCACCTCCAAACCAAAAGTCCGCTCCTCTGAATGCAGTATAACAACGTCCAATGCACGCTTCTGTTCAATACGCCCAAGCTCTCTTTTGATATCGCGACTCGGTCCAATCCGCGCCAATACCCGCTGAAGAGGAATCAAAGGAAGTAACTGCTCACGCAAACGAACCATAGGCATCTGCATTTTGCCTTCGATGTTTTTCTTCACATCCGATCCGTAGAAAGAGATCAACTCCATAATATTGGTTTGAGGAATTGCGAACACACCACCGGCGTTTTTCACCAACAAACCCGGCACAATCGCCATGGTCTGCGGAATCCGCAATCGAAACTGCGAACCCACACCCACGTCACTGGTGATGGAAATTGTACCACCAACCTTATCCAATGCGGCTTTCACCACATCCATACCCGTACCGCGACCGGATATTCTGCTCACCTGTTGGGCCGTGGTCATGCCCGGCAACATGATCAGATTGAGCATATCCTGTTCGTTCATGGTCATGGCTTGTTCGGAAGTGATCAGCCCTTTTTCAATGGCTTTATCACGGATTTTATTACCATCAATACCCCGCCCATCATCACGGATATCCAAATAGATCTGGCCATGTCTTTGTGCCGCAGTCATCTCAACCCGGCCAATGGGTTTCTTTCCCAGATCAGTTCGGTCTTCTGGTTTCTCTATACCATGATCAATGGCATTGCGGATCAAATGTCCCAGCAATTCTTTGATAGAGACCAGAATATTTCGATCCACTTCCGTCTCTTCACCTCTGAGATCCAACAGAACTTTTTTACCTGTCTCAACAGCCAGGTCACGCACCAGACGATGGTAACTTTCCCAGATCATACCGATAGGCTGAAGGCGGTATTTGAGCACCTCATCCTGAAGCACGTGGATAAGGTCGCCATGCTCTTCGAGCACCTGCTCCAACTGATCCGGCTCACGCTGAATCAAATACTTCAACTGGTTGAAGGTTGCACCCAATTCACCAATCCGGTTCATCAATATGTCCAAACGCGCAATGGACAAACGTACGGATTCCAATTGAGGTGCGGCAGATTCCCGAGATTCTTCACTGGTTGAAGGCGCAGTTTCAGTGGTGTCTGATTCAGACAGATCAAACTCAAAACCACCTTTTCCCGCGTCAGAAGCCATTTGATCATCAATATCCATCAACAGGCGTTCTATTTTCGAGATATGGTCCGAAAAATCCACGTCCCCTTCTGCACCAGTACGCTTTATCTCCTCCAGCGTCTTACGAACGGCATCCAACACGCCCAGCAAGGCGCTGTTGATCTCTTGATTGATCGTGCAATCACCATCACGCATATGTTCCAAAAGGGTTTCAGAAGCGTGGGTGAGCTCTTCCACCTTCTCAAAACCCATCAAACGACAATTGCCTTTAACCGTATGCATATCCCGAAATACCGCATTCAAAAGCGCACTGTCTGAAGGAACAGTCTCAAGTTGAAGCAGTCCGCGTTCGATACGGTTCAACGCTTCGCGGTTCTCCGCAAAAAACTCTTCGAGGAGCGCTTGTTGTGTGGCTTGGTCAAACATGCGTCTTGGACATACCTCGCCATTTGAATGAGGAACTCTATAATTTTGTATGCTGAAAAGAGACTCCATGCAACTGATTGTTAGTTCTATTCGTAATTATGCATGAAGAAGCGACTAAGCGGGTACTTTTCAATCATCCAAAGTAGAAGATCGTCCAGTTGAATGGGAAAAGAGGGAATTAACGTATTGATTGACTTATCAGGTACTCTCCGGCATCCAAAGATAAAACCCTTCTGACTGAAGACACTCCATTATCTGGTGTTGTTCACCACATACCCGTACAAAGTGTGCCGGGCACCGACAATCCGACGCACCTAACCGCTTAAAGGGCGCATCAACCAATCCATTATCCAACAACATCCGCGCAATTTCGCACTCTCGATCCGCCATACTTACCCAGGCTGAACGCAATTGAGAAGCAGAATTCATTAACAGATAATCCACATGCCAGCGCACTTTTTTATCATCGGAAAAATGCCGCCCTACCCGCTTTTGCCAAGCTCTTTTAGCCGATCCCACGTAGAGATAACGTCCCGCACCAATGGTGGCCAAACCCCAAGCACCAACGGTTATGGCTGTTTGATGGGTAAAAAAGATATTCAACAGGTAGGTTGCCATTCAGCCTTTCACACAGACAACTTGCTTGAGCGTATGCAGCACCGTAACCAAATCCTCCTGAGCCTTCATCACCGCATCGATATTTTTATACGCTGCTGGTGTCTCATCCAGAACGCTCTTATCTTTTCGACAACATACGCCGCGAGTGGCTTTTTCATGTGCCTCAACGGAAAAACGTTTCCGCGCAACAGTGCGCGACATCGCCCGACCCGCACCATGGGAACAGGAACAGAATGAAGCCTTATTGCCCTTACCCTGGACTATGTATGAACGCGCCCCCATGCTGCCGGGAATGATACCGTAATCACCGCGACGCGCCCGCAAAGCCCCTTTGCGGGTCACCCACACAGTTGCACCGTAGTGGCGCTCCTTGGCCACATAGTTGTGGTGACAGTTTACTGCCATCTTGCCCAACATAAATGTTTCAAAATGGGCTTTCAGCACAGCCACCACCCGCGCCATCATCACTTCTCGATTCATCAACGCATAGCGCTGTGCCCAATCCACTGCTTGTATGTATTCGTTGAAAAGTCGGCAATCCTCGGGCAGATAGGCCAAATCCTTATGCGGTACTTTAAGACCACGCCGTTGCACTTCCTCTTTGGCTTTACTGATAAAATAACTGCCGATCCGATTACCCACCCCTCGGGAACCGGAATGCAGCATGATCCAAACCCGATCCGCCTCGTCCAGACATAGTTCAATGAAATGATTACCAGTGCCCAGCGTGCCGAGATGGTGGATATTGTTGGATTGTGCAAGTTTTGGATGTTTATCAGAGAGCGTTTTCAATCCGCGCATCAAGGGCGGCTGTCCTGCTTTAGGACGACTCCAGGCCGTGGCCACATCATCCGGGATATCCTGTTGCCAGGAACCTTTATCCTGCCGATGATCACCAGAACTACGACCATGGGGAATGGATGCTTCAATATCGAAACGGATGGATTCAAGACAATCAGGCAGGTGTTCAGCACGCAGTGAGGTTTCAACAGCCATCATGCCGCAGCCGATATCCACACCAACCGCAGCGGGTATCACCGCTTTATAACAGGGAATGACACTACCGATGGTCGCACCATAGCCCAAATGGACATCGGGCATGGCGGCAACATGGTGATGCACAATGGGTAGAGCGGCGACATTGACAAGTTGTTGCCATGCCGCCTTCTCTACCGGCACGCCGTCCACCCAGGCTTCAATACGCCCTTGACGCGCCGTTTCGGGCATCATTTTTGCCGCTTTGCGCTTTCTCCGACTCAGGAAGCTTTCTCCCGTTTGACACGGCGGGCAGCCTTCTCATGGCCAAGATCAGACGCTTTTTGCCATGCATTCATGGCATCGCCACTGCGTTTGAGCTGAGAAAGCAGATTTCCCATATTGAACCAGAGTGCGGCATTATCCGCCGCATGCTTACTGGCAGCTTCGTAGGCAGTCAACGCCTCGAAAAAGCGTTTGCTCTCATGTAATACCCAACCCAAGGTGAACAGCATCTCGCCATTTTCCGGTTGGAGGTCAACAGCGGCCTGAGCGGCTAATTCCGCTTCTTTAAACTGTTTACGACCAATAGCACGGACTGCATGAGCCTGATGTGCAGCAGCATTACCCGGCTTCATCACCCGACGCAGATTTTTCTGATTATTTTGAGCCCGTTCATGATTGGCATCCAGAGCCAGCACTTTACGATAGGCGGTGTCAGCCTCAAACAGGCGATCGGATTCATGTAACACCCAAGCCAGAGTAAACCACATCTCTGCACTGCGCGGTTGTGCATCAGTTGCGGCACGCGCTGCCACTTCCGCTTCCTTGTGGTGTCCTTCCTTCATGGCCCAAACAGCCTGAGCCTGAGCAGTACCCGCCCGCTTTTGTGCCTCTGTGGCTTGCGATGCTTGTGCTGTAGATGTTTCGGCTTTTTCTGTTGATTTTGCTTTACTGCCTTGTTTGGCCATGATAATACACTACCTTGTAATCAGAATTAAGTTGCTCTTCTATAAAATGGTGGTGTCCTTCTGTCACCCCCCTTAAGGGCCGCTCTCTTATACCTGAATTTCGAAAAAATTGAAATGAAATTCTAGGAACTACCCCTCTCCTGAATCCACTTGAAACGCTGGTATTTCATCCGTTAAACTACCGTATCAATTTGACAATTTAAGACTGAAAAAGATATGCTTAGTCAATTGATCATATGCATTAGTTATACTTGGTGATTATTGATTAATCTTATCTTAACACTGTCAGGATTATTTATTTAACACTTCTTCCTGGGTTAGACATCTTACCATGAAGTTAACTGTCGTTAAATCACTGCTTCTGGATCCATTTTTACGCAATCTGGCCCTGGTTGCCATAGTGATTGCTCTGATTTTCCCGACCTATGAATGGTTTCGGGTTCATCCCATGTTTCAGAGCCATCTAACAAGCCTGACAGAAGATACCGCATTTCGTACCGCCAACCATCTGATTCCTCAATTAACACCCCATATCAAAACACACCTCACTACGGACACACTGCCTGCGGCGTTTATTGTTGAAATGGAAACGGTAATCCACGATTTCAATCTGGAGAAATTAAAGCTGTTCTCTCCCGCTGGAGAAGTAGTCTACTCCTCTGATTCCAAAGATATCGGCACTGTAAACAAGCATGACTATTTTCACAATCAGGTATCCAAAGGCGAGACATTTTCCAAGGTCGTTCAAAAGCAGCATGCCAGCATGGAAGGCAGGATACTGAACCAGGATGTCGCTGAGATCTATATCCCGATCATGCAAGAGGGTCTGTTTTTGGGTGCGTTTGAGTTTTATATGGATATATCCGAACCTAAAAGCGATTTGGATAATCTGATATCACAAGCAACCCGAGATCTGGCAGCTCTCACCCTTGGATTGATTATTGTCTTATTCGTTGTTCTGCTTCGCGCCAGCAAGGAGAGCGCCCGCCGTCAGATTGCTCAAGCAGATCTTGAAGAGAGTGAAGCCCGTTTCCGCAGCATTGCCATCGCCGCATGGGATGGCCTGATAATGATGGATCACACAGGACGCGTGGTTTACGTCAACCCGGCTGCTGAACGCCTGTTTGGCTATGATGCTGATGAAATGATCGGTGCCCTTGTGATTGATATCATGATACCTAAACGGTTCCATAGTGCGGTTCGAGAGGCCTTGAATAAATATTCAAAATCGGGTCATGGCCCAATGATCAACCGAACTACCGAACTGATTGCCCGTCGTAAAAATGGTACGGAATTTCCGATGGAAATCTCACTTAGCCCGTTACGCCGCAATGGGCAGTGGTCATCGGTTGGCATTGTACGCGATATTTCCAAACGTAAAGAACTGGAACAACGCCTCAAACTTGGCTCCAACGTTATCCAACACGCCATGGAAGGCGTTTTGGTTACCAATAAAGACAGCACCATTGAAATGGTCAATCCAGCTTTTACGGCGATCACTGGTTATTCGCTGGAAGAGGTGGTTGGAAAATCACCTAAAATGCTGCGTTCAGGACGCCATGACGAGGCCTTTTACAACGGCATGTGGAAAGAACTGGACAAGACCGGCAAGTGGCGTGGTGAGATTTGGAACCGCCGTAAGGATGGTGGCATCTATCCGCAACTACTCAGCATCAGTGCCATTCGTGATACAAACAGCTGTATCACACACTATGTGGGTATCACATCGGATATCAGTCAGCGTAAGGTGTTTGAAGATTACCTGCAAAAGCTGGCCTTTTATGACCCACTCACAGCCATTCCCAACCGAATGCTATTCCATGATCGCCTGACCAATGAGCTGCGCCAGGCAGAACGGCGAGATCATAAAATCGCGGTATTTTATCTGGACTTGGATCATTTCAAACCCATTAATGATACCTATGGCCACGAAGCGGGTGATCTACTGCTCCAACAAGTTGCCAAACGGCTCACCAATTTACTGCGCAAAGAAGATACCATCGCCCGCCTGGGCGGAGATGAGTTCGCTGCGATCCTGCGTTGTCTCAATGAGCCGGAAAAAGATGCCATCATGGTGGCTGAAAAAATCATCCACGCCATTGCTGAGCCCTTCCACATCGATAAACATGTCTGCCGAATTGGCACCAGCGTTGGCATCAGTTTCTTCCCTGGAACCGCCATCAGCCAGGATGAATTGGTCAGCCAAGCCGATGAGGCGATGTACCAGGCCAAAAAGAGCGGACGCAATCAGTATGTTATCTATACACCCTCGGAATAATGGGTACTCGGCACACTTATTCTGATAATTATTGAAACTATTCTTTGATACATAACATCAAAGAGATAGGACAATAATAAATGAAAGAAAAATCACTTTTACTGATAACAAACAATCCATCGGATTAAAATTATATCTGTTGAAACAGAGAGGTTGAGCATGACTTTTGCTTTCTATATGAGGTAGATGTAGCATTCACTTGAGTATGCAACCGCGCATACAAAGCTTGGAGTTGGATGACAATGGCAAATGGTGATCAACTCAAGTCTCTCATGAAATCCCATTTTGAGGGAGACGACAACCGCTTTTACTCAGTCGCTATGCAGGTTGCGGCCAACTCTGCCCGTTCTGGTCATGGGCGGCTTGCACGAGAACTGCGTGACTTGGTTGATAAAGCCAAAGCGGGACATTTTTCTGATTATAAGCGCCAAAATACTGTTGCCATCAACCAACCAAAAGGCGATCTCGCCAATCTGCTTTCGGTCTCCTATCCTGAATACCGTTTCAAAGATATGGTACTGGATGAAACAATAGATAAACGCCTGCAACGCATCCTCAAAGAACAGCGCCACCATCAAAAAATTAGAAAATACGGCTTGTCACCACGCCGCAAACTGCTTCTTGTCGGTCCGCCAGGCACTGGAAAAACCATGTCTGCATCGGTACTTGCCGGTGAGCTTGGCATTCCTCTTTTTTTGGTCCGACTTGATGCGTTAATCACCAAGTTCATGGGCGAAACCGCTGCAAAGCTTCGCCAACTTTTCGATGCAATTGCTGAAACACGCGGCATCTATTTCTTTGATGAATTTGACGCTATCGGCTCACAACGTAGCTTTGGCAATGATGTTGGAGAGATCCGCCGTGTCTTGAACAGCTTTTTACAAATGATCGAACAGGATGATTCAACATCCATGATCATCTCGGCGACCAACCATCCTGAAATATTGGACTATGCACTTTTCCGCCGTTTTGATGACGTTGTTGAATATTCTTTACCTGATCAAGCTAATATTATAAAATTATTGAAATCAAGACTTACGCTATTCAACGCACCGGATTTTGAACTCCCTTGGGAAGCACTCGCCCAGCAAGCTGAAGGACTAAGCTATGCTGAAATCGCTCGTGCCGCAGAAGAGTCCATAAAATCAGCGCTCATCTGTGATCAAAAAATCACGAGCCCAGAGATGGTTCTTGAAATGATTAATGAGCGTAAAGCATTTATTGCGTTAAAACAGACTGAAACATAAAGAGAAAAACATCACCATGCCGCCAAGAGATAAGAAACATATTGACGTGTCACAATTGACAACTAATGATAAATTTAAACGGCCTAAAGATGGCGGAAACGACAAGAAAAAAACCAATAAAAGAGATCGGCTTTCTCATGGCTCCGATATTCAGAAGAGTCTCAAACAAATCAAAATTGACACAATAAATCTTAAGATAGAGCAGGCACAAGCCGGACTTACCGAAGATTTTGGCTTATTAATTAATTTTTCAGTCTCTGATCAATTCGATTTTGAATTAAGCAGCTTTGGTAATGACCCGAAAAAAATTGAAGTCCGCAATATAAGACAAGACAAAGGCAAAACACATATCACTGTCTTTGTACCTGATGGCAAGCTGGAACATTTCGAAAAGAAAATCAATGAGTATTTGAATGAAGAGACAAAGACAAACAAGCCAAGACATAAAAAACTGATCGAAGCCATTGATGAAATCAGGATTTCTGTTTTGAAAGGACTCTGGACCGACACAGCACCATTCCCAACCGATGAGAATATATCTATTTGGTGGGAAATTTGGTTATCAAAAGTACATTGTACAGATTCTGCACTTGAGCAATTCAATAATCTGGTTACCAAACTTGGGATGAAGATCGCCCAAGGAGAGATCAATTTCCCTGAACGCAAGATCATCTTAATCCAGGCCACACCACAACAGTTACGCCAATCATTCAAACTCCTTAATCGTGTTGCGGAAATCCGACTAGCCAAAGAGACGGCTGATTTTTTCTTAGAACTTGCTCCGAAAGAACAGAAAGAGTGGGCAACAGACCTCTATAATCGTGTCACACTACCTGAAGAAGGGGCACAAGTTCCGCACATCTGCATCTTGGATACTGGTATTAACAATGGGCACATATTGCTTCAGGATGCATTGAGTGACTACGATTGCCATTCGGTTAATCCATCAGCTTGGGGAGTGGATGACAGAGATGGACATGGTACAGAAATGGCTGGATTATCCCTATACGGTGATCTAATAGAACCTCTATCTCACGCTTATCCTGTTCAAATAAGCCATCGCCTGGAATCCGTTAAGCTATTACAGAAAAATGGCGACAACGCCGACCCTGCCCTCTACGGACATCTAACTTGGGAATCTATTTCTCGCGTTGAGATTGAAGATCATACCCGCCAACGTGTTTTCAGCATGGCCATAACAACAGACGATGATCGTGATAAAGGGCGGCCTTCAGCTTGGTCAGGTAGTGTTGACAACCTCTCCTTTGGTAACAAAACCGAAGAATATAGCCAACGCCTATTTATCTTATCTGCTGGCAACCTTGAAAAAAACAATCTGGCAGATTGGTTGAGCTATCCAGATGATAACTCCTTAGCTGGAATCCAAGATCCTGGCCAGTCATGGAATGCCTTAACCGTTGGAGCATTTACCAATAAAGTGCACATTCCTGATGAGCTAACATCCAGTTATCAACCACTGGCCAAAGCAGGAGCACTATCACCCTACTCCACAACCTCATCATCTTGGGATAACGATTGGCCACTCAAGCCTGACGTGCTTTTTGAAGGTGGAAATTTGGCACGAGATAATAGTCTTGCTATAGGAATGGATAGCTTACAACTGCTAACAACATCTCATGAACCTACAAAACGCCTTTATTCTTATAGCAATGCCACAAGTGCCGCAACAGCCCAATGTGCCCGTATGGCCGCTCAGTTGATGGCTGAGTACCCTGATTATTGGCCAGAAACCATTCGAGGCTTGATTGTTCACTCAGCTGAATGGACAAAATGGATGACTACCTCATATCTAAACAAGAGACAAACTAAAGGCTCTTATAAAAATCTTGTACGGCACTGCGGGTTTGGCATCCCAGACATTGAGAAAGCACGTAAAAGCGCGAAAAACGATTTGGTATTAATCGCACAAAATCAATTACACCCATTTAAAATGAATGATAAAAAAGGCAAAAGTGATATTATATTTTCAGAGATTGGAATGCATGACCTACCCTGGCCAACAGAAGATTTGGAGAGGCTGGGAAACACATCTGTAGAGTTGAGAGTCACACTTTCTTATTTTATTGAGGCTAACCCTTCGGAGCGCGGCTTTAAGGGCAGATACCATTATCCCTCTCACAACCTCAGATTTTTTGTTAAACGTCCAGTGGAATCATTCCATGAGTTCCAAAAAAGAGTGAACGAAGAACATCGGGACGATACCTATAAATCAATGGGAACCAAGGATACAGGCTGGCTATTAGGCACCAAAGCACGGCACCGTGGTTCACTTCACACAGACATCTGGAAAGGCCCAGCCGTTGATCTCGCCCAGATGGAGAGCATTGCTATTCAACCTGTTACTGGCTGGTGGAAAACCCTGAAATCTCAAAATCGTTACAACAATTTTGCGCGCTATACTCTCCTGGTTTCAATTCGCTCACCTGAGACTAAATTGGATCTGTACAATCTGATTGAAAAAGAGATTGAAAACAGAATAGCAGTCAAGTCAGATCAAGAAGTTGTCATTGATTAACACCAACATAATGGCTCCTGATATTTGAAATAATAGCAGTATTTATTGACTTTACCAAACGTACTTTTCTCAAATCGGCTGCTGGGTTAGCTGCCATGGTGAGACGCGATGGCCCCGGTTACGGACTGGCCAACCGTTGACTCTTCAGCGGGAAAGTAGACTAAACATCAATGGAGATTTGCCATGTTTGAATCAAGCGAATGATACTTATTATCAAATAATTCAAGCTTTGTCTCGCAGTGATACAAACCATCCGTCAAACGTTACATAATCCCTCTCTCGCATACAAAATAATACACTTCTACCAATTCAACAATCTGCCTTATGGCTCTATCATGATAGATAGGGGAAATAATTTGAGAGGCGTGTTTATGAAAACAGTCGGAGCGAAAATTATATCCGTCGTAGGCGGCGTGGCGTTTTTGAGTTTGGTTGGGCTTATTGCGTTTTATACCTACCACCATGAACAGAGTCTGCTTGAACAGAATCGCACTAACCGTCTTGAAACCGTTGACTCAGTGATTCAAGGGTTGGATGCACTTATGCTGGCAGGCTCTGCCGGTATTGCTCAATCCTATGCAGATTCGTTGCAAAATGTTACTGGTTTTGAGGATCTGCGTATTTTGCGTACCGATGGTCATGAAGCCTATCGTGACAACCAGACGGTAATGATCGTCAATTGGAATCGTGGCGAAGATGTATTCACCACACGTCTGCACGAAACCAGCAACAGAATCATCAAATCAGATGACGTTTACCTAAAGCAAATGCTCAAGACCCAAGAGACCGTCTCTTTTCATGAATTGGGTAATCATGGTGAAGATGCCCTCACCTTTCTAACCCCTATTAAAAATCAAAAAAGCTGTCACCACTGTCACGGGAAGGATGAAGATATTCTCGGTGCAGTTAAACTGACAACGTCACTGAACACAGTTAATGCAGCAATCCGTGACACGCGCATGCATGCCATTTGGGTATTGGCAATTTCACTGTCATTGCTGCTTGCTCTGACCTATCTTTTGATCCGTAGCACCGTCATTCGACCCATTCAGCAAGTAACTCACGCCATGCGTCAGTTAACTGATGGGGATCTGACTCAGAATATTCCTGTTCCTGGTAGCGATGAGATTTCCACCATGGCTCGGTGCTTCAATACCATGGGTCGTCAGCTTCTCAACACCTACACCGGTCTTCAGCATGAACAGAACAAACTGACCACCATTATTCTCAGTGCGCGTGAAGGCATTGTGGTCACTGATTCCAAACGCCATATTGTTCTGGCCAATCCTTCTGCTGAACGACTTCTGGAAAAACGTTTGGAAGAGATTGTCACAGGTGGTCTGCTCAATTTATTCAACAATCCCTCATTAATGCAGAAATTACTGATCGCCAAAGATGAAGACAGTCACCATACGGTAATTTTACTAAATGGCCGCCATCTCAGCATTTATGCATCGGTTATTCTATCACCTCAGGGCAAAGAGATCGGTTCGGCCGCTATGATTCGGGATATTACCGAAGAAAAACGGCTGGAGACCCATCTTCGCAATCTTTCCTATATGGACGAGTTGACCCAACTACTCAATAGACGTCGAATGGATGAACTGCTTACGCGAGAAGCCAAACTGGCCAAACGCCATAATGCAGAACTCACTGTTATCATGTTCGATGTAGATCACTTTAAAAAATTCAATGATGATCATGGCCACGATCAAGGGGATCGTGTTCTCACTGCGCTTGGTGTTGCCATGAAACAGTGTTTCAGGGAAACTGATTTCTGTTGTCGGTATGGCGGTGAGGAGTTTTGTGTCATCCTGCCAAACACCGATCTTGAGGGCGGCCGTCAAGCAGCCGAAGAGCTACGCAGACATATAGAACAGATGCTCGTGGATGGCCTGACAGTAACGATCAGCCTAGGCGTTGCCTCCATGAAGGTGTCAGAATATCCTGATCCCAATGTACTGATTAAATTGGCTGATAATGCTCTCTATATTGCCAAAAAAGAGGGCAGAAATCGCGTGAGAGAAGCTTCTTGATAAGGGTCAGATAAAAATGAATAAGCAACGCTCTTTCAAAATCGTTTTTGCCACACTCATCACTGTCAGCCTTGCATTAACCAGTATGTGGCGTGCCTGGGCTGATGACGAGATGGATGATGGTGAAGATCAATTCATCTTAGCTCTGGGTGGACGCGCTTACGATAACTGGATGGGCCTGTTGGATCAACACACCCTGAAAATGCGTAATCTGGATCGACGAAAATTCCTATCCAACCATCCCGCTTACCCGAAAGAAGGTAGAAAACGCGGTCTGACTACATGGCGCTGTAAGGAGTGCCACGGCTGGGATTACAAAGGTGTGGATGGTGCCTACGGATCTGGTTCTCATTACACCGGAATCAAGGGTGTACGTGCTTATGAGAACAAAGATCCCTCTCAAATTATCAACATTATCCGGGATGAGCGCCACGGCTATTCAGAAAAAATGATTGATGACGAAACAGCCCAAGCCTTGGCACTGTTCATTGCCAAAGGTCAAGTGGATATGGATCGTTATATTGATCGAGCCAGTAAAAAATTCATCGGTACTGCGGCAAATGGCACCAGCTATTACATGACAATCTGTGCCATGTGCCATGGTGTCAAAGGGTTTGCCATCAATTTCAAAACCGCTGACCATCCCGAATATCTAGGCACAGTAGCTAACAAAAACCCGTGGGAAGCCTTCCACAAAATCCGCAACGGTCACCCTGGCAAAGAGATGGTCTCCATGCGGGCTGTGGATGTACAGGTCCAGGTGGATATCCTTGCCTATACTCAAGGATTACCGGTCAAGAAATAATTTCAATTCGATCCGCTTCAAAAAGTTTCAAAAGCCAGAAGCTCTGCTCTCTGGCTTTTTGCGTTACTGAATCTATTGAAATCAAATAATTGATAAAATCCTTACAGCAACATATGAACAGAATAGCAGGTTTCACACTCTAACAGTTAGTAAAGGTCGAAACGCTTTTCAACATCTGGAAAAGTGGGGAATTATCATGCTCAGATTTGCGTCAAATACCACAGAAAAAACCGTCTGCTCTTACACACCTGTTGCACAACGGCGTGGCGATATCACGCTGCATATTGAGGAGCATTTGACACAAGATCAGCTGATTGAACTCAAGCAGGCATTGCGTTCAATCGAAGGCGTGGAGGATGTGCATATTCAGAAGACACATGTTCATCTGCTGGTGGTCTACTACGACACCTTCCTCACCACGTCAGACAAGATTTTTGCGGCGGTACAAAACCATTCACTTAATCCCTACAGAGCACGCCATCTCTGGGGACCACAGATCCATGCCCAAATGATTAGCCTTTAGCTCCAGGCGTTACGCAATGGCCGGTTGAAACAGGCATCAAAGCGTGTACCCGTCATTCAACTGCGTAACACACTCCCTGGCACCCAGAAAGGCGAACCATGAATTGGCTCCACCATTTCCTCAACGATTAGGAGATGGTGGAGCAATCATTCAGGTTGGTCAGGTCATATCGACAAAGTTTTGCGTGACAGTGTCATCAATCAGCAAGGTTGCCGAGTCGAGGGTATACGTACCATAGGTGATGCTATCAATCACCGTATCGGTTTCGGTATTCCAGATACCACCGATATTCACCGTATCACCGGCATCACCCGTGATGATCAACTGATCACTCTCATCGGAAAGATCCAGAATATCAGCAAGATCCAACGTGACACTGTTGTCACCAGAACCGGTCAGATCGATATTCTCAATGCCTTTATAGAGGGCATTATCAATCTGTGTCAGGTCCAAACTCAACGCATCTCCATCCAACATCAGTGTATCATCGTCGGCACCACCATCGACGGTGCCAAGATCCAGACTATCCCAGACCAGGATATCATCACCAGGCCCACCATTCAGGATGTCATTACCAAGCCCACCATCCAGGTAATCATCACCATCACCACCCATCAAGGTGTCATCACCGATACTACCCTTCAGTAAGTCATCACCACCATACCCCATCAAAGCATCAGCGCCACTACTGCCCAACATGGCATCATTACCCTCTGTGCCTAACTGCGTCAGCCCGCCTTGAGCACCAGAATCATGAACCGTGATACCAATGGTTCCAGAATCAGAAAGCCCACCCTGATCAGTAACGGTATAGCTAAAACTATCCGTGCCGACAAAGCTGGTATCCGGTGTATAGGTGTAGGTGCCATCGGTAGTACTGAAGACCAATGTACCGTGGGTAACATCAGCATCCAGAGCAAAATTCAACGTGCTAATGTCATCATCCACATCATTGTCAATGACAGTGTGGCTGATGGCTTGATCCATACTGGCCAATATGACACCAGCTGCATCAACACCCCCTGTGGAAGCCACAGAAGCCTGATTCAAAGCGGATAAACCGGTGAGATCAGCCATATCAAAGTTACCAATCAGATTGGCATCACTGACATCCAGTGACTGATACATGTTCTCTCGGATTTCTTCTTCAGAGCGGATGGTGTCCCAAATACGCACTTCATCCAGATCACCGTTCAAGGTTTGGTCCAGATTGGAGTTACCGCCGATATACAGTCGGCTATTGCCTCCATCGGTTGGATCACCATTAGAATATGTGCCGGAACCAACCAACACGCCATCCAGATAGAGCGTGACCTCATTGGTGGTAGCATCTCGAACCAAACTGACATGGTGCCACGCATCGGTAGTCAAGTTGGTATCAAAGGTTACCTCATTCAACAGGATATCCGTTCCACTCTCATGGAAGTAGACCAGATCACCATTCACATCCACTTTTAGCGCATAGTAGGCGTTATTGAGATATGTCGTTATCCCCTGCTCATGGAAAGCCATCAGGAACTGTTCATCCGTTCCAACCGCGTCCAAACGAACCCAGGTTTCCAGGGTCAGATCACCTGCAATAGCAAAGGCATCCAATGTTCCACGACCTGCGTCTACCACATCACCGACACCATCCAACGTAAGATGATCACCCAACGTTGGAATTGCAGGCGCATCGTTGATTGGATTGATATTGACGGTCACCTGCTCGGTATTGTGACCGCTGTATTGATCATGGACATTGAGCGTGAATGTCTCACTGCCATCAAAGTCAGGATCGGGCGTGTACGTCCATGCACCAGTTCCAGGATCAACAGTGAGCGTACCGTTGATCGGTGCCTCTTCAACACCAAAGGTAAGCGCATCTCCTTCTTCATCTGTAGAGGTAATACCACTTGTGATCGCGGTATCTTCGTCCAGACTGATCGGAGAACCATCCTGAACCGTCATGCTGGGCACAAAATTAAGTGCTGATGTTTGTGTGGTATCACTGAACGCAGTAGTACCACCACTGGTTGAAACAGTAATGTTGATATCACCACTGGCATTACTATCACTCTGATCCCACAAACGGTAGGTCAGATTGGCGGTAGAGCCACTGGTATAGTCAACAGTGCCTTCATAACGCAGCAGTGCATCACCATCCAGCAACGTTGCTGTGGCATCGGCCAAAGTGCCAAAGGTATTCCAGTTGGTGCCGCTATCCGTGCTGTACGCCCAAGAACCATTGGTCTCAGTGAGTCCGGTAATGGCAACACCCAGCACATCACCATCCGGGTCCGTGCCGATCAAATCAACAAAGTCTGAAACCAGAACACCGCTCGTGCTCACTGTTACAACATCATCAGGCATCATGATGGCTGGGCCTGCGATATCCGAAACCGTTGAGACAACAGATCCAGCCCAATCTGCATCACCACCACTGGTTCCGACCAGATTGTCCGCAACACCGCCGGTACTTTCATCAAGCGGCCAGTAACCAACCAGTCCCTCTTCAGCACCACTCAGCGTGCGGAAGATATCCGATTGAATATCCGCCTGTGTCCGACTGACATCCCAGACGCGCACCTCATCCATATCACCATCAAAGTAGTTGCTGCCCGCTTCATCCCGTCCAATAGTCAGAATCCCGTTCTGACCGCCGGAAAGCGGGTTAACATAGTCCAACCTACCGGCCAGTTGACCATCCAGGTAGAGCGTGACGGTTTGGTCAACACTGTCACGGGACAGTGCCACGTGATACCAGGTATCGGAAGCGATTGGTGGATTATCAAAGGCAAGTGTTTCGAAGGATTCTGCACCATACTCCTGCACAAGCGTGAACGTACCATCAGAGTCAATTGAAAGGCTGTAGAGCGTATTGTCCACATCCGCCGCCGCACCACCGCTGAAACAGACAATAGGATGGCTTGTGGTACCCAAAGTTGGTTTAACCCAGGCTTCAATTGTCAGATCTTCAGTGATTACAAACGGCTGACCAACACCACCACCCGCGTTCAGATACTCGGAAGTACCACCCAGTGTGACATGACGGGTAAACGACTCAAAATAGGGCGCATCCTGAGTACCAGTCACCGTGACATCAATGACAGCGTCACTACCTCCGCCCAATTCATCGCTGACACGCACGGTAAAGCTATCAGCACCGAAGAAATTGACATCTGGTTCATAGACCCAATCACCGGTACTGACATTCAGAGAAACCACACCACTCTCCGGTTGTCCGGTCACTGAATAGCTGAGGGTTGAGCTGTCATAGTCATCCGAACCAATCGTACCGTTGAGCGTACCCTCTTCCCCAATGCTATACGACCCGGGCTGGGCGGATGGTGCCATATTGATGGAGCGATAGAGCGTTGCCGTACTGAAAGCGGTAACACCGCCCGTACCTGCTGTGGCGATATCTACAGAACTACCATCAACAGCACCATCGGAACCATCCCAAGCTCTCAGCTGAATATAGGCATCCAGATACCCACTACCAGCGGTATCCGGCGTATAACGGACCAGGTTATTGACATCCGAAGTAAGTACCAATGCAGCGGCTTCGGTAACAGCACCAACAGCACTCCAGCTGGTACCACCATCCATGGAGTATTCCCAGCTGCCATCACCACCATTATCCGCATCAACGATGGCAACACCAAGCGACTCAGGATCAGGATCAGTAAAGTAGCCTTCCAGCAACTCCGCCACCAAGAAGTCGGTTGCCGCCCCGCCCATAACGTTCAGCGGTGCCGCACTCACATTTGGTGTAGTCAACGTATCCGACAGTCCAGGCAACGTGCTGGACACATCTACCAGCGCATAAGCAGAACTACCAGCATCAACAGCAGTGGCATCCCCTGCTCCATCAACCCCATCAACCCGATTGGTCACCACGGTTACATCATCCATGGCCCAATAGCCTACCAGACCAAAACTACCATCGGTGACAATCGTATTCATTTCAGCACGAATTTCATCACCACTGCGGGCAACATCCCAGATACGCACCTCATCCATCAGGCCATCAAAACGATTCAGGCTACCACTCAAACTGCCGATATAAAGCTGACCGTTTTCACCACCGGATGGCCCGGTATCAAAGTTGGTTGTACCGGCAATTTCTCCATCCAAATAGAGGGTTACCGTCTGTCCTGCCCGTACCAATGCCACATGGTGCCAAGCATCTTGTGAAGGTGCGGCATTCGTTGCCCACTCAACAAAATTTCCAGATTCAAATTCATGTGAGTAGACAAAGAAGCCATCAGCAACCAGAGAAAGCTCGTACAATCCGTTGTCAGTGGCGTTACTCGTTGCATCACCGTAGAAACTGATCAGTGTCTGATCACCACTACCGGTACTATCCTGATTAAACCAAGCCTCAATGGTCATATCACCAGTCAGAGCCAAAGCATCCTCAAAGCCCCGTCCTGCTTCCAGATGAACCTGACCATCCATGGACATGGCCGTATCAAAACGAGACATGACCGGCACATCCTGAATACCATTAACCGTGACAGACTGTGAGGCTGTATTGGTACTGAAAGCCGTATCAGCGCCCGTACCCGCAGCTGTGATATCCACGCCTGTCTGACCATTGGTAGCACCTGTATTGGTCTGATCCCAGGCCCGGTAGGTAATATTGGCATCACCACTGAAGTCAGCTTCAGGAATAAAACGGATAGCCGTGCCTGTATCAGGCATCAGAGTCACGGCGTTGGACTCGCTTACCGAGACCATATTGGTCCAAGTCACGGTCGCGGCATTGATATCCGTAGTGAATGACCATGTTCCGGCGGCATCATCTGTTTCCGTGACGGCAAGGCCAACACCATCACCATCCACATCACTGCCAACACGTGATAACAGATCGGACACCAAAGCTGTCGTGCCACTGGTGTCGTCTTCATCAATTGCGTCGAAACCCTGTGCATTGAACAAAATTGATGTGAAGGAGCGGGATTCCAAGTTTGAGTTGTAATCAGTGGCCTGACTGTAATCCAAGGTAGTGCCTGCCGCACTGCCATCGGAAATCCAGAAATCAGTGCTATTGGAAGAGTTGCTTCCATTAGGATAGGAATAGGAATATTCATGTGCCCGAACAACGGCAACAGCCTTGTCACCCATTGCAAACAGGTTTTGAACAGAAGCCGATTCGTAACCATATGTCACATCATTATAGTGGCTGTCTTGGGCAATATCCTTGACCAGCTGAGTACCCTCAACGGTTCCGTCTGTCTTCCATAACTCATTGCCATCATTACCATCGCTATCAGCAAGGAAGAACAGAGAACCATCCACCTCGGTGAAATGACTCGCCTGGCCAAGATTTCCGTATGATGAATTCGTATTGAACGAAGTCAATTTAACGGTATTGCCTGCGGTGCCATCTGATTTCCACACTTCCCAACCATTACCACTATCAGCAGCAAAGACCAGTTCACTATTGAATTCGGTTAATTCACCAAAACTGGTTGAGTAGGCATATCCACTGTATGAGTTCGTGCCGGTATTTATCTCGGCAACCAAGGATGGCGTAGATGAACCGGCATCCAATTTCCACAGCTCTGTTCCATGTGCATCACGTCCATCGTCAGCAACAAAGAAGAGAGTTGATCCAACAACGGTAAAGTCATGTGCATAGCTGCCGTAGTTAGCCACGGTATTAATATCAGCTACGAGAGTCGTTCCTGCATCCGTGCCATCCGAGCGCCACAACTCAGTATTTGCAACGCTACCATCATTGGCCCTGAAGTAGAGATAGCCATCGAATTCAATCAGATCATCCGCCCAACTGGAGCTACTGCCTGTATAGATATCCGACACCAGAGAAACGGTTCCATCATCACCTTCTACCTTATACAACTCACGACCATAGGTCTCATCCGTGGCCACGAAGAACATATCACCATCAAAAGCGGTAAAATTAGTCGGAGACGATGAGGCATTAGCCGTTGAATTGATATCTTCAACAAGCGTTGTACCTGCTGCTGTACCATCGGTTTTCCACAACTCATTACCGGTCGTACCGTCATTGGCTGCAAAGAAGAGATACCCGTTCATCTCTTCCGCATTAACACCATAGGCCGAGGCCGCATTGCCTGAGATGGCTCCGCTGTTCGAACTGCCAGAATAGATATCTTTGATAAAGGTTGCCGTGAAACCATCAAAGATCCAAGGCTCATACCCTGTTGTGCCGCCGTTATTCGCAGTGAATACCAACTGGTTATCCAGAATAGCCATCGCTTGGTTGGAATTTGCTGCATTCCAGCTTGGCGAAAACGTCTCCAAGCCACCATCTGCGGTATACATGGAGAGTACTGGCGTGTAGTCACTACTCATAAACATGACGGCTTCAAAGCCATCAATCAATTCAGGCGCATCCTGAACAGCTGCTACTGTTACGGTAATAGTACTGGTATCGGTTTTCTCTCCATCAATACCGATCAGACCATTGTCATTGAGAGTGACTGTAATGGTGTCCGTACCATTCGCATTGCTATCCCCTTGATAGAGCACACCGTCAGTTGCCGCCAAGGTTGCGTTGATCTCATCCAGAGAACCGGTAATGGTCACTATGCCCGATGACTGACCCTCAACCTGACCCGCAGCAACACCGCCTGTCACACTCTCATCTATGACAAACCAACCGGCATTGGCTGAGAATGTCAGAGAGACATTGCCCGTACCTGCTTCCAGATCATCCACAGAGAGGTCGGTGATACTAACAGCAGTATCTTCATCAACACTGAAGGCTGTTGTAGAGGCTGTTAATGTTGGTGCATCATTGATCGCGTTGACTATGGCTGCATTGGTATAAGCCATTGCACTAAAAGCCGTTGCACCGCCCACTTCGCTATCCAGATCAAGCGTTCCACTATCATCAGCATCCAAATCAACAGTAGCGCCATTGCTGGCACCCGCATTGGTCTGATCCCAAGCAAGATAGGTAAAGTCAACCGTACCCGACCACTCGGCATCGGGAATAAAACGCACCGCAGTCGGCGCGGTTGCACTTAGAGTCAATGCCGCATCATTACTCAACGAAACCAGAGGAGTCCAAGTAACCGTGGTGGCATCCACATCCAGCGTGTATTGCCAATCACCGTTGGTGCTGTCTACAGAGGTCAGCGCGATACCAAGGGAATCACCATCACCATCAACAACCGATTTGCTGATTAAATCAGAAATCAAAATACCAGGATCAGTGGTGTTATCTTCATCAATGATCAGCGTATTCGGTGACAAATCCAGCGCATGCGCCAGATAGAGTTCATCACCGGACATAAAGTCATCCCCTTTGGCCACTGAATCCAGCAGGTTAGTGCCCACTTCAGTACCATCAGAGGTCCAGAAATCAAAACCATTACTCCAAGCATAGTTGGCATAGCTGTCAGCATTTACAACGGCAACCACCTTATCATCCAAGGCAAACAAACCGCTTAGATAACCGGTATGATAGGCATGATAGTCAGTCGATGCAGTAATATCTTTGACCAGGACAGTCCCTTCCACCGTGCCATCGGTCTTCCACAACTCATTACCATCAATACCATCTGAATCGGCCAGGAAAAAGAGCACTCCATTTTGAACAACCAAATTGGTATTGGATAGAGCAGAGCTGTTGCTAAAATCTGTGATCTGGACAGTGTTGCCTGCCGTACCATCTGAAGACCAGAGACTCCACTGATTGCCATCATGGGCGGTAAAAAACAGCTGACCATTAAACTCGGTGAAGCTGTCAAAACTCGTCGAGCTCGAATAACCATAAATAGCGTTTGTATTAATCTCCGTCACCATGGATGGTGTTGAAGACCCCGCATCCAGCGTCCATAGCTCTCTGCCATGTTCGCCACGGCTTGTCCGATAGCCGTCAGAAGCAATGAAAAAGAGCGTGCTTCCAACAACGGTAAAGTTGTCAGGAGAACTACTATAAGAACCGTAACTACTGATATCGCTAAACAGTGCGGTACCACTTGCAGTACCATCGGAAGACCAAAGCTCACGCCCTTCGGCATCGCTTCTGGCACTGAAGAAAATCTGATTATCGAACACAACAAGATTATTTGGGGAGCTACTTCCAGACCCTGCATAACTATCTACTACCAATGAAAACGTCTCATCGGTGGTATCAAATGTGAACAGTTCACTGCCATATGCACTGGAAGAGGCACTGAAGAACAGATTTCCGCCTAATTCAACAAAATTATCCGCATTAGATCCATAAGTTCGGTGACTACTGATGTCAGCAGCCAACTTGGTGCCTGTTGTTGTCCCATCACTCATCCACAGTTCTTCATTATGCGTTCCATCATCCGCGACAAAGAATGCTGTGCCATTGATTTCAATACCTTGGAACTCACCGAGTGTAGAGCGTGATGACGAAGAACCATCATGGATATCCTTCACCATTTCGGCAGAGAAACCATCCGAGTGCCACAACTCATTACCCGAGGTACCATCATTACCAGTAAACAGAACCTCATCACCCAATACCAGCATGCCCGGTGAGGAGAAAGTCGTGGCTGTCTCTGAAGGCACAGACATGACACCATCAGCGAGTGTCAGTGTGTACAATCCGTCCGTAAGGCCGGGCGAGAACATGACGGTCGGAATGGTTGTCAGAATCTCAGGCGCTTCCTGAACCGCGCTGATAGTGATTCCAATAGAAGCCGTGTCGGTCAGCGCACCACCGCCGGTTGCGCCATCATCAGAGATTTCTACGGTGAACGTGTCGGTTCCAGAGTAGTTTTCAAGCGCTTTGTAAACCACACCAGCCCCATCTGCCAACGTGGTATTGATCTCATCAAGAGTGCCAACAATGGTCACCACATGATCACCATTGCGGCTGATATCACCAGTGATGACACCACCAGCCACCGCATCATTGACGGTGAGATAACCGCTATCCACACTCAATGTCAGAATAACATCACTGCTGCCTGCATCACTATCCGCAACCGACAGGCCAGTGATGGCAACATCTGTATCCTCGCTTACGGTAAAGCTTGCTGTACCTGCTGAAGCTGTCGGAGCATCATTGACCGCATTAACGGTAATGGAATTGGTATAATCCGCCGCACTAAAGGCACTGGTACCACCTGTTCCCAAGGCAGTAATGTCAACGCTACCACCATTGGTTGCACCACTGTTGGTCTGATCCCAGGCTCGATAGGTGATGGTGGCATCACCATAGAACTCAGCATCTGGAACAAAACGAACAGCCGTAAACCAATCACTAGCCAACGTTAACGCTGCTGTTTCGCTGACTGAAACAATCGGTGTCCATGTAACTGTAGTAGCGCCGGTATTCAGCGTGTATTCCCAAGTACCGTTAGCCGAATCCACAGCTGTGATGGCCAGACCAGCACTATCGGAAGCGTCTCCATCCACTACCGACAGAGCCGTTAATTCTAAAATAGTAGCGTTGGTTACCGAGGAGGCACCCTCATCAATAGCGTTGAGTGCTATTGGTGCTATTGTCACTTCATGGAATATATCTTCACTGCCATTAATCCAATTATCCGTTTTCATTACGGTAGCGATTTTGGATGTACCAAACGTGCTACCATCTGACGACCAGACATCGAAACCATGATCACCATAGTAGGAGTTATAGGTATTGACCACTGCAAACAGGGAGTCATTACTCGTGAATAGACCGGTTAGATCACCGCTGTAGTAACTACCACCCGTATAATAGGATAATCCAGCGATATCTTTGACAAGCGTGGTGCCTTCCGTGGTGCCATCAGTTTTCCAAAGTTCATTACCATTAACGTTATCAGTGTCAGCCAGGAAGAAAAGTGAACCATTCACTTCTGTCAGTTGAGTTGCCTGCCCCACAAAGGAAGAGAGCCCTGTGCCTTCGTGAAAATCTGTCACTTTAACGGTATTGGCATCTGTCCCATCTGAAGACCACAACTCCCACCCTGATCCATCATGAGCCGCAAAGATGAGCTGCCCATTAAAGGCAATGCTTTCTCCAAAGCTCGTATCGTAGGCACTGCCATAATAATCTGTCCCGGCATGTAAATCCTTAACCAGACTTGGCGTTGTACTGCCCGCTTCTATCTTCCACAACTCTCGACCATGGTCAGTAGAAATTTGATCTCCATCATCAGCATTGAAGAAAAGCGTGCTACCGACAACAGTCAGATTATGGGGGCTACTGCCTAAGGAATCGCTATTGATATCTGCCACCATTACAGTGCCAGCACTATTGCCATCAGTCACCCAAAGCTCTGTACCATTGCCATAGGAGTAGGCGGTAAAAAAGAGCTGATTATCAAAGACTGTCAGATTGTCCGGGTTACTGCTGGAGTAGCTGTAGTAATCGGCAATATCCTTAACAAGAGTAACCGTCTCATCCGTGCCTTCCAGCTTATGGAGTTCACGACCGAGGTCTGTTGTTTCAGCACTGAAGAATAGATCACCGCCAAACTCAACAAAATGGGTCGGGTGGGAACCAAGGCTTGAATTGATATTGATATCCGCAACAAGCGTTGTACCCTCAGCCGTTCCATCGGTTTTCCACAGTTCAGCACCATTAACACCATCTGATGCAGAGAAAAATAGTGAATTATTAAACTCGATGCTGTTCGAACCACCCAAAGCGGCACTGTAGATAGCATTTGAGCTACCGCTACCTGGGTTAATATCTACCAGCATTTCTGCGGTGTTTCCATCGGATGACCACAGTTCAGAGCCATACGTGCTATCCAGACCAAGGAACAGTATTTGATCATTAAGGGTATCCATATAGACGGAAGAATTCACCAATCCAGGACTGGAAACAGTGTGCAGACCGCTTTCGCTTCCTTCATCCAGGAGATATAGCCCATTGGATAGTGCTGGTGAGAACACAGCCGTAGGAATGGTTGCGAGCAATTCGGGTGCGTCTTGAATGGAAGTCACGGAGATTGCGACTGAATCCGTCACTGCCAATGCACCACCAACACCGGAGTTCCCAGTATCGGAAACAGTAATGGATAGCGAATCTGAGCCATTAAAATTCTCTGCGCCACGATAAACAACGCCGGAAACGTCACTAAGTGTGGCATTGATCTGATCAATGGTTCCAGTCAGAGTCACGGTTTGATTACCGTTACCGGAGATATCCGTTGAAACCAGACCATCCGTTACTGCATCGTTGATGGTTAATGTGCCTGAATAGGTAGCAAGGGTCACGCTAACCGCTTCAGAACCAGCGTCAATGTCGTCTATCGCCAACCCTGTCAGTGTCAGGTCACTGTCTTCATCAACAGTGTAGTATGTACCCGGGATGGTAAGCGTTGGCGCATCATTACTGCCGTAGACCGTCACACTGGATTCAATCAACGTCTCACTGAAAGCCGATCCACCGCCAACAGTAGAGGCATCGGTTGTGGTGCCATCACTACCGGTGGTCTGATCCCAAGCCCGGAAAGAGATGCCCGCATCACCACTCCAATCCGCATTCGGTACAAAGCGCACGTAGGTACCACTCATGTACGCCAGCGTCAGTGCATTACTGTCGGAGAGACCATCCATATCATTCCAGCTACTGCCGGAATCCAATGAGTATTGCCACATACCATTGGTGTTATCGGTATAGGTAATGGCGATTCCAGATTCGGATGCATCATCAACATCCGACTGATTCCCGTTAAGAATATCACCAATCCAACGACCGGTATTATCGGCCTCAGCCACATCCTCTTCCAATACTGGGAAGTAACCGGTCTTCCATGTCATTGTGGTTAGATTATAGGGATTGGCTGAACCGGAACCACTGGTGATATCCTCTAGCAGAATCGTTCCATCGGTAGTGCCATCACTACTCCACAGTTCAATCCCATTGGTTGATGTTCCAGCGGAGAAATAGAGCGTATTATCAACCACGGTCAAATGGTTCACTGATTCATAATCAAACGCTTTTACCAGTGTCGTACCAGTCGATGTGCCATCGGTTACCCAAAGTCCAGTGTCGCTATTGGCATCATCTGCGACAAAGTAGAGTGACCCATTCATCTCTGTGAAATCGAATGGATAGGACGAGGCATAATTGGTTGCGTTGATATCCTTCAGAATGGTCGTACCCGCTGTCGTACCATCTGAAATCCACAGCTCACGGCCTTCAATGCCACTATCTTGGACAGAAAGGATCAAATTCCCGTTGAGTTCGGCCATTTCCACAACGGATGAGCCAAAGCTATTGACCAGTGTCGTACCGGCTTCAGTACCATCAGTGACCCACAACTCGGTGCCATCTGTGTATTTGGTATCTGCCTTGAAGAATAGAGCGTCACCAACCTGAGTAAAGCTGGTTGGATTGGCGCTGTACGCACCTGTTAACAGATTTTTGACCTGACTCATATTCCCACTGTTGTCAACTTTCCACAGCTCAGAACCTGTGTCAGCAGTCGTGCCAGCGAAGATCAGATCACCATTAAACTCCGTCAAACTGTTTGCATCATACAGTTCAGCAGAACCACTGGTATCCGTCACCTCAACAGTGCCTCCAGCTGTGCCATTCGTCTTATACAGGTTTGGCGGACCACCTACGTCTGTTGCACTGAAGAACAGATAATCACCCACAACCGTCAGTTCAGAAGGTGAAGAGCCGTAGTGACTGGCAGGATTAATCTCCGCTACCAACGCCGTACCAGCACTTGACCCATCACTCACCCATAATTCCGAGTTGTTATAACTATCGACGGCTGAGAAAAACAGCTTGTCTTGAAAGAGTGTCAGATTGGATACGTAAGAAGAAGATGCGCCACTGTTAATATCCTTGACCAAGACAGTGCCTGAAAGCGTCCCATCAGATTTCCACAGCTCATTGCCCACGCTATTATCATCAGCAACAAAGAAAATCGATTCACCAAGCTGTGTCAACTCTGACGGAGTGCTGCTAACAGCCACCGAAATCGTCGTTGTGCTTGTAACCGTCGTAAATCCTGGATAGGGACCATTTGGTCCATAACCACCTGGAATGTAGGCATAATTATTTATTACCTGCGTCTCTTCCGGTGCAATATCTTTGACCAACTGACCGGAAGTTCCATCATATTGCCACAGCTCATCGCCTTGATAAGTGTCACCATCATTGGCAACAAAGAACAACGTGTCGTGGCTTAGAGCCAATTCAGGCGCAGTATTGGTGCCCGTCACTACAACAGTGGTATTCGTGTCCGTAGCTGAGACCATGCCATCATCAATACTGATGGTGAAACTTGTCGTGTGGGTCTGACCAAAAGCAATGGTATCTTCCGGTGTGAACACCAATCCCGTCACAGCGGCTTGGGCTTCGTCAACCGTGGCTCCGGTAAGCGTATAAACACCACCGCCCGCATCAGTCAGACCATTCAGTGCTGTGAATGTACCCACGGTGGAATCATCAATAACCACAGCCACATCAAGTATCGCACCCACGTCCACATCGTCCAACACAACTGAGCCAAACAGAGCGGAAGAATCAAATTCACCCATTGTCTGTCCAGCATCAGTGCCGGTAATGGTTGGCGCATCGTTGATTGAGGTTGTCACCACTGAGGATGCGGAATCAACCACAGCACCATAACCATCATCTACCGAGATAGAGAAATAGGTGTACTCGGTCAGTCCGACCTCAACCCGGTTTTCAGTGGGGTCAAAAACAAGGCCCTGCAACTCAGCTTGCACAACCGAGGCAGTACCGCTGAGTGTATAGCTTCCGTCACCATTATCACTGCCTGAGACCAGATTGCTCAGTGATCCTTTATCCATATCATCAAGCATCACAGTGACAGACAATGTCTGTTCAGCCGCTGTATCGTCATCAGTGATGGAGACCGTACTAAACGGTGAAATAGCAGCAGTATCATCAACCGTCTGATCGGCACTCACACCAGAAATAACCGGCGAATCATTGACCGCCGTACTGATAACGGAGTTAACCGTATCAGTAACCACACCACCAGCCCCATCATCGACCGAAATAGTAAAGACCGTGGTTACGGTAGTACCCACAGCAACCAGGTCTGAAGCTGGTGTAAATTCCAGCCCTTGAATTGCTGTTGTTACAGCCGTCTCAGTTCCGGTGTACTCATAAACACCGCCACTCAGGTCAGCAAAGTAACCATTGGAATCTGTAAGTGTTCCTTCGGATGGATCATCCAAAGCAATGGTGACCGTCAAGCTCTGAGCCACTGCCGTATCAGGATCACTGACCACATAGCCTGAGAAAGGCGCAATAGAGGCGTTATCATCCACCGACTGATTGGCCCCAGATCCGCTGACCTGTGGTGTATCATTAACTGCGACAACAACCACTGTACTTGCGGTCGAAGTGGTTGAGGCCGTGCCATCATCCACCACTACCGAGAATTGAACTGTCTCAGAGAGATCCACACCCACACGATCTTCAACAGGTGTGAATGACATGCTTTGAACAGCGGTTTGAGCATCAGCGGGTGTGCCGTTAAATGCGTAAACACCACCGGATTGATCCGTAAACCCGCTGTCTGTACTCAAACTACCCTGATCTGGATTAACCAACGCGACGGTAACCGTCACTGTTGTCGAGCTATCCACATCGGAAACCGCCATGGTGCTAAACGGTGCAATAGTAGCGTTATCATCAACATACTGACCGGACAACTCATCGGAAATGACCGGTGCATCATTGACTGATTCAACGGTCATAGATGCGCTATTGGTACCCGTGCTGTACGCAGAAGTACTATCCAGGTTGGAAAGATCAACATACGCCCCTGAATAGTCACTACTGCCATCCCAAATATGGAACTCAATGGAGATATCTCCACCAATCTCCTCACCGGGCTGGAAGCGAATCAAATCATCCGCTGCCAATACAAACGCACTACTGGACGACACAGACGCAATGTCATACCAGTATGTGCCATCATCCGTGCTGTACTGCCATGTACCGATACCACTGTCCTCAGTCGCCACCAGTGCAACACCGTGAGACGTATCCTCACTGTCCACATCAACCATGGTGTCATCAATCAGTGTAGAAACAGACACACCAACACCATTGATATCATCTTCACTAATCGCAGTGAGAGTCGTATCACCCGTTGCAGCAATTGGTTGATCATTGACAGCGGTAATATCAAGATCAATGCTCTGACTATCGAGACTAAAGGCGGATGTGCCGCCAGAACTGCTGGTGTCAGCATATGCCCCAACAGAACCCTCAGTCTGATCCCAAGCCAAATAGGTCAGGCTGGCATAATCCCCATTTTCGCCATCGGGCAGATAGCGTACTAAACTGCTGCCTTCCAGAAGCAGAGCCGCAGAACTGCTAACCGTACCGATATCAGACCAGTTGGCACCACTGTCCGTTGAGTACTGCCAAACCCCTGCACTACTGCTACCCTCATCCGTGGCAATGATTGCCATACCACTGAGCGCACTGGAATCCACATCCGCGACATCACTACCCAACAGCGTATCAACCGAGTAACCAGAACTCTCCTGGTCATCCTCTGTCATACTGCTCAAAGACCAATCATAGGCGCTCAGTGTTGGTGCATCATTGACATCAGACACATCCAGCGTAGCGGTTACCGTGTCATCGGA
>JADFWU010000012.1:72799-80850 GCA_015234045.1 Magnetococcales bacterium
ACCCGCGCCATCCACATCATCTTCACTGATACCAGTCAGTGTTACGCTGTAACCATCGGCAACAGGTTGATCATTGACCGAAGCAATCTCAAGGCTGACGGTCTGCGTATCCGTACTGAACGCCGAACTGTCACCAACCGTGCTGGCATCCAGATAATCACCGGCAACACCATCGGTTTGATCCCAGGCCCGATAGGTAAAGCTGGCACTGTCTCCATTATCACCATCCGGCTGATAGCGCAGATAGCTCTGGTCATCCAGCACCAAGGCGTTGTCTTCGCTCACCGATCCGACATCACTCCAAGTAACACCATAATCGGTGGAGTACTGCCACACACCCGCACTGCCTGAACCATCATCAACCGCTGTAATAGCCATACCAACGGTGTCATAGTCCACATCCCAGGCATCGGAACCCAGAATCTCACTGACCATATTGCCGTACAGATCAACATCATCTTCGGTAATGCTGGTCCAGGACCAATCATAGGCGCTCAGTGTTGGTGCATCATTGACATCAGACACATCCAGCGTAGCGGTTACCGTGTCATCGGAGAATGCAGAGGTGCTATCCAGTGTGGAGACATCCACCCAGGAATTACTGCTTTCACTGCTTTGATCCCAGATACGATACTCAAGAAAGGCCGTACCGCCATTCTCCTCATCCGGTTGGAAACGGATTAAATCTGTTGAAGCCAGCAACAACGCACTTGTGGTGTCATAGGCTTCCAGATAGCTCCAGTTCACACCGTCATCAACGGAGTATTCCCAGTAGCCAGGATCGGTATCACCGGTATAGGTCACCGCAATACCATGATCAATATCACTGCTGTCCACATCGCTGAAGCTGGGCAGAAGCTCGGATACAGAGTAACCCGCGCCATCCACATCATCTTCACTGATACCAGTCAGTGTTACGCTGTAACCATCGGCAACAGGTTGATCATTGACCGAAGCGATTTCAAGTTGTGCGGTCTGACTATTTTCACTGAAAGCGGACGTTCCACCAACCGTGGTTGCATCGACAAAATCACCAACGCTTCCAGAAGTCTGATCCCAAGCCAGATAGGTCAAACTGGCAAAATCACCATTTTCACCATCCGGCAGATAGCGCACCATACTGGTGCCATCAAGCAACAGCGCATTATCCGCTGCGACACCACTTATCTCGGCCCAACTGCTACCACTGTCCAGAGAGTATTGCCAAAAGCCACCGCTGTCTGAACCATCATCTACTGCAATCACTGCAAGGCCGGTGCTGGCATCAGCATCCACATCTGTGGCACCAGCATCAGCTATGTAGCTGCTTAGATCGTCATAGTAGGAGAAGTTATCTTCATCGGTGCTGGTTAACGACCATGTGGTCGAATCCATTACCGGCGCATCATTGGTATTTTCTACCGTGACAGTAAACTCATGGGAAACAATGGCACCACTGGCATCAGTGGCTTCAATTGTGAGGGTTGCAGAACCTACCTGATCATTATCCGGCGTACCGGAGAAAACGTTTTGTGTTGCATCAAAGCTTAACCAACTGGAGAACGGATTGTCCGTCACTGACAGCGTATAACCATCCGCTTCGGAGGTGCTGAAGGTATCGGATGAAACGGTGTAGTAGAGGCTATCATCTTCGGTAGCTATCACATCACCGATGGCACTATTCAAGGCCAGATCACTGTTATCATTCAGTGTTGACTGGAAGTGCAACTGAGCTTCGGTAGCATCCACCAATTCAGGTGTTTCGGTATCCAGCGCATCGCTGAGGAATGCCGTCAGCGTGGTATCACTGGCGAAGTCTTCGGCAGATTGTGTGAAATCAATGGTAACACCAGAAGCCGCTGCAATGACTTCATCAGTGAGGGTAATACCGTTGCTGGCATCACCATCACTATCCAATGTTTGCAAAAACCGGATGATATTGGTGACTTGATCATTTTCAACACTATCCGCACCGTCAACCATATCCAATGGTGTGACCACACCCGCACCTGTGGCCGTACCGATGACAATATCTCCGATGGAGAAGGTCACCGTCTCGCCGGGCGCATATTGGAAGTTACCTTCAGAGTCCGTCGTTCCTGAGAACGTTGCAGTGCTGAAGGTGATATTGCTCACCGCAGCATCTTCAAAGACACCTTCACCATTGACGGTAAGTGAAATATCTTGAGAAGCAGACAGATCATCGGCATCCGTGACAGTGACGGTAATCACATAATCAGCAACTTCATCATTGGTGGCTGTATTGGTGAATGTCAGTGTTGAAGCATCAAAGCTCAACCAATCCGGCATGGCAGCACTACCATCCACCGTCACCGAAACAGTGAGACCATCAGTGAGGCTTTCACCATCAATATCACTGAATGCGGTGGAATCCAGAGTGAATGACTCACCCGAGCCCGCCAAAATGGTGTAATCAACAAGCAGAGTTGCATCAATCTCAGGCGCATCATTCACCGCAGAGACTGACAGACTTAAGCCATAATCTGAATCGCTGAAGCTTTCACCATCAGAGACTTTGAACCGGAAGCTGGTATCACCATTGAAATCGGCATCCGGCGTAACGGAGAGCAGGCTGATATCAGCCGCGTCAATATTTTCATAGCGTACCACCTCAGAGCCATTCAACCAGAGGTTGACATCCTCGGAGATTTCGGTAATCCGAATGGCAGACAATTCATCTCCATCGGGATCGCTGAAGGCAAAGTCCGTAGCACTAAGCGTATAGCTGCTGTCCTCATCAATGGTGATGATGTCACTATCAGCACCAACCGGCACTTCATTGACATCAACCAACGCAATAGAGAGGGCCTGAGTGTAGGTTAATCCTTGCGCATCGGTTGCCGTGATATCAACGGAGAGGCTGTCTGTGCTTTCATAGTCCAGACCCGTTCCAGCGTTGATCATCAACTCATCCGCACTGTTAATGCTGAACAGAGCGCTGTCCGCACCACCGGTTATGCTGAAACCATGGCTATCACCGGAATCTGGATCTGTTGCAGAGAGAGCACCCAGGTTAACGGCATCACTGTCTGCCGAATTTTCGTCAACTGACATCTGATCTACCGTGATGGCAGTCGGTGCTTCATTGATATCTTCCACGGACAGAGTAAACACCGTAGAAGCCTGCTCACCACCTTGATCAGTGGCAGTAACCTTGATGGTCAGATCACCAACATCCGTACTGGCAGGCAGACCGGAGAAAATACCGGTGCTCTGTTCAAAACTGAGCCATTCCGGCAGTGCACCATCAGCGTCTGAAAGATTATCAACCGTATAGGAGAGAACATCACCGCTGTCCAGATCCGCATCGTAGAACGCATCGGTAGCAATGGTGAAATCAAACTGAGTATTTTCATAGGCGGTCTGATCATCGATACCAAGATCAACAGACGGGCTGTTATTTTCCAAAGTAACCGACAGATCCAAGTAGGTCACCGCCGTAGCACCACTCTCATCTTCAGCAGTGATTTCAATGGTGTAATCACCTTCCGTACCGTCTGCGGCTTTGACAATAAACGCACCGGCTGCTTGTTGATAATTAATCCAGCCAGGCAGATCAGTGGTAGTCGTACCATCCAAAAGAGCCGCTGTGATGGTCAGGCTATCACCATGAATGGAATCCTCATCGGTAAAAAGATCGTCAGACAGCGTGATACGCTGGCTCTTACCGATATCAACCTGAATACCATCCAATACCGCATCGGCATTGACTACAGGTGCATCGTTGACATTTTCAACGGTGACGGTAAACACCGTTGAAGCAGTGAGACCGGCAGGATCAGCGGCACTCACTTTCAGTGGAACGGAACCAACCGCATTGTTGTCAGGATTGGCAGTTAATACGCCATCGACATCATCGAACACCAACCAGTCCGGCAACACGCCATCAGCATCATCCAGATTGGTGACCGTATACGTCAGCGTATCACTGTTTTCATCACTGAATGCTGTTGTGGGAATGGTGAACGTGTCGCTCTCATCTTCAAGAACCGTCCAGTCTTCCAGTCCTTGATTCACCACAGGCGCTACATTGGATTCTGCAACCGTAAGTTGGAAGGCTGTTTGTGCCCATTCACCCTGCTCATCTGTGGCAGTGATAATGATGGTGTACGTACCTGCATCAGCCGCCGCCGCTGTACCACTGAGGGAACCCTCTTGATCATCAAAGCTGATCCAGTCCGGCAATGAGGCATTATCATCAAGACCAGCGCTCAAAGTCAGGCTATCGCCATAATTCAGGTCAGCATCGCTAAACAACGCATCCGGCAAGATGATATCAAGGCTACCACCAATATCCAGACTGGTATTATCAATAGAAACATCAGTATTGAGAACCGGTGCATCGTTGATGTTATCAACGGTCAAAGTCACAATCTGAGAAACACTCAGACCACCAGAACCAACAGCGGAAATCTTAAGGGCAATATCACCGATATCATCATCACCGGGCGTACCGCTAAACACACCACTGGTCGTATCAAAGCTCAACCATTCCGGTAACGCACCATCCGTTGCGGAAAGGTTTTCTACCGCATAACTCAGCGCCTGATCATCACCCGAAACAAATGCAGCATCTGGAATGGAATAGTCCAGGCTTACATTCTCATCCACAGTGATCGCACTGAGTGTGCTACCAACTTCCGGCCCTTGATCAGGATCAACCACATCCAGCGTGAAACTTCGCTGCACAGATTCACCATCATCATCCGTGGCAGTGACGCGCAGATCATAGGAACCTTCATCAGCTGCGGCTGGCAGACCATATAGCGTGTTGGCAACCGCATCAAAGCTCAACCAATCCGGCAGAGTGTCACTGCTTTCCGAACGCACAGACAGGGTCAAATTGTCACCATGAATCAGATCATCATCAGAGAACAGATCATCCGACAGGGTCAGTTCGTAGCCCTCGTTAATATCTGCACTCTGATCATCCAGAGTCACTTCGCTATTTACGGTAGGTGCATCGTTGACATTGACAACAGTGAGCGTAAACACCGTGGAGGCCGATTCACCATCACCATCGGTGGCGGTTACTTTGAGTGTAATATCACCGACATCCGCATTAACTGGATCACCACTGAATGTACCTGTTTCACCGTCGAAACTGAGCCACTCAGGCAAACCTTCGGCACTGCCCAAACGGGCTATGTCATAAGTCAGCACATCATTTTCATCCGCATCGGAAAACGCACCGGATGGAATGGTGAATTCAAGGGTTTCACCTTCATTCACTGATTGGGCTGAAATACCACTGCCCACTTCAGGCGCGTTATTGACGGCTGTGACGGTTAAATCAAAGTTTTCAGACGCTGTTGAACCGGTCTCATCAGTGACCGTGACCTTAATCTCCAACACACCATCTTCGGTGGGTGTACCGCTGAAGGTTTGTGAATCATCATCAAAGCTCAACCAATCGGGCAACGCAGCACCACTGGTCAGTGTGGCACTGTAACTAAGTTGATCATCGACATCATCATCGGTAAACAGATCACTTGGCAGTGACAACTCCATGCTCTGATCAACAAACACCTCGGCATCATCCATAGTGCCGATTTTTTCTGGTGCATCGTTGACATTCTCAACACTCAGGTCGAGTACTTCTGATACCGATTCACCATAGGGATCAGTAGCGGTAATACGGATCGCATACGCACCAACCGCATCATTATCCGGCGTTCCACTGAAAGTCTGCGAGGCACTATCAAAGCTTAACCAATCTGGCAAACCGGAACCAAGATCCAAATCCGTAGCAGTCAGCGTCAGGTTGTCTTCATCAGCATCTGAGAAGAGATCTGTCGGCAAGGTCAGGGTAAACAGCGTGTCTTCAGTCGCCGATCCATCGGGCATTTCACCACTGAATATTGGGGCGGTATTAAAGGCCGCGACATCAAGACTCCAAAGCGCACTGGCTGATTCACCGGATTCATCTGTGGCAGTCACAGTGATATCAAGCGTACCGATATCCGCTGCGGCAGGTGTACCACTGAAGCTCAAACTGCCAGTATCAAATACCAACCAATCCGGCAAGTCAGACCCATCAACCAACAACGCTTCATACGTGAGACTGGCATCGGCATCGGCATCGGTGAACAGATCGGTATCCAGCTTTAATGAAAAACCCTCGGCTTCAATAGCCGTCTGATCTTCAATCGTACCAATCAACTCCGGCGCGTCATTGACGTTATCAACAGTCAGTGTGAACACCGTGGAAGCGCTTTTGCCATCATTATCGGTGGCAGTTACCTTCAAGGTCCACTCACCCACCTGATCATTATCAGGCCGACCGGTCAGTGTTTGTGCGTTGCTATCAAAGCTCAACCAATCGGGCAAATCTCCGCTTTGAATCTCTACCAAATCGTAGGAAAGCGCATCACCATTATCCAAATCGGCATCATCAAAGGCATCGCTGTTGAGGCTGAACAGCAACAAATCACCTTCGGAAACGCTCTGATCCTGAATGCCTGCATCCACAAATGGTTTGTGATTTACCGCTGAGACTGAAATCTCAAATACCTGAGAAGCACTCAGGCCATCATTATCCGTGGCAGTCACACGGATTTGATACTCATCAGCACTTTCGGTATCACCACTGAATCTGCGTGTAGAGGGATCAAATGAGAGCCAGTCAGGCAGATCATCCCCATTGACCAACGCAGCACTATAAGTGAGCGTGTCACCGATATCGCTATCAACAAAAGCCGCAGAACTGACCTTGAAGGAGAGGCTATCGCCCTGCTCCAGTTGGTAGTCTTCAATGTCCGTGCCTTTGACAGGTGCGTCATTGACATTATCAATGGTAAGCGTAAACACCTGAGAAGCGGTTTTGCCTTGCTGATCAGTTACCGTAATCTTGATGGCAAGGGTGCCGACATCACCATTATCCGGCGTACCACTGAACGTCTGAGAAGTGGCATCAAAATCCAACCAATCCGGCAAATCACTATTGGAACCGGTCAGATTTTTGGCTGACCAGCTCAACACATCACCACTGTCCAAATCAGGATCAGAGAAGAGATCATCAGACAAAGAGAAGGTAAACAGGCTGTCTTCTGAAGCGGTCTGATCCTGCACAGCGTTGTTAACGCTTGGTTTGGTATTGGTTTCAATGACTGAGAGTTCGAACACATCAGAAGCGGTATCGCCAGACGCATCTGTGGCGGTTACACGGACATAGAGCGTATCCACATCACCACTATCCGGGCTACCACGAAACGCGCGCGTATCCGCATCAAACTCAAGCCAGCTTGGCAAATCACTGCCATCTGCAAGGGTTGCGGAAAGTGTCAGCGTGTCATTGCTATCTTCATCAGTGAACAGATCGCTACTGAATTCGAACTCAAAGTCTTCACCAACACCTGCAACCTGATCATCCAGACTCTCTTGCAATGTCGGCGCATCGTTGACATTTTCAACCGTCAACGTAAACACCTCGGCAATGCTCTCACCACGTTCATCAGTAGCGGTTACTTTCAGTGAAATATCACCAACATCGGCATTATCAGGAGAACCACTGAACGTGCGTGAAGCCGCATCAAAACTCAACCAATCAGGCAGTGTTCCATCCGCACTGGACAGATCATCAACCGTATAGGTCAATGAATCCTTACCAGCACTCACATCGGTATCAGAAAAGGCATCTGCGCCGAATGTGAAACTGAATTGGGCATCTTCCAACGCTGTTTGAGCATCAATACCCGTGCCGATTGTCGGTGCGTCATTCTCATCAATAACTGAGAGTTTGAAGATATCAGAGACACTCTTACCTGATTCATCTTCCGCAGTAATACGGATACGAATATCTGCCACATCACTCAGAGCAGGATCGCCGATAAATTCACCGGTACCCTCATCAAAAGAGAGCCAGTCCGGCAGGTCGGAACCATCACTGAGCACCGCCGATAGCGTCAGGCTGTCATCCAGATCAACATCATCAAACATGCCGTCATCAAGGCTGAGTGAGAATGTTTCACCAACAGTGGCTTCCTGATCATCCAGAGGTGCTTCAAGGGTTGGTGTATCATTGGTATTGCTCACCACCAATGTGAAGAGCA
>JADFWU010000013.1 GCA_015234045.1 Magnetococcales bacterium
CAGCGCGTTTTCTCAAATCAATATCATAGCTCATGAGTACATTATACACTGTTAGATTTTAGAATGGAATGACTATATAACCAAATTTCCGGAACTCAGCCATAAAAAAGGCGGTCAAATAGTATGACCGCCTAATGGGAGAGAAGATTCGCCCGTTTTCTATGGATCGCGTCTTGACTCAGGGATGAGCTGCACGGTCAAGCTTGGGAGCAGTACCATGCATACCCACTCGCACTCATACTGGCACAAGCATGTTGACATCCTCCAAACCACTATTTTGGGCGCACTCGCCCTCTGTTTATGGCTGGGTTTGACACTCTATACCGGAGGTATCCTATCTTTCTAGGTGATCTTTCGTCACCAGAGAATGTCTTGCCAAACAAGCTATCAAATTCCTAAACAGGCTCTATGACAGCGTATCAGGACTCCTTGAGCAGAGTCAGTGGTGCGCTTTGGCCTTGCGGAAAGAGCACGGGATAGCTTCCTGAGAAACAGGCATCGCAGAAACCGTTACACTTGCCAGGACTTTTTCCACCACTTACCGCATTATAGAGACCATCCAAGGTTAGAAAAGAGAGAGAGTCAGCGGTAATATACTTACGCATCTCCTCTATTGAATGGCTGGCGGCCAGGAGTTCTTTGCGTGTGGGGGTGTCAATACCGTAATAACAGGGATGTGTTGTAGGTGGTGAGGAGATACGGACATGCACCTCTTTGGCACCGGCTGCACGCACCATTTTGACGATCTTGCGGCTGGTAGTGCCACGCACGATGGAGTCATCCACCAACACCACATTACGACCCCGGATCACTTCAGGGTTGGCATTGAGCTTGATTTTTACGCCAAAGTGACGAATGGATTGATGCGGCTCAATAAAGGTCCGCCCCACATAATGGTTACGGATGATACCCAATTCGAAGGGGATATTGCATTTCTGAGCAAAACCTAATGCCGCTGGCACACCGGAATCAGGCACCGGAATCACCACATCCGCATTGACCGGATGCTCATCGGCCAGGCTGAAGCCGATGCGTTTACGTGCATCATAAACATTGACACCATCGATATCAGAGTCAGGTCGGGCGAAGTAGACATACTCAAAGATACAGAGTTGGCGCTCTTCCTTTTCGAAAGGAAAGTAGGATTTAACGCCATCCTTGTTAATGACCACCATCTCACCTGGCTCGACATCTCGGACGAATTCCGCTTCGATGAGATTGAGCGCACAGGTTTCTGATGAGAGCACATAACCACCATCACCCACCTTACCCAAGACCAAAGGCCGGAAGCCATGAGGATCGCGCACACCGATCATATTATGCTGATTCATGGCGACGATAGCATAGGCACCGCGCACTTGTCGCAGTGATTCCATCAAGCGTCCGGCATAGGTCTTTTCTCTGGAGAGTGCGGCCAGATGCACCACCACTTCAGTATCCATAGTGGACTGAAAGATGGAACCACGCGCTTCCAATTGCCGACGCATTTCAACGCCGTTGGACAGGTTGCCATTGTGAGCAATGGCGATACCGCCGTTGATGGTATCAGCTACCAACGGTTGGAGGTTTCTTTGGGAAGCGCTACCACCGGAGGTGGAGTAGCGCACATGTCCGATCGCATTTTCGCCCTTGAGGCGGTTTAGATCCTTTCGGGAAAAGACATCAGCCACAAGGCCTTTGCTTCGGTGAACATGTAGAAACTGATCTTCTACCGAAACGATGCCTGCGGACTCTTGTCCGCGATGTTGCAGGGCATAGAGCCCAAGATAGACCAAGTTGGCGGCTTCAGGATGTCCATAGATCCCGAACACACCACACTCTTCACGGAAATGATCGTCAATCAGAGTTTGCACAGCGTATTTACCCGACGTCAGAGGGAGAGTCACTTATCAAACTCCGTATGGAGTTCTTCCATTAGGCGTTGCAGCTGATATGCATCAGTGGTATCCACTTTTTTAGCCAACTGGGTCCGGTTATCAGCCAGAATCCGTCCCTCGGCCATCACGGTCAAGCCACTACCATGAGCGGCAGGCACCAACAGCCGCATTGCAACCTCTTCCCCTTTTTGTCCGGCTTTGGCACGCTGGAACCGTTGGTACCCTTGGTGAATACGATCAGCCAGGGTAGACGACTCCGTCTGTATAGCCACCAACTGACGTGCCCCAATCACGCATTGTGGTGCCAAAACCGACTTTAACATGAGATTCGGAAACGCCACACCCGCAGCCAACAGGCCGCCGAATCCCAGAAAAAGCAGGAGAATACCACGCAATCCGCCCGACATCATCCCCAAGAGTCGATTTGGAACCGTTAAAGGTCCAGGACGCACCCAAAGTGTCAGTAACGTACCGAGAGTAATGATCAATCCAAAGGTGGAAACAAACACCAAAGAATAGGCCACCACACTGGGCAAGATTGGGCTTTCCATCTGGGTAGTCAACCACACCTCAAGGGAAGGCGCGAGCCACATGGTCACCAATGCGCCAACTACCCATGCAAGCAGATTGATCACCTCAGGTAGAAAACCGCGTACCCAAGCTGTCACCGTGGAGAGCCCCACAATGAGTATTAACATGTAATCAAATAGCGTCATCGACTGATACACTCCACCGCTTCTTCGACGCTTGTCACCAACTCTGTGGAGAGGGATAAGGCATCGGGTATATGTTTTCTATTTTTTGCAGCCAGTAAACAGCGGCTGAATCCAAGTTTAGCCGCTTCACGCAGACGTGACTCCACATGCGCTACAGACCGGATTTCACCAGCCAGTCCAACTTCACCCAAAATAATGGTATTGGCATCTACGCCCAAATTGCGATGGGAAGCAAAAAGGGAAAGCACAACGGCCAAATCCGCAGCAGGCTCCTGTATCCGATAGCCACCCGCAACATTTAAAAAAATATCGTGATTGAACAGACCAAGGCCCAAACGTTTTTCCAACACAGCGGTCAACATGGCCAGACGATTGGTATCAAACCCCAACGTAGTGCGCCGAGGCTGTGAGAGCGGACTCGGCGCAACCAGAGATTGAATCTCCACCAGTACCGGCCGCGTTCCTTCGATACCCGCAAAGACCACCGAACCAGACGCACCTGCCACCCGTTCGGACAGAAACAGCTCTGATGGATTGGACACCTCCTTCAGACCGCTTTCGCGCATTTCGAACACGCCAATTTCGTTGGCCGAACCAAATCGATTTTTCACCGCCCTAAGGATACGGTAATCGTGCCCTCTCTCCCCTTCAAAGTAGAGCACGGTATCCACCATATGTTCCAACACCTTTGGTCCGGCAATCTGCCCACCCTTGGTGACATGCCCCACCAGGAACACCGCCATATGACGCTGTTTGGCCATGCTGATGACCCGCGCCGCACACTCTCGAACCTGAGTCACTGTACCCGCAGCAGACGCATGTTCCTCGGTGTAGAGGGTCTGAATGGAGTCAAGCACCAATACGCGGGGTTGATGAACCTGAACAGCTTTGGCAACCGCGTCAATGCGATTCTCCGCCTGGACCAACAACCCTTCCCCACTCACGCCCAAACGTTCACTGCGTAGTTTCAGCTGTCGCAAGGACTCTTCACCGGAAACATAGAGCACACCAATGCCCTGCCCGGCCAATGCGGCCACCCCTTCCATCAACAAAGTGGATTTACCGATACCCGGATCACCGCCGATCAGCACAACCGAACCAGGCACCAAACCACCACCCAACACGCGATCCAACTCACTGATACCAACCTGGAAACGATACTCCTGTTGAATCTCGACCTCGGATAGCATCACTGCTTGGGCAGCACTTTCTGACATCGCAGCACGGCTGGATTGCGTGTCCACTTTCGGAGTCACCACAACGGCCTTCAGCGTATTCCAGGCTTTACAGTCGCTACACTGGCCCTGCCAGATATTGTGCTGAGCACCACACTCTTTGCAGATAAACTGCTCTCTGCTACGTGCCATATCGTTGCCTACCGTGCGCTTAACCAGCGAGTGGAAACACCCAACTGTTTTTCAATGATACGACCGGCTTGAGATGCCTCACTGCGAGAATCAAATGGCCCAACAAACACGTGGGTCAACGACTTGCCCTGCTGTTTCTCCTGTTGCAAACGAGATGAGATGCCCGAATCTGCCAACTGTTTCTGAACGTTCTCAGCATTGCTCTGTGCGCCATATGTTCCTGCCAAAACAAGAAAATGTCCTGCAACTGGCGCTGGAAAATTCCTTGGACGTTGTACAGTTTTGATCGTGTTGTCCAACGGTAGGATATGGTCTCTGTCCTTGGCCCAGCGTGTCCAATTCAGCGATGCTGGACGCGCTTGAAACTTGGTATTGTTGTGAATCCAATCTGCGCCTTGATCCGCCTCATGACGATAGGCAAAGGGCCCCACTTTCACATGTGTTAAACCGCGTTTTTTACTGGATTGTAAAAAAGCGGGCACACCTTTTTCTCTAAGCCCAACCATAATGGATTTAGCATTGTCCAACTTGGAAAATGAACCCGCCAAAATGACATGGTATTCTGTCCGAATCGCAGGAAAACCCACCGGCGGCTTATTGGATGCTGCAATTGGTTTTTCTGATTTTTTTGACAATCCCACTGACGCAGACTTGGTAACCTTGGCACCATCAACAGCGCGTTTAACTGTCGGTTTTTCCTGTATAGCAGTGGTTTTTAATGACGTGCTTTCTGTAGCCGACACAACCCTCTGTTTGGCAACCGGCGCTTTAGCAGCAGATACTTTCTCTCGAACCGGTTTCGTTACCAGTTTAGATTGAACGGGATTGGCTACCAGCTTGGCGGGAGATACATCTTGTGCATTTTTGGGCTGTTTGACCACAGGTGCGGTAACACTATTGGCCATTTGAGCTACAGGTTCAGCGTGACGCACTTTTTGTTTTTCTAATGCGTTAGCCTGAACCCTTGGTTTCTGATTCACTTCCTGCTTTGGTTGTACCGCTTTGGTCACAACAGGCGCAACAGGCTTGGACACAGGCATTTCAGCTGTCACGGGTTCCGAACCAGACACAGTGTCAATATACTCTGCCAATACACCGACCCGACTTCGAATCAACTCAACCGTAGATCGCGCATCCTCTTCACTGGCAAACGGTCCCACCACGACTTGATGGAAGATCACCCGATTGGCCTGCGCCATTTCCAGACGGCTGGATATGCCCGCCTCAGCCAACTGATAGTAGATGTGCAACGCATTGGCACTACTGGTGTAGGTTCCAGCCAACACCAAAAATCGTTCGGCTTCGATAACCGGTAATTTCTTTGTGCTAACACCCACCTCTGTTTCATCCGCTGCCGCCAGTTGAACACGCTTTTTGGCTTTACTGACAACAGATTGTTGAATGGGTGCTTCCGGTTTGCTTTGTATTGTCTGATCAGCAGACTGATTCAGAGTCACACTACTGGCAACAATAAGCGCTGGGTCAACAGGTTCTTGCTGTAATGTGGTTAACTCAACCCCGTCTTGTTGTAGCGCGATTGACTCTACACGCTCTTGCTGTGGCGCGATTGCGTTTGATTGCTCCGACTCTTCTGTTATCGCGCTACGCGCGGTAGCTGTAATCGTACTATCAGGCAATGCAGTTGCACTATCGGCACCGAAACGGGAACCAAGATGACTGGATTCAGTCAGATCTACAGACGAATCGACTACGGCATCAACCGCTTCATCCACCTGTTTGGCAACCAAATTTACGATATCAGTAAGTTGTGCATCGGACAGCGTGTCTTGCTCCGCTGCCGCGACAATTACCCTTTTAGCACTCTGAAGTTGGGTCGATTCCAAAACAGCGGTATCGCCGTTTTCGTGACTCAACAGCGTAGTCGTCAAATAAGCACCACCACCAGCTACAGTCAGAAGCCATGCACCAAAAAGCGCAACACGCCCCGTACGGATGCTTTTTTTCTGAGGCGGTACGCCATGTCCATATTGGATGGCTCCCCAGTCCAGATTGTCATTGATAACAGTTGTGGAACGATCCTCACTGTCAATAGACTTCTCATAGTTCATGATTCTATATCCGATACGAATAAGGCAAACGCTTCCGATGCTTTTTATTCAATAACCATGCCAATACATCCCCTTTTCATATAGTGTTTATTTAATGACTTACACGCGGACCTGCACACATTCCATTCTGCCATCTACTTCTAATTTCTTTAATTAAACAGAACCTTTATGCAGATCGGCATGGCATTTGCTTTTATTCATTTAATCAAATAATACTGTGAATTCAGCCATCAAATAAGCCAAACGATGGAATAGAGGTCACACCATCTGTTAACATCTGGCTTTTATGGCTTGATCTGACGTTTTTTCGAGGAACAAAAACATGACACTCCGCACAAGAGTCACCATCAATACACTGGTTCTTAGCGTAGTTCTGGTAAGCAGTGCTCTACTGATTGCAGCTCAACTCACCAACGGAACAAGCAACCTCGGAATGCTCTTTTTAGCTGGCTTCGTCCTTGTGGGTATCGGAGGCGTGGCAGGCGCACTTTTAGCCGGTCAAATTAGCAAGGCGTTTGATCAGATCCATCAAACTCTACTTAAACTGGCTGATGGCGATCTCGCGTCAATAACCAGCAGTACTGGCGGCTCATCGGAAGATTCTAGCGTTATTGCTCGGGATATCAATCAAATGACATCCAATCTGAGCGCCGTGGTTCAGAAGGTCCACCTTCACGCCAACACCGTGGCTGCCTGCGTTGTAGAACTTGATGCCACCAAAGAAGCCGTTTCCAAAGAAGCGGTCCAAACGCTCTCTGCGTCCAGCCAGATTGTCCGGGATCATCGAGAGGTCACCACTGGCATCAATGCCATTCAAACCGCATCACAAACGACCGCCGAACGCCTTGTCTCAATGAGCAGTGCTTCACATCAACTGCATTCAAACATTCAATCCATCGCCCATGCTGCTGAAGAGGCCCGCTACAATATCAGCGCCCTGTCAGGATCAGCCGGGAACATCACAATTAATATTTCCAACGTCAACGAAAGCCTTGGTCAAGTCAATCAGTCTGTTCATACTGTAGCCAGTTCAGTCAATGACGTGACATCTGCCTTGATTGACATTAGAAGACGGAGTCAGGCAGCCAGCAATCTTTCCAGTCAAGCGAACAACCGCGCTTCTGAAGCCAATCAGATCATGGAGAAAATGCGCCGCTCTGCCGATAAGATCGGTACAGTGGTGGAAGTGATCAACAACATCGCTGAACAAACCAATATGTTGGCACTTAACGCCTCTATCGAGGCTGCTGGAGCTGGCGATGCCGGTAAAGGGTTTGCCGTGGTGGCTAATGAGGTCAAAGATCTGGCCCGTCAAACCAGCGATGCAACCCAAATGATCTCCAAGCATATTGATGAAATTCAGGAGATCACCGATGATGTTGGTGATGCCAATGAGGCCATCGGCAGAGCAATCCAGGAGATCAGCGATGCCACTGTGGATATTTCTGACTCAGTGGAGGAACAATCTGACTCTGTTCAAGACATCTCGCGTGCAATCAGTGATGTTGCGGAAGCAGCGGATCAAGTAACCCACGCCTCACAGGCGCTGGATTCCGTTGCCCAAGAGGTTTCAACTGCCGCCCAGGAAGCCGAAGCCAGCACCACATCCATTGCACAATCCTCTTCAGAAGCCTCAGAGGCTGCTTCCGAGCTGTCCAATCAGACCAGCGAAATCAGTGCCATGGCTGAAGAGGTCTCCACAGCGGCTCAACAATCTGCCAGCGCAACGGATAATGCCAACACTATGATTGGCACCATCCACAACAATACCGAAGTCCTCACCGGATTGGTCAACAATATCGCTCTGCTTATTGAGACTCTGGATCATCCACAACAAAAATTGCTCCAAGCTATTGAAGACCTGGATGCTGGCCCTGCACCATTTCCGGTCCGCGACATCAAATCCGCACACCTTGGCTGGCTACGCAAGCTGGAAAACGTGATCAGAGGTCGTTCAGAACTGCAAGCAGATCAAGTAGCCAGTGCCAATGAATGCCTATTTGGAAAATGGTATGACACGGAAGGCTCCAGACTCTGTAGCGACAGCACCACTTTCCAAAACGTTGGACAAATCCACCGCAAGGTACACCAAGTAGCCCGTGAATCCGTTGCACTAGCCAATGAAGGTGATGTCATCGGTGCCACAGAAAACATGGCCAAATTCAACACACTGAAAGACCAACTGTTTGAAGAACTGGATCGTCTCTATCTTGAATTGACCTAACATGAGGGTCACGGGATAATATATTTATTCCCCCCCCCTAAAGCAGACGATCACAACGATGCCTATGGAAAACCCTACGTACTGGTTTTCTATAGGCATTGCCTATTGTATAGTCATTTCGATCCAAAATTTGACAATGAATCACTACCTGAGTGGAAACCCTGGTGATGTTTTTGCGCCGCTTTTGATATGCGAAGCAGATCATCAAAGCAAACATATCACCAGGGCTGGAACAGCTGACTGTTCAAGTTTTAGACAAGACCACTATACAGTCATTTTGTACAGCAACAACTGAACTTGTTGATCCTACGGTAAAATCATATTTTACTCGCCAAAAAAGGTTTTTAATCTGCATAAATATGTTTATAATGCGCTGCGTTAAGCATTCATTACTTGACTATTTTGTTTCCGAATAGTGTTATGTGTCATTGTTTACAAATGGCGCTTTTGGCGCTCCATGATCTTTGGAGGATCTTCTGTGCTCAAGATGCTTAATGCATTTATTTTATTAATAATTTTACTATCTTTCCCAGTCCAATCTGCACAACAGACAGAAGCATCCTCAACTACGGAAACAAGCAACACCCAATCGCACATCCAACTTTCGGATGACGAGCGAGCCTACCTTGAACGCAAGGGTCCAATCAAAATGTGTACGGACCCAGATTGGATGCCATTTGAACATATTAATGCACAAGGCAAACATGAAGGAATGGCTGCGGACCTGCTCAAACTGATGCAGCAACGTGGCCCCATACGTATTCAGTTGGTCAAAACCAGGAATTGGCCCGAGAGTATTCTTTTCGCAAAAAATCGGCACTGTGACATCTTGTCATTGGCTATGGCAACCGAAAAACGAAAAGAGTATATGGATTTCACCACACCCTATTTGGATTTTCCTTTTGTCATTGCAACGCGCACTGAAGAGTTGTTCATTGATCGTATTGAAACAGTGTTCGACAAACCATTGGCCTTGGTCAAAGACTATGCGTACCTGGAGATACTTCGAGCACGCCATCCTGATGCCAATCTGATTGAAGTTAAAAATCTGAAACAAGGTCTTGAGTTTGTGCGAGATCATAAGGCATATGGCTATATCGATGCGTTGGCTAGTATCGCCTACACCATTCAACAAGAAGGAATGGTTGAAATAAAAATTGCCGGCAAGTTTGATGACTCTTGGGATCTGGGCGTAGCAACCCGAAGTGATGAACCTATTCTCCACGACATATTTCAAAAGCTGGTTGATACCGTCACATCACCGGAAAAACAAGAGGTATACAGCAATTGGTTTTCAGTTCGATATGAAAAAGGAACTGATTACAATCTGATTGTAAGAATTGTTATTGTGATGTTACTGATCCTCGTTATCGGTATATTGTGGGCACGTAAAATATCATCAATGAACAAAGTGTTGCAAGAAGCCAAAGCCGCTGCTTTGGAAGCATCGTTAGCAAAATCAGCTTTTTTAGCCAATATGAGCCATGAAATTCGCACCCCAATGAACGCTATCATTGGTATGAGCCATCTCTGTTTGGGGACAGAGATGCAGCCGAAACAAAGAGACTATATCGAAAAGGTTTACCATTCCGCCGAATCACTGCTTGGAATCATCAACGATATTTTGGACTTTTCCAAAATTGAAGCAGGACAACTGGAGATGGAATCCATCCCTTTTCATCTTGATGAGGTGTTGAGCAGTCTTTCCACTGTGATTGCTGCCAAAACACAGGAAAAGGGGGTCGATTTGGTGTTCGATGTCCAACCTGATATTCCCAAAAAACTGATGGGGGATCCACTTCGCTTAGGACAGATATTTCTCAATTTGGCAGGCAATGCCCTAAAATTCACAGAGTCCGGGGAAATTATCATTCGTGCTGAAATGTTGGCGAATGATGAAAAGGGCGTAAAACTCCAAGTGACAGTGCAAGATACCGGCATCGGCATGACGCAAGAGCAATGCAACAAGCTGTTTCAACCTTTCTCTCAAGCAGACAGTTCCACAACACGGAAGTATGGTGGAACCGGGTTGGGACTCACTATCAGTAAAAAACTGGTGGAAAAAATGGAGGGAATGATCTGGGTTGAAAGTGAGACTGGCCGAGGAACCGCTTTCATTTTTACCGCTCACTTCGGACATGTAAGCGATTCAGAACTGTCGTCCCACTATCGATTACCAGACGATCTTTACAAACTTAAAGTGCTTGTTGTGAATGATAAGCCAAGCACTCGCCATGCATTGTCTTCGACTCTCTCCTTTCATTCATTCCGGGTGACATGTGCCAACGGAGTAGAAGAAGCCGTTGAAATGCTGGAAAGTGCGGCCAAAGCTGATCCATTCAAACTTGTTCTGATGGATTGTCTGATGTTTGAAATGGATGGCGTATCGGTTCTTCAGCGCATCAAGGATCACCCCTCTCTTTCCAAAGTGCCCATCATCGTTATGGCGACGGTCTCTGGAAAGGAAAAGGCGGTACATCAAAAGGAAAACAGCGCGTTAAATGGTGTCCTCATTAAACCGGCAACCCCTTCTGATATTTTGGATGTCGTGGTGGATGCTTTGGGACCACAAGAGACTCACCAAAAAAAGGAAAACAGGCATGAGTCTTGGAAAATCAATGTAGTAGACGCAATTGCTGGTGCTCGTATCCTGGTTGTTGAAGACAATGCCATTAATCAACAATTAGCAGATGAGTTATTGAGTCAGGCTGGAGTGAAAGTTGCTATCGCCAGCAATGGCCGGATCGCTGTTGAGAAAGCGACAAACGAATCCTTTGATGCTGTTTTGATGGACCTGCAAATGCCAGAGATGGATGGTTTTGCCGCCACCAGAATGCTGCGAGCAAACTCAAACCTCAAAAACCTTCCCATTATCGCCATAACAGCCAATGCCATGGCCAGCGATCGGAAGAAATGTTTGGATGCAGGCATGAACGATTATGTGGCCAAGCCAATTAATCCAGAACAACTGTTTTCATGTCTCGTTAAATGGATTCCAGAACGAAAGAGTATCGAAACCTCTCCTTTAATAGAAAAACCAAAACAGACGAACACGCCTGTTGATCTTCCTACAGACCTTCCTGGTATTGATGTTGAGATTTGTTTACGCAGAGTTGGTGGCAATCCTGAGACAATGCGCAAACTATTGACCCGATTCCATGCGGACCATGCAGATGATGTCAGGAATATTCGTAATTGTATACAGGTTGGCACTCTGGATAAAGCCCGTCTTCTCGCCCACACGCTGAAAGGTATTTCTGGGACTATTGGTGCCATGACACTCCATGAGAGTGCTAAGGCATTTGATCTTTCTCTGAAGGGAGACGCCCCGGATAAGGATGAGCAGAGCGCCATGTTAAACGAGATGGAACAACAGCTGGATTTCGTAATTGACGGACTGGGGAACGCGTTTTCAAATCAATCAGATACAACAGAAACAGATAGGACGGATGACATTGATAAAGAGGATATTATTGGCATTATTGATACGCTGGAAATGCTTATTGAAGACATGGACCCCGATGCCGAAGAGCAGGTTGCACTGTTGCATGCCAAATGTACTAGTCGTTCCGAACAGGCGCTTGTTTCTGGTTTGAAAGCGTATGTTGAAAATGCAGAATTTGATGAAGCAGCAGAGGTGCTCGACCAATTAAGGACGGCACTGAGGACAATGGAGGGGAACTCATGAGTGAAGGCATGCGAATACTTGTTGTGGATGACGAAAAAATAAACCGTGATTTATTAAATGATCTTCTCAGGGATCAGTACAAAATCATGGTTGCCAAGGATGGTTTACAAGCTGTGAAGGCGGCTACCCGAGAACAAAGACGGCCCGATCTGATTTTACTGGACATCATGATGCCGGAAATGAATGGCTATGAAGTGTGCCAAAAAATAAAAAATGAAGATGTCTCCAAAGACATTCCCATTATCTTTGTTACGGCAAAGAATGATGTGGACGATGAAGCGAAAGGATTTGAATTGGGCGCGGTGGACTATATCGCTAAACCGATTTCACCACCCATTGTTCGGGCCAGAGTTAAAACCCATTTAAAATTGAAACGCAAAACTGATTTGTTGGAAAAAATGGTCTCTCTGGACGGTTTAACTGAAATCCCGAACCGGCGCGCACTTGATGAATTTTTGGCAAAAGAGTGGCGTCGATCACAAAGATTAAAGTCTCCTCTATCGGTGGTCATGATGGATGTGGACAAATTTAAACCATACAATGATAACTACGGTCACGGCGCAGGAGATGACTGCTTGAAAAAAGTGGCTAGAGCTTTAATGACTAGCACTAAACGACCTTCAGACTTGGTGGCCCGTTATGGCGGGGAAGAGTTTTGTGCTGTGTTGCCCAATACAGATCTTGATGGTGCTATAAGCGTTGCGGAAGCATTTAGAGCGACAATTTCCGACTTACAGATTCCTCATGCCTTTTCCGGCATTCTTCCGCATGTGACTATCAGCGTTGGGGTCGCCGTCATGGTGCCCAATGAATGGTCAAGCAGCAAGACACTTCAAGAGGCGGCTGATGGTCAACTCTATGAAGCCAAAACGAGTGGCCGAAATCAGGTTCGAGGAAAAACACTTCAAGATTGTGGGAATGAGTCGCACACATAGTCATTTCGATCCAAAATTTGACAATAAATCACTACCTGAGTGGAAACCCTGGTGATGTTTTTGCGCCGCTTTTGATATGCGAAGCAGATCATCAAAGCAAACATATCTCCAGGGCTGGAACAGCTGACTGTTCAAGTTTTAGACAAGACCACTATGACAAACCATCAAGAATCGCCTTCATCAACCGGATCACCAAGCACTTCCTTTTGAACAGGATGAAAACGGCTTTGGCGCAATCCTTCCTGCACCTGTTGAAGCAACATCATCTGTTTGCGAAACAGCTTGGCTTTCACGCGACTCTGTTCACGAGCAACACGAATGCGTTCGCGGAATTCTGTCATGATCTGCCGCCGCATGACACGCAAATCTCCACCCTGTTTCTGAACAGACGGAATCAGCGCTGAGATCGCTTCATGACGCTGGCGAAGCAGGTCATGATAGTGTACACGTGCTTGATGAAACGCCTGCCGGACCACATCGGTCTGCGCCTCAAAGTGGGCAACCTTACCTCTCCAATACAACTCAGGCATGGCCTGTCTTTGGATTTTATCCCAAACACCATCCTCTTTGAATATCACCGGATCTAACGTACTCTCATCAACAGGCGATGTGCATGCGGAAAGCAGAAGTAACAACAAAAGCGGAAAAAAGACGAAAAGATGACGTGCTTCGCTAATAAAAACAACAGAAGCACGCTGTTTTGACAGGCCGACCAGAGCAGTCGGCACACAGGAGAAATGAAATTCAGGCCGTCGCACTGACACGCGACGCATATTCGTTGAGCTTATTACGCAAAGTACGGATGGATATTCCCAACATCTCAGCCGCACGGGTACGATTACCATCCACTTCATTGAGGGTATGACGAATCAATATCTCCTCCATCTCCCGAACAGTGGTTCCCAACGGCATTTGAATCTGATCCACACCTGTGCCACCCGCATCTATCAAAGTAGACGGTGCAGCACCCGCTGGTGCCGGATCAATCATCAAATCTTCTGGGGTGATCGCCTTACTCTCTGCCATAAGCAGCGCCCGTTGAACAACATTCTCCAACTCACGGACATTACCAGGCCAAGGTGCGGCTTCCAAAGCGGCCAAGGCCTGATTGGAAAAGGGAATATCGTTACGACCAAACTCTTTGGTAAAACGCCTGCGAAAATGCTCGGCCAGTAGAATGACATCTTTTGTACGCACACGCAGCGGTGGCAATTGGACGGGAAACACATTCAAACGGTAGAACAGATCTTCCCTGAAATGCCCTTCCTCAGCATAGGATTTCAACTCTCGGTTGGTAGAAGCGATCACCCGGACATCCACCTGAACGGGTTTACGACCACCCACAGGATCTACCTCACCTTCCTGAAGCACGCGCAGAAGCTTTGCTTGAAGCTTCAGACTCATTTCAGAGATTTCATCCAGAAAGATCGTGCCGCCGTTGGCTTGTAGAAATTTACCTTTTCGATCACCGGTCGCACCGGTAAACGCCCCTTTAATGTGACCGAACAATTCTGATTCTAAAAGATTTTCTGGCAACGCAGCACAGTTTAGCGCAACAAAGGACTTTTCAGCACGATCAGAGACTTGGTGGATATAGCGCGCAATCAACTCTTTACCGGTTCCACTCTCACCCTGAACAAGCACCGTTGCACGAGATTGCGCCACCCGACGAACCTGGGTAAGCAACTTCAACATCTTCGGATCACCGGTGATCAAATGGCGACCGCGCCCCAATTCAGGATCAATGGTGGCAGAGACATAGTTGTTCACCAAGCCTTTGACAATTTCCGAGTCAATGGGCAACAGGATATAATCACTGGCACCTTGGGCAATGGCCTCACTGGCTTCATGAACACTGCCACGCTCCGCAGCGACCAATACCGGCAAGCCTCGGTACAGAAAGGCTAACTCCCGCACAAGATCAAACGGCTCCGGCATGGTATCCACCGAAATGATCACCAATCCGGGCAATCCGTCCGACAACCTCTTTTTGGCAGCATCAACAGTGTCGATAATGACGACATCCTTCCCGGTGGTCTTGAATTGACCGGCCAGGGTGGAAAAAGCCTTATTGGCACTGCCTATGAGTAATATTTCGCTCTGCTGAGTCATAGTCTCTATTTATATTCCAACAATTTGAGAGCCGACACGCTAAGGGCCAACAATCCGGGGAGAGCCAATAATCCGGGCATATGCCCACTCTACTGGATCATATCCTGAACCAACTTCATATGTTCTGCATTTTCAGCGGACGCATTCGCCCAAGGAGAATTCGGCGTTATTTCAGAGGCTGCGCGAAAATGATCTTCAGCACCAACCAAATCTCCCTTACGTTGCAGGATATCGCCTATTCGGATATTGGCCAATGTTTGAATTTCTTTATCCGTAGCTTTTTCAGCTATCTCCTGAAAAATCGGCAGGGCTTTATCATCCCCTTTCCACTGATGCATCAGGACAGCATAGTCGTAGTAATCCTTCCCCTCTTCCACATCACGATTATAGAGCAACATCTCCATACTACTCACCGCTTGAGGAAAACGTCCGCGCTTGGCTTCCGCCTGTGCCAACAATCGTAGGCGAATCGCATTTTGGGCGGGACTCATTTTTTCAGTTGGCAACTCATCCAGCAGATTGATAACGTTGATCCAATCCTCTTTAACCGTCAGACGACGCGCCTCATCCAAACGGATTCGCGCCTCAGCGGCAGAAGTTTTCAGATTTGTTTCCAACGCCAAGCGCCCACCAATACGACGATTTTCTTCCAAACTGTTTGCCAGTTTCAACATCGCTTCCGCAGGGCGCTCTTCCAACCCTTCCAGAGCCGGAATACTCGCAGAATACATACCCAATCGCATCAACGCTTCAGCCAGCGTCACCCGTGCATCGCCATACCCTTCCCAAGAACGCCAATCTTCACCGAACCGTTCAGCAATGGAAATCGCTTTTTCCGGGCTATCCACAGCCAAGGCATCTTTCATACCCGCAACCATGTATTTATGCTTGAACTGGTTGGTGCGTTCCACAGTGGCCGGACGAGAGTTGATCAACAACAACTCATTCAACCGATCCATGGCCTTATGGTAGAAGCCATCGTCACCGAGAAGCTGTGCAGCTGTCAGATTGGCCTCAATCAACGCTTCGGAAAGGGACTCATCCTTGATAATTTCATCAAGAACCTTCAGACGCTCTTCAGTGGGTTCATCCGTCTGCAACTGCACACGAAACACCCGCGCCCAAATAGCGGCATCAGACTCCGGGAACTCCAAAAAAAGCCGTTCCAACAGATTCTTTGCACGATCAGTCTCGCCTAGATAACGCTCTGACTCCGCAGCACGCAAAATCGCCCAAGGTGCCAATTCATCGTGGGTATTGTAGTAGTCCAGGAAGCGGATATAGTGGCGCAATGCGTTTTGATAATCGCCCTGTTTATAGTAGATATCCGCCAAATCCAACTGCCGTTTCGGACTATTGGAAAGCAGTGCCAAATGGTTTTCCGGCATATTGTTAAGAATTTTGACCGCTTCTTCGAGATCGCACGGATGTTTCCAGCGGCCCCAGGTGATGGTCGGTGCCGAACTTTGCGGACCGCAAGCACGGCGGATCTCCATTTCAGCCCAGAGATAACTCGCCTCTGCGCTGGGCAGACCATCCCGCTCATCCAGTTCACTCACCTCTTTCAAGTGAGTGACCACCTTTTTAAACTGCTGCTCCGGGTCCAACACATCCGCCAAGCCCAGTGCTGTTTTTGCCCGCTCCAATGCGACTTGCGGATTGTCCTTGGGCAGATTGGGATCAGTGAGAATAGCAGAGGCATCTTCATACCGATGCGCTTCATTCAACAGTTGTAGCTGAAACAGACGGAAATCGGTGTAACGGTAGTTATTGGGATAGCGTGCCAATCCCGCCGTCAACTCATCCAGCATCCAGCCGGTATTTACGTCCATCTGTCGGGCCAGATCAATCTTATACAACTCAACCACTTCCCGATTGATCGTATAGGGAAACACCTCAAGCAGACTATCCAGGATGGCGCGTGCTTTTCTATAGCGCCTATCCTGCTCGGCTTTTTTGGCATTGGCCCAGAAAAACCCTTCATCCACTTCCTGACCACTCAGGCTGATGGGCTCCTCATTCATGATAAAAACCGGTGTCAGGCGATTGAGCGGCAACGGATGACCGGCTTGAAGACTGCGTTTGCGATATTCGATAATATTTTCCGCCTCTTCCTGGCGGCCAATACTGTTCTTACCCCGCAATTCGACAATAAAGGTGCCCGCTTCAGGACTGCGATAGAAGTACACCTCCTGCACTTGAGAATGGATACCCAACTCCATTTCGACCCGTCCATCGGGAAAGGCATAAGCCAAAAGGTGGGCAGCCATACCCTTGGGCGTGATCTTCTCTGCAAGGCCAGCCGGTTTAACCGGACGCCAGCCCGGATCTAACGAAGCACCCGGCCAGGTCAGACGAACCACACGGGCACCGAAATCCACCACAGCACCCATTCCAGGCTGTGGTGCATCCTTGCCTTTTTTATCCATTCGCTGGTCCAGACCATCCACCCAACCGTTACCGGTATAGGAAATTACAACCAGCGTGGCATCTCGTCCAGCCATGGCACGACCTTCCAACAACATGGTCGGCCCTTGTGCAGAAGGCTCAGGATACCGCTCAATTTCCAAACGATATAGACGGCTCTGATTTTTGGTTTTCAAATGGGCCGGACGGTCATTTTTAACAAGATGACCTCGGAAATTAAGATAAGGCTCTTTCAGGGCGATGGTGAGGTGCAATCCCATCTGTGCGCCTGGGATCTCCTCCATCTTGAAACCACGAATAAATCGCGTACGATCAGGATTAAAATCTTCAAAGGGCAGCGCAAGCAGACCAGGAATCGTAACGCGCAACACAGTCGGACGAATCAGGGTCAGGCGCGGAGTCTCAAACCCTGGTGGCACGTGGAAGGAGAGCACCTCACGGCGGCCCTGCTCTTCGGAGCCATACTCCAGGGAGGTGAAAAACGCCAAAGCATTTGAACTGCTGGCAAGGAAGAGAAGTACCGCCAACAGAATGTGTCGCAGGAACATCTCACCCCTCCGTGTGTCTCTGTCTGCGCCAAAGTATTTCACAGCCGTTTAAGAATAGCACAGAATGATCTTCAATTCTCCAACAGCCGTGCTATGCTTTTCGCTGTCCATTGAGGTAGAACCGCACTGAGTATACGCCCCACCTCAACAGAAAATATGTGTGACAATCCTGGAACAAGGTTTACCGTTTTGAACGGAACTGATCCAGCCCTTTTTTCTTGATCTTTTCAACCAGAGTGGTCCGATTAAGTTTCAACAACTGTGCCGCTTTATTCTTGTTCCAGTTAGTCCGATCAAGCGCGTTGAGAATCAGACGATTCTCAAACTCTTCCACATCCTTGTTAAAATCTGAGGAATCGACATTCTGATTCTTAACGGCAAATGCGGAAGCCGGAATCAGGTGATCACCGGGCGCGGTATGATTCTTATTATCCAGAATCTTGGGCGGCAGATCCTCAACCACCACTTCCTCATCGGCGAGGATGGTCAAACGTTCGGTGAGATTTTCAAGCTCACGCACGTTACCAGGCCATTTATAGCGGCTGAAAATTTTCATAATTTCCACACCAACTTGAATGGGATCGCGCTCCTGGGTTTTAGCATATTTTGCAATAAAATGATCAACCAACAGAGACAGATCACGCCCTCTGTCCCGCAATGGCGGTGCAATCAGAGGCACGACGTTGAGGCGGTAGAACAAGTCTTCACGAAACCGTCCTTCTTCCACCTCGGTTTCAAGATTTTTATGGGTTGCCGCGATGACACGCACGTCCACCTTGAATGATTTTACCGAACCAACCGGTTCAATCACCCGTTCTTGCAGTACACGCAACATCTTCACTTGCAGTTTTGGACTCATATCACCAATCTCGTCCAGAAACAGCGTACCACCGTTGGCCAGTTCAAACCGTCCGGGCCGCGTACTGGCCGCACCGGTAAAAGCACCGCGCACATGTCCGAACAGTTCCGACTCCAGAAGGTCTTCAGGAATCGCGCCACAGTTCACAGGAATGAGCGGCTTATCCTTCCGTGGTGAAGCCTGGTGTATTGCACGGGCGATCAGCTCTTTACCTGTTCCACTTTCGCCATGTACCAGCACAGTGGAAGGGGTAGCGGCTACCCGCTTGATCATCTTGAAGAGTTTCTGCATACAGGCAGATTCGCCAATAATACCGTACACGCGTTCTTCTCCCTCAGCTACAGCGGGGTAATATCCTAGTTTATAAAGAGGTTTTTTTCAATTTTGTCGAGGGAATATCAGAGTTTGATTCCGTCAAAAAACCAACACAAGATTACGGCAATTCCCTATGGATATGCAATGCGTTCATATCCAATTTTTCTGGAAAGCGAGCTTGGTTACTGAATCTCAAGGAAAAAAAATTTATCGTCGCTTCCCAGAGATCCTTTGGACACAATAATTGAATTGTTCAAACCGCCCCTTTTGCTGCACCGAGGAGTTTACATCATATGGGACACCATATCCCCAAAAAATCACAACAACCAAAAAAAAACGCGCTCCCGAGAGGTTCTCAGTCAAAAGGAAAACAACCAACAGGAAAAACGCAAGGCCGGACCAAACGGATTGATAATAAAAGAGTTACAACCAGACGGGTTGGTGATTTCATTCGTGCAACAGCCAAACGATTACGGCAAAACAAGGTGTGTTTGGAAAACGGCATGCAAACCCCACAATGGGAAGCGGAATATCTTATCGCGCATATTCTGGACCTGCCTGTGGATAAACTTGACTATCACCGTCACAAGCCTGTGGACGCGCCTTCCGCCGCTCGGATTGAGACCCTCCTTGATTTGCGGATCAACGAACACATACCCGCCGCTTACCTCACCAAAGAAGCATATTTCGCAGGCCACCGTTTCTTCGTGGATGAGCGTGTATTGATCCCACGGTCGCGCATCGAAAACATCCTTGATGATGAGGATGGATTTCCCGGCCTGATGAACGGCAAACCCATCGAACATATTCTCGATCTGGCAACGGGAAGCGGTTGTCTGGCCATTTCACTGGCCTTGGCGTTTCCCTCTGCCCGCGTGGTAGGTTCAGACATCTCTGAGGGTGCGTTGGCGGTAGCCAAAATCAATCGAAAAAAACACCACCTTGAAAAACGATTAACTCTGGTACACTCGAACCTGTTCCACTCTTTGGCGACAGAGTGTTACGATCTCATTGTGACCAATCCGCCCTATGTGCCCAATGCAGTAGTGGATAACTTGCCGCCGGAATATCGCAAGGAACCAGATCTGGCCCTGCGGGCTGGCGATGATGGACTCTCTCTGGTGACACCTCTGCTCAAGGCTGCGCCCGATCATCTCACACCCGGTGGATTACTGGTCTGCGAAGTGGGCGATGAACAGGAAGAGACCATGAAAGAACGCTGGCCCGACTTTCCTGGTTACTGGCTTCCATTTCATTTTGGTGCCAGCGGCGTATTTGCCATCCATCGGGAAACGCTACAAAACTGGGTAAATGATCACGAATTAGGATAATATGTAGCAATGAGATTTTCAGATAGACCAAGTAGATAAAAACGATAACAGTGTCATTTCGATCCGAAATTTGACAATGAATCACAACCTGAGTGGAAGCCCTGGTGATGTTTTTGCGCCGCTTTTGATATGCGAAGCAGATCATCAGAGCAAAAATATCACCAGCAGATCATCAGAGCAAAAATATCACCAGGACTGGAACGACTGACTGTTCAAATTTTAGACGAAATCACTATAATAAAAAGTACGCAGTTACCAATTGAACACACAGAACAATGACGACTACTAAAGCGTTTTCAACTGCGTAACGCCTAATAAAAAACTTTGCCGAACAGACGAGCATGCCATGAAAAAAGAACACCACCCGCTTCAAGTCGCACTGGACTATATCTCTGGCCATAAAAACATCAAACCGGACCAGGCTCGCAAAGCGGTTCGCAATGCGATGTTCAAAGAGGCCCTTGGTCCAGGGCCTATGGATGCCTCTCTGGAACGCAGTTTAATCAATCTGCTGGATAAAGGCGTGCGCGGCCTGGTCGCCTCCGACAAAAACCGTTCTGAAATCCTGGACCAACTGATTGGTGGACTCAGAAAAGGACGCGGACAGAAAGAGATCGCCTGGTTGGTTGAAGAACTGCGCCTGGTTGCCGGATGGTTGAGACGCCAATGCGATGAACAGAGTGATCTGCACCGCCGCCTGGAGCACACTCAAGAAGCATTGAGAACCGCACAGTCCACAGCCCTGGAAGTTCCACCGCCTGTACAGGAACCCAGCCCTGATACCGTTGAACTGCTCTCCAACACCTTGTCGGGCATTGCGGCGCTATTGAACGCCATGTCCGTACTCGGCGCCTCCGATCCCTGGATGGTGGAAGAGAGTGAAAAACTGCTCGCCCAGATTCAGGAATCACTCTTTGACGACCTTGGCGCAAATCTGAACACCTTTGGTCAACGGGCTGAACGTGTTGGAAAAACATTGGCAGAAGAGCGTAAAAAAGAGCGGGAAGCCGTTGCTCTTCTGGTCAATGATCTCATGGAACGCCTACTCTCCCTGCGCCACTCTACCGGTGGTTTTTCCGACCGCATCAGCGGCTCCATTGATCGAATCAGAGGCACCAACAAACTCACTGACCTTGAACAGGTGCGTACCACTCTGATTCGAGAAGCTGAAGGGATTCAGGAAGAGACCCAACTGGTGCGTAGCGAGCTTTCACGCGCACGTCAGGAGCTACATGATGCCCGCTCCAAGATGGATCAACTCTCCGAAGAACTCAACCAAGCCCGCAGTGAGAGCCTTACCGATGGATTGACCGGTGTCGCCAACCGCCGTGCGCTGGATAACTACCTTGAACGGGAAGTCGCCCGCAGCATCCGCAATCAGGAGCCACTGTCACTGGTTTTGATCGACCTGGACCACTTCAAAAAAGTCAACGACAACTACGGACATCCTGTGGGCGACAAGGTGTTGCAGGTGGTCTCTGACCGGGTCAAACGCAGTCTACGCAAATCCGATTTTCTAGGCCGTTATGGCGGTGAAGAGTTTGTTCTGGTTCTACCGACAACCAACCTTGAAGATGCGGGCAGTTTTGCCGAAAAAATCCGTCTTGAAATCGCTGCATTGCGCTTTAAGACCGGTGCCCAAACTCTTCAGGTATCCGCCAGCTTTGGCGTTGGTTGCCTCACCAAGGAGATCAACTCTGTTGTCGCGCTGACCGAATACGCCGATGAAGCGCTCTACGCAGCTAAAGAGGGCGGACGCAACCGCGTGGTTCTTGCTTCCAAAACACACTAAATTGACACACAAGAGATAACTGCCTTTAGACACACAATAAGAAAACAACATAGTTTCAATATGTTATACATGCAAGCTACACAATTGCCGGTTGAAACAGACATCAAAGCATGTACCCGTCATTCCCGCTTCTTAGAGAGTGACGGGTACAAAATTCATTCAACTGCGTAACGCCTAGGGCGTGTTGACATTCGCCAGATTTCGGTTCCTGGCAAGGCAAATCCAACGAAAAAGCGGAGCGTACTGGTAGTACGTGAGCATTTTGAGGCGGATTTAACGCCGCCAGAGGCCGAAAGATGGTGAATGTCAACAGGGCCTAATACAAATGAGACCATTCGGGCCTTGTCTGAAAGAGACGGATGGGATAGTGTGATCTGGTTAGGCAAGTGGGCGCTTAATCATTTGAATGGCCATCGTTCAAATAGATATTTATCATACATAAGAAATGGTGCTATCCTAAATTACTGGACCTCAATCCACGGCGTGTCATTGTGACATGCCGGCAGCTAGGCTATTGAAAGTCTGAATGTTTTCAATCGGACCCATACCACCAAATTTGGTGAATGATTTCAATTACTGTCGTCAGGTAGTCCGCAGTCATGCGGAAAACTTTCCGGTGGGCTCTCGGCTGGCACCGCGCAGTATCCGTCCCTTTTTACATGCTGTTTATGCTTTCTCTCGCCGTGCCGATGATTTCGCAGATGCACCCGGTCGGCAGAATTTCGAAAAACTCATGCTGTTGGATGACTGGGGCAGACGGCTGGAAAATGCCCGCCTGGGCCATACGGATCACCCGATTTTCCGCGCTCTGGCGTTTACTTTCAGCAACACCCCGCTCTCCATCGAACACCTTCGCAATCTACTGATTGCCTTCCGCATGGATGTGACCAATAAGCGCTATGACACCTTGGAAGAGTTGGCGGAATATTGCCAATACTCGGCCAACCCCATCGGGCGTATTGTGCTCTCGCTTGCCGAAGAAGAGACCCCAGAAAATCTCCACTGGGCTGATGCCATATGCACCGCCCTTCAGCTTACCAACCATCTTCAGGATCTCGGTGAAGATGTCTGGAAAGGACGGCCTCTCTATCTGCCACGGGAAGAGATGGAACGTTTTGGTGTCAGTGAGGAGATGATCCTTCAGCGCCGATACACTCCCACTATCGGCTCTCTGGTTATCAGTCTTGTTGAACAGACCCGTGAACTGTTTCTGGTAGGTGAACCGCTGCTCAAACATGTTCAATGGCCACTCAACCTTGAATTGGCCATCACCTGGGAAGCGGGCATGATCATCCTGGAGCGAATAGAAATGCTGGGCGGAAACACATTCCGAACCCGGCCACGTCTCACAGGCAGGGACAAAGCACACTGCTTCTGGAGAGCAATGGGACAGGTCAATCGATGACATCGGCTGCCTACTGTCGCAAAAAGACACGTCAGTCTCGCTCATCGTTCTACTATCCCCTTCTGCTGGCCGCGCCAATCCGGCGCGATGCCCTGTTTGCCCTCTACGCCTTTTGCCGGGAAGTTGATGATCTGGTGGACGGCCCCATGGAATCCATACAGGCACAACAACAGCTTAATGGTTGGCGTAAAGAGATTCAGGACGCTTTTAACGGACAACCCAACCATCCAGTAGGCCATGAGATCAATCGGGCGCAACAGCGCTTTAATCTGCCGCAATCACTGTTCAATGACATTCTTGACGGCATGGAGATGGATCTCAACAACCGGCGCTATCTCACTCTGAACGACCTTCAACACTATTGTCAGCGTGTTTCTGTGGCGGTTGGCCTGCTGGCCATGCGGATTTTTCTCGGACATGGTGATGGTCACCCCATTCCAGATCTGATTCTCAAGCAAGGAGAGCGCTTTGCTCATCATCTGGGCATGGCGTTTCAATATACCAATATCCTGCGCGATGTGCCTGAAGATCTGAACATGGGACGGATCTATCTTCCAGGTGAAATGCTGTTTCAGGCAGGTGTTTCTGAAGAGCAACTGATCACTGGATCAGGCGGTGCGGGTGTGGCGATTGTAGCCAGCCAGATTGCCGCCTTGGCCCAGGATCATTATCAAAAAGCCGCTGAACTCATCACACCGGAATTACGACCTCGGCTGGTGCCTGCGGCCATGATGGCCGAGATTTATCAGACCTATTTGCACCGCATCCAACAGCACAATTTTGATGTATTTACCGACTCTATTCGATTTAGCAGAATGGAAAAGCTGGTGCGGATAATTCGGGTTTGGATTCGGGAAAAAAGGCTGATTTGGATGGCACGCAGGACGTGATCACTACAGTAAAGCAGACGCAAAGAACCAACCCTGATTTTATCGGAAAGCAACTCAACGAGCCTTTCCAACAAAATCAGGGCGATCCATTTGATTCAATCAGGTTATTCTGCCACAGCAGTGCTTGAATTTTCTACCGCTACCACAGGTACACGGCGCATTCCGGCCCACTTTCTTTTCGCTTCGCTTGAACGGTGTTCCACTGGGCTCTTCATCATCGCCCTTGGGGTTATTCATGGTCATACCGCGTTCACGTGCTTGCGCCCGCTCTGCTTCCGCCGCTTCGACCTGCTCCTGCTGCTGAACCTCAACACGAGACAGAAATTCCACCGTATCGACTTTAATACGGTCCAACAATCCGGCAAACAGGCTGAAAGCCTCTTGTTTATACTCGTTAAGCGGATCTTTCTGGGCATAGCCGCGTAGATGAATACCCTCACGGAGATGATCCATGTTCAGAAGATGTTCTTTCCACAGAAAATCCAACATCTGCAACATGATGCTCTTTTCAAGATAGCGCATCAACGGCGGTGTCAAACGCTCTTCACGGGATTTCAGATAGGCATCAATAGCGGCCAAAGAACGCTCTTTCACCACCAGAGCCGTCACACCCTCTTCCTCTTTCCATTCATCAGCGGGAAGAGAAATAGCGAACTGTTTCATAATGGAGTCAACGAATTCCTTGGTCTGCCACTCTTCAGGATAAGCCTCTTCAGGAATATATTGCTCCAGAATGTCGGTGAACAACTCATTACGACACTCGGCCAGATATTCAGAGATATCTTCACTCTCCATCAACTGGCGGCGCTGCTCATAAATGGCCATGCGCTGATCGTTCATCACATCATCGAACTTCAGAATATTCTTACGAATATCGAAGTTGCGGCCTTCGACCTTTTTCTGTGCTGATTCAATGGCTTTATTGATCCAAGGATGGACAATGGCCTCACCCTCTTCCAAGCCTAATTTCTGCAACATGCCATCCATGCGATCAGATCCGAAGATCCGCATCAGATCATCTTGCAAAGAGAGGAAGAAACGACTGGAACCCGGATCACCCTGACGACCAGCACGACCACGTAACTGATTGTCAATGCGTCGGGATTCATGCCGCTCTGTGCCGATGATGTGCAATCCGCCAGCGGCAAGAACGGCTCTGCGCTCGGCGTTTGTCTCAGCTCGGATAGCCGCGATACGTTGTTGTTTTTCTGCCTCATCCAGACCTTCAGGCACTTCCGCTTTGATACGCATCTCGACATTACCGCCAAGCTGAATATCCGTACCACGACCCGCCATATTGGTGGCGATGGTTACCGCGTCTTTACGACCCGCTTGTGAGACAATTTCCGCTTCCATTTCGTGGAATTTAGCATTGAGCACTTTATGCGGTATTTTTAATTTTTTCAGAGCTTTGGCCAGCTCTTCAGACTTTTCAATGGAGACGGTACCAACCAGCGTTGGTTGACCGCGTTTGTAGCAATCCTGCACATCGGTCAGGATGGCGTTCACCTTCTCGGCATGGGTGCGGTACACCTCGTCATCATTATCCACACGCACCAGATCCTGGTTGGATGGGATGATGATCACTTCCAGATCATAGATGGATTCAAATTCCGTTGCCTCGGTATCCGCCGTGCCGGTCATGCCAGACAGAGTGTCATACATGCGGAACAGATTCTGGAATGTGATGGATGCCAGGGTTTGGGATTCGTTCTGAATCACCACCTGTTCTTTGGCTTCCAACGCTTGGTGCAGACCATCGGAGTAGCGCCGACCCGGCATCATACGTCCGGTGAACTCATCAATAATGACCACTTCGCCCTCTTTGACGATGTAATCCTTATCATGTTCAAACAGCGCATGCGCTTTCAGGGCCTGGTTGAGATGATGGACTTTCTCAACATTGCGGACATCGTACAGATCGCCATCTTCGAGCAATCCGCGTTCACGCAACAGTTTTTCGCCATGCTCATTACCCTCTTCGGTAAGCACCACAGTACGGGCTTTTTCATCCACAGTGTAGTGCACATCCCGCTCTAACAACGGAATGATGGCATTGATTGTATAATATTTATCGGTATTGTCTTCAGTAGGACCGGAGATAATCAACGGCGTTCTGGCTTCATCAATCAAAATGGAGTCCACCTCATCGACGATGGCGTAGTGCAACGGCCTTTGCACCATCTCTTCCAAGGTAAACTTCATGTTGTCGCGCAGGAAATCGAAACCAAATTCGTTATTGGTGCCGTACGTGATATCCGCCTGATAGGCTGCCTGGCGCTGCACATCATCCTGACCATGCACGATCACACCAACCGTCAAACCGAGAAATTGATAGATCTGCCCCATCCATTCGGAGTCACGTTTGGCCAGATAGTCATTGACGGTCACCAAATGGGCACCCTTGCCCTCCAGGGCATTGAGATAAAGCGGCAACGTTGCCACCAGGGTTTTACCCTCACCGGTGCCCATCTCCGTAATCTTACCGTGATGCAACACCATACCTCCGACAAGCTGGACATCAAAATGTCGCATACCGGTCACCCGGCGACTGGCTTCCCGCACCGTGGCAAACGCCTCGGGCAGCAGATCGTCCAGGGTTTCGCCATCGGCCAGACGCTGACGGAAAAGCACCGTCTGACCGCGCAAGGCGGCATCGTCCAGTGTCTTCAAGCCCTCTTCCAGATCATTGATCTTCTGGACGATGGGATTGAGGCGTTTGAGGTATCGTGTATTACGGGTTCCGAAAAATTTCCGGGCCAGTGCTGAAAACATGTCGCTTTGATTCCTTCGGAGCAGGCCTGAACGGACATCCCAGCCTGATATTCCATGCGGGACAGAGCCTATTCCATCCTTAATTTCACAAAATAAAAAACCAGAAATCTGAAACAAATCGAGTGCACACCTGAGGTGGGTACGCACCGATGGCGAAGCAAGCCTACCTTTTGTCGCCCAAGCAATCAAAGGCTAACCGTACTTTAAGTCACTTTTTCACCAAAAAAAGCCCCTCAACCGGGCATTTCAAACGGCGGCTCCTCTTTATTCCAAAACAGAGGCAAATCTTTGGGATCACCACAGCCATAGCTTTTGCCTTCTATGAAGGGCTTGTAGCGGTCCAGCATTTTCTGGGGTTTGGGGACATCTTTGAAGGTGTCCCGTTTTTCCTGAGGTAGCGTGCAGAGTGCGGTGACCAATTGACGAAGAGGCTCTCTCAAATCAGAGCGGCAGCCTGCCAGGAGATAACCATCATTTATAATATCCAAACGCTCTTCGTGATTGGATACTCTATTAACTATCGACTGAAAATCAGTGGCCTCAGTTTGACCTGAAGAGTTGGATATCTTAATTAACCAATCAATAAACTGCACAGCAACATCTTTGGTTTTTCTTCTTAGCCATGTTTCAGACAACTCAACTATTTCATCAAATTGTTTTTCAAGAGCTAATGTCAATATAGTTTGATTAACAAACTCAGAAACCCCTTTCCCTTGCTGCATGATTAAAAGAGACTTCTCAAAATGCTCTCTTGCCAAATCTGTTTCATTGAGATGTTGATATAATGAGCCTAAATTTCTATGTATATAAGCCCTACCTGCTTCATCCTCAGAAACAGTTAACCCCTTCTTAAAAACAGACTTGGCTATGCTGAAATAGCCATTACGATAATAAGATAATAATCCGAGACCATTCCATGCATGCGCAAACTTTGGATCCAGATCTATCGCTTTTCGATACGATGACTCCGAGTCTTCATAACGATCCATATAATTTTGATACAAATTGCCCAACTCTTGCCATGGATGCGCTAATTTTGGATCCAGTTCTATCGCTTTTCGGTATGATGACTCCGAGTCTTCATAACGCTCCATATGATTTTGATACAAATTACCCAATCCATGCCATGGAGGCGCATACTTTGGATCCAGTTCTATCGCTTTTCGGTACGATGACTCCGATTCTTCATAACGCTCCATATGATATTGATACAAATTGCCCAATTCATTCCATGAAATCGCAACCTTTGGCTCCAGTTCTATCGCTTTTCGATACGATGACTCCGAGTCTTCATAACGCCCCATGTTATATTGATACAAATTGCCTAATTCATACCATGAACCTGCAAACTTTGAATCCAGATCTATCGCTTTTCGATACGATGACTCTGAGTCTTCATAACGCCCCATGTTATATTGATACAAATTGCCCAATCCATACCATGGATCTGCAAACTTTGAATCCCGTTCTATTGCTTTATTATAATACAACTCAGCGTTTTTATAATTCTCCATACAATTATGATATAAATCTCCCAAAGCGGCACATACCCGAGCATCTTCTGGATCAATATCAGCAGCTTTTTTATAACATCTCTCAGCTTCAGGACATTCACCCTGTTCACCAAAAGAATCCCCAACTCGTCCCCAAATACTTAAAACATCTTCTTCCACCGATTCAACACCTTGATAAATCAACTCTCTCAGTTCAGTATTCTTTCCAGCTTCCTGCCAAAGCTCATACCAATATTGCCCCCACTGCTCCCAAGCTGGGAACGGATGATTGCCTTTTTCGAAACCTTTTAACAGAGCAGGAACTATTGAATTATCTTCATTGAGAACAATGTGTTCTACCCACTCTTTTTGATGCTTAAAATAGTGGGAAATCAAATTAGGAATAAATTCACCATCCAGCATAGAAAGCTTTTGTCGTTCCTCATTAAACACCCCAACCAACTCATTGATTTGAGCAGCACTCAACGTGTCAAAATCGTCCAACAATTGCTTCTTATTTTCCCAAGACATGGACGTAAAGCCGGATAACCAGTCCAAAAATTCATCATGGCTGACCTTAACGCCCTCCGGCATTGGTTTAGAGCCAATGAGTTCTTCTCTGACAGAATCAATTGTGCGCCCTTCTTCTGGCATCAGGTCCAAAGGCCAATACCAGTGAGGCAAACGCAACAGAGGAATAAAATCCTCGCTCCGATGTTTTTTTGGCAATGAATCATCGAGAAGAAAGTGTTCTCTTTGCTGATTATCTGATTTTTTACTTTTCTGACTATCTGGTTTTCTATCCGCAGAGATACCGGTAGTGCGGGAGATTTTTTCTTGGATTTCCCGCTCCTGTTTTTCCAGAAGCTGCCCATCAATGTCTTCGGCTATATTGATTACAGATTGTACATAGGGGTGCTCACGATTTTTCAAAGCCAGAGGTAGATCTGAAACAGCGAGATGTGGCGTATAGGGCAGCGTATATATTACAGGAACGACCTCATCCTGTTCACCTTCAGAAACATGCAGGCGTTCATCTTTCAACAACTGTTTACCCTGATTCAATGCCTGCATGGCAAAAGGATCATCATGGATATGGGCTGGAATCGGTGAGAACACCACTTTCAGGTCTTTTGCATAACACCCCAAAGGCACGCGCTCTTTTCGAAGTGCTTTAAGGGTTAAACTAAGACCTGTTAAATTCTGCTCATTAAGTCCAGATATCAAAACGATTTCATCAGCTAAATAGCCCAGCGTCATATTCAACAGTTCTGGAAATCCTGTACGGCAATCAATCAGAACATAGTCGAATTTTTTCTTACAATCAGGGAGGACAAACTGGGAAAAATCTTCTCTCAATTTGAATGAAAAGCCCCTTAACGCCTTGTCAAAAGGATTTTTCGACGCGCCGTTCGAACTGGGAATAGTTTGAATTTCACCATCAATGATAGTTGGCGACTGAAAACGTACCTTACCTGCGCCCATGGCCATAATTCGACCATTCCGCCCCCAAACCATCCCCTTTGGAGGAAACATTTCCCGAAACAGTCTACCGGCTGGATAGTAGCCAAAATGATCGGGATTCTCTTTATGTTTTTCGTAGAAAATTGTCAGCAGATCACTAAATCCTCGACCTTCAAGAGAAGGATCACTCCAGGGTGAATTTTTCAGCATGGGAGAATAGGTCAGCCCAGGAGCCGCCAGATCCATATCCACCAAGCCAATCACTTTACCCAAAGAAGCCCAGTAGGTAGCCAGATTCATCATCAAAGAGGTTCTGCCAACACCACCTTTAAATGAGAAGAACGCTATAATTTTCATGCCACATACTCTTCACTACTAAAAGACTCTCCTGGCATTGTATTAATAGCTTCAATTACACATTCATCTAAACCTCCATCAACCAAATCGAATGTAACGCTCTTTGATTCTGAAAGTGGTATTTCAGAATCTTCTAATTCACCCTCTCTCTCTGACGGTTCAAGAATTTTATCTTCATCTTTCTTTGCCAGCACAGAAACTCCACTACTACGAATCATTTCAACCTGATCCGACCAAATTTTATTCACCCGCCTTGCCGCAGCCTCATATTTTTCATAGGAACAGTTCTCAAAAAATGGCTGCACTTTCCCTTCATAAATAATCGGTAAAACTTCCAACGCTTTCGGCATCAGGCGAGTAACCGCTGCACGACGAACCATAAAACTCCAAAGCAGATCCTCATGCTGACTATCAACACATAGCTCGCCTATATCAGTCCACACCTCTATTTGTTTCAATGACTCAATAGACAGTTCACCTTGATTATCAATCATTCCCTGCAAAATCTTCTGTGGAATCTTTATATCAAGACGATCTAACAATTTATTTCCAGCAGCTCTTCTCATCTGCTTGATGTCATCATGCGTGGCAAACATCAATTTCTTTGTCCCACACATCCACTTTCCTGACAGCGGCGGCAAGAATTGTGATCGAGATTTTGCTTCGGTGTTTTCAACAAACCTGGGAAAGGAACCGGCCAACGCTTCATACTCTTTTAAAAATTCAGAATCCATATAAAAAGCACGGATATTTCTTCCTACGAACTTTTTTTCAACAACCGGACAGAGCAACCCTGTTTCTGAATACTCTTCAAAATCAGATCGGCTGATAATTTTTGTAATATCTTCCAGAATATCATCCAACAACCCCAATTTATCCGGCTCTTGTGTGCTATGTACAATCACAGCCTCCTCACCACAGCCATCTGCGAGACTTCTGTTGACAGCTTCAACAATTACTTTTTGATTGTCTGTCGTCTCAGTCATCTCATACCGCCCTGCTTTTTCTCTATCCAATTTTTCATAAAATCACGCACGCCTTGTTCCGGGTCAGCGCCATAATCCAGAAAACCATCTGGCAATTCGGGAGGTTCCGACACCCCTTCCTCACCTCTGACATAGGCTTCTTTCCATAGAGCCAACGCGCCAAGAACCTTTCGATAAGTTTCCTTTGGCATTGCCCAGCCTAACAATGCATCAGTAACAGAAATAGGTTTTGGTCCGGTTAATCGCACTTCCCAAGTCCAAGAGGCCCAGTCATCAGACAACTTGTCCACATAGCGAACGGGAAGATCACAATGATCCCAACAAGCATCTTTCAATTCTGGGCAACTTGCAGGTTTGTCACCATCCATATAATTTTGCCACTCAGAACCATAGAAGGACCACAAATATTCATGGAAGCCAGCACGCCACTGATCCAATTCCATCCGTGTTTCCTGTAAAAATTTTACAGCCTTAAACCGCTCTTTATCCTCAGATTCAACAGGAAACGGCTTGCAATTTCCTGTGAACACACCACCGCTGTCACACGGCGTTGCACAACCATCCTTTTCGCGCTCTATCTCCGGATGATAACACAGCATAATTAGCTCACCATAAACCTCATCTCGACCAATTGCTCTTTTTTCAGCCTTATTTCGGTCAGGCCGCCCAGCTTTTCCAGCATACATGTAAACAGCAGGCATCCAACCGCATTTTTCCTGCACGTCCCAACAACGACTGCCTTTTTTGGACACATGATAGAAAAGAGAGTCCTGGTTTTTATCTTTAAAGGCATCAAAAATCCAATCAACAGGTGTCGTATGCACCAACGGCATCCAAGATGCGGGTGATTTACCTTCCCGAAACACTTGTTCAATCATGGCCATATACAACTCCAGTAAGTACGCATATCCACAACTCAAAAAACATAATCGCTTACAGTTGTTCAACGCAATCCTGAAGATACTATATGATATTTATTCTTTGTTAAAGATTTGACCGGGCTTCAAGGAGGGAAGCCCGGTTTTGTTGAGAAGACCTCAGCCAGGCATATCCAACACCGGTTCGTCCTCTTTGAAGAACCGGTTCATATCATTCGGATCGCCACAACCAATGCTTAATCGTGCAACAAATGGTTTGTAGCGGTCCAAAATCTCTTTTGGAAGAGCTACATCTTTAAAGGTTTCCAGCTTTTCAGCAGGCAATCCATAGAGCTTATTGGCAAAGCGGCGTAATGGTAGGCGCAGATCTGCCCGGAAGCCGGATATCCGATAACAAGCCGTGAGTATTTCGAACCGTGTGTAGTGGCTGGAGAGCGTATCTATGACCGATTGCGTGTTCATGGCATCCAGTGGTGTTTTTTGGAGCCAGGCGGCAAAATGTAGATTAGCGTCTTTTGGGAATTTTATTAGCCAATCATTCAGAATATCCGCTGATTGATCGCCCTTTTTGTTCAGGCAGGCTTCCAAAATGATCTGAATATGGCAATGATGGCGGTATAGATCGGGCCTGAGACCGGATAAGGATTGATCCAAGTGCGCGATGGCCATACCGTTTTCATCGGCATGCTGGTAAAGAAAACCAAGATCCCGTTGCAGGGTTGCATTGATATTTTCATCATCAGCCAGTGACAAACCTTTTTCAATCAATTTCTTGGCGGCGCTGTAATGGCCTCGGTGCATCCAATAAAGCAAGCCCATACCATGCCAGGGATAGGCATATCTTGGATCAAGCTCAATGGACTTACGATAAGCCGCTTCCGCTTCATCAAGACGACCCAGATGATCTTGCAACAGATTGCCCAACCCATTCCACGCAGAGGCATAACTCGGCTTTAAAGTCAGTGCATGTTGATAGGCTGATTCCGACTCGGCATAGCGTGCGAAGTGATTTTTCAGCAGGTTGCCCAGCTTGTTCCAGGGATCAACCTCTGAGGCATCAAGCTCAATCGATTTCCGATAAGCGGCTTCCGCCTCTTCCGGTCTACCCAATTTATATTGATACAGATTGCCCAGACCATGCCAAGGCGCGGCCAGAGAGCCATCCGCTTCGATAATCTTGATGTACGCCTCTTCCGAAGCGTCTGGCCGGTGCAGCTTGTACTGATACAAATTGCCCAACGTATACCAGGGATGGGCATAATTGGGATCAAGCTCAATAGCCTTTTTGAATACAGCCTCTGAATCTTCTGGACGGTCCAGTTTATTTTGATACAACTTGCCCAGACCATGCCACGCATCGGCGTATTTTGGATCAAGTTCCAACGCCTGTTGATAGGCCGCTTCCGAAGCCTCAGGCCTGTCCAGTACATGTTGATAAAGATTGGCCAACCCTTGGTGATAATTGGGCAGACGCGGTTCCAACTCAATGGCGGTCTGATAAGCGGCTTCAGACTCCTCTGCGCGGTCGAGTTTATAGTGCAACAGCTTGGCTAGTCCGTACCACGGATACGCCAGCGAACCATCCAAGGCAATGGCCTTACGGTACGCCTTTTCAGACTCTTCATAGCGATTGAGATGGTTTTTGAGCAGATTACCCAGACCATGCCAAGTATCGGCGTTGTTGGGATCACTCTCCAACGCTTTCCGATAGGCCGACTCAGCCTGTTCTGGACGATTGAGCGTATATTGATACAGATTACCAAGCCCTTGCCAGGCATTGGCCAGCGACTCATCCAGCGCCAGCGCCTGACGGTACACTTTTTCCGCATCGGAGGGACGGTCAAGGCGTTCATGCAACAGCCGACCAAAGTTTGACCACGCTTCAGGATCATTCCGATCCTGGTCAATACTCTTGATAAATGCACCCGCCGCTTGATCATACTCTCCAGAAGCGGCAAGACGGATGCCTAAACGATTCCAAGCTGAAGCATCTTCGGTATCCATTTTAAACGCCTCCTGCATAGCCTGTTCATAACGTGGGGGGTCATTGCGAAACAGTTCTGCCAACGCAACCCAAAAAATCGGTAGATCTTCCCAGCTTGGGAATGATCCTTTGCGTTGAGCCGCCTGATCCATAAGCGGCTTGATGATCTTACCGGGCTGATTCAGAATCACGCGATCTGCCCAGGCAATCTGATGGTGCAGATAGAACACCATGCGTGAGGTCGGGTCTGAGCCATCCGGCACAGCGTGTCTTTGCCGTTCCCTATCCAATATATCAATCAGCGCGTTGAGTTGCGACTGTGACAGATCCGGCATAAGAGCTAAAATACGTTTTTTCTCACCCACTGAAAAAGCCACCGAACCGGCCAGCAGGTCCAAAATTCCATCTTTATCCGCAATCACACCCTGCGGCAACGTGCCAATCAATCCCGCGCGAACCTCTGCGATACGATCCTTTTGACCTGTTGCCAAGAGCGGCCAGTACCAACGCGGCAGAATCAATTGAAATTCCGTAGATTCAGCCCTACTATCAGCGCTATCCAGATATTTCTTGGACGATTTCACCAGCCCTGCCACAGCCGCATCGTCACCAGTGAAGGACACCCCAACACACCGACCCATCGCATACTGGGTCTTTTGGATTGTGTGTTGCACGGTTGCCCCATCAATCTGTTCAGCAATCGCCATCACGGTCCGCACATAGGGCAGATCCTGACGATTCAACAGCAACGGCAGATCCGATCCGGCAAGCCGAGCATCATAGGGCATAACGAAACACGCTGGCGTGGTTTCGACTTGAATATCTTCAGGCGGCACCAAAGCATACGCAGAAGACAAACGCACCCCTTTTTCCAACGCCTGCATGGCCAGCGGACAGATATTGATCTGACTCTGCAACGGCGACAACGCCACCACCACGTCACGAGCATACGCACCAAACGGAATCGCCTCTTCACGCAACGTTTGGAGCGTTTCAGCAAAAACGGATAAATTTTGACTGGTCAAACCGGACATCAACACGATCTGATCCGCCATATTACCCAGCATCAGAGCCAGTAGATCAGGGTATCCCGTCCGAAAATCCACCAACACATAATCAAACGCCCGCCCACTGTCTGGCAAAACGTAATTTTTTACTCTCTTTCTAAAATCACGATAAAAAGCCTGCACTTGTTCACTATCAAGCTCTTCAGCAAGTGGTAAACAGATCTCACCACTACGCACGGAACCCGCACCCAAGGCCCACACCTGACCAGTGCGCCCCCACTTCTGTCCGTTGGGTAGCGTCACTTCTCTGAACAGGGCGGAGAGCGGCAACGCTTCAGCCTCTTCAGACGTATCAATCGCATTAAAATAGGCGATTAAATCACTTACGCCACACCCTTCAAATGCCGGATCAGGCCACGCAAGATCGTTGATAAGCGGCAAACCGGTCAAACCCGGTGCTGCCAGATCCATATCAACCAAACCAACCACGTTGCCAAGTGAGGCCCAATAGGCGGCCAACTCAGTGATCAGAGCAGTGCGACCAACACCGGCCTGACACGAAAAGAATGCAATGATTTTCATGATGCTAATAGTGTCAGTTTTACTCAATCTTTTCCAGGTATTCTAGGGCTGTACCAAACAAAAAGTGCTTTCATGACACATTTGTTCCGAAGCCCGCAAAACCTAATTCCAGCATAGCACAAACCCGGTTGGCTGATTCCCTGTTTCACGCTACATATTGCCGCTGACCAATCACCTGCGCTATTATCATGCACTGGCGCGTGGGGATGCGCTCTCCCGATCAACAAAAAGAACCTTGAATCTTCCCGACGGGAACACCTGAAAAGGGTGGGCCAAGCGCTTTTTTTTGCCCTCTTTTTCTCGTTCAGAACCTTTCCCCGCACCCTTTGTTAGTCTGTTCAATTGAAAACAGATCGTTATCCTCGCCTGACCATCTAAATAAAAAAACAGTCATGGAAATTTGGGACAAAGTACTGGATGCATTAAAAGAGCAGGTTTCCGAGCAAGTATTCAGTGCCTGGATATCTCCACTACGCCCGGCTGGTCCCATTCGGGGCAGTGAGTTGGAAATTCTGGTGGGCAATGACTTTTCCCTTGATTGGGTGAAAAGTCGCTATGACTCGCTACTGACCGCTTCATTCTCTGCCGAAGCGGGTCGCGCCATCACCATTGTCTACACAATAGACACCAACGCCCCAATCAAGCCCGCCCAAGAAGATAATGCAAAATCCGCAGAGCAAAAAGACACCCCCGAAACACCAAAACAAGCCGCGAAACCAAAACAAGCCGATCCTTCTGATGAATCCACCACCCTGCCCCGTGAAAGCGGGTTAGACCCGCGCTACACCTTTGACTCATTCGTGGTCGGTGGCTGTAATCAGTTTGTCCATGCCGCTTCCGAACGCGTAGCGGAAGCCCCGGCAACCGCTTACAACCCGCTGTTTATCTACGGCGGTGTCGGTCTGGGTAAAACGCATTTGATGCATGCTATCGGACATAAAGTGCTTGAAGATCGCCCCGATGCGCGGGTGCTCTATATCTCCTCGGAAAAATTCATGACCGAGTTGATCAACTCATTGCGCTTTAAACGGGTATTCAATTTTAAAGAGGAATTCCGGTCAGTCGATCTACTATTGATTGATGATATTCAGTTCATCGCTGGAAAGAAGGCCACTCAGGAAGAGTTTTTTCACACCTTCAACGCCCTGTTCGAAGCCAATAAGCAGATCATCATGACCTCAGATCGGTTTCCCAATGAGATCGACAATCTGGAAGAGCGCCTGCGCTCTCGCTTCGGCTGGGGCTTGGTGGCGGATATTCAACCGCCTGAGCTGGAAACCCGTGTGGCAATTCTGAAGAAAAAAGCCAGCATGGAAGGCTTGGAACTGCAAGATGATGTGGCTTTTTTCCTCGCCAACGCCATTCAAACCAACGTCCGGGAACTGGAAGGCGCTTTGGTGCGTGTTTCAGCCTTCTCGTCACTCACCAGACAGCCGGTGACCATGGAGTTGGTCAAAGAGTCGTTGCGGGATATCGTCAAAGGCCAGGAGCGCCAGATTACCATTGAAGGCATTCAGAAAACCGTCTGCGCCTTCTATAAAATCCGCCCACAGGATATGCGTTCAAACAAACGCTCACGCCTGTTTGCCCATCCGCGACAGATTGCCATGTACCTCTGCAAACAACTGACCCGCCACTCCTACCCGGAAGTAGGTCATCAGTTTGGTGGACGCGACCACACCACGGTTCTTTATGCCGTCCGCAGCATTGATAAAAAAATGAAAAGCGATGGCAATTTGGCCGAAGAGGTTGAGACACTCAAGAACATGATTACCAAGTAAAGCCATAGAAAGGACTTAAATTGACGGGAAGCAACCGCCGTTTACGCTCCTTAGCATACTTAGCTGAACGCGTTGTTTGTTCAGCAAGATAAGCGACAAGTTGAGCGTCCCAGGAAGGCGAACCAAAGTTTTTAAGGAGACTAAGAGTCTCTGGTTCAATTTGATACACAGCTTTGGGACTATTAACTGGGCGATCTGGCTCATCTGGATTATATAAGGCAATACCAGCATCTACAAACTGATGCATTGTTTGCCGACGAAAAGTCTCACGAGTGTTGGGTGCATACGCCTTTCCATAGTGATCTCGACTGAAATCCATCATGGGCGTAATGCCTTTCAGTGGACTTTCGGCTTGTATCCAGCTTTTCTCAGGAGAAAGATCCAACAGTGCAAGAAGACAAAGTGCTGAACGCTCATTCTGCTGAGCACGAGGCATTTCAAGCGCATCAAGAATAACGATAGCTTCTGTAATGTTGCGATGAAGACTCATGCAATGCTTTCAATTTTTTGATCAATATTTTGTTGAGAAAAAGGACTGTCAACTTTTTTAACCCACTGCCCAATCTTGATAAGAGTATCACGATTTGGATACATCATGCGACGAAGGTCTGTCACATTGACTTGAGTATGACCACTGAAGCAACGAAAGTGCCGATCAACTGCTGATGAATTTCCTAAACGACCGATAATAAGGACCATTACAAAAACTCCGCGGGATAATGGCCACGAGTTGCCCTAGTGGTTCCAATAATGCAAGCGATAGAGATAGAAATGCAGAGTATAAATTTACTGTTTCAATACCCACTGATCTCAGAATTTTTCGATAGTGCGAAGTATTCTTAATCTTATGATAGGGCGGATTCAGGATTGCGTGAGTAAAACGCTGGCCACTTCCATCTCGCAGATTTAAAACAGCATCATCAACAAAATCAGTCGTGATAATTCGCGATCTCAGAGAGCTCTGTCCCCTCAACAAATGCAGGGTTTGCCTTAAAGAGTCGATGAGGTTCTCATCAATTTCATAAGCGGTAAGATCAATACGGCTGTTTTCTCCGTGACGACGGAGAAAAGCGTGTAATAGCGCTCCTCTTCCAGCCCCAGCATCAAGAAGACGGATTGTTTCCCCTCTTCTAGGAAGAAACAACAAACTCATAAAATCAGCAATGGTTGTTGGCGTTACAAATTGGCAGAGAGAAGATTTTCTTTCAGAACATGCAGGCGGCACAAGTGCAAAAGGCTCCTCAAAATCCCGAAGAGAATCAAGCCGATGCGTTTGTAAAAAACTGCTTTTTTCAAGACTCATTGAAAGACCGCCGCTACTAAGCAAGATAAAAGATCAGGACCATGTAAAAAGCATAGCTAATGGGTATCAAACAAGCTTCTATCCTGCACAACTGGGACGATTATTTTTTTCGTGGCCCTTAACCCGCTCGTTTATGAACAACAGCCCCCTCGGCTGAATCAATGGCATACCCCTGCCGTTTCCACTCCATCACACCGCCGATCAATTCACACGCTTCCAGCTCCTGTTCAAGAAACACCTCGACCGCAATCTCCGTGCGCGGGCCAGAACGGCAGATCAGAATGTACTGAGAATCCTTTGAAAAAAGTGATGCATCAAACTGTTTTCCAAACGATTCACTGAATATGCTGGTGTCCTGTCGGTTTTCCAAATTATGTGCACAGGGAAACAGCTGAGCACCAGGAATGATGCCCTCTTTATGCTCCATATCGGTTCGTATATCGAGAATCACCACATTGTCCGGCCTCAGTGCGACAATTCGATCCAGCTGTTCCGCTGAGATCATCTCATTGAACAGCGCCTTTTCCATAATCTCTTCGGCTTCGTTACGTTCACTTGGTTCCATTATCTATCACCCGAATAACACGTACACTCAATAGGAGTAAAAGCAGTCTAATCCACCTTTTTTTCCTTAAAGAAATCCCGATATTTCAGGTCATGACCATTGATATGATTTCGCAACCAGTCCAGCAGAAAGCTTTTGATATCTGCAATATAGCGAGCATCCTGAGCTTTGACCTTTTTCTTGAGCTCTGCCAAAGCATCAATCAATGCGTGATGCTGTTTCAGGTGCTCCTCATAGAGTGGGTAACCCTGTTCCACCATGAGTGTTTCTTCAGCCTTGAAATGTACTTTGGTATATTTATCCAACCGCTTAAACAAAATTCTGATCTGATCCCATTCATCTTCAAAAGGTTCGCGTTCCTGGAACCGTACAACCAATCGGTTGAACTCAACGATATAAAACAGCAAACGCTGATGGTCTTTGTTGAACTGTTTAACACCAACATCAGCAAGAGAAAGCTCAGACATAACGACCTCAGTTCAGATATCACGGATGAAAACAGCGCACTATCCACATCCACGATGCTTTAGGAGAAATCAGAATAATTGATTGTGGCGAAATCGGCAAAATGTGTCAATTCATACTGGTGGCCAGCTATTTTGCCACGATGGGATCATGTGTGGTATTTTTAAAATTGTCATCCAGATTTCCAATCCATGACAAAACAATTTGACCTCAACAGCCCTGAAGTTAAGGAAACAGTCCATGGTGACAACGTTCCAGATTCAGACTCAAGCACCGCAAACATTTGTCGAAATCACCGACAAAGTGGTGGAGATTGTCCGACAGTCTGGCATCACTTCCGGCACCTGCACACTTTTTATTCCACACACCACAGCAGGCATCACGATCAATGAAAACTGCGATCCTGATGTTGTCCATGACATGATTCACGCCCTGAATGGCCTGATTCCCGTTCACGGCCCTTACCGCCATGCCGAAGGTAACAGTCATGCACATATCAAAGCCAGCATGATGGGATCGAGCGTGACCATTCCGATCACCGGAAACGCGCTGGCGTTTGGCACTTGGCAGGGTATTTTCTTCACAGAATTTGACGGCCCTCGAACACGTAAAGTACGTGTCGCTGTTCAAAACGACGCTTAACAGGCCGCATAATAATTATGAATGCTCTCCCTGCGCTTACCGACCCTCAAGTACTGGCCACCTTGGCGATTTTGGTTCTCGCCACATTTTTCTTCGCACGGGGTCGAATTTCAATTGCCCTGGTCTCAGCCGGACTGCTCGTAGCCCTGATGGCCACCTACCAGATCATACCGGTGATCGACCCGGATAGCGGTGAAAACCTTCTCCATCCAACCCAGCTCCTGTTAGGCTTCGCCAATCCCGCTTTGGCCACTGTCATTGCACTCTTGGTGGTAGGTGAAGGCGTTTCCCGTACGGGTGCGTTAGCCATATTGGCACAGTGGATTCAAAAAATCGCCGTGGGCAACTGGCGCATGGCCATGGCGCTTTCTTTGACCGTTGTTGCCATCTCCAGCGCATTTCTCAACAATGCGCCTATTGTGGTGATCTTTCTGCCTATTCTGGTGACAGTGGCCAAGGAGATGTCCATATCTCCGTCAAAACTGTTAATGCCGCTCTCCTTTGCCTCTATTCTCGGCGGCTCCTGTACATTGATCGGCAGTTCTACGAATATTCTGGTCGCAGATTTTGCCAACAAATCCCAAGTGATGCAGGTAGAGATGTTCACCTTTTCCAGTTTGGGACTGGTCATCCTGGTAGTGGGCTTGATCTATTTGATCTTCATCGCGCCAAGACTGCTTCCCGACATCGACAACACCGGTCAAGGTGAACGAGATGCACCATTTCTGGTACAAATGGAAATTCTTGTCAATTCACCTTTGGTGGGCCAGCGCCCCAACGATCTGTCTAACGAATTATTTAAAAATGTTGAGGTTCACCGCGTCATCCGAGGCAACCGCAATTTTGTTGGGGTTTTCAGAAATGTTTCTCTGAAAGAGGGTGACACCCTGGTAATGACCGGTGCTATGCGGGATCTGAAAAAATTGGAGTGGGATGCCCGTGGAAATTTGATACCCGGACTACCCGGAACCCCGCCGCCAGATCCAAAAGAACAGAAAAACCAAATGTTGGCTGAAGTGGTCATCACACCGAACAGCCCCTTTGTTGGTCAAACGCTCTCTGACATCCGATTTCGTGAAAACTTTGGCGGCCCTGCGGTCATCGGCCTGCAACGCTTTCGACAACGCGTCTACCGACGTATCACCCAGATCCCGCTTCGCGGTGGTGATCTATTGATGATTCATGGTGAAGAGAAAGCGATCAAAAATTTGATGGATCGCAGTGAGTTCATCCTGTTCTCTGGCGCTCAAGAGACCATAGGAAACCCACAAAAAGCCCGCGTTGCACTGGGCATCTTGCTGGGCATCATCACCCTTGCGGTGACACCTCTGTCCAATATGCTCATTTTGTCATTTATGGGGGCCTTTGCCATGCTGGCATCCGGCTGTCTGCGACTGGAGCAGGGCTATCGGGCTGTACCGCCAGAACTGATCCTACTCATTGGATCAACGCTGGCTCTAGGCAATGCCATGGAACTCACCGGCACAGCCCATGTATTGGCCCATGAACTGGTTCAAATAACCGCTGGAGGTTCGCCCTGGATGGTACTTTCACTGTTTATGATGCTGGTGATGATCTTTACCAACATCATATCCAACAACGCCACAGCGATTCTATTCGCACCCATCGCTGTTGGTGCGGCCAATATGCTTAACGTCAGCGCAGTGCCCTTTTTGATGGCAGTTATTTTTGGTGCTAACGCCGCTTTTGCTTCACCCATTGGCTATAAAACCAACTTGCTGGTACTCAAAGCTGGCGGCTACAGCTTCGCGGACTTCTTCCGAACCGGCCTTCCGCTGAACCTGCTCTCCTGGCTGTTGGCCAGTCTGTTGATTCCCTGGTTCTGGCCGCTCTGATTTCTGAGGACCACGGAAAAATTATAGTGATTTCGATCCAAAACGTGACACTAAATCACAACCTGAGTGGAAGCTCTGGTGATATTTTTGCGCCGCTTTATGATATGCAAGGCAGATCATCAGAGCAAAAACATCACCAGGGATGGCACGGCTGACTGTTCAAATTTTAGACGAAACCATTATACCCTATCAAACAACTTCGGCTGCGGCATAAAGTCGCGTGGAGTCAGCCCCCAACGCGTGGATGACTCCCGCCCCAGGATCTTGTAACCATGGAGGCCCTCTTCCTTACAAACCAACAGGTCAACTATTTCTGGCTCGACTTTCTGTTTTATATTCGTGTCATACACCACCTTGACCACAGGATGCAGCACGCTTTCGGTGGTATTGGTGATCACCACAGCCAACAAGCCATTCTCCAGTTTAACCAATGATCCAGTTGGATATATGCCTACGCATTGGACAAACTTATGGAACAAGTCAACATTGAAATCCCGTTCACTCCACTGCAACATGCGCTGAAGCGCCACATGTGGATCGTTTCCTTTGTGATAACACCGATCCGATGTGATGGCATCATAGACATCAACAATAGCCGCCATCTGACCGAACAGGCTGATTTCATCGCCTTTCAGCTTGTTCATATAACCGGTGCCATTGTAGCGCTCGTGGTGCTCTGCACAGATACTGATGGCGGTTTGGGAAATGCCAGGGCTGCGTGACAAAATTTCAACGCCGCGCGGCACATGCCCTTTCATGATGCCATACTCTTCGTCAGTCAGTTTACCTTCCTTATTAAGCACTTCCGGCGGTGTCCGCATTTTGCCGATATCATGCAACATACCACCTATACCGACTTCTACCAGCTGATCAGAATCCATGCCCAAAGTCTGATGAAACGACATCAAAAACACACCAACATTCACCGAATGCATAAAGGTGTATTCATCATGTTGCTTCAACTGCGCCAGAGTAAGCAGCGCATCCCGATTGGTAAACATGGACTCAGCCATGACCTTTACCGTTTCACGAATAGGCCCAACGTTGATCTGCTGTCCCATCCGCACATCTTCGAACATGCTGCCGATGATCTTACGGGCTCTGGCTTTGGTTTCCGTGGCATGAGGAAGCTCTTCAGCAAGATTATCCACCTGCGCCATACCCTGGTGGATGGCTTCGTTACTACCACCACGAGCTGGTGCCGGGTCCAAATCATCCATCTGAGCACGAAGCAGTTCCAGTGCATCTTCTTCCGTAGCGTGTTTTGACATGATGATCTATTCCTGGCTTATCATGAGTGGAGAAGAGCTCTCACAGCATATTACTGATTTTTACAGTTATTTCGATCAGAAATTAGACAATGAATCACAACCTGAGTGGAGCCATGGTGATATTTTTGCACCGCTTTTGATATGAGAAACAGATCATCAGAGCAAAAATATCACCATGGCTGAAATGGCTGAAACGGCTGAATGTTCAAATTTTAGACGAAACACCGATACATCAGAATATCTTATTCGAACAGCGCTTCCGTTTCGAGACAATTATCACAACATAGTGACCATACTACTGAAAAAGTTCAGGCTTGGGCATGAAAGCCTTGGGATCGATTTTCCAGCGAGCCGGCGACTCTTCATGGCGAATCTTATATCCACTCCCCTTTTCCCGATACTCCAGAAGATCCATAATCTCCGGTGTCAGTGGACGATTTTTAGCCGTATCATAGATCACATTAACGATGGGATGAAGCAGGCTCTCTTGATTGGACTGAATCACCACACCCATCAGACCATTTTCCATCACCACCAGCGTACCGATGGGATAAATACCCACACAGCGAACAAAACTGTGATAGAGGTTCAGATCAAAATGGTGTTTACTCCACTCCAACATCTTCCGCAACGCCACATGAGGCGGCATCCCTTTGTGATAACAGCGATCTGAAGTGATGGCATCATAGACATCCACCAAGGCAGACATCTGACCAAACAAACTGATCTGATCCCCTTTCAATTTATGCGGATAACCACTGCCATCATATCGTTCATGATGCTGACCCGCCACATCCAACGCCTCTTGTGACACGCCTTCTGTCTCGGACAGAATGTCATGACTGAACTCTACATGCTTTCGCATGATCATAAACTCATCATCACTCAGTTTACCGGGTTTGTTGAGCACTTCCTGAGGCGTTCTCATCTTGCCGATATCATGCAGAAGCGCCCCCACTCCCACATCAATGATGGTCTCTTCATCCATCTGAAGACCGCGACAAAAGGACATCAGAAACACACCGACATTGACCGAATGCAAGAAGGTGTACTCATCCCGTTGTTTGAGTTGGCCCAAACTGAGCATGGCGTTTTGGTTGCTGAACATGGATTCCACCATGCCTTCAACAACGTTACGCACCGGACCGATGGCGACCTGTTTACCCAGCCTGGCATCTTCCAAGACATTGCCAACCAGTTTCCTGGCATGTTTTTTCACCTCAGCAGCGCGGGTGAGCTCCTTTTCCATGGATGAAAATTTTGCCGGCGGCGGCGGTGCGGGCGCGTCACCCAACTCCATGATCTGGGCCGCAAGATCTGCATGCACCTCTTGGGCTGTGGGCGCATTCGGCACATCCAACCCTTTGGCTGTATCAATATAGAGCTCTTTTAAACCCTGTTGGCGAATATAGGAGATCTGAGTACTTTTTTTGAGCAACAACTGTTTGGGAAAGGGATTATCATCACGCCAAGCGCAATTGAAATCATGGATGAACATCCCCGGTTTGAGGGCTGAGACAGGGACTTTTTTGATCACGTTGTGACCTCTTGAGGTATCTTTTATCAGTGGTTTTTATCAATAACACAAAATTTTGTTGCATCTTGCGTCATTTAAAGAGTAGGCGATTCCCGCCGTGAGGAAAAGGGAATTTTACTGATGACAATCACATTGAGCACTCATCACCTCTGGGCTCGCAGACCGACCAATACATCACACAATGGCAACGATTCAACTTTTCCCTATCCCATATTTATAAAAATAGTTAAAAAATCGGCACTAAGGGCTTTTCAACCAGCGCTGAGAACGTTACGATAGCATCGAGAGCATGTCTATCTTATGGGATCTATCAATGAACAAAAAAATGCGCCGAACCCTCAGTCGTATCAAACACCGACAAGAGGTTCTGGACCGTTCCTGGGATGAAAACGGCAACAAAGAGTTGCTGCGCTTTTTCGTGGATATCGTCCCCAGACTGGTCAACGCCGAACGGTGTAGTATCTTTATCAGTGATCCCTCTGGTGATCGCGTTTGGCTGGAGTGTGGGACAGGATTGGGCGAACGCAACGTTGCCATACCCAAACGGGGCTGCATCGTTGGTGAGGTCATCTCTTCAGGACGGTTCCGCATTGAAGAGGATTTAGAGACGCGTAGCGGCTTTCACAAACAGATGGATGATGCGACAAACTTTGTCACAAAAAACGTCCTGTGCGTGCCGGTTAAAAGCCTGAACGGCGACCAGATCACCGGTGCCATCCAAATACTCAATAAAAAAGACGGTACGCCCTTTAGTACCGAAGATCGCCTCACCGTGGAACGCGTAGCCTACCACCTTGAACTGGCTATCGAAAACCTGTTCCACTCCCAAACATTGGTAGATATCTCCGATCAACTGAGCCGCAAAGTGGATTTTGCCGAGTTCATCATCAAGGTATGGGTCGGCTTCATCGCCGCCATCATCCTCGCGGTGGTGGGTGTGGTATTCTACTTCACGCCGATTGTAATGGAAGTTTTTACCAGATAGATCAACTATCTTCTTTTTTATCTACCGTATCCTCTGTCTCTGCGGACTGGGTTTGATTCTGTTTTTCATTCAGTGTCCGATAGAGGTATTGAATCATACCATCACCCAACCCTACCTGAGGCACGTAGAGCTTACTGATACCGGCCCATTTCATCACTGAAAGAAACAGCTGACCCGCTGGGACGATCACATCCGCTCGATCTGGACGCAACCCCAGTCGCACCATACGCTCATCATAGGTGAGAAACTCCAATGCAGAATGAATCTCACGCAACTTCTCGAAGGAGAGAGGCTTGTCCTGTCTTTTTCGAGTCAGTTTGAAAATCTTGTTGATATTGCCACCCGCACCAACACCACTTAATGGCCGATAGCCCACCGTATTGCGTCGAATCCACGCTTTCATTGCCGCCCACTCTTCATCAGCAATACCGCCATTCTGGATACGCACAATTCCGATGGGAAAAGATTCCGCCGCCACCAACTGACCATTGGCCAACAGCGCCAAATCAGTAGAGCCGCCCCCTACATCAATATAGAGACAAGCACAGGCATGGAAACGGCGATCCATCCGGTTTAGTCCCAATAACTGAGCCACCTCAGCACCATCAAGCAACTGAAGATCTATTCCGGTTCGACGTTTGATGTCTTTGATAATTTGCGGCGCGTTATCGGCATTTCGCAGTGCAGAAGTAGCGCACGCCATGTGACTCTCTACTTTACAGACATCCATCAAATTACGAAAAGCCAACAGGGTTTTTTCCAGATCTTTGATTTTTTCAGGCGAGATTCTTTTACTGACAAAGGCATCTTCCCCGAGCCGCAACGGCACGCGGTAGAGATTGGCTTTTTTTATGGCGGGCTGCCAGTCACCCACATCATAAACATTTGAAATTAATAATTTAGAAGAACTTGAACCAATGTCAATGGCAGCGAGTTTCATGCCTTGCTCCTAAACGGCATCGCTGAGGCACCATCCCTATCCCTTTGAGGTGGGCAGAGAGGCCGATTGTAGAGTGTAATGGATAATTTAAAGAACAATCAGAACCATTCATTGATTCTGATTGTTCATTGTTACCGGATTTCCAGTAAAAAATCACCGATTAATCCTGGAACAGATACTTTTTTTATCTACGACAATGCGATACTATACACAGAGATCCATAATTGAGACTCATTTCAACAATCACACTCTGGTTAAGTTGGCCACTGAACGACCACCTGCAAAATCGAGAGGGTCGTATGGCGGACTGAAAGTCTGGATACCGGCCAAAGCCGGTGTTTTGAACCTTCGCATGGATAATCAACAAACAGGTTTGAGAGATAAGCTCACTCTCTGTACGCATCCCCCTGTTCTTGCTTCACCAACTCCTTGAACTCACAACGACGACAGCGCTCTTCCTTGAAAGAGAACCCACCACGTGGCTCACGACCACCAGCCTCTTTGATTGCTGACTCTTCACAAATTGAACCGGGCATCTGCCAACAGTAACGCCCCGCGTTTGTACCGTCATTTTTTCCATTATGACAGGTTGTTATACTGACATTACAGACTGGACCTTTGGGATGGCCACTGAAGATATCTCGACCACACTCAAAAAAATCCCAGCAATTTTTCTTCTCTACATTGGATACATGCACATTTTTTCCTCTCAATCAACAAGACATAGAATATAGGGGGTAGTATCCACGCCACAAATGGCTTGGATCCGGCACTCTACGACAGATGAAAATCAGGAAAGGTGGGAATGATATAGGAATAGTCAGACGTATCAAAAATATGATGACTTTTTTGACAGTATTGTTGAAATTTTATGCAGGATCAAGGAATTTTTGTGGACAGAGTTCAATCTACTCCTGGTAGTGTCACACAGTTAGTGGGGAACACAGCGCCCCTTCCCACTCATGAACAAAGGAGAGCACCTGGCGACTTACGGGTCACCAGGTGCTGTTTAAAGGCTCAACTTTCTTAAAAAAAGGCCGAAAATCGTCAAAGATCAACCATTTTGAATGGGTGGAGCGTGTTACCTGGGATGATTAATTTTTTCCGTGGCCCTAAGCGTCACTCCTGCTTAAACCAACTGGCAAAGGCCAGAGAAAGCAGCACCCCCAAACGCATGGTCAGTTCGACCTCTTCTTGCGTACGACCACCATCTTCCACCAAACGACGGGCAACCTCTTTGCGAAATTCCATGTCAAAAACTGGATTCAGATCATCCATATCCTCTGGCTGCATCTGATCCAGCGGCTTTGACAGTCGCTCTTCGAGCGCCTCTTTGAGCCACATACCACTTTCCATAAACCGCTCTTCTTCCTCATTCATGACCATGACTGCCAACATCGCCGTCTCCTATGAATCCATCCTGCAACAGAAAAAAAGGGGCACAGGACACCCCTTCCACCTCAACCATGAAAATCATTTGGTGATTTTGCACGGCAAGAAATCAGTCCAATTAATCCATATATCGGAAAAATGTGGGCAGACTTGACCGGTTTTAGCAGGAAAAACCGAACTTTTTCTGGTGGTGCGGCGTTACCCACCATTCCGGCATCATAGCCTGCTGCACTGGCTTATGCCATGGCAGAGGCTGTTTTCATATGATATTCTAGGTGTTGGGCTTTTCCTGGCAGCAAGCACTTTAAAGCTAGGGGCAACGTTGTTTTATGGATAAATTATGCAGGAAGATCCGGCAAGGAAGCTGTCTGCGGTCATACATCGTTTAAGGGAGATTCCAATTGGAGCACCCTACAGCGAAGTCGCCCTACAGCGAGACCGTAAAGAAATTGAGGCACTGATTGATCAGTTCCCTGCGCGTGCCCATAGTGTTTTGGGGATCATTGCCACGATTTTAGGCAATGAGGAAGTGATGCGGCGGCACTTTGAGGCAGCCCGTGAAATTGAACCGGACTCCACCTATATTCGTATTAATTATATCGTTGGCCTTCAAGGATTTGGCTGTTTTTCGGAAGCGCTTTTGGAAATTCGGGACGCGTGCAAAGACCATAGCAAAGACCCTGACCTGCTGGGTGAGGCGGTATTTGCCTCTGTTCATGCGGGCCGGTTTCAAGAAGCAGAGAAATGGCTGCAAGCCCGAGAACGTGTCGCGCCCAATGCGGAACCGCTTGTCGGTATGGAAGGCATTGTTGCCTGTTGTCGGTTTCTGCGTGAAAAACGCATCTCTGATCAAGAAGTTGAGTCACTCCAACTCCAGGTCGCCGCCCTGCTGCGTGAGAACCATATTCTAGGGCCAGTCATTGAATATGATCTACGTGAGGATGAAGTAGATCGCTGGCTGAGTTTTCGCTTTAGGTTACGCCAAAGCGTGGAAGAGGTGGTGCGGCTGGAATGGCTGCTGGCTGACCGATTGGCCGACTCTGACATCTCACCCAACGCCCTGCTTAATCTGGTGGCTGGCTTTCTGTCTGGGGAGCGATAAATGACGGTTTCTCCGGTTGATTTTCTGCGTTCAGCGCAAATCATGATGAACCATCATGAAGAGATTGATCACCGCAATGCTGCAAGCCGCGCTTATATGGGTGCCTATCATGCTTGCCGTTTTTTGCGTGATGCGTTGGAATTGGGACCACTTCCGAGCATTCTCAAGGTTGAAGGTAGTCACAGAAAATTGATCCGAACCCTGCAACAAGCGCCAGTACCGCTGAAAAAAGGCGCTGTCTGGGCACATGCGCGTCGAATTAGACAGTTGGGACAACAGCTTAAAAGTTTGCGTGATCTACAAAATGCCGCAGAGTATCGCATTAGTCGTAATTTTTCCCGCAATGATGCCCGTCAGGTAGTTGCTGCCAGTCGGGAAATCATCCGGGTCGTGGATATGATTCTCCGAGAAGAGGGGGATGAAGGTGACAAAACAGATGCAACCTGATAAAAACTTGGCTCTATCTTATTTCCGAAGCACTCAAGCTGCTGTCCTTCGGACCCTTACCGTCATCACATTTTTGGCGATGGCAACCGTATCACTTTTGCAACCCGGCGAAGCCTGGGCCAACGACAAAGGAGAACGATTCATGATGGTGGTGTTTTCTACAACCCTGGGCGATATTACTTTGGAACTTGATGCTGAAAAAGCACCTATTTCGGTGGATAACTTTTTGGCCTATGTGGATTCCAAATTCTTTGATGGAACCATCTTTCACCGGGTAATCCCGGGCTTCATGGCCCAAGGCGGCGGCATGACACCTGACATGAAAGAGAAACCCACACGCGCCCCCATCAAAAATGAAGCTGACAATGGTCTCACCAATGATCGTGGCACTATCTCCATGGCGCGCACCAGTGATGTCAACAGTGCAACCTCCCAGTTCTTTCTCAATGTCAATGACAACACCTTCTTAAATCACGGCTCCCGTGATTTTGGTTATGCCGTTTTCGGACGTGTTGTTGAAGGAATGGACGTGCTGGATAAAATCGTTGCCACGCCGACCGGCAATCAGGGGTTCCATCAGGATGTACCCAAAACGCCCATCTTGATCAATACCGCAACACGCAAGTAACGCCTAATCCTGTTGTTTTAATGGATTTCAATTCTTTTCAGTGATACTGTTATCGTGACATCCTCAAATTGTAGGATCATAACGATAACAGTATCGCTGTCAGGGAGTGACAAACCTGCATCTGCTGCCTATTCCTCAAAGCCACAAGGCAATTGGCCGTGTTCCATCGCTTTTCACTTACCCTTCTGATCTCTTTCCTGATCACCATTCCGGCCTACGCCTCGGATCTGGTCCGCTGTCGCGATGCGTCAGGCGTAACGGTATTCCGCAATGCGCCCTGTGAAAACGGTGAGAATCTGGAACATATCTATCGTGAACTGGACTGGAACGATGAAATCCCGTTTGAAAACAGCAATCGGGCAGGTCAATACTGGATTAAAGGCAAACTCAACGGCAATCAACCGATCCAGTTTCTTATCGACACCGGTGCTAACGTTGTTTTAGTACCCAAAGATATTTTTGACAAACTCAAAGAAGCAGGCACCGTAACACAATCGGATCTAAAAGGATTTGGCTACGCCACCGTTGCTGATGGCTCGCGCTCACGCCGACAAATTTTCACCCTACGCACGCTTCAAGTGGGCAAACATACCCTGAAAAACATCCGGGCCATTGTTGGCAATCCGGGCGTACCTGCACTGCTTGGCACCTCCGTACTTGAACGGTTGGGCAACTGGCGTATTGATCACCGCAATCGACGTCTTGTATTGAAGAACCGGCCCGATCCATCTGGCACCATGCGCCAAATGGCACGGGTCAGCTATCTGGCCAATGATCTGCCCGACAAACGTAAAAAAAGTGTCAAAACGGCTTTGGATGTCAGTGATCACCTGTTGATGGGACAGGTTTTGGAAGAGTCTGGCCAGCACGAACAAGCAGCGCTGGCCTATCGTGAAGCCCTGAGAAACAATCCGTTGTCTGACACCGCAGCCCTGAGACTGGCTCAATTACTGATCCGCTACGGCGAACCAGCCACCGACCTTCAAGAAGCCCTTCAGTGGGTGCAACGCTTTGAAAACGATACAAATCCAGCGCGCCTGGATATTTTGGGTCAGGTCTATTTTCATATGGGTTGGATGAACCGGGCTGTAACCGTTTTGGAAAAAGCGGTCGCACATGGCACAGGTATTGGCGTGATTCACTATCACCTGGCCCAGGCCTATCTGAAAAAGGGGTTCAAAGAAAAAGGCCACACCCAGCTGGAGTTATCTCTCAGCGGCGGCGGCATCTTTATCGAACGCGCTCACGCTGAGGCCCTGTATGAAAAATTGGGTGGCCCTACCCTGATCAAGAATGCCTCCATTGCGTTCCCCTGAGAAAACAATCTGGCTGGTTGCTTTTTTTCTGATACTGTCGGGCGGATATGCTGAACTGGTTGAACTGGGTCAACAGTGGCTGACACGGGATACCTTTGGATATGGACTAGTGCTCGGCCCGGTTGCCGTTTGGCTCATAGCAACCACATGGCCTGCCTTGAATCGTTGCGGATTTGACGCGCCACGCACCGGTATCGGCGTACTCCTATTTTCCGGCCTACTGGTCATCCTGGGCCGCGAAAGCGCCACAGCGGCACTGGTTCAATATGGACTGATGGGACAACTCGCCGGGTTGGCACTGCTCCGCTGGGGTTGGTGCGGTTTATCACTGTTATTGCGCCCTTTTTTACTTTTTATCCTGACTATTCCGCCACCGTACCTGCTTGAAACTGGATTAAATCACTTACTGTTGAATGCATCCACAGAGTTGGGTGTTATTCTGATTCGCCTGATTGATCTGCCGGTTCATCTCTCCGGCGACATCCTTGATTTAGGTGCATTTCAACTTCGAGTGGTTGAAGCGTGTGGTGGTCTGAACAGCTTTTTTCCACTGACCGCTGTCGCCCTGCTACTCACCCAATTTACCAATAACCGACTTGCTCAGGTGGGCATTCTGTTTTCAGCACTGCCTGTCACAGTACTGACCAATGGGGGACGACTGGCACTTACCGCCGCTTTATTCAACCTGTCTGACAACGAAACCGTGAGGACAGTCAGTCATGACACAGGTGGCTGGCTCTCTCTGGGCATGGGCATTGTCATATTGGTTGCTGAAACGCATATTATTAATAAATTTTGGCCGGTTCGACGCAGTTTGCGTAACAGTGCCAGCAAAAAAAATCGCCACTCCTTTGGTACGCGACATGCGGGCGTGGCCTTACTGCTGATAACTGTTTTTGTGGGTATGTCTCTGACGCTGCGACAACAGACGATTAGAACGCCATCCCGACAGTCTTTAGCCACACTGCCACAAAAACTGTCCGTCTGGTGGGGCGAAGATGTTCCAGTGGACAGGATTATGATGGCAAAGCTCAACCCTGATGAATGGATCAATCGGCGCTATCTCTCCGATCAAGGAGATATCATTCATCTGTATGGCATCTATGCTTCTGATTTAAGACAGGCAACGGCTGTTCATTCGCCCCGCCACTGCTTACCGGCAGGCGGCTGGTCCATTATTGAGCACCAGCAAAAACAGTTGGGCATCGGTGCAGGTTTAACGGTCAACCGAACGATTGTTCAACAAGGAATGCATCGCCAATTGGTTTATTACTGGTTTATCGGTCGTGGTCGAAGCATCGCTGGTGATATCATCATGAAGTGGTCTCTTTTCCAGGATGTACTGTTGCGCGGTCGTGCCGAAGGCGGATTGATCCGTATCATTACCGATGCAAATGATCAAGCCGATGATCTCATTTTGGATTTTATTGGGCACCTGGAACCCACACTGTCTAACCATTTCCCCAATTAAGGGCCTTGGTAAAAACCACTATTCTGCGTGAATGGGATAATTGTTTTTTCGTGGTTCTACCTGTACTTCTACACCTGTTGAGAGGACGTTGCAGTGGCAAAGGCGTTTGACAAGCCGCGTTATCATCTTGAAGAACGCTCTTTGTTCGATGGATACATCACGCCGCAAAACGGTCCTGAACCTGAGAAGTTTCTTCTCTTGGTCATCGAAGCCGATGAAACCCACCCATTTCAACTCTCCGTTGGAAAAGGACGCTCCTGTGATGTGGTTATCAATGAACCAGGCATATCAACATTTCACCTGATTCTGGAAGGACGGCAAACCCAGGTAACTGTGCGGGATGAGCCCGTGCTGGGTGAAGATGCATGGCAGGATGCGCTGCGTGATGCCAAGCGGTCCGGAAAAGCACCACCTGAAAAAATGCACGCCACCACTGAAGAGCACACCCTCTATCGACTCCGTGTCACACCGCACCCAAAACGTATTGATCCTATCTATGTGGATGGCACCCCACTGCAATCCCATTACACCATACGAGGCGGTGAACGGCTTCAAATAGGCAAAACACTGCTTGCCATTCACATAACACCCTATCGTCCCATATGGAAAAAAAATTGGTTCTGGTTTGTACTGATAGCGCTTCTGTGTCTATCTATTGGACTCACCACATGGTATCTGCGCCGCCCTGATGTACGGCGTGATCGATTCCTTGACCAAGGCATTTCCGCCTTTCAACAGGATGATATGGAATCCGCGCGACTCGCGTTCCGTAACGCCATACAGCTCGACAACCAGAATATCCAAGGACATCACTATTTAGGACTGATCGCAGAGAAACAAGGCAATGCCCGTAAAGAATTAATCTACTTCCTGCGCACATTGGAGCTCGACCCGCACCATGTTTCCGCTCTGGAAAAACTGGCGCGTATCTATTTCCTTGGCGGCAATCTAAAACGCGCCAACGCCTTTGTGGATCGTCTGTTAGCCGTCAGCCCCAACAATAGTGAAGGATTGATGGTTCGGGCAGGCATTCTGGCTCGCATGGGTCAGGAAGAACGCGCCAGCCAACTGGCAAAACGCGTCCTGGCCATGGATTCCACCCAAACCGATGCCCTGATCATCATCTCCCATTATCATGAAAAACAGGGTGAACTGGTTGAAGCACGCCGATTGCTGGAAGAAGGACTGAAAACACGCCCCTTTGGCATCAGTGGCGCGTTACGACTGCGCTTGGCTGGTCTCTACCGACGTACTGGTGATCCAGAAAAAGCGGAGGAAATGCTCAGGTGGCTTCTGGCGCGCAAACCTGATGTGCTGCTCTACTGGCGTGCCCTGGCGGCATTTCACGCCTATGAAGGTAATGTTCTCGAAGCTGAACGGGTTCTGCGTGAAGCCATTCGACTGCGTCCAAACGATACGCGGCGCTATCTGCTTTTGGCAGATTTTGCCGCGCGTCGATTGGGATTGGAACAGGCTGAACGCATTCTGAAAGGGTTCATCACTTCCCATGAATCCGACCCGGTATTCCGGTTTGCCCTGGGCGAATTTTATGAAAAAACGGACCGCCTTGAAGAAGCGCGAAAAGTGTATCTAAAAATAGCACTCATGGCTCATGGCATGGAAGCCAGCGACACAGCCCGCCGCAAATTGGCCGCCATGTCCGCCACCGAGAGCAATACCGGAGAAGCGTACCAGCAGATTCAAGCTGTACTTAAAGAGATGAGAGGCCGTTCACTGGGAAACCAGGATCGAGATCTACCTCTACTAAAAGGCATATCCGCCCTATTGCGCGGGGATGCCGCTCAGGCAATTCGAGAACTGTCTGTCGCCCTTCGGACCCGACCAGGCATGACCTCCGCACATCGCTTGCTCGCTTGGGCGCACTATCTCAATGGCAGCCCAAAACAGGCCCGAATTGTACTGACCAAATTGGTAGACATGAGCGATGGCGCCATCCGAGACCGAGTCGCATTGGGTCGTCTCCTGGCCCAAATGGGTAAGTTCAAAGAGGCTGAAGCCCAATTTCTAGCCGCCTTGGAAGAATCACCGAATCACCCTGCTCTGTTAAAAAGCGTACTCCAAACTCAATTAGCCCGCCGTTTGTGGCCAGAGGCCAAAGAGACCCTTTATAAACTGAACAACGTGGTAAAAGATCCAGCGGTAAAACAGTATATTTGGGCCATCTACCATCGCGCGCGCGGGGATGTCGAAGCGACAATTTCAGCCCTTCAGCAGGTGGTTAAACTCAAGCCAAACACCATTAAACCGCTGACAGAATTGGTCCGCGCTCTGGTACTTGACAACCAGTTTGGCACAGCAAAAATATGGCTCAAAAAGGTATTGAGAAAACACCCAGATCATGCGCCTGCTCTGAACCTTATGGGAGAGATTCAGCTGGCAGAAGGCCACTATCAAGAGGCTATTTCCACTTTTGAGCAAGTCACAACTCTGCGTCCAGATTGGGACAAATCCCACATGAATCTCACCAGCGCCTTACTGGCCAAAGGTGATTTTCAATCCGCTGCTAAAGCACTTTGGCACAGTAGCACAACAGATCCCAAACGGGTCGATCTGGTTCTATTGCTGGCTTCCGCCTATGAACGGGCTGAAGATGTGGACCGGGCAATCACGAGCTATGAAGTCGTTCTGGACAGGGACCCTAAAAACGGTGTTGCCGCTAATAATCTGGCGATGCTTCTGGCCGATCACCGATGGGACACCCAAGATCTGGGTCGTGCGGCCTCATTGATGGCACCGTTCGAAAACACCAACAATCCAGGTGCGTTGGATACTCTGGGTTGGGTCCGCTATCGACAAGGCCGCCTTTCGTCTGCCAAAGAACTACTGGAAAGAGCACTGAAGTCTGCACCCAATGAACCCGGTATTCAATACCATCTGGGCATGGTTTATCGGGATCTGGGTAATGAAGAAAAGGGTCGAGCACTTTTGATCAAAGCGGTATCGTCCCAGGAAACCTTCACAGGCAAGAACGAGGCAAAGAGGATCATCACCGGCGTAGCACAGTGAATTTACACATGAATAGCTCTGAAACCCCCTATTTTCATATGAGATTCAGAGCTATTCCAAACAAAGTGAACGATGCTCAAGGAGAGGTCACCTTTTCACAACAAATCTGCCGCCGTAGTGACACCCCAACCCTCTATCGTTCTCACTCAAGCATCAGTAATAATCTCGGAAATGAGCAGGCCGCGAGCGATCATTGGGAATTTCAATTTCATAATCCCCTGTTCCCCAGCAACTCTGACAAACCTCTTTCTTTTGACCATCACATACTGGACAAACTTCAACACCACAGTACCCGGTTCCTCCACAGTGATCACAAACATCCATCCCCGTGCCAGAACACCTTTCACAAGCAATAATTTTCATTTTCCTGCTCCAGTATCGGACAAATATACACCTGATTCATGAATACTTCCGATTGGGATGAGATGTAAAATTTATTATTTTAATAGGATTGATTGATTTTTTTGACCATTCAATGGGCCTGTAATGGATCGTTGGAAATAGAGTCTGCCTGACACAGCATGCCCCGCACTTTCGTGTACATAATGCGTGCATTCAACAGCCTGTTTTTTTGATTTTATGGATTTTTTTTTAGAAATAGCAGTCCAATATTAATGAGTGTCCGTCACATCGGTGAGAAGGGCGAGTCTTCGTTTTTCCTGCGTTGAAGATCAATCACATAGTGGATCATCATCACGACCAACCTGTTGAAGGTTTCTCTTATTTTGGTGATTAAATTCCAGCCCTCCGTCACCCCTCTGATGCACTCATTTAATTCTGATCCAAACAGAGTTTTTGGGGTCCGCGAAACCGTACCAACTTAACAGGGGGACATCATGAAAAACTCAATTTTTCTAATCACTCTTCTCAGCGTATGCATCGCACCCAATCTGTACGCCAATGATTCAGAGCATTGTGGAGCCATGTGTCATCTGCCCATGGCTTGGCAGAACAATGACAGCTGTATTGAGATGAGCTATCGAGGCCCCACTTCAAAACAAGGCACCTTCAGCAATATGAAACAACGCCTTGGCATTCAGCCTGACCACGAACAGGCATGGGATGAATTTTCCAAAGCGGTTTTAACGGGTTCTCCTGAGTTCAACAACACCCAGAGAAATAATAATATTCGCCAAGCATTCACTATGTTAAAACATGTTGTTTCCGATCAACAACGGGCTCAGATTGCCTGTCATTTTGGTTCTTGTGGGCAGATATTTTAACGAGGAATCCCACATTCCAAACAGTTTATTCGTGTCTTTGTTTTTTTTACTGTCAAGACACTGAATAATGATGTACCATGTTGAAAGTTAATGACTTTCACTGCCACAGTGTGCACTTCAAACCACGGCCAAAACAACGGCCTTTTTCGGGTTTCTGAGCAACATCAAGCACTCATGAGATTGAACCAGCTTGCCATTCGGCGTTTTCGCAATATTCATCAGGCTGATCTCTTTTTTGGACCTGAGATGAATCTGATTAGCGGTAACAATGGCCAAGGCAAAAGCAACCTCCTTGAGGCCATTGGATTACTGGCCACAGGACGTTCGTTTCGTCGCGCCAAAACCGATGTACTTTGCCACCATGGTGAGAAGTGGTTTTCGTTGGTTGGTGAAACATATCATCAACAATTGAGCCACACGCTCGAATTTTTTGGTCAACAAAATCGTCTTTCCGTGCGTCTGGATGGTAAGAATCAATCCAGCGCGTCAGCCATGGGCCAAGCATTGGCCGCAGTTGTGGTTACTCCGGAAACATTGCGTTTGATTGAAGGCAGTCCCAGTGATCGTCGGCGTTATCTGGACTGGGCAACGTTTGCCCATATTCGTACCCATGCAGGCTTGGTGCGTGATCATCAAACGGCCCGACAATCTCGCAATAAGATACTGAAAGCGCCGCGCCCCGACCTTAAACAACTGGATGCTTGGGAAGCGCAACTCTCCCAGCTCAGCGCCCAGATCAGCATCAACCGGTATCACACCACCCAACAATTGATTTCTCGCATTGAACCACACCTTGGTGCGTTGATTCCTGGCAAGCATCACTACACAATCCAACTTAATTGTCAGCTAAATCGTCTGGATAGTGCGTGGCACCATTCAGAAGCGCGTGCAATTGCGCTATACTCTGAAATGCTGCGTTCCAACCGTGATCAGGATCAGAGAATCGGTTCCACACGGGCCGGGCCACATCGGGATGATCTCTTTTTTGAGATGGATGGTCAGCTTCTCTCCCGATACGGTTCCCAGGGGCAGCGAAAACGGTTTATCCTCGCCCTTAAATTGGCAGAGGCAGACCTGTTGGAGGATCATCTTGGCACGGCACCGCTATTGGTTCTTGATGATCCCGCATCAGAGTTGGACCGAAACGGTATTGCCCTGTTAATGGCCCATTTGACACAACACCCGAGACAACTGTTTGTCTCATCCTGTAATGATGATGATATTCCCTGGCCCCAAACCCATCAGACTCTGCATCGGGTTGAGGGTGGCCAGTTCACACCCTTTGAGGAGCCCTCGGACTCATGAGCGACGACATTAATCAGCAAACAGCTGAGGAACAACAATCAGCTCAAAATCAGCAAGACGCTGAAGATCAATATGGTGCCGATAGTATCAAGGTACTCAAAGGATTAGAGGCGGTTCGCAAACGGCCTGGCATGTATATCGGCGACACCGATGACGGCACCGGCCTGCATCATATGGTGTTTGAAGTGGTGGACAACGCCATTGACGAGGCGTTGGCTGGCCATTGCGATATCATCAATGTCGTCATCCATCCTGATGGATCGGTGTCGGTTCGGGATAATGGCCGTGGTATTCCGGTGGACATCCACAAGGAAGAAGGCCGCTCTGCTGCTGAGGTGATCATGACCGTCCTGCACGCAGGCGGTAAATTTGATCAAAACTCCTACAAAATCTCTGGCGGTCTGCATGGTGTGGGCGTGTCGGTGGTGAACGCCTTGGCTGAACGACTGGAACTCACCATTTGTCGTGCTGGCAAAGAGTGGCACCAAGTTTATGAGGACGGCGCACCTGTCAGCCCCATTGAGATTATCGGCGACACAGAAAAGCACGGTACAAAAGTCACCTTCCTGCCTTCACGTGAAGTGTTCACCGACACGGAATATTCATTTGATATTTTATCGCATAGATTGAGAGAACTGGCCTTTCTCAACTCCGGGGTTCGCATCCATATTCTAGATGAACGCACGGCAAAGAGTCATGAGTTCTATTATGAAGGCGGTATCATCTCATTTGTTCAACATCTCAATCGCGCCCGCACCCCTTTGGTCAAAGAGCCCATTGACGTTAATGGTGAACGGGATGGCATCCAGGTAGAGTTGGCCCTTCAGTGGAACGACTCCTATCAAGAAAACATTTTCTGCTACACAAATAATATTCCTCAACGTGACGGCGGGACCCATCTGGCCGGCCTTAAAGCGGCTTTGACCCGAACGATCAACAACTATTCCCAATCATCCAATACGGCAAAAAAGGATAAAGCCTCCCTATCCGGTGATGATTGCCGTGAAGGTTTGACAGCGGTTTTATCCGTCAAAGTGCCTGATCCTAAATTCTCCTCCCAGACCAAAGAAAAACTGGTCTCTTCAGAGGTGCGTACCGTTGTAGAGAGTCAAGTCGCGGCCAAGCTATCGGTTTTCTTCGAGGAGAATCCCGCAGAAGCCAAATTGATCATTGCCAAAGCGACGGAAGCGGCCACAGTCCGAGAAGCGGCCCGTAAAGCCCGAGAGATTACCCGCCGCAAAAGCGCCCTTGAGGTCTCCTCCCTGCCCGGCAAACTGGCCGATTGTCAGGAGCGTGACCCAGCGAAATGCGAACTGTACATGGTCGAGGGTGATTCTGCTGGCGGTTCCGCCAAACAGGCCCGTGATCGGAAACATCAAGCGGTGTTGCCGTTGAAAGGTAAGATTCTCAACGTTGAAAAAGCCCGCTTTGATAAAATGCTCTCTTCTGCTGAAGTTGGTACGCTCATCACTGCGTTGGGTACCGGTATCGGCAAGGAAGAGTACGATATTGAAAAGCTCCGCTATCATAAAATCATCATCATGACCGATGCTGACGTTGACGGTGCCCATATCCGTACGTTGCTGCTCACCTTCTTCTTCCGGCAGTTTCCCGAGATTATTGAGCGCGGTCATCTCTACATTGCCCAACCCCCACTCTATCGGGTCATGCGTGGTAAGCAAGAGAGCTATCTCAAAGACGAAGATGCCTTGAACCAACTGCTGTTTGATCGTGGTTTGGAAAATCTTGAAATCCAGCATGATGAGGGCCAGGTAGACCCTGAAGAGATGCGCGAATTGGTCCAAAATGCCCAGCGTTACCGGACCGTGCTTCAGAAAATTGCGCACACACACGATAAACTGGTCATCATAACCGCTGTTGAAGACCTGTTCCTCAACATGGACCATCTGGAAGATACCGCCAGCACTGAAGCCATTGCTGAGAAATTCCGTGAAGCACTCTCTCTCCGTGTCCATGAAGAGGATCGGATTAAAGTACTCTCCGTTCACGATGCGGACAGCGGTGATCACTCTCTTGATGTGGAACGCACCATTCATGGTGTCAGCCATCGCACATCATTGGATTTCACACTACTGCAACGCCCTGAGTATCGTGAGATTCTTAAGCTGTCCCAATCAATCTATTCGCGCATTGGCAGCAATGCCAAACTGGTTAAAAATCAGCGTGAAGTTGAGTTAACCAGTCTGGAACAGTTGGTTGATCGTGTGGCCTCGGAAGGACGGCGTGGACAACAGTTCCAACGCTATAAAGGTCTGGGCGAGATGAATCCTGATCAGCTTTGGGAAACCACCATGGACCCAGAAAAACGCACAATGCTTCAGGTTCGAGTGGATGATGCCATTGCGGCGGATGAGGTGTTCACCATGTTGATGGGTGATCAGGTGGAACCAAGGCGTGACTTTATTCAAGAAAACGCCCTGAATGTGGCAAACCTGGATGTGTAGAACAGAAGAGTAGCGTGGAAAGCTGGGAAGGTTCACGCCTTCCCAGCGATTGATTATTTAGTGATTCCGGCTCAATTTAGTGATTCCGGCTCAAACTCAGAGATCAAAGCGGGAATGACGGGTACAAAATGCATTCAAACGATTTCAAACCGCTTACCAATTTCCTCACGAAACGCACTGGAAACTGCCCACCAATCCAGCACATCAACCTTGATCGGCAGATCAGACAGAGCAAACGCCTCTTCCAAACGGCTTAACCGTTCCCTATCGATTTTCTTTTTTCCCTTCAGCGCCAAATCCAGATCAGAATAGGGATGATGATCTGTTCCTCGAACCCTGGATCCGAAGGCGCGCGCTTCACACTCTGGCAGATACTCAGCCAGAATTGCGCGGATTATCACTAGATGATCTGGCTCGAGATCAATCATTTCGCTTATCAATTTCGACCATGAGAAAATCAACGTCCGCCACCATGGCAATGGCGGCTTGAAAGGCCTCCTCAGCGTTGACCTCTTTGTAGGTATGGGCTGAAACATTGCGTGCTTTGTGGTAACCAAACCAGCGTTCTGGATCAGCAATCAGGCCATTTCGCGCAGCAACGCGGAACAACTCCTTGCGGGTATAGATGGGAGCGGAGGAATGAGAACTGACATTGTCTGCAACCCAACGCTGCATCAAAGTCCAAGCAAGACCATAGGTGTATTCAAAACGCTTGATCACCGAATCACGCAACGCCAGTGCAAGCTCTTCATCCTCGTCTTTTCTCTGATCATAGAGCCGAATGGCAGATTTCAGAGTGTTCAACGCGCTTCCAAGGGTATCCAATTGCAAAGCCATTACATATTTCCACTAATCTTATTTATTGAAATCCATAGACTTATCGCCCTCTCCTTCTGCGCTCTGCCAAACTGATACCCAACTCATCCGCCAATGAAGCGGCTTCTACTGCGTCCATTTTACCAAGAATTTTGGAAGCCACCTTTTCACGCATCACCTTCAATACTTTAACCGCTGTACGGCGATCCATATTCTTAAATTGACCAGCTGCCTCTTTGGCCTTCATACTGCTGTAGATCTTAGCCAGTCGAGCGATATTGGCATCGTCCATGGCTTTCTCTTTGGCACGCTCTTCCCGAATGGATTCACGCAAGGATTTCAACGCTTCAATACGCTTACCCAACACATCAACCAATGTATTGAGCTCTTTTTCCTGATCATCAAGTTGACGGCCTCGCGCCTCGAGCTCCAAGCGTTGTGTTTCCAACTCTTCAAGAAGGTGCAAGGGATCGCGCAATGGGTTGTCAGCGGCGACAGGTAAACGCTTTTTCTTCACGCCATCCCCAGCTGCCACAGAATCCGCTGCATAACCATGTGTGGCAAACCCAATGGGTCCGACACTCACCATGGTCAACGCCAGGACAGTTGCTAAGAACAGGGAACGAATGGTCACAAAACCTCTCCTATCTGCTTGTCATCGTGTTCTGATGGTGTCGAATAACGCCAATCCGGTCCAATTCCCGATACTCTTGACGCCGCGCCTCTTGTTGAATCACGACATCCGCCTTTTCCTCCAGCTTTTCGGCCTGCTGAAGAGATTTGCGCGTCTCCAACCACTTCTGTTTGACCGACTCTGCGGCCTTCTGCACTTCTTCGATCTCTTTCTGAGTCTGCGCCTTGCGTACATCCTGGCCGCGATAAAAATCCAAATACAAATTGGATGGCAACCGAGTACTAACATCACCGAGTGTTTCAGCCATTTCAACTCTGGCCATCTCGGTCTCTTCGTCAAGATCCAGCAATCGTTGCTTACGCAGACCTATTTCACCCAAAGCCTCTTTATATGCCGCTGCCGCCGCCTCCTCTCGGATTCGACGCAACTCGACAAGCCGACTGAATCGATTTACCGCCATCAGATCACTCGCAATTTCACGGCGTTTACGCCACACTAACCGGCAGGAAGCAAGAAACTTCCAACACCTCATTATTAAGAATAGACTGATTCATTCTATTTGCAAACCCCGGTCCATACGGAACTTTCAATGCGGATTTTTTTCGTTTTCTTTGTATTTACACTCTTGATCGGGCAACTGCCCCTACCGGTTGAAAGCAGATCCAACAAAGATCCACGACAAAACACCATCCGATTGGTCACAGACCCAGAAACGCTTGATCTTCTTAAACAGATTGGAAACCCTATACTCAATGCCGCAAACCTTTCGCCAGACAGAGTTCAGTTTCACGTGGTTCTTGATAGTCAAATCAATGCGTTCGCACTGTTAGGCAATAAAATAATTTTTAACAGCGGTCTCTTATTGGCCGTGGATAAAGCGGATGAGTTCGCCGGTGTCATGGCCCATGAAGTTGCCCATCTGACTGCGGGCCACCATATTCAACTTCAATCCGAAGCGGAAAGTCTATCCATCAAAACACTGATCACCATAGCCGCCGGAATCGCTGCGGGATTGGCATCACAAAATGAAGATCTGGCCATGGCCATCTACACCGGCGGTCAGGCTGCGGCTAAAAGCGCCATTTTGGAAAGTATCCGTCAAAAAGAGACCCAAGCTGACCGCATGGCAATCCGATACCTGGCCAAAGCCGGTTACGCGCCTGAAGGATTGCCCGGATTTCTGGAAAAAATCGAACAAGCCAACCGACTGGTCAATCAGCCCGCGCCCTATCTCATCACCCATCCGATTACCGACCAACGCATTCTTGAGTCCCGTGAAATAGCATCCACCTTGCCCCGTCACTTCAAAAAACATCCGATTGATGACATCGCGCTGCAAAGAGTTCGTCTTAAACTGATCGCAGGCACGACAACAGACCCAAACCGCATCGCCGCGCTTTGGCAGGAAAAACTAAAAAATCCCGACCTGACCACCGATCAAAAAGCAATCCTGGCCTATGGCATCGCCCTGGCCTTCCGCTATGCCGGTCTTCTACCTGAATCCATAAGGATCCTGGATCAACTCGATACAGAATGGCCCAACGATGCCTATCTGCTTAGAGAACGCGGACTAACCCACCTTGAAAACGGTAACACACAACAAGCCATCAACAATCTGAACGCCGCTCTCACACAGAAACCCAACCACCCCGACTTACGTTACCATCTGGCCTTTGCTCACAAGGAGTCCAACAACCTGGAGACCGCCGCCAACCTGCTCAGAAAAATCACTGTAGAAAATCCCGAACAGGCGCGCGCCTTTTACATGCTCGGTGTGGTTGAAGGCCAAAGAAAAAAAATGGGCCAGAGTCATCTGGCTCTGGCCCGGTACAATAAACGAATCGCCCAACCGCAATCCGCAATCTGGCACTATAAACAAGCCCTTTTGCAGTTTGGCACCGGCTCGATTGAATTTCCCATCATTCAATCAGAAATGAAACGACTCAAAGAGCCGCTTAAGGCAAAATAGGCACGTCCTTATTGCTGTGCAGGTTTAGTTTTCTTCCGTGTTTTCACTGTCAGAAACAACTTTGGCAACGCCGTCTTTATCTGCACATTCATCTGGTTTTTCATAACACGCGACCACTTTCTGACCAATTTCATTCCCCAGTTGGCGATACGCTTCAAACTGTGCCCGATCAAAAAACTGATCCATGGTACTTTGGTCTGGAAAATCTGGATTCTGACGTTTATAGATCTCTATGGATTCATCCTTCAGATCTTTGGGCATGGTCGTCTTTACATAAATCAGCACGCCGTCCTTTGGCTCACCGCTGCTCGAATCAGCATTGATATAACGAATCTTTCCACGGATCACCGGCAATGGCGAGCGACCACGTTCATCTGGAGAGATCAAATCCAGATCCAGATCGGTAATTTCAGCAAGACAATCCTCTTCAAGAAGTTCAATCAAATTACCCAGATCTTCGAATTTCCATTCAGAGTCCATTCCAGCATCACTGACAATGATGGTGTCACATTGACGCCGAATCAATTCATACACGCCAAGGTTTTCAAAATGTCCGCCATCGGTCAATTTGACATGCCAACTATTCTCACTAAATCCCAGGCCGGTCATCTCTTTGAGCGCACAAACGATTGGATTGGCTCGGATGGCTTTTTGAAAGTTTGTTGATCCCGTCTTATTGGCAAACGGATTTCTTGTCCAATATCCAAGACGAATGTTGAACACCGACATCAGGAATGCGATTGGACGATATTGAGTCAACGCCAAAGTATTTGACCCAACCGCCGCGCCAGATATCGAATACGCTGTGGCCAAATCCATTGACCCTTTAGTCCATTTGGCGGAATCAGCATATCCTGTAGACGGTGCACCACAATATTCCGGCGAGATAACAAAACTATCACCGCCCCGACTTTTCAGCCGATCACACTTGGATGAGACCGTCACCATATTGGTATTTATGAGATGAAAAGGCGCTTCAGTTTGGCCTATTTTATCCATATGACACGCATTGGATGCATGAAGATCAAGCGGAGACCTGCCTGCCAGCACGTCATCCACGTTGGCTGGCGGCATATACGCTTCCAACAAACGATCACGATAGTATCGATGCAGCGAATAACGATTGATATTGGAAAAAATACTGCCGACAACCGACACACCAACCAAGCTGAAGATCATCCCGCCTGGAAGATCAACAGAGATTCGGTAAAGATGAACCAATCCCAGATATACCACGAGAAACAAACCAATGCCGACAATGATTTGTTTCACTACGGATGCGTTATTGTCATCGCTGCTAGTGAACAAGGGACTGACGATAGCAGACAAGCCGCCTAAACCTTGGACAATCTGCGCCACAACTGAGTCAGATTCTTTATGAAATGCAGCGAGCTCTGGAATCAACCCAGCAACTATGCATGAGAGCGAAACCCATAACATCATGCCCATATATCGAAAAATCCGCGCCCTTCCCTTGAACGGAAAAGCATGGACCAACCCAGAAAAAACCCCATACAGGATCATGAAACCAATCAATCCTGCCAGCATCACGAGACCAGATCGAAATAAGAACTGAAAAAACGACAACGCCGGTATGAGAGGATCTACCTTTAGAAATGGAAAGAGATCCACAGTAGAAGACATAAATGGCGGTATCCAATTCAGCCCGCCTAACCAAAGAAAAGCCATCAACACCGGCACAATGATTGCCAAATTGACAACAGAACCTAACAAAATTGCTGCCACAAATGACCACTTGCCACCGCTTATGCCATCGACCAAATAGCTGCCATGTTTCCGCAACCATTCAACCATTTTTTTCGGTGTACCATCACTGTTTTCAGAACTATTTTCAACGAAACACAAACGTCCTTCTTCAAACGGAAACCCCTTATTAAGCTTGGAGGCAAACCAAGTATAGGAACCACCAAGATACCCCCCTCCTGAAACCGTTGAAAGGTAATCGACCTTATTTAACAGACCGGATTTATTCAGCTTCTGAATCACACCGAGATTAAAAGTCGCCGAGCGGATGCCGCCTCCAGAAAAGGCCAGCCCTACCAGGTTTTCCGGTCTACCTTCTGTCTTATCCTCATGCTGATCTGCTAATTTTCTACGTTGATGAACTCTTTTCCACTCCGCATCAAGCACATCATCAAACGCACTCGTTATTGCTTTTCTGCCCTCAGACATGTAACACCCCTAACAATGACATCATTCATTCGAACCCACCAAAACTAATCAATGAATGGTATCAGGCATGTTATATTATGACAACAATTATAGAAAAATACAGTGATTACTGAATAAACAGATATAAAGAATATGAACTGTTAAGAGGAAAAGTATCCCAACTCTCTCAACTGCTGAATAACAACCCTGTCAATATCAGGATCAGGCGCTACGGTAGGAGCATCTCGTTGGTAGAGCGGCACACCTACCCGTTTTATGTGTTCAATCAAAGGAGGGTAAGTGAGGGAATCATAGGCTTTAACATCAAAATGATATGGTAGAGGTAGGGAGTCCAATACCTCTGAAACCAGCTCGGCCAGCAAATCATCACCGACACCGACTAATGCTAAATCAATATCAGAATCAGGACGGTAAACGCCCTTTGCACGCGAACCAAACAGAAGAACCTTCTGAATCTGGGCAACATGATGGAACACCGTACAGAGCTGATTCAACACCTCTACTGAAAGCCCTGTTGCCGTCATTCGTTGTCAATCCGTTCAAGGAAAAACGCATGCAGGATAACAAACGCATCAAAATAACGATCAACGACCGCCTGCAAAACAGTTTCAAAGGTCGCATTATTGTAGGTATGTGAAAGAAGGTTCCGATGCAACATCATATCAATCCAAATCTGAGCATCGTCCAGAATTTGCGCTTGGAACGCCTGTTTGATGATTTGGCGTGGTGATACAGGCTGAATGAGGATGCCCTGTTCTTCCAGATAGTCTTTAAGCGTTTTCCAGGCCAGTTCAAAAGCGATACTGAAACGTTGTACAGCGCCTTCTTTTTCCAGTTGAGAAAGAGTGTCCAATCCACGCTCTTGGACTTCACGCAAAAGAACAACCGCTCTATCAAAATTATCAAAACGTTGCTTCCAACGAATATCTGTCATACCCGTTCGCTCTCCGCTATTCTCAGTGCCAAAGAAAAAATCATTCAGCCGCACTACTCCCCATCCGGCGAAGATCATCCGCATCGCCAGAGAACCCTTCCGCTTCCAACATGCGGGCAGCGGCAAGGCGTGGCTGTTCGGGATAAAACGAACCGTCCAACCCCTCGATAGGATCAAGATAGAGCGCGAGATAGATCATTCGAGCCTCGGCAAACACTTTCTCCGCTTCCAGATACCGTGCCTCAAAAAAGCGTGACGCGCCTCGAATCGCGGGCGTATCTCCACGTGCTTTCAGCCAGTCAGACAACACCCGACCGTCAGACCAGAGACCACGCTCTTGAAGCCGAAACAACGCGGTTATTGCCTTTTTTGCCATCCCTTCAGACACTTTTTCAACGCTGTCCAAACGAGCAACAATATCAACCATCGTCTCACCCGGTTGAACGATGCCGCGTGAGAAAAGCAATAAACGAATACCATCCGCTTGCACACCGACCAACCCATCCAGCCACGCCAATGATGCCCGATTCAAGCCCATATTTTGGCTATAACGGGCATAATAGAGCCGCCACTTTGGATCTAATGGTAGAGGCAACCCCAATTGTTCAGGCTGTAACAGGCCGCCAGGAGCCAGCAAACCCAGCTTTGATTGATTGGTATTTTTAAACAGCGTATAGAGCGCATCAACCCGCGCATCCATTTTCAAAGTACCGTCCAGCACGCGATGAATCAGATCATTGCGCTCTTTCAGACGTTGAATAAGCTGTTTATAGGATTTTTTATCTGCTTTGGATGTTTTAGAAGTGGACTTTTTATCCTGCAACACCTGCCAAGCGCGAAACAAACGCCTGTGAATCTGACGGTCTGAACGTCCTCCGCCCTCTTTAAGCAGAGACTCAGCCTGATATAACGCCCGTAAAAGCGTGCCACGCGCTTCGAGAAGCCGAATCACAATACGCCGACTCCAGCGCCGGGAAACGGGATCAGCAACGCCATCAATCACATGATCGGTCAATTGCGCCAGAAACGTATCAGCATACTCTTTCTGTTCCTGTTGCTCGGCCAGCGCAGCCTGTGCGGCGATCAATAGCGGATCATTGGTCGGTCGTCCAGGAGCGCCTTCGTAGAGTTCCAACTGAATGGCAGCTTCAGCCAGTGAACCAGACTCCAACGCACACAGCCCGACACCAAGCTGGGCTTTATAACGGTCCGGCCCTTGATGGTGCGCCAACAAAAAACGACCATAGCGCTTTTTTGCCTCAGAAAAACGACCGGACTCAGCCAAGCCATCGGCAAACATCAAATAGAGATGCGGCATCTCTTCAAGCATGGACTCCGGCAACGACTCCAACGCCTGAGTCACTTCATCAAAACGACCTAACTGAAGGTGTGCCGCCACTTTAACAGGCATCCAAGCGCGTACCGTTGCGGGCACCCGATTGGGTCCCAACGCTTGATCAGCCAAGCGCAGTGCCAAGGCAGGCACATCACCTTCAAGAAGTTTTTTTACGCCATCAGCACTCAGGCTAAAAGTATCACCACGCTGCAACGGCTCAGTGATGACCACCTCTTCCACCAATTGGCGATTGACCACAACGGGCTCATCCTCAACTGATGCGAAGAGAGGAAATGAGGCCAAAACAGTCGTCAGACACACTAAAAAAGGCAGAAACAGCGACTCGCTCTCTGAATTACGGCGAATGCTCAGAGCATATCCGGTCATCACATGCCAGGCGGTGTCAGCTGTTCATAGCGGATTGTAGGCTCGATGGGTTTCATATCTCCACAGCTCTTCAGTCCAGCCAGCAGAACGGCGGCCACAATGAAGATCAGCAGAAACAGTTTCATCCGCCGAGAGAAAAATGACGGTGCCGAAGGCTCCTGAAGGTCAAACCGATTGGAACGGCTGGACCGATTCGGGCGCGACGGACGAGATGGACGATGAAGATTCATGGTCGGCAAAGACTCTATTCAGTTATCCATAGAATTGCTTACAGGCCCGATGACCTAGTATCATTCAACGGATTTTATCTTGCCTCGTCAAGGGAAAGCCGCATGTTATCTATCAATCGTGCAGAGCCAACCCGTGCAGCAATGAGCAATACCGGGTCATGATCACACGAATGCCAAGCCTTGAGCGTTTCGGCATCCCGAATGGAAACATAGTCAATGTTATCAATTCCCGCCGAGGTCAACACCGCCCGCGCTCGCTGTTCCAGCGTATCCGCATCACAAACGCCTTCCCTACGCGCATCACGTGCTGCACAAAGACCGTTATAAAGCGCCAGCGCCTGTTTTCTATCGCTTTCCGAGAGGTAACGGTTACGACTGGACAGCGCCAAACCATCGGGCTCTCGAATGGTCGGCATACCGATTACCGTTACTGGCAGGTGTAAATCACAGCTCATCTGTTTGATCACATGTAGCTGCTGATAATCCTTACTGCCAAAGTAAGCCCGGTCCGGCCCGACCAGATTGAACAGAATCGCAACCACTGTGGTCACGCCCTTGAAATGACCAGGGCGACACTTGCCGCACAGATCATCATCACAACCAGACACAACAACTGACGTTGCATGCCCCACCGGATACACCGCGTCCGACTCTGGACAGAACAGCACATCACACCCAGCAGAGGCTAATAGTCGCGCATCTGTTTCCAGTTGACGTGGATAGCTGGAAAAATCTTCGTTGGGACCAAATTGTGTCGGATTGACAAAGATGGAGGCCACCACCAAATCATTCTCCTGTCGCGCTTGACGGATCAGGGAAAGATGCCCTTCGTGCAGTGCGCCCATTGTCGGCACAAAGCCGATGGAGCGCCCTTGATGGCGGGATCGCCATTCGCGCAGAGAGTGGATGGTTTTCAGTTTGAGAACAGATTCAGTCATGGGAATACTCGGAACAAATCTACTTAAACTGGTGCTCTGGTGCCGGAAACACGCCGCTTCTGACTTCTGTGGCATAGTCCGTCAATGCCTGACGAATCCCTTCCGCACCATCCAGATAGCGTTTGACAAAACGCGGCTGCACCTCGCCATACAGTCCCAACAGATCATAAAGCACCAACACCTGACCATCACAGCCAGCACCCGCTCCGATTCCAATGGTAGGGATGGTGATGGATTCGGTAATCCGTGCGGCAAGTTCAGAGGGCATCCCCTCCAAAACCAGCAAACATGCGCCGGATTCAGCCGCAATACGGGCATCTTCCATTACTTTATCACCCGCTTCTCCACGTCCTTGCACTTTAAATCCACCAAACGCATGAACCGATTGAGGTGTCAAACCCACATGCGCCACCACCGGAATATCACGGGCTACCAAATGTTCGATAGTCTCCGCCATGATCCGCCCCCCTTCGATCTTCACCGCCTGTGCGCCAGACTCTTTCAACACCCTGACAGCACTCTGCAACGCCTGCTGCGGCCCCCCTTGAAAAGCGCCAAACGGCAAATCACACACCACCATGGCCCGATCCACGCCACGAGACACACAGCGGGCGTGATAGATCATCTCATCCAGCGTCACCGGCAAAGTGGTATCATGTCCCTGGACAACCATGCCCAGAGAATCCCCCACCAAAATCAGATCCACACCCGACTCATCCAACAGACGGGCAAAGGTGTAATCATAGGCTGTAACGGAAACGATGCGGCGTTCATCCCGCTTCATGCGATGTAGAACAGGTATGGTAATACGGCCCCGATGACCATCGGACCCATAGGAAACAGTCCCTCCAGTGCCTTTGCCTGGAGCAATTTTATCAGTGCTCATTGCGTCATGTCCCGGCCTGTCAGAAAACAGGTCCCGGCATCCCCAATAGGTGAATTCCCTTGCCGAACAGGTTCACTTTGATTGGTCACGCCTTCCCCAGGGAAGTGAATGCCAACGCAGAACAACGTTCGACCCGTGACGGATCATTCACCGCATTCAACAACATGTCAACGGTTTGATCCAAGAGAGGATGACACCAATTCGGTGCAATATCCGCCATAGGCTGAAGGACAAAACGCCTTTGCGCCATACGCGGATGCGGCAGTATCAACGTTGGCGTATCCAGGACAACATCATCAAAAGCAATAAGATCCAGATCAATACACCGCTCACCCCAACGCTGTTCCAGATCCCGATTGCGCCCTAATTGCGCTTCGATTTCCAACAATCGATCCAGTAGGGATTGCGGTGTCAAAATTGTTTTAACAGAGATGATACCATTGATGTAATCGGGTTGATTCTGAGGTCCAACAGGTTGGGTTTTGTACAGCGAAGAGAGGGCGAAAAGCTGGATAGAAGAAACAGACAACAGCAGATCAACAGCACGACAAAAGCCGCCAATCACATCACCTTGGTTACCGCCCAAACCGACAAATGCGGTATGCGCGTCAGGATTTGGATCAATAGGTACGATGATAGAACGCCAGACAGCCGATCAAACACCAGGCACTTTGACATGCCAAGGTTCGAAACGCACACCAAGATTATTGTCACGAGGGTAGCGCAGGCGAATATAGCCCAGCTCGTTTAGACGTTTAAACACCGGTGTCTGGACAAAATCTTCGGTGAAATTGCGTTCACCATACCCCACTTGTCCGACATCAAAGTCACCGACACCATGGAAAGAGTATCCAGGAGGTGCCAAAGAGCGCGAAGCCAACGACAGATTACCATTAGCACGCAACGCCTTGTCTAAAAACAGCAAAAATTGTTTGATAACGCTACGCACACCAGAGGTGAGAATCACCTTTTCTCCCACAGCGTCCTGAATGGCTTTATACGTCTCTTCCGGCTTACCCTTGTAGAGGAAGTTACCGGTATGAGGCACCTTGGTCACTCTACGACGCTGAATACGATCAGTGAGGTTCTTCAGCGGTTTCTCACCAAAAAATCCGTAGGTCGATGCGGATGAATAGAATATTTTTTCTAGAAACTCAATCTCGTATTTGGAAAAGGAACCAACACTTGTATAGCTACGAGAGAGCCGCAATGCGTCATCGAAGCTGAGCAGATAGAAATTGGCATGTCCAACCAAATTCTGAAGACGTTTAAAACGGTCTACAGAAGTGATCAACAAGTTAAAATCCGCCTGACTCAGATAGAGATCATCAGAATGCGCCCTATTGAAATTATGGATCTTTTCCAGGTAACGCGCATACTCCTCTTCGCTCATCTCCGTTTCAACTGCCGGCTTGATTGCGGCATGGGCACCCCAAGGCATGCCGGCGACAACAACACCGCTGGCTGCTAAGAGAGTTATTCGTTTCAAAAGTTGGCGACGATCCATTTTTTTTCCGACCATGACGATAGAATCCATTACTCGGTTCGGTCTTAATCCTACCTACTCTACGCTACATCTTAAAAAAAAACAATCCAGTTTTCCTTTATTCAAACCCGGTTTTGAATGCATTGAGCAACCGGAAGATAAAAAACGGATTTGACGAACCGTTGTCTGTAAAGTAAAACCACTTTCACATTCCTATTTTTGTTACGATTCATCATGGAGTGAGAATCGTAGAGGATTTATGATTTCGGCCTGACCAAAAACAGACCACCGTCAAACACGCTTTGCCATTTTTCGGTGACCATGATGATGTCGGCCAATATAGAATGCAAAAGACGGACCTCACTGTTAACATAACTGCGAACAATTAAAATTCGCGGCCATGGGAACGCATTCTACCAGGTCAATTGTAAAACTGGACTCAGGGGGGGAGTACCCGGAGCCTTTCCAGTCCTATCGTAACGCCGACGAGGTTGCGAATGAGAACAGCGCTTCTTCTTGCCGGTCTGGCTCTGATCCTGGCTTCAGGCCCAGTTCAGGTTCATGCAGACTATCCGCTACCCCGATTTACCGCTCAAGAGACCTGCCAGAAGATCGGCAATAAACTTGGCAGTGTATCGGTAAAAAGTTGCCTTGCCCAAGCCCTTCGCTTTGTCGAAGGAGTCTCGGTGCGCGGCCTTCCCATTTTGGAGAAGGAATACCCTCCCCTGCCAACACGTCAACCCCAGGCCCGTGTTTTGCTGCTCGGTGGAATCCATGGTGACGAATACTCTTCGGTCAGCATCATGTTTCGGTGGATGCAAATCCTGGACCAGTATCATTCGGGACTCTTCCATTGGAAAGTGGTTCCCGTGGTCAATCCTGACGGCTTGTTGAGACCCAAATCCCATCGGATGAATCATCGTGGTGTTGATTTAAATCGCAACTTCCCTACGCCGAACTGGAAAAAGGATAGCCGCGATTATTGGGTACGCAGAACAGGTCGTGACCCACGGCGCTTTCCTGGTCCCAGCGCTTTAAGCGAACCGGAATCCCGTTGGATTTCACAGCTTATCGATGAATTTCAACCCCATGTCATCGTCTCAGTCCACGCACCTTATGGCCTGCTGGACTTTGACGGAGGCCCCCAAAAGCCACCGGATAAATTAGGCAATCTCTACCTGTCACTATTGGGCACCTATCCCGGCTCTTTGGGACGCTATGCGGGCACGGAGAAGAAAATTCCGGTCATAACCATTGAGTTACCCTACGCGGGCATCATGCCTACAAGTAAAGAGATCAGTAAAATATGGGTTGATTTGGTGCGTTGGCTCTCCAAAAACACCAGAGCAAACGATACACTTGTCGAGCCAACCAACAAAAGTGTGGCCCAGGCAGAAACATCTACGGAACCAATACCATGAACCCGGATCTTGATACGCTAAACCCCTACCCCTTTGAAAAGTTGGCACTTCTTTTTAAAGACATCCAACCACCTGCCTCGGTCAGTCCCATCAATATTTCCATCGGCGAGCCAAAACACGCCGTGCCTGCGCTGGTCAAACAAGCGATGACCGAAGCGATGGATCTGATCGGAAAATATCCTGGCACCCGTGGTGAATTGCCGCTACGCCAGGCGATTTCAGGATGGTTGGAGCGGCGTTTTGCGTTGGGAAACGGATCGGTTGATCCAGAACGCCATGTTTTGACGGCCAACGGCACCCGCGAGGCACTTTTCTCCATTGCACCTGCCGTTATTGACCGTTATGTCAAAAAGCCGGCAGTGTTAATGCCCAACCCCTTTTACCAGATTTACGAAGGCGCGGCACTCATGTCTGGTGCGGAACCCATTCCCGTGGATGCCGTAGCAGAGAATGGCTTCATTCCCGATTTCGAATCCTTGCCCGAAGAGGTTCTGAACCGTACACAACTGGCCTATATCTGCACACCGTCCAATCCGACCGGCTCCACCTATACCATGGATCGGTTGAAAAAAGCGTTGGATCTGGCAGAGCGCTATAATTTCGTACTGACTTCCGATGAGTGCTATTCAGAGATCTGGTACGACACTCCGCCAGCAGGTCTACTTCAAGCTGCCAAAGAATCGGGGCGGGATAATTTTGAAAACTGCCTGGTGTTCCACTCTCTGTCCAAACGCTCCAACATGCCAGGCGCACGTACCGGTTTTGTTGCGGGTGATGCACATATTATTGAACGCTATTTCCGTCTGCGTACCTACACCGGCGGTGCCACGCCACCCTTTATTCAACAAGCGGCTATTACCGCCTGGAACGATGAGCAACATGTGGCCGAAAACCGCGCGGCCTATGCTGAAAAATTAGACGACGCGGTTCGGATTCTGGAACCGGTTCTACCGGTGGTTCGACCAGATGCTGGTTTTTATCTCTGGCTGCGCGTACCTGATGGCGGAGCGGCATTTGCTCAGAAGCTTTTGAGAAACTATAATGTGACCGTACTGCCTGGAGAGTTTTTAGGCCGCCCCTCCCGTTTTGGTCCTAACGGCCAACCTGGAAACGGTCAAACAAATCCTGGCGCACCATTCATACGCATCGCCCTGGTGGCCACTCCGGAACAGAACCGGGAAGCCATGCAGCGCATCGCCATGTGTGCCTCTTCCAGTTGCAGCGTATAATCCTTGTTTATATCTTTTCGCCCCTACTCTTGTAAGGACTTCACTGAACAATGGCCACGACTCGGGAAATCATCGAAAACGCCTGGGAAAACAGGGACAACGTCAATCCCGACACACAGGGCGAAATCCGCAACGCCGTTCTTGAGACCGTTGAAGCATTGGATGCTGGCGCACTCCGGGTTGCAGAGAAAAACCCAGACCATGCCGAAGCCACCCATGGTTGGATTGTCAACCAGTGGGCAAAAAAAGCGGTTCTGCTCTATTTTAAATTACACAACAACACACTGATCTCCAGCGGTGCCAACAACTACTACGACAAAGTGCCACTGAAAACCGCTGGCTGGGATGCCGAACGCTTCCAGAAAGCCGGTTTTCGTGCCGTACCACCCGCCACAGTGCGCAAAGGCAGCTTCATCGCGCCTGGCGTGGTATTGATGCCATCCTATGTCAATATCGGTGCCTATGTAGACAGCGGTGCCATGATCGACACATGGGCCACAGTCGGCTCCTGCGCCCAGATCGGCAAGAACGTACACATCTCCGGCGGCGCTGGCATTGGTGGCGTTCTTGAACCTCTACAGGCCAACCCGGTCGTTATCGAAGACAACTGTTTCATCGGTGCCCGCGCTGAAGTGGCTGAAGGTGTCATCGTTGGCGAAGGCTCTGTGCTCTCCATGGGTGTCTACATCGCCTCCTCCACCCGAATCGTTGACCGCAACACCGGCGAAATCCATTACGGCCATGTACCACCCTACTCCGTAGTCGTATCCGGCACCATGCCGGGCAAACCGTTCCCAGACGGCACTCCCGGACCTGGATTGTACTGCGCGGTAATCGTCAAAACTGTCGATGCACGCACACGCTCAAAGACCGGTATCAATCAGCTGTTGCGGGAGTTTTAAGTAACGTGCTTTTCCGCAAGGATGCACCTGACTGGTTATAGAGTAAAACAAACATCCGCTGAAACAAGAAAACCCCGAAGGCTCTTTGAGCTTTCGGGGTTTTCTTGTTTATCCTACCCAACATCGCGCAATCCATCAGGATTGATTGATCAGTTCGAACGCACCATCAAAAATCCTTTGATCATATTGATCGTACCAAAGAACAGCGCGGGCACATACCAGAAAGGTGAGGCATCTGCGGCAATAAGAATAGCCGCAGCAATGAAGAACGCACTGCCAGCAATGGAGAGCGACTGGCGGTGAAAACCTGATTGGATGTTGCGTTCCAGATTTTCCAGGAAATCGGGATGCAGGCGCATTTGCATGCGGTCATGAACCAGACGTTCCAGACCGGTGTGCAGCAAACGCGGCAGATAGCCTACCGCATGGGTGAGATCCTGAATATCACGATTTAAGGACTTCAACTTACCTTTTGGCCCCATGTACTCCTTCATCCACTCCCGAACCAGAGGTTCGGTAAGCAACCACATATTCAGCTCGGGATTGATCTCCCGGCCCACACCTTCCAGGGTGAACATGGTTTTTTGCAGAAGCAGCAGCTGAGGTTGAACTTCCATCTGAAACCGTGCGGTCACTTTGAACATCTGCGCCAACAGACGAGCGATGGAAATCTCTTTCAACGGACGACCAAAGACCGGCTCACCCACCTGTCGGCAAGCCTCTTCGAACGCTTCCATATCGGTGTCTGAAGGGACATAACCGGCATCCAGGTGAATCTGTGCCACCTTGCGATAGTCACGCAGCAAAAAGCCCTTCATCATCTCAGCCAACCAAAGACGGGTTTGAAGGGTGACCTGCCCGACAATACCGAAATCCACAATGGCAATACCGCCATCAGGCTGAACAAAGATGTTACCGGGATGCAGATCAGCATGGAAATAACCGTCTCTGAACACCTGATGGAAAAACATGGTGATCAGATTTCGCGCAACCAGCGCAGGGTCAGGACCGTTGCTCTTATCACGCAGGTATTCACTCACCGGCGTACCGTCAATCCACTCCAGCGTGAGAATCTGACGACCGGTCTGTGGCCACATCACTTCCGGCACCCAAAGGGTGGCATCATCTTCAAAATTCTTATGAAGCTGTTGAGCGTGGGCCGCCTCGACCTGAAAATCCATCTCTTTGCGAATGGTTTCAGCAAACTCATCTACCACACTGCTGACTTTGAACCGCTTCCACTCTGGCACATATTCATTAACAATCCGCGCCAATGAAAGCAGAATACTGATATCCTTCTCCACCACTGAAGCGGCATTGGGACGCATTACCTTAACCGCGACCACGCGACCATCCAGACTCAACGCCTTATGTACCTGAGCGATGGAGGCCGAAGCCACCGGCGTTTCGTTGAACTCAGCATAAAACGACTCCACAGGACCGCCAAGACTGCTCTGAATGGCTGCACGCACCTCCTCTATGGGGAAAGGCGGCACAGAGTCCTGAAGTTTTTTCATCTCCTTGCCGATATTTTCCGGCAATGCGTCCATACGTGTGGAAAGCATCTGACCGAATTTTACAAAAGTCGGCCCAAGCTCCTCCAACGCCATACGCAGACGCGCAGCTTCATCATGTTCCCGCCAGTGGCGCCGAATTGAAGGGCGCAGCCCAATAACCCAGGCCATAAGACGGAACATAAAGAATCGATCAACCAAAGCCGGGATTCTATGACGAACCAGAATACCCAGGATTTCCGCCAAGCGGAGTAAATTTCTATAGGTGGACAACATCGATTACGACTGCCCGACGTCCCTGTCGCCGGCCTCCGATTTGCTTTGTGAAGCATCTGAGCCGCTGGCATCATCGGCCTCATCAACCGCGTCTTGCACACTCTCCGCGCGTTCAACAGCCAGCTTATTACCAACGCGGGTTACCCGGCGTTCCAGCTTATCAGCAGCGTCGGCCAATGCTTCAGCCTGCTTTTGGATATCTGCCATAGTGCCCCGGCGCGGCACCTCCTGGGAATCAATCCAGGCTTCCATCCGCTCTTCAGTCTTCTCTTTACTGGCATTTTTCACCGATTGCGCCTTGCGGAGCATCCTGGCCAACACCCCCCCCATAAGCGGCGTAAAAACCTGTTTCAGCTCCTTATCCCAGTCAATATCGACATTATCCAAAATATTTTTGAACAATAGCCCGGTATCGGTCTCACCGGAAAGCTCTAACTTGCGGGAGAAAAAGAGCGAATCAGGATCTTCGGTCTGAAACAGCAGGGCTATGAATGCATCACTTTTGCCTGCCATGGTGACGTTGGGCATGGAATCAGAATAGGTGTGGATACGCACCGCACCATCATGGTCCACCAACATATAGTAGTCCTGTTCCAGGTCAAACACGTCAAACTGGAACACTTTGTCTGCCAATTCGGACATCCGCTCCATAAGATCGGGATTGTGTTTGAAAAAGACGTTGAGAATAATACCCAGGGAGACAGCAGTCATCGGCTGGGGAATAATCTTCAGTGGCGTCGTCAAGCTGGAGAGAAACATGCTCACACCTTGTAACCCATATGGATGGCGGCGATGCCACCCGAGAGATTGAAATATTGAACGTTATACAGGCCGCAATCTTCCAAAAGCTTCTTGTAAGACTCCTGGTTGGGAAAGCGGCGAATGGATTCTACCAGGTATTGATAGGCATCCCGGTCCTTGGCCACATAGTGACCGATCTCCGGCAACACCTTGAAGGAATAGGTATCGTAGATACTTCTAAACAGAGGCAGAACCACCTGTGAGAACTCAAGGCAAAGGAACTGCCCGCCCGGTCTCAAGGTGCGTACCATCTCTTTAACGGCTTCATCAATGCGCGTAACATTGCGAATACCAAAGCCAATGGTCACCGCTTGGAAACTGTTATCGGCAAAAGGCAGCACTTCCGCATTACCTTGTACCCATGACGCACCTTCAAGCAATCCCTTGTTGATGAGCCGCTCCCGACCTTGAACCAACATCGGCTCATTGATGTCGAACAAGCAGACATGACCATCACGACCAACCTTGTCACTGAGCAGTTGCGACAGATCGCCGGTTCCCGCGGCGACATCCAGCACGCGGTCACCTTTGTGCAAGTTTAACTTATGTACGGCATACCATTTCCAGAAGCGATGCACGCCCATGGACATCAGGTCGTTCATCAGATCATAATTTCCGGCCACAGAATCAAACACTCTGCGCACCTCACTGACCTTGTCGCCAATGGGAATATCCCGGAAACCAAAATGGGTGGTTGAAGATCCTTTACTCATGAGGCTTTTGCTCCTGCAATACGTTCTGATACCAGCAAACTGAGAGTGTACCCAATCCTGCACCTAACAGGAAAGCATTGCCGCGTTTTCTACCATTTATTTTTAGAGATCCGGGCAACAAAACCGGGCTTTGAAAAAATTTACAAAAAAATTATCTGACTATCGCAGTCAGTTGATCCAACTGGAACTTTTTGCAAAACTCCACGCTCAAAGCATG
>JADFWU010000014.1 GCA_015234045.1 Magnetococcales bacterium
TCACACTGCCGAAACGTGAAGATGCCAAACCAAGGCAGGTTGAGGTTAAAATCAACGGATGATACACTATGATTTCATTGTCTAATTTCGGATCGAAATCACTATAAACGACTGCCCAGCATAGTTGTTTCGTCTAAATTTGAACAGTCAGTCGTTCCCGCCCTGGTGATGTTTTTGCTCTGATGATCTGATTTGCATATCAAAAGCGATGCAAAAACATCACCAGAGCTTCCACTCAGAGTGTGAATCATTGTTTTATTTTGGATTGTAGAAATCACGATATCTGAAAAAAAAAACGCAAGATGGCCGGAAAGTTAACGGCTTTCCGGCCACTGGAGAGAAGGAGTGGCCGTCATGGTGGCTGAGGTGAATCTCAGGTGACTGACGGCCAGAGTCACCATCGTAAAACGGTACATTCCACTTCATCGTGGATCAGGGTGTTACACGCTCTTAGTTCGGCAAGTCCCGTTGCCTGTTTGGTGATGGTTGGTTTCCTTTCCTTGTGAAAGTGTGATGTATCCGTTTGTTTAAATATAATGGAATGTTCGTGCCAATGCGTGTAAGATATTGAATTTTTGTTGTTAATTGTGGTTGTGGTGAGCCGTGCTGTTCAAAATGGTCTTCGATTAGCTGGTTTTGCAAACTATAATTTACAAATCGGTTGGAATGAATGGCGGTTTGTGTTATATTGTTGTTGATTTTCAATGAAATCCAATCTGTTTACATCCGAGGCGACAATGCAACAAAAAGGCCTGAGCGCACTGAATCAAACCCTTGTTGATCTGGAATCCCGCCTGGAAAAGGTCCATCGCTCCTGGACCAAGGATGAGTATGAAGCGCTGTTGCGACTCTATGTGGATATATTGCCCAAAGTGTTGGATGCCGAACGGTGTGGTATCTTCTTTGTGGATATCAATGCGCGTCATGTCTGGCTGAAGATTGGAACAAGCTTGAAATGTCGGGAAATTGAAGCGCCATTGAGTGGCAGCATCGTTGGACGGGCAGTATCGGAAGGGATCTGTGTCATTGAAAATGATCTGCAACCAAAAAAAGGATTTCACGCCAAAACGGATGCCGAAACCGGATTTGTCACGCGGAGTCTGATTTGTGCGCCCATCAAAAGCCGTGTCGGTGAGGGTATTACTGCCGCAGTTGAGGTGCTCAATAAAAAAGAGGGTGGCTCCTTTGATATCGCAGATCGCCGATTGTTGACAGAAGTGGCGGAATACCTCTCCATGGTGATTGATAACATATTGATCAATGAAGATATTCTTTCAGTGTCACGCAAAGTCAATCGCCACTTGAACCGCATGGAACATGTGGATGGTGAGCAGCCGATCATTGCTGAAAGTCAGAAAATGAAAGCCGTTCTGGAGTTGGCTAGAACGGTCAGTGCGTTGCCGGTAAATGTGTTTGTAAACGGTGAGAATGGTACTGGAAAAGAGGTGATTTCCCGCTATATTCATCAACTCAGTCCCGCACTGGATAAAAATTTTGTTCCGGTAAACTGCGCATCCATCCCCGAAAATCTGATGGAAAGTGAGTTCTTCGGCTACGAAAAAGGCGCATTTACCGGCGCGTTCGGCAGTCGGGTTGGCCGTTTCGAAGAGGCGGATGGTGGCACGTTGTTTCTTGATGAAATCGCAGATATGCCTCTCTCCATGCAGCCTAAGTTTCTACGTGCAGTTCAGGAAGGTGAGTGTAACAGATTAGGCAGTAATAAGCTGATTTCGTTTCAAGTACGTATCATCAGCGCCACCAATAAGGATATCCGTGAGGAGGTGGATTCAGGGCGGTTTCGTGAAGATCTTTTCTACCGTTTGTTTACCGTGGATATCACCATTCCACCACTGCGTGAACGGCCTGAAGATATCATGCCTCTGGCGCTCTCTTTCCTTGAGCATGTTACCCGGAAATTCAATAAGAAAGTCAGTGGGTTTGCACCCAATGTCATGCGTTTCTTCGAGTCCTATTCCTGGCCGGGCAATGTCCGCCAGTTAAAACGCGAAGTGGAACGCATGGTGGCTTTGACACCAGCTAATGAGGTTTTGGAAATCACCTCATGCAGTGCCGAGTTGCTGAATGCGTCAACGGATGATCAGAGCGGTGATGCCGTCTCCGCCGCCAATCGTGATGAGTGTCGCCCCACTGATGAGCCCCTGTCTGAACAGGTGCAGCGGTTTGAAACGCTTTGTATTAAAGATGCGTTGGAGAAAACAGAAGGCAATCGCGGTGAAGCCGCGCAAAGATTGGGTATTACCCGTCAGTGGCTGCATAAGCGGATGAAGAGCTATGGAATTACAGCCTGATTTTGGGTCGAAAGCGCTATACTATCGAGATATTGCCAGTGTTCCGATGGTTTCTGACAGATTTTCGATATTTTGTTGCGTCATGATCTCGCGTAGTTCCCGATTGATGTCAGCGCTGATAAGTGGATTGCGAAACAGTGCTGTACCAACACCAATAGCAGAAGATCCGGCAATAAAAAACTCAAAAGCATCGCTACCAGAAGTGATGCCGCCTTGACCAAGGATGGGTTTTTGATATTTTGCAACTGCTTGATAAACCAGCCATACCTTCAACAATGCTACCGGCTTGATGGCCGGGCCAGACAGCCCACCCTGCGTGTTGCCAAGAACAGGCTTGCGCGTGCGGATATCAATGGCCATACCCATCAGTGTGTTGATCACACTGAAGGCATCACTTCCTGCTTCCAGGGTCGCTTTGGCGATTTGGGTGATGTCGGTCACATTGGGTGAGAGTTTGGTGATGATCGGTTTGGATGTGGCTTTGCGGACTTCGGAAACCACGTCAGCCGCGATGATCGGATCAGAACCAAATGCGGCACCGCCTTTTTTTACATTGGGGCAGGAAATGTTGATCTCAATGGCATCAACAAAGCTATCATCAAAAATACGCGCCACCTCGCCGTAATCCTGCACAGTAGAGCCTGATATGTTGGCAAAAAGCCGGGTAGGCGGTCCATCTCCTTCCTTGAGTCGTGACTCTTTTTCCCAGCGGGGCAGGATATCGTCCACCACATGGCGGGCACCGGGATTTTGTAGGCCAATGGCGTTGAGTAGGCCAGCTGGTGTTTCAGCCAAGCGGTGTGGTTTGTTGCCGTGTCTGGGTTCCAGAGTCGTGCCTTTAAGGCAGATAGCACCGATATCCTTGAAACTGAAATCAGCAATATTGAGTAACTCTTCACCAAAGCCAACACAGCCGGATAGCAGCGTAATGGGTGTTTTAAGAGTGATATTTGAGAAGGAGACCGAGAGATCAGGCGTGGGCATAAACATGGGCTCCAGCTTTAGGAGGGATCTGGGCAGAGTCTAAAGTTGACATTTTGGTGGTTGAGTGCATTTTTGTAGCCGTCACTCCTGAGAAAGCGAGAATCCAGTTGTTTCTCCGTCTCCTGGATTCTCGCTTCTGAGAAAATGATGAATTGCCCTATATGTATGCTTCAACGGGCAAACGCACCTCTCCGAGTCTCTAAGCTTCTTGCCAATCTGGGAATGCAACGCCTTCGGCATCCAAAATCTTGGCTACACCATCAACAATCTCATGGAGTTGTTCACGGCTATCCGATTCAGCACGCACAACCAAGGCCGGTTGGGTGTTGGAAACACGCATCAACCACCAACCCGTGCCAATTTTAACCCGAACGCCATCAATGTCCGATAAATCCGATCCGGCAGCACGCTGTCCTTCAACCACACGCGCCATGACTTGGAATTTCTTATCGTCTGGACATTCAATACGTAGTTCAGGGGTTGAGTAAATTTCAGGCAGATCAGCGAGACGGGAAGATAAAGCGTTCTCACCTGCGCCCAGCAATTCAACCAGACGCACCGCAGCATAAAGAGCATCATCAAAGCCGTAGTAGCGATCAGCAAAGAACAGATGGCCACTCATTTCACCCGCCATGGCCGCGCCACTTTCACGCATTTTGGCTTTGACCAGTGAGTGACCGGTTTTCCACATAATCGATTCACCACCTGCTTCGGTGATGGCATCAAACAGCTGTTGGGAACATTTTACATCACCGATAATGGCCACACCGGGCTTTTCAGCCAAAATGGCACGAGAGAACAGAATCATCAGTCTGTCGCCCCAGATAATCTGGCCGGTCTCATCCAACGCGCCAATACGGTCACCATCGCCATCAAAGGCAATGCCGACATCGGCATTGGTCTCTTTCATGCGTTGTTTCAGATCAACAAGGTTCTCCGGGATGGTTGGGTCAGGGTGATGGTTGGGAAACGTACCATCCACCTCACCAAACAGAACTTCACCGGTGACATTCTCAAGCCGATCCAACAATTTTTGTGCAACAACACCCGCAGCACCGTTGCCGCAATCAAGGATCGCCTTGACCGGACGACCGGGCTTGTAATCCTCGACCAAACGGGCAAGGTAGATCTCAAGAATATCCTCAGTGCGGGTAGAACCGCCGTCAACATCCGCGTAATCTTCAGCGATAATACGCTCTTTAATGGCTTGAATTTCAGCACCAAAGACCGGTTTGTAGGCCCGAACCATTTTCAGACCATTGTAGTCTGGCGGATTGTGGCTTCCGGTAATCATAATGCCCGCATGGGCATCAAAATGGTGGTTGGCAAAATAGAGTTGCGGTGTGGGACCAAGGCCCACATGGATAACTTGTGCGCCACCCCGGCTGAGACCACGCCCGAGGGCTTTGCTCAAACCAGGTGACGAGGCGCGGCCATCCCGACCAGTCACCACAATGGGATTTTGAAGGCCGGACTCTGAACGAACATGAGCGGCAAAAGCCAAGCCGAGACGCTCAACAACCGATTCAGTCAGATCCTTGCCTGCAATGCCGCGAATATCATATTCGCGGAAGCTATAGGGATTGATATCACTCATCGTCCAACACTCACATAGTGGAAGCCAGCCTGTTGCATGGGGCCTGGCTCGTATATGTTACGAAAATCACAAAAAACATAACGTCCATCGCCGCGTGCCCGCATTACCTGTTTGAGGCGATCAAGATTAAGATTTCTAAATTGATTCCATTCAGTAAGAATGACCACCGCATTCGCATTTTCGCAAGCGGGATAGACATCATCCATGTAGGAGATATCCGGCATTTTTTTGCGTGCTTCTTCCATGCCTTCAGGATCAAAAGCACGAATACGGGCACCCATCTCCATCAAAGCAGGAATAATAGTCAAAGCAGGCGAGTCACGCATGTCGTCAGTATTGGGTTTGAATGTCAACCCTAATACCGTAATAATGCGTCCATTGACCTCACCGCTCATGGCTTTAACCACTTTGCGTACCATCCGCTCTTTTTGGCGGCGGTTGGCTTCAATAACTTGTTCTACAATGGTTATTGGTTCGCCACAGTCACGTGCTGTACGTGACAGAGCTTGTGTGTCTTTGGGAAAACAGGAACCGCCATAGCCAGGGCCTGGATGCAGGAATAGATTTCCGATGCGTTTATCCAAGCCCATTCCTTTTGCCACACCATGAACATCTGCGCCCACTGCTTCGCACATGTTAGCAATTTGGTTGATAAAGGTGATCTTGGTGGCCAGAAAGGCGTTGGCTGCATATTTTGTGAGTTCAGCTGTTGGGACGTTGGTCACCAAAATAGGCGTTTCAATGAGATATAGAGGTCTGTACAGCGCTTTGAGAATCTCAATGGCACGGTCAGAATCACAGCCGATTACAACGCGATTGGGTCGCATGAAATCTTCAATAGCGGCACCTTCCCGAAGAAATTCCGGGTTGGATGCAATGGCAAAATCAGCATCTGGATTGCTGTCACGGATGAGGCCAGCCACTGTTGCGCCCGTACCAACAGGTACAGTTGATTTGTTAACAATAACAGTAAAACCAGATAAATGTTGGGCGATTGTTTTTGCAGCGCCAAATACATAATCGAGGTTGGCAGCGCCATCGCCACGTCGTTCCGGTGTGCCTACAGCGATAAATACCACATCGCTATCTGGAATGCAGGCGGCGGGATCCGTAGTAAACTCCAGACGACCCGCTGACATGTTACGTGTTACAAGGCGATCCAGACCGGGTTCAAAAATAGGAATTCTACCGGCCTTAAGATTTTCGACCTTCTTCTCGTCAGTGTCCAGACATGTGACATGGGTGCCAAATTCGGAGAAACAGGTTCCGGACACCAGGCCCACATAGCCCGCACCGACAACAGTAATGCGCATTTCTATCTCCTGAGGCTTATATTTGTTTGGACTCGATTTTATTAATAATGGACGTAAATACTACTACAAAGAAGCCGCTTGCGCCTTAATAAAAGGAGCCAGCCGATCACGCATGTCTTTTCGCTCAAGAGAGAGTGCCAAGTTGGCCATCTGAAAGCCAACTTTGTCACCACAATCATAGCGGATACCATTAAATGGTACGCCGTAGATAGGCTGCTCTGCGCGGAGTGCTTCCATGGCATCGGTCAGTTGAATTTCACCACCAGCTCCGCGTTTGCCTTCGCCTAGCAGGCGAAAAATCTCCGGTGACAATACATAACGTCCGATAATGGCCATGTTGGAAGGTGCTTCGGAAGGGTCTGGTTTTTCCACCAAGCCATGGCACTGCATCAGTGCCCCTTTTTGTGGGCCAGGGTCGAGGATTCCGTACTTGTTGGTTTGATCAGGATCGACCTCCATTACGGCAATCATCGAGGCGTTATGGGTTTCGTAATGACGCACCATCTCGCCAAGAAATACCTGATCTTGAGTGTTGGAAACCATGATGTCATCGGGCAATAATACGGCAAACGGCTCATCGCCAACCAAATCACGCGCACACCAGACAGCGTGCCCCAGTCCGAGCGGACGGCTCTGACGGGTTTGAACCAGGCGGCCATCCGCAAGATTAAGGGACTGGATCTCTTTGAGGTGGAGCTCTTTTCCCTTTTTCTTGAGTGATCGTTCCAACTCTGGCATCAGATCAAAATGATCGCCAAGGATTTCTTTGCCGCGACTGGTGACCAGAATAATCTGTTCAATGCCCGCGCCCCATGCCTCTTCAATGGCATATTGAATCAGCGGTTTATCTACCACGGTGAGCATCTCTTTCGGCATCACTTTGGTAGCGGGCAGAAATCGGGTTCCCAATCCAGCTACGGGTAGAACTGCTTTGCGTACTTTCATTGAGGCTCTCCGGTCATGCGCTGATTCACGTTGCATGAATGGGGAAACAGTCTTTGCATACATGCGGAGATAACATGCGGATTGCTAAGCTGATAGAGCAACCACAGACAAGCATCACCGGCACCTTGAAGGAGCCGGTGATGTGTTGTTGAAAATATCTCAACACGATAAAAAGTTAGATGGTCCTAAATCGTACCATTGAAAGCGTGTATACAGGCTTTCCAGAGGGTAAAACAAAACCGAGTCTACACTTGTTTGATCAGTTGTTTTTTGCGCCTTGATTGACCCAGTCTCGCAGGATCTGGACTTCACATTTTGTCAGGCGCTTGCGGTTATGAGGCATGCGGATACCGGCGCGGCCTTCAACCAATACGTTGAGGTTGCTCACCATGGCGTTACCTGGTGTGATGATGGGACCATATTTGGTGCCTTTCATCAAACCTTCATAGGTTTCCAAGTCCAGGCCGCTTAATACGGTGCCTGGGCCGCCTGCCGCATGACACTCCAGGCAACGGTATTTCAAAATGGGAAATACATCCTCGCTGAAAGTGACCTTGCCGGGCTGTTCAGCGTAACCGGTATTGGCGATCGCCATGAACAGAAATAAAGCAGCTCCCAGTAACCATCTACCGCTTTGAGTACGCTTATGCATTAGTGTTCCCCTTCTTTTCCCTTGCTATTGGAATGCTCTTCAGACCCATGGCATTCGTAAAGATGTCAAGTCTGAGAGGATTAAGGTCTTATCCATGCAACACTGCACATGGCTATAATACAACGTTATACTTGATAATTTGAAAGGATACTCGGAATTGACACGAATTTCATCCTTTGATGGATAGGAAATTATCCGGCAACTCCTGGCAACGGGGATTAGAGCGGGATAAACTGCTCAATTCCTTGCATGGGTCAGAATTGCGGTTTCCAAACCATTTCGACCAACAGGGTATCCGTATTTAAGAAAGTTTGTCCAGAATCTGTTCAAATTTTATCGGTATGAGAGTGGCTTTGTCCCCTCCATAATGCAGGAAAGTTTGAGAAAATTTTCCTGGTATGTCACGAGTAAACACGCAGAGAGAACTAATTTATGAGCACTGGTTACTACGGCCCGTTTGGTGGTGCCTTTATCCCGGAAATATTGCATGAGACCTTCCGAAGATTGACGGAAGAGTATGCGTCTGCGCGTTCTGATCCTGATTTCTGGCGTGACTATGAAAAATTAATGGAAAACTATTCCGGTCGTCCAACGCCGCTCTCTTTTGCTGAGAACTTGAGCAAACATTTCGGACGTAAGATCTATATCAAGCGAGAAGATTTGAATCAGACCGGTGCGCACAAGGCCAATAACGTCATGGGACAGGGGCTTTTGGTCCAACGTATGGGCAAGCGTCGTGTCATTGCCGAAACCGGCGCGGGTCAACATGGTGTGGCAACAGCCACCATGGCGGCGCGTTTGGGGCTGGACTGCGTTGTCTATATGGGCGCTAAAGATGTTGCCCGACAGCGGCCCAATGTGTTTTGGATGGAGCGGTTGGGTGCTACGGTGATACCGGTTACCGCTGGTTCACAAACCTTGAAAGATGCCATTAACGAGGCCATGCGTGATTGGGTGGCCAGTATGGACGATACGCATTATGTATTGGGTACAGCCTGTGGGGCGCATCCCTTTCCAGAAATGGTGTCATGGTTTCAGTCCATCATCGGTGCGGAAGCGCATAAGCAGATTTTGGCGCAGGAAGGGCGCTTGCCTACACATGTGTATGCCTGTGTGGGTGGTGGTTCCAATGCAATGGGCATTTTTCAGGGCTTTTTGGATAATCCTGAAGTGGAATTGATCGGTGTTGAGGCGGGTGGTGATGGTATTGATACCGGACGGCATGCCGCACGGATCGCTTCCAATGCAGCTGTGACGGGTGTTGCCCAGGGCTATAAGACCTATTTCCTTCAGGATGGTGATGGTCAGATGAAGGAAACCAGCTCTGTTGCTGCGGGTTTGGATTATGTTGGTGTGTCGCCTATCTTGGCCAATTTGCATGAACAGAAGCGGGTACGTTTCGAAGCGGCTACCGACAGTGAAGTGATGGAAGCGCACGATCTTTTGATGCGTAAGGAAGGTTTGATTGCAGCGCTGGAGTCAAGTCATGCCGTGGCGCAGGCGTTCAAGGAATTGCCCAACCTGCCTGAAGATGCTGTGGTGGTGATTAACCTGTCTGGCCGTGGTGATAAGGATATCTTTACCATTGCTGATGCGTTGGATGATCCTCAGTGGCGTGAATTTATTATCAAAAAAGGCAATGAATACGCTAAGGGTCAGGAGAAGGAATCATGAGTCAGAGCGCACTGAAAAGCCATATCACCGAAACGCTGAAGCGCAAACCGATTCTTTTGATGTCACATCTTGTGTTGGGCTATCCTTCGGTGGCGGAGAATCACCGGGTCATTGATGCCATGGTTGCCAATGGTGTGGATATGATGGAGTTGCAGATCCCTTTTTCAGAGCCATCAGCGGATGGTGAGACGATTGCCAGGGCCAATCAATCGGCATTGGATCTGGGGTTTAAGGTGGATCAGGCCTTCGAGATGTTTTCTCAGGTGACGGCGCGTCATCAGATTCCCTTTTTGATCATGACCTACTTCAATATCATGTTGGCGCGTGGGATTGAACGCTTTATCGCTGATGCGGCATCCAGCGGTATTCGTGGATTGATTATTCCAGATCTGCCGCTGGAAGAAGCGGGCGAGGCGATGGCGCTGGCTAAAAAATATGGGCTGGACTGGATTCAGCTTTTAACGCCGACCACGCCTGTTGATCGCCTTGTGAAACTCGGTGCCGCTGCTGAGGGGTTTACATATTGTGTGGCGCGTAAGGGTGTGACAGGTAAAGAGACCAATTTTGATGAATTGGGCGCTTATTTGAAACAGTGTCGTAAAGCCGCGCCATCCTTGCCGCTGGCATTAGGGTTTGGAGTGCGGCGTAAGGCGGACGTGGATGCGTTGGTTGGTCAGGCGGATATAGCGATTATCGGCACCGAAGGAATACGGATTCACGAAAACGAAGGCGCTGAGGCCGTTGGTGCGTTCTTCGGTGGATTGAGAGAGTAGGCTTCTGATCTGGATGATGTGCGGAGGTGTTGCACATCATCCGGTTTTACACGTTTTTCTTCGCCACGCCATAAAACCAGCCAGTATGATTAACGCCGTACCTGCCACCAAATAGTTCTCTTCAATGCCAACAAGGTTCCCGAGTAATTCTGGTCTGAACAGACCCAGACACAGCCCCAGCAATCCAATGCGCCATGGCCAATTCAGCGGACCATTCATCCAACCCATGATACCGTGAATAAAGGCGAACATGGCACCAAGGGCTTGAATGAAAATAAAGCCGGCAAGCCACCAATCACTGATCCAAATCCAGTCGCCTGGTGAGAGTGGCGAGCCGCCAACGCGCACCCCCTGGATTAATATCAGATCTGTGTTAAACAAGAACATGAATGGCAAGATGGCGGTGCGTAGGTCATAGGTAAAGCCCTGAATTCCGGTTTTTATGGGGTCAGATTTGGCGATGCCTGCCGCAGCGTAGGCAGCCAGTCCAACAGGTGGCGTATCATCCGCCAGGATACCAAAATAGAACACGAACAGATGTGCCGCCAAAGCAGGCACCAATAAGCCGGAAGCCTGTCCCAACTCAACAATAATCGGTGCGGTAAGTGAGGCCATGACAATGTAATTGGCGGTGGTTGGCAGGCCCATGCCCAGAATCAGACTGGTTAACGCGGTCAGTAACAGCACAAGGGAGAGGTGGCCCATGGCCAATGTCTCGACAACTTCCAACAGGCGCTGACCAAGTCCGGTCAAGGTGATTGCGCCGACGACAATACCCGCTGATGCCGTGGCAACAGCGACTGGAATCATCTGTTTGGCACCACTGATCAAGCCTTGGATCAGGGATGTTAACCCCTCTTTGAGACCGATAAAAACAGAATTACCGCTACGCAGTGCGCCAATGGTCGATTGAATCAACACCATGATCATGACCAGAATACAGGCGTTGAAAGCCGCCAACGTGGCCGAATAGTGAAAGAGTGCCAGAGAGAGAATCAACACCAATACAGGCAGAAGATGGTGTAAACCTGAGAATAGAGTAGCGCGAAAGGGCGGTAGATCGGCTTTATCCATGGGTTTGAGCTTTAAACGCTCGGATTCCAGATGAACAACCAGAAAAAGACCGAGATAGGAGATCACTGCCGGAATCAAGGCCGCTTTGACCACATCCAGATAGGCGATACCGAGAAATTCGGCAATGATGAACGCCGCAGCACCCATGATTGGTGGCATGAGTTGACCGTTGGTGGAGGCGGCCACTTCAACGGCGGCGGCTTTTTCTGCTGGAAAGCCGACTTTTTTCATCAATGGGATGGTGAAAGCGCCGGTGGTGACGGTGTTGGCAATGGAGGAGCCGGAAACCATGCCTGTCAGGCCGGATGCCGCGACCGCCGCTTTGGCCGGACCGCCACGGAATCGACCGAGCAGTGAGATGGAAATCTGAATGAAATACCGACCAGCACCTGCTTTGTCCAGCAGAGCGCCAAACAGAACAAACAAAAAAACAAAACTGGCTGAGACGCGCAAAGGCACACCAAAAATGCCTTCGGTAGTCAAATACATATGGCTGACCAATTTATTGATGGATGCGCCGCGATGGGCGATTAGATCCGGCAGATAGGGACCAAACAGGCAGTAGGCAAGGAATACCGAAGCGATGACAGCCAGTGCAGGACCGAGTGTCCGGCGGGTTGCTTCCAGCAGTAGAATGACCGTCAATACGCCCATGACAATATCGCGTTGTAGCGGTAAACCAGGGCGTAGGGCGATGCCATTGTAGTCGAATAAAAGATATAACGCACCACAGCCAGCGAGCACCGATAACATGTTGCTGATCAAGGAAGTCGTGCGGGATGTGTGCCGCTTTCTGCCGGGAAACAGCAAAAAAGTCAACACCAGTGCAAAAGCGAGATGGATGCTTCTGACCAGAGTGTCATTGATGGCCAATTGCGTGATGCCTAGCTGAAAAAGCGACCAAAGCAAGGCAATACCTGCGGGAAGCTGATTTGAGAGCCTGAAATGTACGCTATTCATAGTCGTTTTTGGCCAGTCTTAACATATTGAAAGTCATTTGCATTTATTGTCCTTACGCGATTTTTTTTTCTGTGAATCGCATATATGGAGTGTGCTAGTATATGGCCTGCATTGGCATATATAATGATTTTTCGATTCCTTGGTTAGTAAAAAGACATCCTCGTCCAGCGCATATTGACAGATATGCATGGATTCGTGTGTGCTCTCAGGGATGGATATCTGCATTTGTCCAGTGTGGTCAAGAACAACAGAGGCAGGAAAACCAGGCAAAAGGAATGGTATCTAATGGATAGCATACGCAACATGAACTTTGGGACCAAGATTATTCTGACCACCATTATCTTTCTGATAATAGGATTTATGGCGGTTTTCGTCTTTGTCAAGAATCAGATTGAAACCGATGCCATGGATGCCATTGTAAGGCAGGCACGTTCAGTGACGGTTCAGGCGGAAAGTGCGCGGAACTATGTTGCCAAGCTTGGGTCGGGCGGTAATTTTGATCCAGAATTGCTGGGTGAAGCCAAAGAGGCTCTGAAAGCCAGCGGTGCGCGCAGCCAGGAAGACATCATTAAAGCAGCACGTAAGACACGCTTTTATGAAACCATTCCCATTGTTGCGGGTTGGACTATTGGTCAGAAGAAGGCGCGGGATGCCAGTTATGATTTCCGGGTCACACGTATTGGGGCGCGTAATAAAGATAACGAAGCCACGCCATTCGAACGTGAAATGCTTGAAAAAATGTCCCGTGAAAATCTGGATGAGCTTTGGTCCATTGATGAGGAAGATAACAGCCTGCGTTACATGCGGCCTGTTGTGTTGGATAAAGCGTGTATGGTTTGTCACGGCACCGAGCGGGATTATCCAGAGGGCAAGGGCTACGATCCGTTGGGCATCCGCATGGAAGGCTGGAGCTATGGCGAGCAGCGTGGCGCTTTTGAGGTGATTGCTGATCTGACACCTATGCAGGATTCGGTTCATTCAGTTGTTTTCCAAATCCTTGGGTTGGGTGTGCTGATTCTACTGTTGATCGGTGGTACGGTTTACTACATGGTGAACACGCTGGCCATTGGTCCGGTGCAGACCATTCGTGATCTGTTGGTTCGGGTAAGCCAAGGTGATTTGACTGTTCAGGTGCCTGAAGCAAAAACCAAGGACGATATCGGACAGGCTGTGAAGGCAACCGGTGAAATGGTTACCAGCCTGCGAGAGATTGTCGGGCAGGTTCAAGAGACCAACGAACAGGTGCGTGCGCACAGTAGTTCGATGAGTTCCAGTTCTGCGGAGTTGTCAGAAGGTGCCACCAGACAGGCGGCCTCTATTGAAGAAACCTCTTCAGCCATGGAAGAGATGAACGCCAATATTCAGCAAAATACTGAGAACGCACAACAGACAGAAGGGCTGTCTAAAAAAGCGTCTCAAGATGCAGTCGAGACAGGCCAATCGGTGGATGAGGCGGTCAACGCCATGAAACAGATTGCCGAGAAGATCACCATTATCGAAGAGATCGCCCGTCAAACCAACTTGTTGGCTTTGAACGCAGCCATTGAAGCGGCACGTGCGGGTGAGCATGGTAAAGGGTTTGCCGTTGTGGCGGCTGAGGTGCGTAAGTTGGCGGAACGTAGCCAAAGTGCGGCGGGTGAGATTGGTCAACTCTCTTCATCCAGTACGGCCATTTCTGAGCAGGCTGGTGAAAAGCTCTCCAGACTGGTTCCAGACATTCAGCGTACGGCTGAGTTGGTTCAGGAGATTACCGCAGCGTCAACCGAGCAGTCACATGGTGCGGATCAGATCAACAGTGCCATTCAGCAGTTGGATCAGGTGATTCAACAGAATGCTGGTGCATCGGAAGAGATCGCAGCGGCAGCCACTGAGCTGTCAGGCATGGCCAATCAGTTGGGTGATGCCATTGGTTTCTTCAATCTTGGCAATGCGCCAGCTGGTCGCCGTGCGGCACCAGCCGCCGCAGCACCGGCTCGCCGTCCTACGGCTACAGCAACACCGGCACCGAGGAGGCCTGCACCTAAGCCATCCGCAGCGCCGAAAGCACTGCCTGCACCTACACGATCAGCACCAGCCAGCAGCAGTGGTGGTGTTGACCTGAATATGGATGATGATGAGTTCGAGCGGTTCTAAGCCGCTTTTAAAAATGGGAAAGCGCGTCTTTTCCTGAATGAATAAAAAAGACCAGTTTCGGTAACGGAGCTGGTCTTTTTTGACATGGATTCCCGCTTTAGCAGGAATGACGACTTTTTCAGTGCGGTAAATCCTGTCATTATTTGTACATTTCTGAATTAGAGTTATGGAGATTTCGTCTAAAATTTGAACAGTCAGCCGTTCCAGCCCTGGTGATATTTTTGCTCTGATGATCTGCTTCGCATATCAAAAGCGGCGCAAAAACATCACCAGGGCTTCCACTCAGTTTGTAATTCATTGTCTAATTTCGGATCGAAATCACTATAGATTCTAGCCGCCGTTAACCCGAGCCACCCAGGCTTCGGCAGATACCTTCATCAGATCAAGAACCAATCCTGGAAAGAGTCCCAAAACCAGCACGAAAACAGCCAGTGAAATCGCTATGGCCAACTCACGAGGTCGGAGATCTTCAGCCTGGATGATCAATCCATAACGTGCGGGTCCCAAAAAAGCCTTTCTGAATAAATTCAACACATAGGCCGCACTGATTACCATGATGCCCAGTGCGGCGAGTCCTGCGCCGGTGTGGGTCTCCAATGCACTGACAATCATTAGAAATTCAGCCGGAAAACCATTGGTGCCGGGGATGCCTAATCCGGCGATGCAAAGCAGGAAGAAAAATGCCGAAAACAGCGGTTTGGTAGTGGCCAGTCCGCCAAGGCTGAGAGATTCTGTAGAGCCGGTACGATGGTGTAGAAATCCACTGAGCAGATAGAGCCCGCCCGCCACAATGGTGAAGTTGACCAACTGAAACAGCGAGCCCTGTATGCCTGACAGTGTAAGAGACGCAAGACTCAAAACTACAAGCCCTACATGGCTGACACTGGCGTAGGCGAGCATGCTGCGAAGGTTGGTTTGTGCCAAGGCCATCAGGGCACCGTAGATCATGCCTAGTGTGCCTAATCCAGCCAGCAGCCAGTGAAAATTGACCGTGGCATCAGGTGTGAGTGGAACCAGATAGCGGATCAATCCATAGACACCCAGCTTCAGACCCGTTACCCACGCAGCGGTGGTTCCACTGCCATCAATGGCGATGGTGGGTAGCCAGGAGTGGAACGGAAACAGCGGAACTTTGGGTGCAAATCCCAGTAGAAATAGAAAGAACAGCGCGGTTTGCAGCGTAGCGCTTACCGGTGTGTCGATCAGGGTTGGATAATCAAAATTGAGAAGATAGTCCTGGCCAGAGGCGGTGATGTCTGCATGATTGATAGCCAGCAGTACAAATGCCAACAGTAATGGAATTCCGCTGGCCAACATATGCAGGGTATATTTGCTGGCCGCATAGCGCCGCCGTGGACCGTGACCCCAGTGACTGACCAGGAAATAGACCGGTATCAACGTGGTTTCCCAAAATAGAAAAAACAGTATGGTATCCAGGGCGCAAAAGGTGCCCAGCGTGGCTGCGAGCAGGACAAGCAGTAAGCTGAAATAGAGTCTGGGCATGGCCCGAATACGGGTCCATGAAGAGAGAATAATACCAAGAAACAGCAGGCTGGTCAGTGGCAGGAAAAGCACTGAAATACCATCTACACCAACGAAGTAATTGATCTGAAGGGTTGGAATCCAACTGTGTTTTTCAACAAATTGGAATGCGCTGGTCGAGGGATCGAATCCAGCCAGAATCGCCAGGGTAAAGGCGAGAGTGATCAGCACGGAGATCAGGGCGAGGTGCCGTGCTTTGAATCGGTGCGGCGCAATCCAGATCAGCAGTGTGCCAATGGCCAGAGTAGACAGCATCATGCTGATCAATGGTAAGCCGTTTTCAATAGGTGTTTCAATCATTCAAACTGCTCCTGAGCACCATTCAATGGGTCAGCTGATAGAGATTGCCCAGCTCAACCAGGGAGCCATCAGTTAAATGGAACCAGGGCGTGGAGTAGAATCCGGTCACCAGTAGAACCGCGATAACAACGATAGATAAAAGTCGCTCCAAGGTTCGAACCGGAACCGGATTGACGAATGGTTTATCCGGCTTTTCGCCCATGAACGCCCGTTGAAATGCCCAGAGCAGAAAGCCCGCAGCCGCCACATTGCCCAGCGCTGCCGGAATGGTTACCACCGCGCCGAACCGCTCAATAGCGGCTTCCAGAATCAGATGAATCGCATCAAAACCGGGCGTGCCCGGCATGCCGATGATGGACAGTCCCGCGATGATAAACACTGATCCGATAATCGGAAAAGATTCATACAGTCCACCCAGTCGGGAAATGATCATGGTTCGGGTTCGGTTCTGAATAAATCCCAAGGTGAAAAACAGACAGGCTACAGCCAGTCCGAAATTGATTGAGAGCATCACCCCGCCTTGAAATGCAGCATGGCCCAGACTAAATAGTCCGATAATCAAAATACTGGTGTGACTGATCACCGCAAAAGCCAACAGAGAGCGCAAATTCTTCTGAATCAGGGCCAACAGCGTTGCGTAAAACACACCCACAACGGCTATGGTCACCACAGCTGTGTGCCAATGTGTGATCCCTTCGGGGGTGAGTGGAAATACAAATCGGACAAGGCCAAAAATGCCGACCTTCAAACTCAGTAGGAAGATCGGCGCGACGGCAACGGTGCCATGTTGAATGATTGGTGCCAGCCAGCCGTGAAACGGAAATACCGGAATTCGGATTGATAGACCGTAAAAGATCACGAAGAAAAGAATGGATTGATCAACCAGTGGTGCAGGGGTTTTGACCAGATCAAACAGATCAAAGCTCCATGTGCCGCCGGTCATATTGCTATGGTTCAGACCGAGCATGATGGTGCCGACAAACAGCAGTACGCCACTGACAAACATAAACTGCATGTAGCGCACAAACGATGCGTTAATCTCCGGTGATGTGGCCCAATACCAGATCAGATAGCCAACCAGCATCAACTGAAGCCCGGAAACCATCGTGAACCAGAGCAGATCAACCGTAACGAATTGGCTGATCAAAGTGGATTCAATGGTTAGTGTCAGTGCCAGGAAACGCCAAGAGGGTTCCATGGGGCGAAGCCGGCCATAGGGAATCAGAATCAGAGTCAGAAAGGAGGTCAACAGCAGAAAAATAACCGAAACGCCATCAATAGCCGCATGGTATTGGATGGGGCCATAGAGTGTGACCTGTTCGGCAAACTGCATGGCCGGGTTGTCGGGTTCGTAAAGGCTATACAGCACCACAGTCATCAGAAATACTGACAATGTGCCCATCAATGCCGCTGAAAAGGCGATCTGATAGCGACGCGCATAGGTGATCAGAATAGCCAGCAACAACGGTACAAGTTGCAGCAGGGCTAAGATCGGTACGCCCAATTGATCAGACCAGAGTAGTTCCTGATAGCTCATATGGCTCACCACTAGAGAATGATCACAAAGGTGATGACAATCATAAAGATCAGATAGCGTGGCCGACTGAGAATCAGATCAATGCGTAACAGTTGATTGCCCAGCATTTGCAAACCAGAGAGAAAGTTTTCACCAGTACCTTTCAAAACCATGTGTTTTTCAACCCAGTGTAACAGTGTGGCCACGGTTTGAATCAATTTACCAAATACGCCTTGGCCATAGCCGATATGGCCTTTACGATGGTCGCCGCCCTCAAATTTCATAGCTTGCCACCGTACCAGAGACGAGATGGTGTCCGATTCGCCGGACGGAACACCGATGAGTCGATCCACAACCCGTTCTTCGAACATTCTGGTATCCTGAGCCATTTTTCTGGCCGAGTGGGTGAACAGCATATCGCCGATCTGTTCCAGCCAGAAGCGTTGCTGTGCAGCTGTGTAGAGCCAATGCTGATTGGATAGCCACCTCGGTACGGGTTGGGCAGGTTTGCTGGTCATAAATCCCAGGGATGGCGCGTGAAACAGCTGCCATGCACGCCAACTGGCATGGGCGGCCATTGCCCAGGCTGCCAGGGTAAACCAACCCATACCACACATGAAAAACATCAAACCAACCTGTGAAATGGTCGAGAAAATTAAAGCGCTTTTGACATCGCTCTGTACCAGTCCAGAGATCCAACCATAAAACGCTGTTAACAGACCAACGATGACCAGTAGGGTCATGATCCAAGGTTCCTGCACCAACAGCGGTGCTAATCGTAGGGTTAGATAGAGTCCGGCATGTACCATTAGAGCGCCATAAAAGATGGCGCTGGAGGGGGTTGGGCCATCCAAAGCACGTGAAATCCAGGGTGAAAAAGGGAATTGTGCAGATTTGGCCAATGCGGCCAGCATAAATCCGCAGGCAATCAGGCTTGTCTGAGAAATAAGGTCATTGCCCAGTTCCAAGGTATGAATCTGATCCCAGGAGACGGATCCCATCCACTTGTATGCCAGAAAAATTCCCAGAATAAAACCCGCATCCCCAATCCGGTTGGTCACCATGGCGCGTTGGGCGTTGCGGGTGGCTATCGGTCGATCCAACGCATAACCGATCAGTAAAAACGAGCTCACGCCTGCCAACTCCCAGCCTACAAAAGTCAACACCGCGTTGCCGGATAGGATAATCAACATCATGCTGCCGGCAAACAGGTTCATCACCATCATAAAGCGCATCATGCCGGCTTCATGGTGTAGATAATTGGTGGAAAAACGCATGGAAATGGTCATGAGTAGCGCAACCAATGTACCGTGCCCAAGGCTCAACCAATCCAGCGTAAAGCTGATGGGTACATGATATATGTCGCTTTCAAACCAAGTGCCGACGTCAACTTGACCGGGCAGACCCTGGATAAGGGCGATTACGTCCAATCCCAGTATAAGTAACAGCACAACAAGCGCACTCAGTGTAGAGAGATGGCCGATTTTTCGTTCATTTATGGAAAATCGACCCACCCGAGCCACAGCAATCCAGCCGCCAACCAACCAGGGTAGCAGTGGTATCAAAGCAACCAGAGTCTTAATCATGGCATACCGCCTCGGGGTGTTGAATCAAGGCGGGCGGTAGAGGTTGTCGATTACCGCGATACCATTCGGTTGAGTTTTTTACCAAGGGCAGGGTATCGTGGTCGTCTTGCCAGTCAATCCAACCTTTATCTGGTTGAAATGTTTTTATTTTCGCTGAATCAGGATCTTTGGCTGCCAATAACAGCCAGCCATTGCCCACAAGTTCTTGTAAGGAGGGTTGGCGTTGATAGATGGTGGTAAGTAGCTCGGTTTTAGCTTCTATCAGAACCAACAGGCGCATGGCTTCATGAATCTCCACCATCTGTTTTGGCAATCCCGTACGTAGATCTGACTCCGTACCATCCATCACGCCAAACAGTCCTGTAACGTTATGGGTAATCTTGGAACTGCTGCCCAGATTCTGGTTATCAACGGTGGAGAAATAGTACTCCAGATTAATGCCTGCGCCTACCGGAGCGGAACTGAGTAGAATTTTCTCTAAAATTGTGCCGTCAGGGTCTTGATCAGGATTGTAGGAGATCAGAAACGCACGACGATCAAAAAAAACGCCTTGGCTTAATGACCGGCGACCAATAAACGCAGAGGCGTTGGTGGCGTGACCAAACTCTGGTTGCACTTGGCTGATATCATAACATCTGGCTCGAACATGATTCATCGCCTGTTTCAAGGTCGGATTGTCTGGTGCGGATGGAAATTTCCGACACCGTTCATGGGCCGAGCCATGGGCGGCGACATCCAGATCTTTCAATAGTTTTTTAAAATTGTCTGCCAATGTGGTGGGAATCAGGTTGGTGTCATACCAGTCAAAGGTTTCATCACCGGTATTGTGTTGGGCACCGATAAAGCGGGTCGAGTTTGGGATTTCAATCCCTTCTTCACGCAATAATGCCCGTACAACAGAACGATTGGCCATGGCGGCAAACGCCCGCGCATTGGGTCCGCCGTGACGGCCTGAGCAGGCACCACACTCATAGGCGGCGACATGGGGATTGTTTTGACTGAGGGAACGATGTCCCATGATTACCACCAAAGGGGCAAACTCGCTGGTGAGTCCAATGGTTCGCAGGACGTTTTCGATGTGATCTGCCTGTTCACGGTCGGTAAAGCCCTTGCGGTTGTTTTCCGGGGTGGCATCAGTGGTGTCGTCGTTAGCGTTGAGTGTCAACTCAGTGGGCAAGGGCTTTTCTATCCGATTATGGATGGTGCGCACCATCTTCTCATGGGTAAGAGGATTAAAAACCCGATGGGCAAGTGCTGTCAGCGCAGTTGGCGCGGCCAAAAGTGTTCCCGCTGTTCCGGTCAATAGTTTATGACGGTTTTCGGTCAGTAAAAACGTTTGCAAACGCTGCCGCCAGTTACGTCTGGCATCATTGATACGCTTCTGAGCTGCGCCTACAGGTTTGACGGTTTCGCGTACTGTGTGGGATGGTTTTACCACCACCGGACACAGCGGTGTCGGTGTGGTGTCGTTCAATCCAAACCAGTTGATGGGTAAGCCAAAAAAACCCGATGCGCCCAATGTTTCAATGGCCGGGTTTTGTTCCTCCAAATGACGGCGGATACCCTCTTCACGGTCATCCATACAGAACACGATCTGTGCTATTGGTGTCTGCGTTCTTGTTTCCCAGTGTCCTCTGTCATGGTTCTGAATTACGGCGTGAAAAATCTGGTCTCGATAGTGCATTTCATAGGCTTGAAGCCAGATATAGCCGCTTTTCTCTGTGGAAAATGTGTTCAGACAATCGAACAGTGCGTTGGTATCCTTGCGGGTTATCTGTCGTACTTGATCACCAGTCAATCCGAGATGTTGAACCAGGCGAAACAGCCGCCATCCCAGACGATAGACCAGATCTCCTTTTGGTCCATCCGCTGCGGGTGAGTGACGCCATGTCCAGATCTCATAGGCCATGCTGCGCCACTCTTCCTGGCTGGGTTGGTGTTCTTTGCGGCGATTGATTAATCCATGGGCGCGATTGATGGCGTATTCTGGCAGGCGATGGTTGAATAGCGTGTAGCGCACCAGAAATTCTTTTCGATTATGGTGAAAATAGTCGCTCAATAGATCAAGATCAGGTCCAACATCCCATGTTTCACGGCACAGACGAAGTGCAAAAATGCGTTCCAGAATCAATCGAACAGCCAGATAGTCCATTATGTCGATGGATGCATCTTGTCCCTGATAATTGGGTTTGCCCTGACGCCACATGAACATGCCGGAGAAGCCGGGTAACTCCAGTGCGATACGTTCCAGGTAGCTGACCCAAAGATCACGCGGTAGCGCCCGGTGTTCCAACTCAGAAACCACCACGCTCAAAGCGTCTTCAGGTAAGGCATCAAGGAGTTCCCACCAATCTGATAACGCTTCAAAGATCCAGGCTAGATCCCGTTTCGCGCTCTCTTTCCAGTTGGCAAGAAATCCTTTGTCACGTGATTGGGCGTGCCAAGCAGCAATACCGAGATCCATATGATTGGAGAGTTGCCGCGTCAATAATGGGCGGATCTCATCCATGATGTCTTCGCCAGTCAAGGCGATCAGCATGCCGCGAAGCGTGAGGTTTGGTCCTACCTGTTCCATAAGAGAGTTGATCAGCGCGCGGGCTTCCCGTTTCATTTGACGCTGGACGTGAAATTCCTGGTTTTGCGTCTGTGCTGACTGTTCGGCATAAATCTCAATAAAGGCTTCCGCTTGATCGGGTGACAGATCAAGCAACTCTTCGGGATGCAGGCTATGATGCTTTATGTCGAGCGCATCCAAACAGGCGGACCAAAGATCCCGGGTGATCTCTGCTTCAGAATCTTCATTGCCACCGCCAAGCAGTTGCTGGCGGACCTCCTGTGGTAGATCGCTTTGTAATCTGTCCAGTGCGCCCATTTCCTCTATCTGCCAATTCAACTGACTGGCGGTGACGGATTTAAAGGGAAAACGCAGACTGCATAGATAGATTTCGCGCTGAAGAATCTGTCTATCTCCGATGGTAATAACCGGTTTGTCTGGTTCGAGTGCTGGGCTGTTGTCAAGAGTGTCGGTGAGATCTTTTAGGGTGATACGGCCTTGGTTAAATAGGGTGCGAAAGTGCGTTTTTGGGAGATAGGCGGAGATGCCGGTGCGCTTTTTAAGTTCTTCCAGTGCTTTTTCAAAATGAAGATGTTGGTAGCCGTGCAACGTGTTGTGATGGACAAAATCCCGCAATGGTGCTTGAGCAGGCAATATATGCTCAAAATGGGCCACCGCTTCACGCAACCACTGGTGGTTGTGTTTATGAATTTTGGGTGTCTCTGTTACAGGAATCATAATCGGTTTCTGTCTCAGGGGCTGAAGGGGTGACTTGTCTGTCTTAGGTGTTTGCCTCTATTGAATAAATAAAGTGCTGAATTGTGTCACAGACGCAGTGAATAACGATACTGTCGGTGCCGGATAAATCCCAATAACGATAATACTCACAGCTAACGTCCCAACAGCGATAAGTTCATGTGGTCTAAGATCATCAATATTCCGAATGGATGGTCGTACCGGACCGGTAAAAAGGCGGCCAATCGTACGCAGTGCATAGGCTGCACTGATGATTACACCCAGTGCCAGAATTGATGCAGACCATCCCCATTGCTGAAACCCACCGATCAACGTGTGCAATTCGGCAATAAAGCCTGCTGTACCCGGTAGGCCCGTGCCTGCAACCAGTGCCAACACGGTAAACAGTGCAAAACGCGGTGTGATCAGTACCAGGGAGCTATAGTCACCAATGTCACGCGTATGTGTGCGTTCATAAAGCAGACCAATCAGCAAAAAAAGGCTGCCCGCCACCAATCCATGGGCAACCATCTGCAATACCGCACCCGTCATGCCGATGAGATTGAACGAGGCAATTCCCATCAGAACCACGCCCATATGACTGACTGAAGCGTAGGCAATCATCCGTTTAAGGTCTCGTTGTCGCCAAGCCAGCAGACCACCGTAAATCAATCCGATCAGTGCCAGTGCATAGAGCATATCCTGAAATGCTAATGCTGCTGTTGGCAGTGTCCCAGAGATTCGGATCAATCCATAGGCCCCCATTTTTAACAGGATGCCGGAGAGCAGGATACTGACAGGACTCGGTGCTTCCACATGGGCCAAGGGTAACCAGCCATGAATCGGAAAAACAGGCATTTTGACACCAAATCCGATTAAAAAACCTAAAAAGACCAATATCTGTGTATCCAATGGCAGAGTCTTAGCACCCAAGGCGATAGCGGACATCTCGAAACTACGGTTTGGTGAAGCATCAAAAAGAACCAATAGGCTGATCAGCATGAATACCGAACCGCCCAGAGTGTAGAGCATGAAGTTGATGGATGCGCCGTGTCGATTGGGTCCGCCCCAAAAGTTGATCAGGAAAAACAGCGGAATCAGCGTCACTTCCCAGAACAGGTAGAATATGGCCCAATCCCGCGCCATAAACACACCAAGGGTCGCGGTCTCAAGCACCAACATCAGCATGTAATAGCCTTTGATCGGCCTGCGAACGCCTTTGGATGCTAACAAGGAGACAAAGCATAACAGTGCGGTCAGTAGCACCATTGGGTAGGAAAAACCATCAATGCCCAGGGCATAGGATGTGCCCAAATGGGTGTTCCATTGAAGGTGTTCAACGAATTGAAGCGTGGCAACGGTGGTATCAAACAGAAACCAAAGCCATCCTGCCAAACCCAGTGCAAGCCCGCTGTGTAGGAGGGCAATTCGACGGATTAGCGTATACTGTCTTGGAGAGAGTAAAAAAATAATACCCATGCCGAACAGTGGAATGCCCAACAATAGGGAAAGATAACTCATGCTGATCCTTATGGTTCTATCTTCATAGAGGGGCTTCCTATGGTACGAAATTCTGGATGTTGAACCAATGGTTGGAAAGCGTGGTTGGCAAAACAGGGTGTTTGGTCTGCTGGGTGCATTGCGTGGATAATTACGCTGCCATTGACGGTTAGTTGATGGGTAAGCTATCCTGAAACGCACTCTTTCGACTCAGAGAATCAGTCTGTTAATGAGCTATTTTAACGCGATAGTATAATCCAATTAAGGATGACCTCATCATCACTATTTTGGAGAGGCGCTTGTGCCTGTCGTACTAGGATTGCTACAACATAGATATTGAATAAAATGATCAAAATCAAACCTCTTTTAACTACGTTGCTGCTTTCGCTTTCCCTGTCTGGATGCGGCGCAGGTGAGATCAACCAGCTATTGTGTGAGAAATTTGGCAATAGCAGTAGCTGTCCCGTGGAATACACCACAGGCGTGTTTATTGACTCTGCCGTGTCCGGTTTGACGTATAAAAGCGTTGAAGTCAGTGGAACCACAGATGAAAATGGCACTTTTCGATATGCGAAAAAAGGTGAGGTGACCTTTTCAGTAGGTGGCGTTGACCTGGGAACCGTGGATGGTGCGGCCATGCTTACGCCGCTGGATCTGGCAGGCAGTGACGATGTCCACAACAATCAGGTGGTTAATACGGTGCGTCTGTTGCAGAGTTTGGACAGCGATGGCGACCCGGATAATGGTATCACCATTGAGATTCCCGATGATGCTGATACCTCCGCTATCGCGGATTCCATTGATGTTACGGCATCGACTGCGGTTTTTGAATCCAATGCCAATCTGACTACCTTGATTGCCGCTTTGCGTGAAGATGGTGATGGCAGTGTAGTGGATCTTGATACCGCAGTGACGCACCTACAGGAGTCTCTCAATACAGAGCTTGATCTGGAGATTACCTACAGCATTGGTGGTACGTTAACCGGTCTTGATGATGGCTTGAGTCTAATCCTGTCCCATGATGATGGTACCACTGTAACGCTTTCCGATAATGGTTCGTTTCTGTTTCCCAATGGCTGGAGCACCGATGATAGCTATACGTTGTCCATCAGCCAGCAACCGGACTTTCCTCTCAATGGTCACTACTGCCAGTTTGCCGATAGCTCGAATAGTGGCACCATTGAGAGCAGTAATGTCAGCGATGTAACCATCGAGTGCGGTATCCATATCGCCTTGCAGCAAGAGTATTTCCAGACCGCCGCACCGTCATCTGTCACCATGGTGGTCAAAGCGTATAACGCACAAACTGGGGCGAATATCGAAAATCTCGCACTCTCCACCGACGATGATGAGAACAGCTATGCTTTGGATGTTCAAGAAGACAGCGGTACTCTACAAACCACAGAAACTTTTCCTCTGCTGACATCCATTGATGAGATCAATCAAACCATTCGCAGTGTTCTGGTGCTGGATATTTCCACAAGCCTGACACAGGATGATCTGGATGATCTGAAAACATCTGCCATCAGCTTCATTGAAAAACATTTCTCCGACACACTCACCGCTGTCAACCGAGAGATGGCGATCTACACCTTTGATGATACGGTTTATCTGACAGCGGATTTCAGTTCAGATGCCGATTCACTTACCGATGCGGTCAATGGTATCAGTCGAGGCATGTCTTCTACCAATCTTTATGGCGCACTTGAAACCGCGCTGGATAGCTTTGATAACATGTTGGAGCCGAATGATACCGGTTCTTACGACCTGGAATACGGATTTGTAATTCTGATCACCGATGGTGTTGATAATACCGATCTCACCACGCTTTCTGATGTGATTACCGCGCGTGGTGATAAAGAGGTGTTTACAATTGGGGTGGGCGATGATGTGGATGAGACGGTTCTTTCCCAAATCGCACAGACATCGGATCAGGCGGAATTAACCGGTGAAGAGTCGGTCTTCTCTTTGACTGATTATACTGATCTGGATACCGCTCTTGATACCATCTACAGCCGTATCAACAACTATGCTGATGGTATGTATCTTCTCAATTATCAGAGTCCAAAACGCGACAGTAGCCATACCCTTTCTCTCGCTATTACAGACAATGAATACACCGGTACAGATGCCGAATTGAGTGATAGCTTTGATGCTGATTCGTTCTATAGTCAGTTGGTGGTCAGCGGATTGGTAACTGGGCTCAGTGATCGTACGGTAACGCTGAAAAATACCCTGGACGATGATACGCCCTATGACACACGCGATGATGTGTCTTACACCGTGGAAATCAGTCGGGATGGTGCTTTCCTGTTTACTCAGACTCTGGAAGATGCACAAGGTTATACCGTTACCGTGGATACCCAGCCCACTGGGCAAGCGGTTGGTCAGAGTTGTTCTGTGACTAACGGTTCCGGCTCTGTTGATGGTCAAGCCGTGACTGATGTGCTGATAGATTGTTCTGAATCAACCCGCATGGTACTCACCAGCTATAAAGTTCTTTCAACCGATAAGCTGGATACCGACTCTCCCTCTATCGTCACTGTCATTCTACGTGCTCAAGATGCCAATACCGGTGAAACAGTCACCAATGTGAGCTTTGATGATGCCACCAGTGCGAGTAACTATATCCTTGATCTGTCTGAAGGTGCTCAGAGCTTGGACAGTATGGATCCTGAGTATTCCATCACGCTGGAACCGGTAAGTATCTACTCTCTCTATACGGTTCTGATGCTGGATATCAGCGGCAGTATTGCCAGTCAGGGAACGGATGAATGGACAGCAATCAAGTCCGCAGCCATTGAGGCGATCTCTTCTTTGAAAAGCGGTGCGGATTCCACCGCTACGCCCAGTGTTGATACGCGGGATTCCCGTTTGTTGACCAATCAGTGGGTAGCGGTCTACACCTTTGATGATGATTTGGTGCTGCAACAGACGTTTACCAACGATCTGGCTACTCTGCTGGATGTGTTGAATAATTTGGAACAGTCTGACACTGATGAGCCTTCCACGGATCTGTTGTGTCACCTGATCACCGGTCTTGGCAGTTTGGATGCGGAGGATGAAACCGCCAATACGCCGTCCTGGGATGAAATGTATACCGCCAATGACATCACCACCGGATTTGTCATGTTGTTCACCGATGGTGTGGATACCGCGAAGAACTGTACAACGACTGAAGTCCAAACCGCCATTACCGGCCACAAAAATGTGATCTCCATCATGGTCGGTGATGATGCCGATACTGACACGCTGGCCGCGATATCCACAACGAATTTCTTCGATGTGCCGTATATCATTCCGGTAGACGATACCGACAGAATCGTTGATACCCTGGATTCGATCTATGGTGATTTCATGGTCGGCCTGAATCGTGTTCTCTATGCCAGTCCTGCCCGTGAAGATGAAGCGAGCAATACAAATGATCTGTTGATAGAAGTGGTGGACAATACCGATACCAGCGACAATGCCACGGTGGAGGAGGTGTTCTCTTCACAGGGCTTCTCCGATTTTCTCGGTACGGTTCAGTCTGTGATATTCGCCCCTGCTTCAACGCGATTGGATCAGGAAATTACTCTGAAAGGAACGCTGCGCTGGTGGGATGGTGATCCAGAAACCTTCAGCTGGGCAATTTTGCCGGAAACCTGGAATGCCACCATAACTGTCGATGACACGGATGACTCTTTGGCTGTGTTGGTCGCCTCTGAAGCGCCTGCCGAAGATGAAACCGCCATTATTCGGCTTTCTGGTGCGAATTCAGGTAAAGCAGCGCAGTGGGAAATCGAGGTTAAGGAGTAGGGCGGAGAAATGACTCTGTTTATTGTGCCTTGCGTATGAATCAAAGATAACGCGGTGTCTTTGATTTATGAACTGTTCGGGCTAGGAGACAGTGTGTGTTGCCTCAACGTATTCAGCCTGCGGCTCTGAGGCTTTGGTGTCGCTGTTTGAATTTGATGTTTCCGCCGGTGTGTCCATTTTGTGATGCTCAAGTGGCGCAAAACGGGCGGCTTTGTGAAGTCTGTCGTTCAGCGTTACCCAAACAGCCGGATCACTATTGTCTGCGTTGTGGACAACGGGCTTACGGTGGCCCTGATGGTTGTTTGCGCTGTCTCAATAAAGCCCATGCACCGAATCGGTTTGTGGTCGGGTATCTCTATCAGTCACCGCTCAGAGAGCAGATACACCGGTTTAAATATCGTGATACACCCGAATTGTCAAAACAGCTGGGCGCACTGGGTTGGACGCGGATGGCCAGTCAGTTACGCAGCATACCGTTGGATATCGTTGTGCCGTTGCCTTTGCATAATACCAAGTTGATTCAAAGACGTTTCAATCAGTCAGCGCTGTTGGCGGGGTGTTGGGCGAAAAATCTGAAAATACCGATGGTGACAAATGGCCTCCAACGGTTCAAAATGACACAGTCACAGGCCAGTCTGACTGCCCGGCAGCGACGTGACAATGTGCGCGGCGCTTTTCGGGCCGATTCAAAACAGGTGAGTCAACGTCGTATTCTATTGGTTGATGATGTGATGACTACCGGTGCTACCGCGCTTGCAGCGGTGCAGGCATTGAAGCGGGCTGGTGCTTGTTCGGTCACTATTGCCTGTTTAGCGTTAGCTATTCCAGATCGTGCGGATGATGCTGTTCAAGGAGGAAAACACCATGCCAAACATTGATATCTATTCCACAACTGTCTGTCCTTTCTGTGTTCGCGCCAAGATGTTATTGGATAAGAAAGGGGCCAGCTATACTGAAATTAACCTGAATAAGGAACCAGACCGTCGGGATGAGATGCTCACCCGCTCAGGTGGTCGCCGTACGGTGCCTCAGATATTCATCGGTGATGTCCATGTGGGCGGTTGCGATGATCTCTATGAGCTGGAGTTTGACGGAAAATTGGAACCTATGTTGGCGGATTAGCCCAAAATGGCTTTTCGAACAGGTGTGATACAGCTCAATTCTGGAGCGGACCGGCAGAAGAATCTCACGGATGCCGCCTTGTTGATGCAGCAAGCCGTTGAACGTGGCGCTCAGATGCTGGTTTTGCCAGAGAACTTCTCGTTCCAAGGGCAGAGTGAGGCAGATAAACGTCATCATGCTGAGACGCTGGAGGATAGTCCAAGTCTCGACTTTTTGCGTGATTTTTCCAGTCAGCAGGGGGTGTGGATTGTAGGTGGTTCCATTCCGCTGGTTGCTGATGATGCCCATCTGGTCACCAATAGCTGTTTCGTTGTTGATAACCAGGGCGCGATTCAGGGTCGATACGACAAGATCCATCTGTTTGATGTCAATTTGGGCGGTCGTCCTTTTCGTGAGTCTTCGGTAATTCAGCCCGGCAATCAGGTAGTGGTGGTGGATACGCCTTGGGGAAAATTAGGGCTGACCATCTGTTATGATTTGCGTTTTCCCGAGCTGTTTCGTGCGCTGGTTGATGCTGGTGCCCAGATGATTGCCGTGCCAGCGGCGTTTACACTGAATACTGGGCGAGACCATTGGGAATTGCTGTTGCGTGCCAGAGCTGTGGAAAACCTGGCTTGGGTTTTCGCATCCGATCAATGGGGAAAACATCCTGGAGGACGCAGTACCTACGGCCACTCCATGGTCGTTGAGCCTTGGGGAACCGTGGTCGGACGCTGTTCGGATGGGGTTGGGATAACCGTGGTGGATGTGGATCTGGGCGTTTGTGAGGTCAGTAGAAAGAAAATTCCCTGTCTGGATCATCGGGTTGGATTTTTGTCAGGTAAGCAATAAGGTTTGCAGTGTGGTTAGGGCCAGTATTTAAGGATGGCAATAATAGTGCCGCTGCTCGCAATTGTGAGACCGAAAGACCAAATCATAAAGCGGTCGATACGCCTGTTTAGCTCGAAAAAGCGTTTATCCATAGCAGCTTGAGTGCTTTCAAAGCGCTTATCCATAGCAACCAGGCTACTTTCAAAGCGCTTATCTACTTGGTTAAAGCGCTTATCCATAGCAACCAGGCCACTTTCAAAGCGCTTATCTACTTGGTCAAAGCGCTTATCCATAGCAACCAGGCTACTTTCAAAGCGCTTATCTACTTGGTCAAAGCGCTTATCCATGGCAGCTTGAATGCTTTTAAAGCGCTGATCCATGGTCGCTAGAGTGCTTTCAAAGCGCTTGTCCATAGCAACTTGGTTGCTTTCAAAGCGTTTATCTACTTGGTCAAAGCGCTTATCCACAGCAACCTGGTTGCTTTCAGAGGATTTGTCCACTTTGTCAAAGCGCTGATCCATAGCAATCTGGTTGCTTTCAGAGGATTTGTCCACTTTGTCAAAGCGCTGATCCATAGCAACCTGGTTGCTTTCAAAGCGCTTGTTTATATCTTTTTGCAAGAGCTCAAGACGTTTTTCTGTCTGTCCAATATGCTTTTCTGTTTGTTCAATACGTCTCTCAACCAGCGCAAAGCCCTGCTGCATCAACTCTCGGTGATGCTTCATCTCGATCTCGACTTGGACGATGCGTTCGCGGATTTCTAAGGCGTAGATGTCTCGTGAAGACGCAACGGTCGTTTCCCCGAAGAGTTCTCCACGGTGATTTTTGATGGTTTCAATAATCAGTTGTTCAATCTCAACACGTTCCATAAGAATCCGCTTTCGAGGTCCTTCAATGACTGGACTAAACGCGCATGTATAATCCCGACACTACTATCCTACCTCTTTCGGCGTTGAAAAGCAGCTAGAAAGAAGCCATCCGTACCATGGCGGTCCGGTGTCAAGGTTAGCCAGGGGGTGTTGCTGTCCTGTTCGGGAAGGGGGATGCCTTGGGCGTTTAGGGCAGCGTGAACGGGGATGGGGTTGAACGCACTGTTTTCGTTTAGGAATGACTCCACGGTGTCACGGTTTTCCCGTTCAAACAGGGAGCATGTGACATAGACTAAACGGCCATTGGGACGCACCAGTCGGGAGCCGGCTGAGAGTAGGGCGCATTGACGTTGGTGGAAGGCTTCCACCTTTTCCGGTGTGATGGACCATTTCAGTGCCGGATCACGCCTCAGTGTGCCTGAACCGCTGCACGGAGCATCTACCAGAACCCGGTCTGCTTTGTTGGTGAATTGTCTCAGTTTTGTATCCCCTTCGTGGCGGATAGATTGGCATTTGATGATGCGTGTGCCTGAGGCGCGAAAGCGAGGTTGGGCCTGTTTGAGGCGTTTTGGGTCATTGTCCAAGGCGAGAAGTTTTCCACGACCTGCCATCAATGCGGCGATATGTAGGCTTTTTCCGCCCGCACCTGCACAGAAATCCACTACAAATTCATTTGGTTTAGGATCAAGAAGTCGGGATGCCAGTTGGCTTCCCTGGTCCTGAATAGCGGCAAGTCCGTCTCGGATGATTTTATCCAATACCGGATGGCGCACGCGCTCCAGGATCAGTGCATCTTGTGACACCGTACCATTTGTGACAGCAAGTCCGGCTTCTTGCAGGCGTTGGGCGACATGTTGGCGCGTGGTGCGTAGCGTGTTGACACGCAGGGTTGTTGGTGCGTTTTCCAGCAGGGCGCGAGCAAGGTGGGTGGTGCGCTCTTCGGACCATTGTTGACACCATCTCTGCCAGATCCACTCGGGAATTGAGTGGCGGCACGGCGCGGATAACGTTTTTTCAGCGTGTTGCCACTGTTGATCCCAGATTTCCGGGGATTGAGTGTTCCAAACCGGATGTTGGGCATCAAACAGTGCCAGTACATCGGTAAGCGGATACGCACTGACCACGCGTAAGGCGGACAGAATGAGCGCTTCGGCAGGGTGTGTTTTTATGCCGGTTGGAGCCAGTTGTGTAAGACGACATCGGTGGCGAACAATGGCAAACAGGGTGTTGGAGAGAAAACGGCGATCTCGTCCACCCAGTTCCGGGTGGTTACGGGTCAGTTTGTTCAGCGCGTGGGCAGGTTTTATGGTGTCGCTTTTCTCAATAAGACCAACCAATTGGTTGAGTAGAAGAGGTGGAATCCGCATCATGATACGGATTCAGAACCAACCGGTTCTTCAGGCAGAATGGCTTCAAAGATACTTTTGATCAACACGGCTAACGGTACGGCAAAGAAGACACCAAGAATGCCCCAAATCGTCCCAAACATAAGAATGGCCAACATAATCATGGTGGGGTGGACCTTGACGGTCTCGCCCAGGATAAGCGGGGTTAGCACGCTGCCATCGATCATATTGATCACGCCCCAGGCGATAATGGGTTTGGCGGCTTCAAAAGTGAAACCCCATTGGAAGATACACAGGATAACAACCGGCAATGCAACGGTTGCGATGCCGAGAAAGGGGATCAGCACCGATAGCCCGGTGAGCAGGCTCAGCAGAAAAGCGTAACGGACACCCATGAAGGAGAATACCAAATAGGTCGCAACGGCCAGGATAAGCATTTCCCAGAATTTACCACGGATATAGCCGCCAACGCCTTTATCGGCATCGCTGAGTACTTTATTGAGCATGGCGCGATCTTTGGGCAGAAAGCGGTTTACGTTGTTCATTAAAGGGGCTTTATCCCAAAGGAAGAAAAAGACCAGAAAGGGCACCAAAACCAGATAGACCGCCAAAGAGAGCAGGCCGGGCAAACTTTTCAGAACGACAGAGACCGAGTTTGCGGCCATATCCTGAGAGCTTTCTACCAGGGTGATCATCATATCCTGAACAAGTTGTGGATTGATCACCCCTGAACTAACATCCACCAAGCGGTGGATCATGGCTTTGAGGGTTTCGATGATACTGGGAATTTCACCGGCCAGTCTGGTGAGTTGTTGCGCCAGAAGCGGCGTTAATACGAATAGAAGTACAATCAACATGATCAGAAACAGTCCAAACACCACCATGACCGAAATGGAGCGCGGGATTTTAAAGTTGATCAATCCGCGTACCATGCCTTCGAGAAGATAGGCCACCACCAGAGATGTGATGAACGGGGCCAGAGCATCGCCAAAAAAGACGATGACCAGCCCGGAAACGGTCAGTACCAGCGTCATGGTCATGAGCTGGTTATCCTGGAAGGGGGCTAGAAGTGTGGATAAGGGATTGCTCATGATCTGTTTGACTCGGTGTTCTGTGTGGTGTTGTCTGTAGCCATGATCAGTACCATGGTGTCGATTCCAACACGATGAAATAGATTAATTATATGTGCATCTCGCATGCGAATACAGCCTGCGGAGACAGGTTGACCAAGTTGTTTGACATGGGGTGTGCCGTGGATGTAGATGTATCGATCAAAACTGTCTACACCACTACCTTGGTTAAGTGCTGGCTCAATGCCACTGAGTCGGAGTATGCGACTGGTGATGAAATCGCCGGTTTGGGTGGTGTTTTCCGGGATGATTTCATGGGTGGGTTGACGGCTTATGAAGCGTCGATGCAGCGGTTGCCCATCACCAATTTTATCACTGATGCGATGCAGTCCAACCGGAGTGCATCCGCTATTTTCCCGGCAACCGAAACCGTTAAGGGCGGTGGAAACAGGCCAGGATCCACGGCAACTGTTTTGTTCAAGGCAGTAAATCCGTTGTCGCTGCCCGAGGATGACCAGCGCTGTTTGCTGGTCATCCCAGCCGCCCGAGACCAGAGTCCGGGCGGCTTGGAATAACGCGTGATCAGTCATCGCCTCCCAAAAACCCCATAAGCTGAAGCAGGAAGATGAACAGGTTGATGATGTTCAAATAGAGGGTCAACGCACCCACGGTGGGCGGAATCGCCCAGGGATTGTTGCGGAGTTGTTGGGTGTCAAACAGGATCAGTGCGGAGAAAATCACCGAGCCCGCAGCGGACATGGCGAACATCAAGGCTGAAGATTGCAGAAACATGTTGACCACACCGCCAACCAGTACCGCGATGACACCGGCGAACAGGATGCCGCCCCAGCGGCTGAAATCCTTTTTTGTAGTCATGGCATAGGCGCTTAGACCGAGGAATCCACCAGCAGTCATGAAGGCGGCTTGTCCCACAACGGCGGACATGCCTGCGTTAACGTACACGGCAATCAGTGGTCCCAAAGCGAAGCCGCTCAATCCAGTAAACAGAAACAGCGTAGCTGGATGAGGCACTTTCATGGCGAGGAATACAGCGCCAAGCTGCATGAACATAAGGACAAAGGGATGTTCATGGGCAAATGATGCCTGCATGCCGACCCAGCCAGCAGCAACGGCGAGAAACAGGCTGGCACCCAATAGGACATATACCTGTTTCAGATAGGCGATGGCTTGTTCAGCGCTGAACGCAGGGGCAAAAGCTTGATCTGTTGGGTTTTGAAAGCCTTGAAGTCGTCCTGTAGATCGTTGAGCAGCGGCCTGTTGAGCAGCGGCCTGTTGGGCCGCTGCGGCAAACGGATTTTGATTGGGAGAGTTATCCTGTTGTCTCATGGTGTTTTTTCTCCTACATCTCGATATATAGTTCGAGTATCATTAACTCTGTATTGGGTTGAGTGAACAAAAGCCTCAGCCCTCCGCTTTTGTTCTCTGCCTCCGCTTTTGTCCTTTGGCTGTGACAGGCGTGAAAGCAGGTCACAGTAGGAGCATCCTGATCCGAGTCAATGGATGAGGACTGCGGTTGTTGCGAAGGGACGCGCAGGGCTTAAAGGGGGCATGAAGCACCCGACCTAACCACTATATAAGCACGAAATCTGATTTTTCAATAGATCAGACTTCCAAAAGCGCCTCTCTTACGCCATTTTGAGCAAACATGTTGGACAGTGCAATGTGTTTGAAAAGAATTTTTCTGAAAAGTTCCTGAAAAGTCATGGCTGAGAAGAAAAAGAAGTCTAAAAAAAACACCAAAAACACACTGCGTAAAAAGAGAGGTCCTAAAACGGGCTATCGCGCTCTTGAGCGTAAGATTGATGTGCTCAAGGCGATGATGACATTGCTGGAGCAGGGGAACGATCAAATTAAATTTGATGCGCTGGCCAAGGCGGTGGGGCTTTCTGTTCGGGAGTTGCGTTACTCCTTCGACAGTCGCAAATCAGTATTTCTTGCGTTGGTGGAATATATTGAAGACCATTTGATGAAACCCGTGACACAAGTTGGCTTGAGTGAGGATAATGGCCTGCTAAAGTTACGGCGTTTATTGGCGTATCATTTGCGTTTTTTGGCGGAGCATCCGGGGTTATGTCGGGTGTTTTTAGTAGATTCAGTGGTGCCCGATGTGGCGGCAGAGCGATTGCGGCTGATGTTGCGCAACTATGAACGTGATGTCGAGCAGATTGTAAAGGCAGCGCAAGCGCGTGGTGAGGTCTCTTCTGAGGTGCCGGCGGTATCGGTGGCGCGGATGTTTGTGTCGATTCTACATTCCCGCGCACTCTGGATTGTTCATCATGATCATCGTGTGCCGCCCGCGCAGGAGTGGCATGGCTTGTGGGTGGTTTTCAGCCGTGCGTTGCAGTTTGGTGTTGCTGGTAGCTAGTCTGTTGCGGAACTGTTGTCGTCTTTGTTTTGTCATACTTGTGAAACAGTGGAAAATCCGGTAATCTGTCGGAAAAAATAAACTGTTATCCTCAGATATCAATGTGAGGCTTTAACCATGTTTGAGGGTGTTTTATCAGCTCTGATCACCCCTTTTAAGGAAGATCGTCTGGATGTAGAGGCGCTTGAGCGCCTGATTGAGTTCCAGATTGATGGCGGTATTCATGGCATTGTTCCTTGTGGAACAACCGGTGAATCGGCCACGCTGACCCATGCTGAACATAAGGATGTGATTGGCCGCACCGTGGAGATCGTAAACGGGCGTGTGCCTGTGATCGCGGGAACCGGTTCCAATTCGGTGGCTGAGTCTATTGAACTGACTCGGGCTGCCAAAGAGTTGGGAGCAGATGGTGCGTTGCTCATAACGCCATACTATAATAAGCCCACTCAGGAAGGCCTGTTTCAGCATTACCAGGCCGTATCGGCTGCGGTTGATATTCCTCTGGTGCTCTATAATGTCCCCGGTCGGACCGCTGTGGATATGCAGGCGCATACTGTGGCGCGACTTTGTGGTATCGACAATATCGTTGGTGTGAAGGAAGCGACTGCCAGTATGGAACGGGCCTCCGAGATCCGTATTCTGTGCGGTAAAGAGTTTGCTCTGATCTCTGGTGATGATGCGACGTTCCTGCCTTTTCTTTCGGTAGGTGGCACGGGTGTTATCTCCGTATCGGCCAATGTGGCACCGAAACAGATGGTTTCAATTTGGGATCACTGGCATGCCGGGCGTTTGGATGAGGCGCGGTTGGCTCACGAGACGCTGTTGGAATTGAATCAGCGTCTGTTTTGCGAAACCAGTCCGATTCCGGTCAAATCCGTAGCCAGTTGGATGGGGCTGTGTGATGGTTCATTACGACTGCCTTTGACAACGCTTTCGGAAGAGCATTTTGAGCCGCTTCGTCGCACGGTGACACGGTTAGGGCTTTTATGATCCACTTGATCACAGAAATCTGATATGATTCTGTGTGAGCGTTGTATCATGAGAAAATGATTGGGACGGTGGAAGCGCTTTTTCCACTTGGATGATGTTTAGGTGCATACTGTATCTTTTTGGACGAAATCGTCTATATTTTCTTCTGCATAGGAGACACTTTCAATGAAGAAAACCCTGATGTTGGCTGTGGCTTTAGCGTTTACAATGTCTGCTGGCTACTCCCATGCGGATGGTGCCAAACTGGCCAAGCGTAAATGCGGTACTTGTCATGATCTGAGTGACAAACAAAAGAAAAAAGTTGGTCCGCCTCTGTGGGGTGTGGCTGGTCGTCCTGTCGCTTCGGTTGAAGGCTTCAAGTATTCAGGCCCTATGCAGGACAAGGGCGGCGTTTGGGATGATGCTAATCTGGATGCGTTCCTGACAAAGCCAGCTACGGCTGTACGTAAGACCAAAATGAAATTCGCCGGTCTTAAAAAGGATGATGAGCGTGCTGCGGTAATCGAATATCTGCACACACTCAAGTAGATTGCTTTGATGTTATGGAAAAGGCGGCCTTGGCCGCCTTTTTTGTTTCTGATTATGAAAAGTTACTGAGAGAGTTTTTATGGTTAAGGGTGTTCTGTAACGGATTCGCCTAAGAATTGAATGGTCAGTTGTTCCGGTCCTGGTGATGTTTTTGCTCTGATGATCTGTTTCGCCTATCAAAAGTGGTGCAAGAACATCACCAGGACCACCATTCAGATGGGTAGAGATTGTCTGGTTTTGAGCCGAAATGACGATACTGCAAGAGTGGGCGAGTCTTATGTCAAGTCTAGCTTGAGAAGTTATAAATTCAGGGGTGCAGATTGAAACGCCGGAATAAAAACTTCATACTTCTGTTTGGGGTCGTGGTTGCATTGATCTTTTTCTTTTTTACTCAAGGAAGAGATCTGCTTAATCCGAAAGCCCAAAAATCAGACACACATCAGCGACAGAGCGAAGAGAATTCTCTTGTAGCTCAAGGACGTCAGTTGGCGCGGGCCTGTATGGCTTGTCATGATTTCAAGTCATCCAAGAGGATGATGGTGGGGCCGCCATTGTGGAATATCTATCACATGCCTGCCGCCCAAGTGCCGGATTTTGTATATTCCCGTGCCCATAAAGATAAAGCGAAAAGCGGTTGCCTTGTGTGGAATGAGTCCAATCTGGATCGTTACCTGGATAGCCCCAGGACATTTATTCCTGGTAATCGGATGGCTTTCTCCGGTATGCACAATAAGACAGACCGGCGTGCGCTGATCGCATTTATCAAAACCATGCGTGATGATCGGGGTATGTTGGCTTCATTGCCGCCTGAATCAGAACAGATGAATATTTTGCGTATGAGTGCCTCTGAGCCTGCTTTGATGGCTCAAGGTGCAGCGGAGAGCAGGCGTTGTGTGGCGTGCCATGATCTCAGCCAAGCTAAGAAAAATGGTGTTGGGCCGCATCTTTGGGGCATTGTCGGACGCGGTGTTGCCAATGTTGATGGATTTTGTTACTCCAAACCACTGTTGAAAAAGGCAGCTGTCAATCACGTTTGGGATGATGCGGCGCTGTTTGTTTTTCTAAAAGAGGCGCATGCGTATCAGCCGGGAAGTGGGTTGCGGTTTGAAGGTATTGAAAACAAAGAAGTGCGTGCAGGATTGGTTGGCTACTTGAGGACACTGCAATAGATGTCTATTAAAATCATTACAAAAAATCGCAAAGCGCGATACAACTACGAGATTATCGAGAAGATAGAGGCTGGTGTGCAGTTGTATGGCACTGAAGTCAAATCTATTCGTACCGGACGCATGAGTGTGAATGAGGCGTACGCGGTGGTGACGCGCAATGAGTTGTTTCTGCTCAATGCCAATATTCCCGAGTACAATTTCGGCAATATCAATAACCATGATGCGTTTCGTTCGCGTAAGTTGCTGGTTCATAAGGGTGAATTGCGTCGGTTGATCGGTATTACCAAAGAGAAGGGGATGGCGTTGATTCCCATGGCTGTTTATTGGAAAGGGCCATGGGTGAAGGTGGAAGTTGGTATTGGTAAAGGTAAAAAACTGTTCGATAAACGCCAGTCCACCAAGGATCGTGAGTGGGGTCGAGAAAAACAACGCCTGATGAAACAGGATTTTTCGTAGAGGGTGAGCGGATGCGGGTCGTCCTGGCTGAACCAAGAGGATTTTGTGCGGGTGTGGATCGCGCCATTGCTATTGTGGATCGTGCGTTAGAGAAGTTTGGTGCGCCCATCTATGTACGCCATGAGATTGTTCACAACCGCCATGTGGTAGAAGGGTTGCGTGTAAAAGGTGCTGTATTTGTTGATGAATTGGATGATGTGCCGGATGGTGAGACGGTGATCTACTCTGCACATGGTGTTTCCAAAGCGGTTCAGGAGGAGGGCGCATCGCGTCCGTTGCGGGTATTGGATGCTACCTGTCCGTTGGTTTCCAAGGTGCATCGTGAGGCGATTCGTTTGGATCAGGAAGGGTATCAGGTGATCCTGATTGGTCATAAGGGACACCCTGAGGTTGAGGGAACCATCGGGCACCTACCTCAAGGGCGGGTTGCCGTGGTGTCGGATGGAGATGAAGTTGCGGTATTGCCAGACGCTTCAAGTGATTTGGTGGCATATATTACCCAGACCACCTTATCCGTTGATGAAACGGCGGAGACTGTGTCCGCTTTGGGAAAACGTTTTCCAGGTATTCGCGGACCGGATCGTGAGGATATCTGCTATGCCACTCAAAACCGTCAAAATGCGGTAAAGGCGCTGGCTGAGCAGTGTGATTTGATTTTAGTCTTGGGTGCGCCCAACTCCAGCAACTCCAATCGCCTGCGTGAAGTTGCCGAACGGGCCGGAACGGATGCCAAGTTGATTGAGTCGGCAGCGGATGTGGAAACGGCTTGGCTGACCGGTGTAAACTGCCTGGGCATCACGGCTGGAGCTTCCGCGCCGGAGAATCTGGTCAATGAGTTGTTGGACTTTCTCAAAGATCGTATCAGTGCAACCGAGGTGCTTTCTGTCAGTCAGGAGTTGATGAGTTTCCCGCTACCAAAAGAGTTGCAGGATTGGGCTGAGTTCTGATTTATATATGAATTACGCAATTGTCAGTTGAAACAGCCATCAAAGTGTGCAATGTCATTCCCGCCTCCTATCCCTGCCGAATATCCAATCCGTCCATGTTTTTGACTATGCCTCTTTTGCCCTTTTGCCCTTTTGCCCTTTTGCAGTATGTGTAAAAACAAAAAAACCGCCCCTCATCCATGAGGTGGCGGTTATAAAGGCCGCTGATCTGAACGGGGAAGATGTTCAGATCAGGTACAGCAAGCTCGTGAACTATCAGCGCCCTGATTAGTTCAACAAGAGAAGAGCAAGTTGCGGTTGCTGATTGGCTTGAGCCAAAACAGCGGTGCCCGCTTGCTGGAGAATCGCATTCCTGGTCAGGTTGCTTGTCTCCGTAGCAATATCAGCATCCATGATCCGGGAACGCGCAGCTTCAGTGTTCTCGGAAATGTTGCTCAAACTGGCAATGGCCGATTCCATGCGGTTCTGAACCGCACCCAACGTGGCGCGAATGTCAGAAACGCTGGCAATAGCAGAGTCCAGCGTGGTGATTGCAGTATTAGCTACCGTTTGTTGGGAAATGTTAACCGCGTTAACGCCAAGATCCGTTGCTGACGCACTGTCGATTGTCATGGCAATGGTTTGGCCAGCGTCTGGGCCGACCTGGATCTTGTTTGCGTTAATGCCACCGAGCAACAACGTTTTGTCGTTGAATTCGGTGTCACTGGCAATACGGGCCACTTCGGAAATCAGCTCGTCCAGTTCCGTCTGGAGATCTTGCCGATCACTGGTGGTATAGGTGTCACTGGCAGCTTGCACAGCCAGTTCACGCATCCGCTGCAAGGCGCTTTCGGTCTCATCCAGAGCACCGTCAGCAACTTGAACCAGAGAAATCGCGTCATTAGCGTTGCGAATCGCCTGGTTGGTGCCACGAATTTGAGCGGTCATCTTGCCAGCGATGGAAAGACCAGCCGCATCATCCGCAGCAGAGTTCACGCGCAGACCAGAGGAGAGACGCGCAAACGTCTTGCCCAGCTGGTTGGTGGACTCATTGAGATGACGACGCGCGGTTAGGGCGGCGATATTACCATTGATTGAGAGAGCCATCTTTATTCTCCTGAAACAATTTGTTTCCTGTTTCTAAACTGTTGACCATCAAGCCTGTCAGTTACCGCAATAGCATGAGTGCCAATTGAGGTTGCTGATTGGCTTGAGCCAGAACCGCTGTGCCTGCTTGTTGCAGGATAGAGTTTCTGGTCAAATTGCTGGTCTCTTCAGCAATATCTGCATCCATAATCCGGGAACGCGCTGATTCAGTGTTTTCAGACATGTTGGTCAAGCTGGAAGCAGCTGATTCCAATCGATTTTGGGTCGCGCCAAGCGTGGCCCGAATGTCCGAAATACTCGCGATAGCTGTATCCAGAGTCGTGATGGCTGAGGCGGCAAATGAAGCGCCGGTCTCCGCACCCGTAGCACTGAAATGTAGATTCGTTCCGTCGAGTAGAATGCCTACTGTTGAGGCCGCAGCTGCATTGATGGTCAAATCAATGGTTTGCCCTGCGTCCGCACCGATCATGAACTTGAAGGCTGTTGTGCCAGCGGTGCTGTATCCACCTGCCGCACTGCCGCCAAGTAAATTTTGTCCGTTGAACTCCGTGTCTGCCGAAATCCGGTTGATCTCGGAGATGAGCTGATGAAGCTCTGTCTGGAGGTCTGAACGGTCACTTGTTGTCAACGTGTCGCTGGCCGCCTGAACGGACAGTTCCCGCATGCGCTGAAGCGCACTCGTGGTCTCTTCCAGAGCACCATCCGCAACTTGAATCAATGAAATCGCATCATTGGTGTTGCGAACAGCCTGGTTGGCACCGCGAATTTGGGCAGTCATCTTGGAGGCGATGGACAGTCCTGCCGCATCGTCCGCCGCTGAATTGACCCGAAGCCCGGACGAAAGCCGTGCAAAGGTCTTGCCCAAGGAACTGGTAGCATTGCTCAGATTGCGCCGTGCGGAGAGCGACGTGATATTTGAATTAATGGAGAGAGACATACTGTTCTCCTGTCACCTTATCGCTAAACCGCTCAGTTCAAAAGAAGCAGAGCCAGCTGTGGTTGTTGATTAGCTTGAGCCAATACCGCTGTGCCTGCTTGTTGCAGGATGGCGTTTCTGGTCAGATTGCTTGTTTCCGAAGCGATGTCCGCATCCATGATGCGTCCACGTGCTGCCTCGGTGTTTTCTGACAGATTGCTCAAACTCGCTATTGCTGATTCCAGACGGTTCTGAACCGCGCCCAGTGTGGCACGAATATCAGAAACACTATCCAGAGCCGTATCCACCGCTGTAATCACCGAACCCGCTCTGAGTTGAGCAGATGTGGTGGTCATGGCCGTGATGTCCGCTGCACTGCCCATGTTGGATGCAATTACACCGATAGCCGATGTGCCCGCATGTTTGATGGCCAGATCAATGGTTTTTCCAGCATCGTGACCGATGTGGAATTTCACCTCAAAACTGCCGTTGGTTCCAGCCAGAAGATTCTGATCATTAAACTCGGTATCTGATGAGATACGGTCGATTTCAGACAGAAGTTCTGTCACCTCTTCCCAAAGATCGGATCGATCTGAAGTGGTGTATGTGTCGCTGGAAGCTTGAACTGCCAGCTCTCGCATCCGCTGCAAGGCATTTTCGGTCTCAGCGAGGGCGCCTTCCGCTACCTGAGCCAGAGAAATGGCATCATTGGCATTGCGGATGGCTTGGTTTGTTCCCCGAATTTGAGCCGTCATTCCTGTGGCAATCGAGAGTCCTGCTGCGTCGTCCGCTGCGGAATTAACCCGCAATCCAGACGACAAGCGGGCAAAAGTCTTACCGAGCCTGTCTGATGCACTGTTCAAGTGCCGACGGGCGGTAAGTGCCGCTATGTTGCTATTAATCGTGAGAGACATGGTTCCTTACCTCAAACTCCTTGATTGAAACGATCCCCTACGAAACGTTTCAAAAAGGCTCCCATCCTTGGTTGTCATTGGGCTGTTCGTTTAATCGGGCCAACCCAACCCGAATATTTCCAAATTATTTCTTTCCTTGAGTCCTCAGTGAGTGCCTCCTTTCGATCCTATATTACTTATAAATAAATCATAGTTGGCGTTTGCGCCGATTCTCTGGAACAAATCAACCATTATTTTTTTCAACTATTTGATTGAACGAGTAAAAAATCGCTAAAGTCGATAGTTGGTTTTTTCCAGGTTGATTACTCCCTAGTCCACTTATCGGAATTCTCTTAACGGGACTTGAGTGAAAAATTGCCCCTTTTTCAAAAAAAAGCGATTTTTTCTTCTGGTTGGAAAAATCGCGCCTATGTCGGAAAAACGGCTGCTTTAGACCATGTGTTTGTGGTGTTCTGTTTTTAACGTATTGATAATGAATGCTTTTTGTTGGCAGGGTGAGTTTTTGGGCTATAGTTGTTTTGTTCGAAATGTTGACTGATGTTGCGTGATATAATTGGAAACCATATTGTTGAGGAGTGTGGAATAAATCGAGTGTCTCAATTTCACGGTTGGAAGGGCGCTTTTACTGTTCATCACTGTCAGCAAGGATATGATCCGGCGGCTTTTGCAAGGAGCGATACAAAGCATGATGAATCGAGGTCATCTGATCTGCGTATGCGTCAACGATACCGCAACCCCCGATTGGTCATTACGACTGGCTGAGGAGGGCTGGTCTGTGATTACGCTCACTCCTGAACAATTGGATAGTGAACGGATTGAGGTTGAAACCGCTGCTATGGTGGTAGTCAACAATGCCAAGGGTTGGCTGGACAGTGACTTTGCCACCGAGTCACATGCGCGACATGGTCTGTCGTGGTTGCTGCTTTTTGATGCGTGGAACCAGGACTATCTTGCTCGTGCTTTGGCTTTGGGTCATTCGCACTGGCTTGTGCGTGACATGGCAGGGCAGTGGTTGGATATGTTGCCAGGTATGGTCGCTCGACTGGTGGGTACGTCACATCGCTCTCTACGCCGGCATGTGCGGCTACTGCTGAACTCTCTTGATGAGGGTGTCGTTGGGCTGCGTCCCAGAGGTGAAATCGCCTGGATTAACAGTGCCGCGCTACGCATCATCGGCATGAGCGCGGATGATGTGTTGGAAAATAGGCAGGAAGATGTTCTCCAGCTGTATGAACAACCAAGACAAGAAAATAGTGATATGCCTGAGTCGTTGGCATGGTCTGTCAGTCGGGATGGTTTTGATATTCTCTCTTTGGATTGTTGGTGTCAGAGCGGTGGTGATAACCGAGTGCCTGTCTCTTTTTCACTGACACCAATCTCCGGCGATCCAGGCTTGGCAGGCGTGGCGATCCTTCAGGACATCAGTGAGCGAAAGGATATGGAACGTGTGCTGAGAAAGGTGCGTAAAGAGGCGCAAACCGCCACGCGGGCCAAGACCGAATTCCTAGCCACAATGAGCCACGAAATCCGCACGCCAATGAATGCCATCATCGGCATGTCAGAGCTATTGGGACAAACCCGACTCACTGCCGAGCAGGAGCGGTATATCAATATTTTTCGTCACTCCGGTGAAGTCTTGTTGGATCTGATTAACGATATTCTTGATCTGTCCAATGTTGAGGCAGGTTTGCTGGAGGTGGATCACACGCCATTTGATCTGATCGAATTGGTGGACAGTATTGCCGATATCATGGGGCTACGTGCTCTGGATAAGGAACTATACATGTTGACCCATTTTAGCCCCTCTGTGCCGTGTGATGTGGTGGGCGACCCTGCACGGCTCAGGCAGATTTTGGTGAATCTGGTCGGTAATGCTATTAAGTTTACCGAGCGTGGTGAGGTTGGTATTCGGATCAGTTGGGAATCCACTGATGAGAGGATGGGGCTGTTTCGCTTTGCGGTGTCGGATACCGGAATTGGTATCTCTCAAGAGAAACAGAAATCCATTTTTCAGCCCTTTACTCAAGCGGACTCCTCGGTAACGCGTACTCATGGCGGTACCGGGTTGGGTTTGACAATTTGTCACCGTCTTGTGGATCTCATGGGCGGTTCCATACATGTGAAAAGCCGACCTGGGCGTGGCAGTACTTTCTGGTTTGAGGTGCCTTTGGAGTATCGGCATCAGTCCAAACAGGTGGAGCATCGTGGTTTGCCAGATTTTACTGGCTGTCGGATGTTGCTCCACTCGGACAGCTATGCCTCAAAATTGGCACTGCGTGAGATGCTTGGTGTGGTGAATATGGAGGTCAAGACCGTGGGCAACCATGATGCCCTGGTGCGTGAAATAGAAGTTGCTTGGGCACGTGGTGCGCCGTATCACGTCATTGGGCTTGATTCTCAAACGCCATTTCCTGGGATGGATAAATTCATCTATGCCAGCCGCCTGCGCGGGCGACAACAGTGTGGTACTACGCCGATTTTGATCTTTTCTCTGCCTGGTCCACGTCGAGATCCAGAAAAACTCAGTCGTTTGGGGGTTACTCAAATTATCAAGCCCATCCGCCGCAATGAACTCATTGCCACGGTTGCTCAGTTGCTCAATATCGTATGGGATCAGCATGATGCCGAATCAGATCAACATGATGAGCGTTATCTGACGGATAGTGCCAGACCAATGAAAATCTTATTGGCAGAGGATTCAGTTGATAATGCTCTGCTTATCCGTGCTTACCTGGAAAAAACGCCCCATAAGGTTGACGTGGCGGAAAATGGGCGGTTGGCTACTGAAATGTTTATACAGAATGAGTACGACTTGGTGTTGATGGATGTTCAAATGCCCATTCTGGATGGATACAGCGCCACACGGGAGATTCGTGCCTGGGAGGTGGAAAATAATCAACCCCCCACTAAAATCCTCGCCCTTACTGCCAACGTGCTGCAAGAGCACCGTCGTCGAAGTATCGCGAGTGGGTGTGATGGTCATCTCACAAAACCCATAAAAAAACGTGAGCTTATGCGTGAGATACATCGATTCAGCAAAGAGGATACTCTGGAGGATGTTGAACAGATCCCGATTCCGCTACCAGAGTAGCCTAGGCTATAAGTATGCCCTATAAGCTGAGAGAAACCGTCTGAGTCGGTTGTTCTATCGTGAGTGTGATGTCCGATTGTGCGGCCTCAACGGTAGAATAATCCTCATCACTGTCTATTGTGATTCTGTAAGTCTTTTCGACCTGTAGACCGGAGACGCGGTAGTTGCCATCTTTATCGGTCACGACATTCGCCACAAAGCTACTGCTTTCAGAATCAAATACTGTCACCAAAGCACGTGCTGCATCAACGCCACTTAATGTACCGCTGATCTCACCCTGATGATCAGATAGTGTGAGGATCGTATAGGCCAGGTCGGAGTCTGTCAGATCAATACCGGATTGATAGGCCACACCTTCCTGAGTCCATACCTTGAGTTGATAGTCAGACATTGGTGACAGGTCGGTGATTTCAAAACTGCCATCTGATTGGGTCGTGGCTTGACTGCCATACTCGCCGATTTTGTTCCAAGCCAACACAATCACATCGGAGAGGGCGTTTCCATCCAAATCCTGAAGCGTGCCGGAAATGCTTCGACCTGGGATCAGTTCGATATTCATATCACTAACGTCACTGTTGACTGTGAGAGTGTCTGCTTCAGACCACGAAGCGCTCCAACCCGATGCCGAACCGCTGGCGTAATACATGACAGGAAAGCCGCTGGCAGAGAAGGAGATGAAATAATCACCAGGTGGTAGATCAGTAATGGTTAATGTGCCATCTCCACGCCGGAAGTCTGCTTCATAGAGCTCTTTCTCCGTACTCCATAGATCCATGGCGACCACCAGATCGTCATTTTCGGTGCCCAAACCGGATATGGTCGTTTCAACTGAATAGGTGATGGAGCCACCAAGGATGAAGTTGACTCCTGTTGAGGATAAACCATTCTCAGTGGTTAGGGTTGTGGCATCTTTTGGTGAAGGTACGCTCTCACCGTTTCCAGCATAAAAATAACGGCGCTCATTCCGTTCAATAGAGATCTGATAATCAAAGGCTGACTCAAGTCCTTCCAGTGTATAGGGCTGGTCTGAACCATCATCACTGATCACCACAACAGAAGCAAAACGTCCAAGGCTTGGAGAAAACGCTTCCACGGTGACCACATCACCTTCAACCAGACCGGAAATTTCACCAGAGATGGACGCGCCGCTTTGAAGGGTGAAATCCACGCTGTCCTTGCTGCTGCTGGATATGTCTACATGAATCGGCTCTGAATCCTGGCGGCCTTGGACAAACAGTTTGACCTGATAATCGGATAAAGGACGCAAGCCTTTCATCATATAGACACCAGTATCAGGATCAATCAAAGCAACGGTATTTTCACCAGTGGAAGGGGAGGATGCTCCAATCCAAGCGTCAACCTGATCGGGCAGTCCCTGAACTGTTCCGCTGATGGAAAAACCGGTGGAAACCACCAGGTCGATATCATCTCTGTCGCTGTCTTTAAGCAAAATAGGCTTGGCAAGATCAAAAGGCTTCAGCGAACCTCCAACCACATAGCATCCGGGAGTCATGGTTTGAGTCTTAAGGCAGACGCGATAGTCATTGGCTGGAGGTAGACCATGTATCTCATAATCAACGCTGCTGGATGTGCCGGTAACCTTAACATATTGACCCAAACGTAGATTTGTAGACCAGGCGCTTATTTCAGCTTTCTCGCCTGAGGGCAGGCCGGAGATCGTTCCACCAATGGACAGTGCTGAACTGAGATTAACCGCTAAGGAGATACCGCCAACGCCTTCGGAGAGGTCCAAAATCCGTGCCTGATTGGGGTCTGGGCGCAATTTATTGTCGGCATCCAAAAAACCGCCAAGCACATTGCCGGATAGGGGATTGATGTGAACCGTATAGTCCGGTGCTGGTCTGAGATTGGTAAAAGAGACCAATAGATCACTACCGGTTCCGTTGACCTGTTCCCAAGCACCTAATCCGCTGCTGTTGGAGGAGATGTCAATCTCAATGCTGGCTCCGACAGGTGCGCCAGTGATGGTTAGATTCAGTGATTGGGCAACCTTAAGTTCAATACCAATATTATCCTTGTCAGTCTGAGTCAGATCTATAATGGATGCCTTGTCCCAAGTGACGCCGCTGGATGTGGTGTTGCTGGAACTGCCGCCCCAAAAACCACTGGGATAGCTGGTTGAGAACCACTGAAGCCGGTAATCATCCACTCTTTTCAATCCGCCGATGGAAAAATCAATGGGCTGTCCATCGCCAATAATGTTGGTTTGAGTATAGTGGCCCACCGAAGGCGCGTAGAGTGATATCGTCAACGATGTGCCTGTGGCAAGACCGTTGATTGTCCCGGAGATGCTGCGCTCTGGTTGCTCGACATTAATGATAAAATTCTGAACAATATCAGCCTGATTTGAAATGAGCTCTACGGTGAACGTTGCTGTGTAGGTGCCGGGCTGGTTGAAGATATGTTCGGCTTCATTGCCTTCTTTAACTGTGCCATCACTGAATGACCAATAGGCCCGTTTGACCTGCTCATCCAAAGAGGTTGTGGTGGCTTGGAAGTTGAATGTGTCTCCAGAGCGCAATCCCGGTTCAGGCAGTTTTACCGAATCAACACCATGATGAGTGGATTGTGTTGAATCGAAAGGAAATTGATCCAGATCATCGGTGACACCATCGTTATCGTCATCATCGTCACACAGATCACCTTGGGCATCATTATCGTTGTTGGCTTGGTCACTATTAGCGACATCAGGGCAGTTATCCAAGTCGTGAACGATGCCGTCTCCGTCCAAATCAACGACAGCGGGATCAGCGAGATGAACAGGAACGAGGGAATCGGTTCTGGAACCATTGCCTAGCTGACCATCACTGTTATTGCCCCAACTCCAGACAGAACCATCGGATTTTTGCGCCATGCCATGAGTAAATCCAGCGCTGATGGCGGATGCATTGGTCAGGTTGGTTACTTTGACCGGATAGGGCGAGGCGTTAGTGCTGTTATTGCCCAGTTGGCCTTTGTCATTTTTACCCCAACTCCACACTGTGCCATCTGAGGCAAGCGCCAAGTTGAAAGAGGTCTTGGTGCTGATGGCGACAATGGTTTGATTTCCAAAGCCGGTGACCTGAATCGGTTGGTTTGACTGCTGAATCAGACCGTCACCATCGCCTAATTGATTAAAGGAGTTGCTGCCCCAAGTCCAGACTGTTCCGTTGGAACGCAGCACCATGGAGTGTGAATCGCCTGCTGCAACGGCAATGATATCGTACAGATCAGGCACCTGAATCGGAGAGAGCCTGGTGGTGTCGGTACCATCACCAAGTTGACCGCTGGCATTGTTGCCCCAAGCCCACACGGTTCCATCATAAGCCAGTGCCAAAGAGTGAGAACCGCCGCCGGAAACAGTGGCGATGTTGGATAAGCCGATCGTTTGAACCGGTATGTCACGGTCATTATAGGTGCCATCACCCAGTCGGCCATTGTTGACACCCCAACCCCACACCGTGCCATCTTTTCGCACGGCCAGAGAGTGGGATGTCGCTGCCGAAGCGTAGGTAACGCCGGTCATGTTGGTTACTTGAACAGGGCTAAGGCGCATGGCGACTTGTGATGCACCATCACCTAACCGCCCACCATTATTGCTACCCCAGGACCAGAGAGAGCCATCGGTGAGTACCGCCATGCTGTGGACTTCGCCAGCGGTGACTAGTGCAGGCGAGCTGAGATTAACCACATCTTTCCGGGTCTCACTCTGAGCGCCCGTACCACTGCCTAGCTGACCATTGTTGTTCTTACCCCAAGCCCAAGCGCCATTTTCCGCTGTAATGGCCAAGCTGTGTGAACTGCCTGCGGAAATTACGCTGGATTGACTAAATTTGGGAGTGCTTTGTGGGGCGAGATTGGCCAGGAAAATTTGTTGAGGATCATCGGTGCCATAAACAGCGCCTGCTAAGGCATTGGTCTGCGGAAAATCATCAGAAAGGGTTGTGCCAACGACCCAGACCGTACCCTGACTATTGACGGCAATGCCTTGGCCGGAATCGTTACTTGTGCCGCCGAGCAGGGCGGTGTAAACGATGCTTGAGCCATCGGAAGTCATTTTGATCACAAAGGCATCTTTGTCGGTTCTCTCCTCATTTTTGCCTTGTGTTTCGTAGAGAGGGCTGACATGTGGGAAGCCATCATCCGCCGTGTCACCAGTCAGATAGATATCGTTACGGCCATCTATCTGGATATCTCTACCCAAATCTGCACTTTCACCACCAATATAGGTGGAGGCGGCTATGGCGGACAGTTCACGATCGGCAAACAGAACAACAAACGCATCGGATGTGCCTCCCAAGGATGTATCCAGCGCATTGAGAACCGGAAAGTCCGTTGATTTGGTATAACCGGTCAACACGGGCACGCCATTGCCATTAACAGCAAGTCCATATACACCATCATTCAGAGTGCCGCCAATGTAGGTGGACATCAGGATTTCTGAGCCATCACTATTGAGCTTGATCAGGAAACCATCCCGATCACCGCTGAGATCGGCATCCAATGGATTTTTTGTTGGTAGATCATTTGAGTAGGTTTCGCCAGCGATGAAAATATGATTATCGGAATTGATATCCAACGCATAGGGATAATCGTGACCAGATCCACCGATCAGAGAGCTGTATTGCAGGGTGTATTCATCCTCATCCAATTGGGCGAGTTCAGTAAGAAAAATGTCTGAATTGCCGGCATGGCTGAGTCCCAATCCGTTGGCTGTTGGAAAATCACTGGACAGTGTATTGCCGGTGATTAGCGCATTACCGTTGCTCTGCCAGCGCACAGCACGTGCTATATCTTTTGCATTTCCGCCCAGGTAGGTAGCGTAAGTGAGGGTGCCATCGGTTTTTGACAAGGTGATAATAACGGCATCCCGTCCAACACTTTTGGTTGGTTGGATGGCATTTGCAGTTACAGGGAAATCACTGGATTCGGTGTATCCAGCCAGCACGAGCGTACCATTTGGGCGTACATCCAAGGCTAATCCAGCATCATTAGACGATCCGCCAAGATATGTTACATAGGCCAGTGCGCCGCTATCTCCATCATACTTGGCTACAAAGAAATCACTGTTACCGTCCAGTTGGTCATCCACAGCGCCGGGCGTTATTGGAAAATCCACCGAGCGCGTATTTCCCGTGAAGTAGACATCACCAGAAGCGTCAATCGCAACAGCGCTACTGGTGTCCTGTCCAGCACCGCCGATGAATGTGGAAAACTGAAGAACAGGATCAATCACGAGTGTCTTGTCGTGATCATAATCAGAGATCTCAAAAGCGATCTGTACGCCATTATCATGAGAATCAATAACAAAGCGTCCCTCAACCGACATTCGTCCACTTTGGCTATGCTGATAGATAACAGGTGCTTGTTGAATAAAATGGCTACCACCAGCTTGAAGAACAAGATTGCCGTCATCATCCAGTGTCGCGCTATCAATACCTTGAATCAGAAAACGAATCGCGCTCGGATCAGCGCCGGGATTGACTATGAAGTCATACTCCAGCAATCCGGGATTGCCATAAAATACCAGGTCAATGCCAGGATAGGCGGCGTTATAGCGTACTTTTTCGAAGCTTGAGACCTCTTCTTGCCACTGGTTCGGATCATTACCGACAAAGTAGTGAACATGACTGTTTAGTGGGTTCTCACCTTGGATCGTGTTGGTGGTTTGGTTGTTGGTATCCAACAGGGTGAGTGATATTGCTCGGCGTTTTCCATTGATATCAGAATGGATAGCGGTTGCGCCACGCTCGGACATCAGTAGAGAAAAACCGGGAGCGCGGGCAATAAATCGCGCATCAGGCGATGCCTGACCTCGATTTTTTTCAAAATGGAGTGGAAAGTTTCCTGGGGCAATTTGTGCCGAACTCGTGGCATGCCATGAGAGCAACACCGCAAGAGTGGCGGCGAATACCAGGGATAACCTACTGGAAAAATTTAACAATTCCGACATATTCATAAATCTCAACTATCCGGGCGCATGGGCGACGGGTTGTCTGATTTGAATGGAAAACAGCCTTATCCTCTATTGTATCGGTTTTTCAGGCGAATTTGTTAAAGGATTTTATGTAGAATGGGTAGTTTGAGGTGGAATCGGGAAAAACAAACAAGGCTGTCAATGAAATTGACAGCCTTGTTTGTTGCGTAAGCGAGCTGGATTAAAATCAAGCAGCCTTGTTGCCTTTTGTTTGATTCTTCCAGTAAAGCTCAGGGCGTCCGCCAAACCATTCAACGCCCTTCATGTCTTCACCGAAGACTTTGGCAGTCTCCAGAAAAGCTTGCGTGAGCTCTTCGATAAGCTTTGGTTTGATTTCTTGAAATTTCTCAACTGACGAGAGATATGGAGAGTGTGACATTTTACACCTCTTGCTTTGAGGTTAACGAAAATAAAATCTTTTCGTTAAGTGTTTTTCGTTAAGTGTGTTTCTCTTTGCCTGGACGAATAACGATCCAGTTTCCGTGCGACGATACATCAATTTCATGCACGCCAAGTGCCAAGGCTAACTGTTTCTTTCTGAGCCTTGCACTGTACAGGATAAATTCCCTACTCATGTTCTGTCGAGGATATATCTTCAACTCTTTAGATGGGTATTCGCTGATGGAAAGTTCCAAGCAATGCACAATTGCATGGGAAAGAATGTCCGCATGCGCTTCGTCAAACTCGACCAGATATTGATCAAGATCTGGTTTTGCGTGGATTTGCATTAGCTTAAGCCAGTTGTTTTCTCTGAGGCTCCCACGTTTGGCATGCAGCACTTCCAAAAGCGCGATAACTTCTTGGTTGTTTCTAGAAATTAAAGCATAAGCATAGCTGTCTTTTTCGCCCTTTCCATTGGCAATTTTTTCTGCCCAGTCCAGAGCCATTAGATAGGGGGTATGATAAATGTCTTCGCTGTGCGCCTCAATTTGTTTTTCCCACTGTTTTCTTGTTGATGATATGATTTTATTGTCAACTTTTTTGCAATATATATCTTTTTTGTGAGACATGCACTTTCCCTAGTTTACGATTGATCAAGTCTTGGGCATAAAATAGCATGCATATCTAAAATATCAAATCGCTATTTTCAATATTAGCATTCGTGTCATGATGAGAACGTTGGGTGTTGTTATGCAGCGGGCTGTCGTCCTTTGAGATTATAGACATAGGCGAGCACTTCAGCGACCGCTTTAAACAGATCCGGCGGCACGGATTGATCCAGTTCAACATCCCGGTAGAGGACACGCGCCAGGGGTGGGTTTTCTACCAGGGGAACACCGCTTTCCTTAGCGCGTTCACGGATACGGCCAGCAACGGGGCCGCGTCCTTTGGCGGTGACTTTTGGGGCGCTCATCTCTCCGGGGGTGTATTTGATGGCGATGGAGAAATGGGTCGGGTTGGTGATGACTACATCGGCTTCAGGAACTTCCTGCATCATGCGCCGTTGGGCCATTTCCCGTTGAATTTGTCGGATTCGGCCTTTGAGTAGTGGATCGCCTTCCATCTGTTTCATTTCATCTTTTACTTCCTGTTTGGTCATGCGTAGGCCTTTTATATATTCCCATTTCTGGTAGAGGAAATCCAGAATGGCAATAAGTACAAACGCCATGGTGACGTTCCAGATCACTTTCATGGAGTCATTGCCCAGCATGCTTACGATTTCCATGATAGTGGTATCAGTCAGTACCAAGGCCTGCATGGCGCTATCTTCAATGGCCCACCAGACCACAACGCCAATGATAGTCATTTTGATAACGGATTTAATCATCTCCACCAGAGAGCGCATGGAGAAGAGGCGTTTCAATCCAGAGAGGGGATTGACTTTGGAAAATTTCGGTGCAACGGCTTCCCAACTGACCATGAAACCGTGCTGGACCAATGCCGCCAGGATGGCTAGAACCATAAGGGTCATGAAAAAGGGCAGTAGGTCTTTCATGACTTCGATGACAAGTTCTTCAAACAGTAATTCAACGCCTTCACGGGTGAGATCATCGGTGATCTGACCACTGAGCAGAAAGCGCATTTTATTTTGCAGGGATTGCCACAAGGCTTGGCCTTGAAAGAAGAACAGCAGTACCGTGCCCAGAAATAGGAAGGCGGTAGAGACTTCACGTGACGTGGCAACCTGGCCTTTTTTGCGCGACTCTTCCAACCGTTTTGGGGTTGGTTCTTCTGTTTTAGAGTCTTTGTCAGAATCTTCTGCCATCACCAGCTACCAGAATCAGAGGTTAACGACTTTGAAGGCGAGGGAGAAAAAGGCGTCCACTTCGCGCACTATTACTTGTCCAAACACCACCATGGAAATGCCGACCACGACAAAGCCGATCATCTGTGCAAGCGGCATAGCCAAAAAGAATACCTGAATTTGAGGTGATGCTCGGTTGATTAAGCCCATGCCAAGGTAGAGCAATTTTGTTGCGACGATGACTGGTGCAGCAATCAGGATGGAGAGTCTAAACAGGCGACTCAACGCAGCTACACCGGATTGTAACATGTGGTCACTGGGCGGTAGTCCACCACCCAGGGGCAGTGATACAAACGACCGGGCCAGACCTTCCACCAGCAGGTGATGGCCATCCATAATCAGAAAGAGCATCAATCCAGTCAGATAGAGCAGGTTGGAGAGCACGCTTTCTTGCAGTCCAGAGGTTGGGTCCAGCACCATGGCCATGGAGAGGCCCATGTGGAAGCCGATAATGCCGCCAGCCACCTGCGTTGAAACCAGCACCCAGTGAACCAGCATGCCGATCATGGCACCGATCAGCAGTTCAGTGAATCCGGCAAACACCATTGCAGGCACAACACCTTCTCCCTCACCCTTCCAGGGTGGTACAACGGGAAAGATGATGATGGTCAAGAAGAAGATCAGAACGACCCGAATACGCATGGGACCGACCGCACGGGAAAAGAAGGGCGCGGAGAGAAATAGCCCACTCAGCCGGGCCATGATCAGGCCCATACGCTCTATCTCCTGTATGGAGAAACCCAGAAAATCGAGCAGCGCAGCGGGATCCAAGGTTCAGCCTCCAAAGTCAGCCGATCAGTGTGGGAATGGTATCGAACAGTTTTCGAAAGTAATCAATCAGGTTTTGCAACATCCAGGGCAGGGCGAGAATCAAGGCGGTGAATGTCGCCAGAATCTTAGGAATGAATGTCAGGGTCATTTCCTGAATCTGTGTTACCGCTTGGAATAGAGACACCAGCAAGCCAACCGCAAGTGCGGTCAACAGCATGGGCGCAGAAATAAGCAGCGCCAGCCGGACTGCTTCAGCTACCAGTTCCAATACTACTTCCATCGTCATAATCTTAGGTACTCCACCCTCTGAGGATTGGCGATTTAATTGTACCTGAGTGTCAACTGTGGCGAAAGCTTCTGTTTGTCATTCTGTGGGCATTTTTGCTAAATTCATTCGAAATTTCAACAATGGATGCCGTGGCGCTCTATTTGTTGTTGGTTAAAAATAGGGGCGTATGTTCGGGGTTTCTCGGTTTTGGCACCAGCTTTGCTTTATTATTTTTGGATCTTAAGATTGTTTTGGATCTTAAGATTGTTTTGGATCTGAGCAGGATCTGAATGCGAGCCTAAATATTTCATAATCCTCATAAGTGTTTCAAACACGTAACCTGTTGACAGATTAAATCGGAATTAGTGGAGACAGCCATGCATCGCCCCGCTCTGCCGTCATTGACCATACTGGTGATTTTTATCCTGTCAGGTATCTATTTCCTGTTGGAGCCAGCCATCAGTACCGCCAATCCGGTACGAGATTTTCATCGTGCCCGTACTTCTCAGGAGTTACAGGCCCAGGTTAATGCCCTGGAAAAAAAGATTAACGGTATTCGTCAGCGTCTGACCACGCAGCAGGAAAAGGTCGCTGAAATCCAACAGCGCAGACAGGGTGCTGAAAAACAGATCTGGGCAGCCATCCAAGGTCTGGAAGATGAGAAACGACCGGTTCGCAATGCCATGGAATCATTTAACCATGTCCATCAACAAGCCCTTGTAGATCCTGCTATCTCTACGGAAGATGCACGGCTGGTCTATCTTGCTGTAAAGACCAGAACCGAGGCGGCTATCCAAGAGAGAGAGGATAAACTTGATCAATTAAAGAACATTCTTGCTCAGGTGGATGAAGAGCTTGGTTCGGCACAGCTTCGGGTGGATGAGACCAAAAGTGAAATTGAGTCGTTGAAACGGACATTGCACCGCGCTAATGAAGTGACTTTCATGGGTGTGTCGAAGGATTGATGACTAGTTTGGAAGTGTTGGAAGATGACCACGAAGACGAAGAGGCCTACCAAAGAGTGTATGAACAGGCCATTCGTTGGTTGGGGCAACGTCCTTATGGCACAGAGGAGCTGACCCGGCGATTGGAGAATAAAGTACCTGATGAAGATCACGTACATATCGCGCGGGTTGTTGACCGATGTGTGTCGTTAGGGTATTTGGATGATTATGAGTTTGCGTTGGGCCGTATTCGGAACCGGATGATTTCCCGTGGTTATGGACCTGCATGGGTTCAGATGGATCTGCGTTCCCGGGGAGTGGATGATACGGTTGTTCGATCCGCTTTGCGTGAGGTGTTGGCTGAGGTAAACTTGGTGGAATTGGCTTCTGATGTGTTGAAGCGCCGGTTTAGTTCTGCGGGTAGTCGGTTTGTGTTGCCATCGGAGAGAGAAGACGCGGAAAAAAAGCCGCGTATGGATCGGAAAGAGAAGAAGCGCCGCTATGATTTTCTGATGCGCCGAGGGTTTGATTCTGACATCGTTTGGACGGCAATGGAAAGGTCGTTTGGGCGGGATGATGACGATGTTTATTGAAGGGTAGTCCCTATTTTTGATGTGTTTTTTAGCTGTTTTTAGCAGTGTGGGCACAGCCTTCCCTGCATTCCAAGCCGTTTTAGTCGTTTTATATTCACCATCGCCGCCGAGGACCACATGACTGGCAACGAGATTCGTAAAATATTTATCGATTTTTTCGAAAAAAATGATCACACCCATGTGGATTCCTCCGGTCTGATCCCTCAAAACGATCCAACTCTGCTATTTATCAATGCAGGCATGGCTCAATTCAAATCCGTTTTTCTTGGAGATGAACAGCGTCCTTATACGCGGGCGGTAACGTCGCAAAAATGCGTTCGTGCGGGTGGAAAGCACAACGATCTTGAAAATGTGGGACGCACTGCCCGTCATCACACCTTTTTCGAGATGCTCGGTAATTTCTCTTTTGGTGACTATTTTAAGGAAAAAGCCATTCCCATGGCTTGGGATCTGGTTACCAAGGAGTACGGCCTTCCCGAAGATAAACTACTGGTAACCGTCTATTCGGAAGATGACGAAGCCTACGATATCTGGCACAAAACTGTCGGATTGCCCAAAGAGAAAATTATCCGCATTTCAACCAGTGATAATTTTTGGTCGATGGGTAATACCGGTCCGTGTGGTCCCTGTTCGGAAATATTTTATGATAATGGTGACCATATTGACGGTGGTCCTCCTGGTTCGGAAAATGAAGATGGTGATCGATTCGTAGAGATCTGGAATCTGGTTTTCATGCAGTACAACAGGGATGAGGCGGGTACGCTTCATCCACTGCCCAGTCCGTGTATTGATACCGGTGCAGGTCTGGAACGTATCACTGCGATTTTGCAAGGTAAGACCAATAACTATGATAGTGATCTGTTTCAGCCGTTGATTCAGAACGCTGCCAAGATTTGTGGAAAGCCTTATGGTGAAACGGATGCACACGATGTCTCATTGCGCGTCATTGCCGACCATATACGAGCGGTCAGTTTTCTGATTGCTGATGGCGTATTGCCGTCTAATGAAGGGCGCGGTTATGTGCTGCGCCGTATCATGCGCCGGGCTATGCGACATGGTCGTTTGTTGGGTATGAAACAGCCGTTTTTGTATAAGTTGGTGGCCACGCTGACCGCGTTGATGGGGGAGACCTATCCTGAATTGAGCGCTCAACAAAAACTCCTTGCCATGATTATTGAAAACGAGGAAAAGCGCTTTATTACCACGCTTGATGCAGGTTTGAAGATTTTGGAAGATGCGGTTGCTGATTTCGAAGAGGGTGATGTTGTAGACGGTAAGACAGTTTTTACCCTTTATGACACCTTCGGATTTCCAGTGGATCTCACGGCGGATATCACGCGAGATCGTGGTATTACGCTGGATCTGGAAGGTTTCGAAGCCCATATGGCCGAGCAACGGGCGCGAGCGCGTGCGGCTTGGGCGGGGTCTGGTGATGAGGCGGTTTCAGGGCTTTATCATGAGTTGCTTGATCAACATGGTGCCACTGAGTTTATGGGTTATGTAACCGAATCAGCTCATGGTGCGCTTCAGGCGATTTTAAAGGACGGTTCGCCGGTCGATAAGATCGAAAAGGGCGATAAAGCTCAACTGATTGTTAATCAAACGCCTTTCTATGGTGAGTCCGGTGGTCAGGTGGGTGATGCCGGTATTATCACAACAGACAGTGCAAAATTCATTGTCAGCGATACTCAAAAACCACTTCCTGGCCTGACAGTCCATCATGGTCGTGTGGCCAATGGTTCATTGGCAATAAACGACCCTCTGACCCTTGATGTGGATCACGAATGGCGCTCGGGTGTGCGTATGCATCACTCTGCAACCCATTATCTGCATCATGCTTTGCGTTCTGTGATTGGTGATCACGTCAAACAAGCGGGGTCATTGGTTGAGTCAGCGCGCCTGCGTTTTGACTTCAACCATTTCCAAGGCATGACACATGAAGAGGTCACCGAGGTTGAAAATCGGGTCAACGCTGCGATTTTGGATAATGAGCGCCAACAGACCACAGTCATGACACCCGAAGAGGCGGTGGAAGCGGGCGCTATGGCGCTGTTTGGTGAGAAGTATGGCGATGAAGTGCGCGTTGTCCGCATGGGTCCAACCATGGAGTTGTGCGGCGGCACACATGTGAATCGTTCCGGTGATATTGGTATCTTCAGGATTATCTCAGAAAGCGCGGTTGCTGCGGGTGTACGCCGTATTGAAGCGGTTTGCGGTCCTGAAGCACGCCGATCCTTCCAGCAGGAGAGCGCCGTACTCAGACAAGCCGCCCAAATGCTCAAAGCCCAGCCTCACGCCCTTACCCAAGGCATCGAACGACTTTTGAATCGTCAAAAGGAGTTGGAAAAAGAGCTGGAAAAAGCGAAATCTGCCATGTCTGGCAATTTAGTGGATGAGTTGTTGGACAAAAAGAGTGCTATTAACGGCGTAGATGTTATCGCCGAGATCATTACCGATCAAGACCCCAAAGGGCTGCGTGATCTCATTGATCGTCTTAAGGATAAGCTGGGCAGTGGTTTGATTTTCCTAGCCATGGGCAACGCTGGCAAGGTCAATCTCATTGCCGGCGTAACAAAAGACCTGATCGGACGCTTCAGAGCAGGCGACATCATCAAACACGCTGCACCCATCGTCGGCGGACGTGGCGGCGGACGACCTGACATGGCCCAAGGAGGCGGAAGCCAACCTGAAAACATGGCAGAAGCCATGAATGTGGTCAAAGTTTGGGTTGCTGATCAGTAAAAGAGTCTGTAATTCATAAAAAAAGGCGGGAACAGAGCACTCTGTTCCCGCCTTTTTTGATTGGGTGAAAATTACGCTGTTGACGCGCCTGATTATAGCGATTTCGTCTAAAGTTTGAACTTACGCAGTTGACTGCGTCAGAGGCCCAAAGGGCCGACTTCTACAGGGGGCTGGGGACCGAAGGTCCCCAGCGGGTTTGGGCAGCGCCCAAATTAATGTAATGCGGGGCGTTTACGTCCCGAGCATATTTTGCGTGCAGCGCGAAATATGCGTCAGCCCCGCGTGGCCCAAAGGGCCACACAATTAATAGGCTGCGTAGCAGCCGTCCCAGCCCAAAGGGCTGGCATGCCGAAGGCATAGCCGCGAAGCGGCGCAAAACACAGACAGGCCACCAGCTGCGTAACTCATAACAATAAGCCGTTCCAGACCTGGTGATGTTTTTGCTCTGATGATCTGCTTCGCATATCAAAAGCGGTGCAAAAACATCACCAGGGCTTCCACTCAGGTTGTGAATCATTGTCTAAACCGCATCCAGTTTGAAAAGTGTAATTTGTGACTCCGAATACGCCCCTGCGGGGCTATAATAAACAACGAAATTGGCCCGCACATAAAGTCGGCCCTACGAGCCTCCAATTGTGTGGCTCTTCGAGCCACGGCGCTACGCATTTTCCGCGCTTTGCGCAAAAAATGCTCCGTATGCTAACGCGCCATTTCGTTTAATGTGGGCGTTGCCCACACCCAGCAGAGGCGGCACAGCCTCCTCTGCACTCCAACCAGTTTTAGAATTTCGTTTAATGTGGGCGTTGCCCACACCCGGCAGAGGCGGCACAGCCACCTCTGCACGCCAACCCGTTTTAGAAATTTCTTGTCCTAAATAGGGCTGTGGGTTTGCAGGCAGTCGCTTTCATCAAAACTTATACACACCAGAAAGCCAAATACTCCGCCCAGGTTCGTTTACCTGAACCTGTGTTGGATCAAACGAGCTACTCCTGTTCAAATGCTCCGCATACGCCCGATCAAACAGATTGTTAACGCCAAGCTTGATCTTAAAGTCTTTGATAGGTGTCACACTGCCATACATGTCAAACACGCCAAAACCCGGTGTTTCACCAGAATCCAAACCACTACCAACCGCAGTATCATCATCCACACGTGTTTGTTTGGATGTCAGGCGCAATTTACCTCCAACGCTCCATTTGTCAGCTGTGTAATCACTGGTGAGTCCCATCTCAAGTGGTGGAATCTGTGCCAATGGACGGTTGTCCGTTTCATTCTCAGCCCAGGTGTAGGCGATAGTGAGGCCGCTGGTGAATTGATCATTCCAGCGATAGTTTACCGCCGCTTCACCGCCTAAAAATAGCGCGTCAACGTTGCGGTAAATCGTGGCGTTGCCAGCGGCATCAGCCCGATGCGCACGATCACGAAGAATATAATCGCTCACTTTGTTGGCCATAACGCTGAAATCCCAAGACCAAGCGGCCATCTCGCCCTGAATGCCCACTTCAACTTGGTGATTCTGTTCAGGATCAAGATGGGGATTGCCAACCCAACGCATAGCCGCGGTCATATTGTTGGCAGCTAAATAGCGCTCAGTGGCATCAGCGGTGCGTACGGTTCTGCTGATAGAGGCGTGCAGTGTCGCATCGCCATCCATAATATCTTGTTCCAACCGCAACAGGCCGCCAATATTGTTCTCGCTACTGCTTTCATAGCCTGTACCATAATAAATCGCGTAAATCGCGTCAGGGCTATAGTTCATGGCTCCGGCTGGATCTTCATCAGCCCGGTCAGCTTCTGCGCTGACATGGTCCCAACGTAAGGCGGCTTTAAGGGATCGGCTTTCAGTCCAATTCCAGTTGGCTTCAGCAAAAATGCCGGAGGTGCTGATAGACACATCAGGCCATAGAACTGATTGAAGCGTATTGACCATGGCGGCGCTCATGCCGGTATATCGGCTGGCATCCCTTTGATTGTTTTGATGGTCAACGCCAATGGTATAGCTGATGGCTTCGTTTGGTTTAAGCGTGGCTTTAATACGACCGCCCCAGGTGTCCGAAGTGCTTGGTGCGCTCATGTACATGGCACCTACCGGACGCAGGGAGTAGTTGTCCATCAAATGGGCAACCTGACTACCATACAACTCAGCCCGAATCGCTGAGACCAGACTGCCTGGACGATCAAGCTTCCATTTTAAACGCAACGTGTCATTGTCGGTATAAGGTGTGTCCATGCCAGCACCGGCATAGGTAAGGTCACGGGCGCGAGTGGCTTCATAACTTAGTTGAATCAACTGATTGGCAGAAGGTGTCAACCCAAGCATGATGTTGCCAGTGCTCTCTTTAAACGCGGCGCGGACGCTGTTGCCATCGCCATCCTCGTAATCATTACCCTGACTGAGATTGCCAATTGCACGGATAAAGGCGCGATCATTGCCTGTAGCCAGATCGAGAAAGCCTTGTTTCGTGTCCGAATTGCCAGTGTATCCGCCGCCAGCTTTGCCAGAAAAACCCCAATCCGGACCAAATTCAGGGGCGGTACGCTCAAACTGTACCGTGCCACCGCCGCCGCCGCCTCCATGTGAGAGGGATTGAACGCCTTTGGTAATGGTGACCTGATCGTAGGTCTCTGAAGCGGCATAAGAGCTGGGAGGGTCCATTCGATTCGGACAACCGCCCATGACATAAGCGCCATCGAGCATAATATTAAGGCGATTGCCGGTTTGACCACGGATCACCGGATCAGTCCCATGACCGCCAATGCGAATGGTGGAAATGCCTGGAACAGTTTTCAGAAGGTCGCCACCATCGGTAACGGGCCCTTGGTCTCTCTGTTCCATCTCTACGCTGGCTGTGGCAGGCGCGGCAATGCGGGTATCCTCAACAATCAATACCCGTTCAGATTCTGCATAAGCCGAACTGGAACAGGCCAGTAATCCGACTAATAGGCTTAAAACAGGGGGAAAGTTGCCCATACTGGGAAGGTGTTTATTGTCCATGCTTACTCCTAAATGTTGAAAAGAAACATTAAAGGAGTTGGCAAGGGATGGGCCAGGACGAGTTGTTTGTGTTATCAGTTAGATGGGGGTGTTACGGTTGTGCGCGGTGTAGGGGAAATCACCTGGTTTGGGTGAAATGACACACAATCCCGGATGGCAAATAAAAGCCATCCGGGATTGTGGTCGGCACTAAAAAAGCAACTTGTTACTGTCTTGGTGTTGGACGGACCGTTACCAGCACTCTTCTTCCTGAACTATCCAAATAGTGGAGATTAGGCAATCCGCCGGGTATCAATAGTGAGTTGACCGGCCTGTCTTCTAAGATATCCTGATCATTGATCCTATAGAGTCGGATGGCAAAATCCGTTGGCTCGGTCACCTCAGGGAACGTCACTGTGTGGGTGAATTCAAAGGAAGTCGATTCTTCGCCTTTATAGGCCCATGGTGTCCAGTCTGTTTTTTCAGAAGTGAGTCGATTTGACGCGTATATGACCTGTTCAAATTTTTGGCCACAGGCTGCCAGATTTTCCGGGTCACAGGCAAACAAGGCAATCTGGGATTGGTAATCCATATGGTATCCCAGAAGTTCCCAGCGAATTTCATAGCTTTCACCACCAATGATCTGTTCTGGAATATCAAAATCTGTCAAAACAGGTGGCATGCGGCGGGCGGCTTGTTCTCTTGATGATTCATCCGTAAACGGATTGGTTTCAATGCGTGACCAAGCGTCTGCAAGAATATTCGCTTTCGTCTGGTCAAGCGCTGGATCATCCTCGTTGTTTACTGTTGGTTCATTAGCTGTTGGATTTTCTCCAGTATTGGCGGGAAGCACCATGAGACGCAATCGGCGTCCGGTTGTACCATAGTACTCTCCTTCTTGCAGGCCACCCGGAATCAAGAGTGATATGGCCTGATGATCAGCTGCGTTGTCCAGATCATTGATTCTATAGAAACGCAATACCATCTCAGTGGGTTGGCTGACATCTGGGACCATTAGCTGATCTTCAAACAGTGACTTCCTTGCGGGAATGGTGCCATAGCTCCACTGACTGCTTATATTTCCTACAGAGTTGATTTTACCGGTTGTAGCCACATTATCGTTGTAGAATAGACCGCATTCTCCTTCAGCATGTTGATCACAATCAAACAGTGCGACAGCCGATTGATAGGATGCATGATAGCCGACCATTGACCATTTGACCGTCATTGCCTCTCCGCCATATACCTTGACAGGCAGGTCCACATCAAACAGAACCGGCGGCATGCGTCGTGCCGCTTCAATTAGTTCCTGGTTGTCCAATGGTGGATTAAACCAAGCGGTAATCGTCGTGTCCTCAGTGATTGTGACAGAGCATGTAGTAGCAAAGCCACATGTCGGCTCACTCCAACCGACAAAATGGCCTTGATTGGCATCCGTGCCGAGATCTACTGTCAATTCAATTGCAGATCCATTATCCATTGTGACAGAACACTCGGTAGCGCCAAGGCCGCAATCCAAACCATTATTCAGATTGAATACACGTCCAATATTCTCGTCTGACAATTGAATGGTTACTCGTGCAACCCCCGTTTTCTGTGGGTTCCAAGGTGCGAGATCATTCAGATTATTTACGCCATCGCCATCTATGTCGTCATCACACTTATTGCCGACACCATCCTGATCCATGTCATACTGATTGGTGTTGCTTTCTGTTGGGCAATTGTCGAATGAATCGAGTGTGCCATCGTCATCAATGTCGGCTTTGATATTCAAAGGTACTTGAATGGGTTCTGAGCTATCAAGTATTGAACCATTTCCCATAATCTCATAACTACTCATACCCCAACCCCAGGTAGAGCCGTCTTCTGTATAGGCAAGAACATGGGCGTTGTTCATTGCCAATGCTGTAATATTCATGAGTCCCTGGATTTGCTCTTTCGTACACTCACAACTGCTTTCTTCTGTGGGCGAACCCAATTGTCCAAAGTTATTGTTTCCCCAGGACCACACAGTATCATCTGTCCCGATGACAATCGTGTGTTTTGCATAGTGTCCACCATATATACGCTTGATTTCTGGCAGTCCTTTTACTAATACAGGCGTTAAGCGGTCTGTGGTTGAATTGTCTCCAAGCCAGCCAAGCCCATTGTCTCCCCAAGCCCAAACTGAACCATCAGATTTGAGAGCCATGGTCATCATTTTTCCAGTGGTAACGCTGATAACATCAGTCAAACTGGAAATTTGGACAGGCGTATGATGGTCTTCAGTCGTCCCATCACCAATGACCCCATTGTCGTTATTTCCCCACCCCCAGAGCGTGCCATCGGATTTGACAGCAAAGGACTGAGCGCTTCCTGAGGCAATAGCAATAACATCTGAAAGATCCAATGCTTGAACTGGAGAGGCTTTAGTTATTGTCGTTCCATCTCCAAGCTGGCCATGGTTGTTCCTTCCCCATGCCCAAACTGTTCCATCCGATTTCAGGGCTATTGAGTGGTCTGAACCTAAGGAAACAGTCGTTACATCACGAAAACCTTCAATTCGTGTTGGTGTTTTTGTAGTCGTTATAAATCCAGATTCTGAAATGTGATCTCCACCCCATGACCACACTGCACCATCAATGGTTACTGCAACCGTGTGTCTATCACCAGCAGATACGGAAACAGTATTCTCTAATCCATGGAGTTGAATTGGTGTTGAGATTGGTCCCTCACCAAAGGCAGCCATTTGTTCGTCAGTGAGGCCCAGTTGATCATTGGTATTGTTTCCCCAAACCCATACGGTGCCGTCTGCTTTTGAGATTATAGTGTGTCTCATGCCCATTGAAATGGATACTTCTGGTTCCATTATTGGCGTATTTGGACTGTAGTCATCATCATCCAATAGACCATCGGCATCGGTGTCGGGATTGTGGGGGTTCGCATTTTTGAGAAATTCGCCCAGATTGGATAATCCATCTTGATCAGGGTCATCCTCTGCATCATTTCCGGCGTTTTGTGGATTGAAGCCATGAAGTATTTCAAATGAATCTGGCAGGCCATCGCCATCATCATCACCATCACAAAGATCACCTTGACCATCTTGGTCCAGGTCTAATTGGTCAGAATTGGCATCAATGAGGCAGTTGTCCTGGTGGTCATGTATGCCATCTCTGTCTTGATCAACCAAGATGTCGAAATCAATCAATGTGGGTGACTTTCGATTGATTTGTGTGTCATCACCAAGCTGGGCCGAGGTGTTGTTTCCCCAGGCCCATAGTTTTCCATCACTATTGAATGCAAAGGCATTTCTGTTCGCTGCGGCAATTCCGACTATATCGGAGAGTGCAGTAATCTTGCCTGGGATATTTCGGTTTGTGTTTGTGTTGTCGCCTAATTGACCGTCATCATTATATCCCCAGTTCCAGACAGAGCCGTCAGAATCAAGAGCCATCGAATAATCGGTGCCTGCTTGAATAGCGACTATATTTGTCAGGTTAGGGAGTTGAGACGCTTGAAACGCGTCTGCTGTTATTCCCTGGCCCAACTGTCCTCTGCTGTTGTTACCCCAAGTCCAAACAGTACCGTCTGACTTCAGAGCCAAGCTGTGCGAGTTGCCAGCGGCAATTGCAATGATGTCGGTGAGGTTGGTTACCTGGACAGGTTCCAATCGTGTTTCAGTGGTTTCATCGCCCAACTGGCCATAACTGTTATCTCCCCACGCCCAAACAGTACCATCGGAATTTAAGGCAAGTGAAGAAGAGCTGCCAGAAGAAATGGCTGTAATTTCAGTTAGATTTTGGATTTGAATGGGGTTGATTGTGGTGTCAGTTGTCCCGTGGCCCAATTGTCCATAGAAATTAGATCCCCAAGACCAGACAGTACCGTTGGATTTTAGGGCCAGGCTGAAAGAGTCTCCTCCAGAAATGGCGGTAATGTCGGATAGATTCGTCATCTGAATAGGCGCGTAATGATTATCTCCAGGGTATGGCATATTGCCCCAGAACCAGGTAGTGCCATCAGATTTAAGTGCAAGTGTGTGATAGTTCCCAGCTGCAACAGCGACAACATCGGTCAATGTAGATATCTGGTCAGGCGTACGCCTAATCGAACCGTAGTATCCAGCGTCACCATTTCCCAGTACGCCCATTGAGCTGCTTCCCCAGCTCCAGGCGGTGCCATCCGGTCTTGATGCGATGGAGTGTTGTTGGCCACCGCTTATGGATATTTGAGGGGTAAGTGGTGGTGTTATAGGGCTAACATCCTCACCATCCAATTGACCATCAGAATCAGTGTCTGCGATCAAAGGATTCGAGCCAATTTGTGCTTCTTCAAGGTTGCTCAAGCCATCCTGGTCATGGTCCTCATCAGAATCACCGTTGGACAGAGGGTTCAGGTTATAGAGGATCTCAAAAGCGTCTGACATACCATCATTGTCGTCATCTTCATCGCACATATCCCCTTGTCCATCCAGATCCAGATCAGATTGATCGGTGTTGCTGTCATTTGGGCAGTTGTCCTCTGTGTCCAATAGGCCATCTCTATCTCTGTCTGCTGAGATAGTGAAATCAATCCGTTTGGGGGTGAATTCGTTGTATATATGGGCTTCGGAATTTCCCCACGCCCATAACGTACCGTCAGCCTCAAGGGCGTAGTTTTGGACACCTCCTGCGAATATTTGTACAACATCAGATATGCCTGATACTTGAACAGGGTTAGTTTTTCCCTCGGATGTTCCATCTCCTAATTGTCCAAAGAAGTTATCACCCCAAGCCCAAACTGTGCCGTTGGATTTTAGAGCCAGAGTATGGGAATCCCCAGTAGAAATTGACAGAATATCGGACAGTCCATTGACTTGCACAGGAGAGGATGGAGACATGTAAGGATCAACGCTGGAATAATTAGGATTATTATACTCCCATTCCCAGACCGTACCATCATGCTTCCTAAAAGTGATGCGAAAGTTGGACGAGATAATCTCAGCGATACCTGTTGGCATATCAATTTGAACAGGGGGTGCTTTATCCTCAGTTGTGCCATCTTCTAACGGACCGTAATGGTTATAGTCCCAGCCCCAAATAGTTCCATCATCCTTAAATGCTAAGGAATAGAGGGGGGTCGTGATCAACTTGTTAATATCAGTCAGGCCGAGCACCTGGGCTGGTGATGTCTGGTAAATGGGATACGGTTCAAAAGTGTGGTTGTTATAAAAAGCACCCCACTCCCAAACAGTACCATCAGATTTCAGGGCTAGAGAATGGCGGTCAGCAGAATGGATTTCAGTAATGTTTGTCAATCCAAGCACTTGGACAGGCAATGCCCGTGCTTCAGTTGTGCCATCACCCAGCTCTCCATAGTTGTTATAACCCCAACCCCAGACTGTGCCATCAGATTTTAAAGCCAGAACATGACGTGAGCCTGTTGCGAGTGAGATAGTGTCAGTTAAATTGACGACACGATCGGCAGTGTATTGTTGTGGTATTGTTCCATAGTTTGGCTCTTCATCAGGGACCGCATTCAGCGTCCAGACTGTTCCATCCGTTTTTAATACAACAGAAGTCGCGTAGGGAGGGGTGTTTGAATAATATGAACTGATATTGGAGGTAGGCTCGGCACCGAGTATCTGACGTGGCGAGAATTTATCCATGTCAACTAAATATAAGTCTGGTGACATCATCCATAAATTATCCCAAATCCAGACTGAGCCATCGCCTTTCACGGCAGTGGTAATTTCGTTATTGATTTGAATGTCAATTTTTGGCGAAGTCGGTGCCGTGATGGGGCTGATATCATCAATATCGAGGATGCCATCGGAATCGGTGTCAGCGACATCGATATCAGAGCCCTTCAGGAACTCTTCATAGTTTGTTAGTCCATCCTGGTCTCTGTCTTCAAGGCCATCTGCTTCAGACCGATCATCCAATCCATGCAGAATCTCATAAGTGTCTGGAATATTGTCGCCATCATCATCCAAGTCGCAGACATCCCCCTGGCCATCTTGATCCAAATCCATTTGATCTATATTGGCATCGGTAGGGCAGTTGTCCGTTATGTCCAATACACCATCTTCATCTCTGTCCACTCTTGGGTAGAATTCAATTTGAATGGGAGAGAGTTGGTCAACATTGGTGTCATTTCCTAATTGTCCGAAGTAATTCTGCCCCCAGGCCCAGGTCGTGCCATCTTCCAGGATTGCAAGAGTACAGTTGGTTCCCATGCTGATCTTAGAGATATCTGTTAGAGAGGAAATCTGGATGGGGGTTGTGCGGTCTGTAGTTGTTCCATCACCCAGTTGCCCGTTGTCATTGTCACCCCAGGTCCAGAGGCTTTTGTCGGTACCAATGGCGATGGTACGTAAATCTGTCTCGCTCATATAAACGCGGTCAATATTTGGCAGTCCATCAATTTTGACAGGTGTTAATTGGCTTGTTGTTGTGCCATCGCCTAAAAAGCCATAAAGATTGTATCCCCATGCCCATACAGAGCCATCTTCTTTGACCGCTGAGGCAGATGCTCTGCCCACAGCCACGCTTATTACATCAGAGAGGGCCGGAATCTGGACAGGACTCAAATGGTCCTCGGTTGTCCCATCGCCAATACGTCCAAACTGATTGTTGCCCCATCCCCAGAGTGTACCATCTGTCTTGATTGCAAATGCACGCTCTCCGTTAAAAGCTATAGCAATGACATCTGCCAAGTCAGAGACTTGAGCAGGTATGACTAGATCGGTAGTTGTTGCATTGCCCAATGCACCAATCGGATTTGCACCCCACGTCCAAACTGTACCGTCTGACTTCAGTGCCATTGATGTGTGACCAGCTGCTTTGATGTCAATAACATCACTCAGGTTGGTTACTTGAATGGGCAGATCAGTATCAGTGCGGTCTCCAGTTCCCAGCTGGCCATTCTGGTTATTGCCCCAGGCCCAGACAGTGCCATCAACACGCACTGCTAGCGTATGGTGATGGCTGGTAGATATGGCAACATAACCCTGTGTGTCATCTGTCAGAGTTGGAGTCAGGCTGGATTGGGTACTTCCGTTGCCAAAATCTCCATGACTATTGCTTCCCCAAGCCCAGAGTGAGCCATCTATCCTTGTCGCAATAGCATGGCCACCACTAGAAGAGATGGCTATTTGAGCCGGTACGGAAGGTATGTCAGCAAGAATATCAACATCATCTGTTATGCCATCAGCATCGGTGTCTGGATTGAAAGGATCGGTGTTTTTTCGAAACTCTTCGAGATTAGTTAATCCGTCCTGGTCATCATCACGGTCTGCATCACCTGGATAGAGTGGGTCTAGGCCATGGTCGGTCTCAAAGGAGTCTGGGATGCCATCTCTATCAATATCATTTTCTGCAAGAGTCACTGTGTTAATCGTGATTGGTTGTGTCACGTAAAGTGTGTCGTCAACGCTACCATTTGAAATCTCAATAACAAGTTCGTTGGTATTGTCAGTTGTAAGCGAACCACTGGTGGTCATCAAATAAGACGTATAGCCAGCTGACGCTGAGGTCGGTGCTATAGCTGGGATGAGCGCAAAGGTGAGTAATAAAAGTGTTCTATAAATCAAGTTGTTGTCTGTTTTGATCATAGTGATTTGATCCGCATTAGGTTCATTTGTAGTGTTCTCTGGCAATAGTTGTCTATATTGCCGCGTTAAAATTTAAGCTGGTAGTATAGTTGGTTTGTTGTGTAAAGAACACGTAAAAACACCAATACCGAGTACAGTAAGTTGTTGATAGTTGTGTTGTAGTTTTAGTTAAGCTGTTTTTTGTTGTTTTATTTGTGGTGAGATAGAAAAGTTGTTGGGAATTCTAACTGTGCAGAATAAAGCGATAAAATTATAGGTGGTTATTTATAAGGTTTTTTTAGGTCGTGTTGATTTGTTGTCTGGAGGAGATGGAAAGGGCAGTAAAAAAATCATCCTAATTGCGCAGGATTAGGAGTTACGCAGTTGCTGGTTGAAACAGAGATGGAGGTGGCTAAGGACCACGGAAAAAATTAATCATCCCAGTCGCGCAGGATATTGATTCGTCCGCAAGGCACAGAAAGGGGCGCGTGCTTAT
>JADFWU010000015.1 GCA_015234045.1 Magnetococcales bacterium
ACACTGAATTTATGAAAGAGAGTCATCAGCATGGCTGATTTGGAACAGAGCGCTTTTGAGTCCCCTGAACTGTTTGTATCCTGTGATTGGTTGGAGAAACATCTTTCCAATCCGAATCTACGCGTAGTTCAGTTGGGTGGTGAGATGTTTTATCACCGTGTTCATATCCCTGGGGCTGTTTTAGTCTCAATGCGTGATTTAATTGCCATGCGGGATGGTGTGCCGGGTATGCGGCGTGATCCTGAAGAGATTTCTGAGCTGTTTGGTCGTTTGGGAATTACCAGAGAGACAACAGTGGTTGCCTATGATGCCACTGGCGGTTTGGATGCGGCAAAAGTGATTTGGAACCTGTTTTTGATGGGCCATGAACGGGCAACCATTTTGGATGGTGGTATCAATGTTTGGGCAGCAGATGAGCGACCGATGGTTGGCGATGTGCCGAATATTGAACCAGTTGATTTCTATGGTACATTTGACAATATTTATGAGGCGGACAAGTCGTATGTTGAGCAGATAGTCAACGGTACGGTGACAGCGCGTTTGTTGGATACTCGGAGCTATCAGGAGTATACCGGCATGGGTGTGCGTCGTGGTCCGATGGGTCACATTCCTGGTGCGCGGTTTTATGATTGGATCACTGCTTTAGCGGATCGACAACGGCCTGTGTTAAAGTCAGCGCACGCGTTGATGGATGAGTTGAAAGAGATCGGTATTGAGGATACACAAGTCGAGGTGGTCTGTTATTGTCAGACCGCACATCGTGCGGCGCACACTTGGATGTTGCTCAAATGGCTGGGATTTCAGAAAGTACGCTTATACGATGGTTCAATGTCTGAGTGGGGTTTGCGAGGCGGTACTTTGGTTGCCGGTGATGCGCCGGGATGAATTCATGTATGCTGGGATGAATTCATGTATGCCGTGGATGTATTCAAGTATGATATTAACACGCACTAAGATTGAGTCTGTCACAAAGGCAGACGATTCCAGAAATAGTAGGGATAAAAATGTTTGATAATCTTTCCGATCGGCTGGACAAAGTATTCAAAAAGTTGCGAGGCCGTGGTCGTCTGAGTGAGCAGAATATCAAAGATGCCCTGCGTGAAGTGCGTTTGGCCCTGCTGGAAGCGGATGTTCATCTAAATGTGGTGAAATCGTTCATCAGTCGGGTGCGTGAAAAGGCGATTGGTGTCGAGGTTGTTGGTTCTTTATCACCGGGTCAGCAGGTTATCAAGGTTGTTCATGATGAGTTAGTCGAGATGATGGGGGCCGCCAATGAGCGGTTAAATCTCGCGGCTCAACCGCCTGCGGTGGTGATGATGGTAGGCCTTCAAGGGTCTGGTAAGACGACCAGTACCGCCAAGCTGGCCAAAATGTTACGGGAAAAAGAGCGTAAGAAGTGTCTTCTGGCTTCGTTGGACGTTTATCGCCCTGCGGCCATGGATCAGTTGGCCACGGTGGGTAAGCAGGTGGGGGTCGATGTTCTCGAGACCTCACCGATGGAAAATCCGCGTGCCATTGCCACTCGGGCAAAAGATACGGCCTTGAAGAAGGGCTACGATGTTCTGTTTTTAGATACGGCGGGTCGTCTGCACATTGATGATGAGTTGATGGCCGAGTTGGGCGATGTTCAAGGTTTGGTTGAGCCTATTGAGGTGTTGCTGGTAGCCGACTCCATGACTGGTCAGGATGCGGTGACCGTAGCGGAGCAGTTTGACCAGCGCCTGAACATCACCGGCGTGATATTGACTAAAACCGATGGTGATGCGCGTGGTGGTGCGGCGCTCTCTATTCGGCATGTTACGGGCAAGCCCATCAAGTTTCTCGGCACTGGTGAGAAACTTGAAAATATTGAGGCATTTCATCCTGATCGGGTGGCATCCCGAATTCTCGGTATGGGTGATGTGCTCACCCTGGTTGAGACGGCCATGGAAAAGGTTGACCTTAACGAGGCAGCCCGACTTCAGGCAAAAATTCAGAAAACCGCTTTTACGTTGGATGATTTTCTCAAACAGCTTCAACAGGTTAAAAAGATGGGATCGTTGACCGATCTTGTCGGCATGATTCCCGGAGCCAAACAGGCAATGAAAGGGCGTGATGCGGAAATTGATGATAAGGAATTAAAGCGTGTTGAGGCGATCATTCTTTCAATGACCGCTAAAGAGCGTCAACGGCATCAGATTTTGAATGCCTCGCGTAAGCGTCGGATTGCCAAAGGTTCAGGCACGACGATTCAGGATGTGAACCGGCTGTTGAAGCAGTTTGTTCAGACCCAGAAAATGATGAAGCGGCTGGGTAAGTTAGGTAAAAAAGGCTTTATGCGCGGTGGTATTCCAGGGTTACCCTTTGGTGGAACAGGCAGATAATACAGCCTTTGGCGGCGTAGTGTGGCTTTCATTGGGCGTGGCCCATGGGAATTAACACCTTGACTGGCTTGACATGCCTGTTAAAATGCACCGCTTTTAATCGTATGGTAATGTGCAAAAAAAATGTGACACAAGTGCATTGATTTTTTTGCGTGAAGTACACAAGGGCGAAAGCCTAAAACTATCGTATCTTTAGTAGATGAAGGAGCAAGCATGGCGGTTCGTATTCGGTTAGCGCGGCGAGGATCAAAGAAGCGGCCTTTTTACGCAGTTGTGGCTGCGGATTCCCGTAGAGCCAGAGATGGCCGGTTTCTTGAGAAACTGGGCACTTTCGATCCCCTCAGTGAGAGCGACAACCTCAATTTGGATATGGCACGGGTTAACTACTGGATTTCAGTAGGTGCTACACCTTCAGATACGGTTGGTGGTTTGATCAAACAAGCAGAAGCCGCAGTTGCAGCCGCACCTGCTGCCTGATTATTGCGACTGAATACCCAGCATGGGATCTTCAAGCGTAATGGATGATGACTGGATTGTGGTCGGTCGATTCCGCGGTGTGTTTGGTGTGCGTGGTGAATTGAGAGTGGAGTCCTTCATGGAAGTGGAGACATCGCTACTTGATTTTTCTTCCTGGTGGGTAAGCCGGGAGGAGGGCGCACAGCGGCAAAAGAGGGAACTGGTTCGAGGTCGGTCTCACAGCAAAGGATTGGTTGTGAGTCTGAAGCAGATTCAAAGCCCCGAAGCAGCCCAAGCCCTTAATGGGTATATCATTGAAGTGCCACGTGAGGATCTTCCCTTTTTGGATGATCAAGAGGGAGAAGAGCAATACTATTGGCACGATCTGATTGATTGTGAGGTCATCGAGGCGGATGGTAATCGGTTAGGGGTGGTGAGCCATCTCTTTGAAACCGGTTCCAATGATGTGCTCGCGTTGAAAGATCTTCAGGGAAAAGAGCGGCTATTGCCCTTTACCAAAGAGGTAGTGCGGCAGGTGGACCTTGATAAGAAAGTGATCACGGTTCGTCTTCTGCCTGGGATGTGAAATTTTCTATTATCACCTTGTTTCCCGAAATGTTTGCAGACCCTTTGGGGGTCTCAATTCTAGGGCGAGGTCAGCGTGCTGGCCTGATTGAGGTGGTTTTAACCTCGTTGCGTGATTTTGGTACTGGTCGCCATCGTCAGGTGGATGATGCCTCTTTTGGTGGCGGTCCTGGCATGGTGATTAAGCCAGATGTCATGGATGCTGCTTTGAAAACGGCTAACCCGGATGGATCTGGGTATGTGGTTTATCTCTCTCCGCAGGGAGCCTGTTTTGATCAAGAGCGTGCGGTTAAATTGGCCTCTCTGGATCATTTGGTACTGATCTGTGGTCACTACGAGGGATTGGATGAACGCTTTATCCAATCACGGGTAGATGAAGAGATCTCACTGGGCGACTTTGTGTTGACCGGTGGTGAAATCCCTGCAATGGCGGTGGTGGATGCCACTGCGCGGATGATTCCCGGTGTATTGGGTGATTCAGCCAGCTACGCTGAAGACTCCTTTTATGACGGTATGTTGGATCATCCACACTATACCCGACCGGCAGAATGGTCGGATCAGGTTGTTCCTGATGTATTACTGTCTGGCAACCATGCGGCTATAGCAGCTTGGAGAAGGCGGCAGTCGTTGTTGAGAACGTTGATACGCAGGCCCGATATTTTGAAAAATGCCCGTCTGACGCGCCATGAAAAACGGTTGATTCAGGCACTGGCCGAGGAGTTGGATCTCCTCAATGACGATATTAATGCTGTGGGCTAGATCTACAGCAAAAAAGATCACGGTACGCTCCAAGGATGGACCCGGACCCAATGATCGTCCTAATAAAATCAAGTAGTTTTGGTTTGGTCCCAATTTGGACTGTTCCGAAGCCGCCAAAAGGTTTGTCACTACAGCAGAAGGCTGATCAGGCAAGCCGTAATGAGGTTGAACGTCATGAATGTAGTACAAGAATTTGAACAAAATCAGATGAAGGCCATGACTGAAGGCAAGGAAAAAGAGATTCCTAAATTCGGTGCTGGTGATACCTTGCGGGTTCATGTTCGTGTTGTTGAAGGTACGCGTGAACGTGTGCAGATTTTTGAAGGCGTATGTATTGCCCGCCGTAACCATGGTTTAGGTTCGACCTTCACGGTTCGTAAGATCTCCATGGGCGAAGGTGTTGAGCGTAATTTCCCGCTCTACTCACCTCGTTTGGACCAGATCGAAGTAGTGCGTCGCGGTGATGTGCGTCGTGCCAAACTGTTCTATCTGCGTGGACGTACTGGTAAAGCCAGCCGCATCAAGGAAAAACGGGACTGGTAGTTCATGGCCAGGGCAAGCGCTTCTGGCGGACCCGATTTTTCTAGAGAGTCTGCCCTGTTGGCCGAAGGTTTGGTCAGGGTTTGTGGTGTGGATGAGGCCGGGCGCGGTCCGCTGGTTGGCCCGGTTGTGGCCGCAGCAGTCATTCTGAATCCAGAATCAATTCCAGCAGGGTTGGACGACTCAAAAAAGCTGACTTCCCAAAAGCGTCAGACCCTGATTGAGAAAATCAATCACTCTGGTGCCATCCATGCTGTCTCGGTAGTCTCAGCCCAAGAGATAGATCGGATCAATATCCGTCAGGCAACGTTGTTGGCAATGACCCAGGCGGTTAATGGTCTCGTACATCGGGCAGAATATGTTCTGATTGATGGACGAGATTATCCTCCAGCACTTGATGTGCCTTGTGAAGCGGTCATCAAAGGAGATGCCAAAATAGTCTCCATTGCAGCGGCTTCAATTATTGCCAAAGAAACGCGGGATGCCATCATGAAAGATCTGGATCAGCATTTTCCGGGTTACGGTTGGGCGCATAATAGCGGCTATCCTACACGGCAACATATTGAAGCATTGAACACCCTTGGTGTGACACCGCACCACCGTAGGAGTTATGCACCAGTTAAAAAGATACTTGCTCAAACGCGTACGGTTCAAGCAAGGCAATCTGGTGATTAGCATATGCGTATATGACAAGGCCGGCACAAATGTCGGCCTTTCTCATTTTCCAAGATACGGCATTCGGTTGGATTCCGTGAGCTATGTTAAGTAAACGACAATCACAGGTTCTAAAAGGCGTTGTTGATACCTATATCCAAGTCGGTGAACCGGTTGGGTCAGCGACTGTCTGTCGCAGTTCGGATCTGAGTATCTCATCGGCAACGGTTCGGCAAGTCATGGTGGAGTTAGACCAGTTAGGCTATCTCTATCAACCGCATACCTCTGCGGGACGGATTCCGACTGATCGTGGTTTCCGCGCTTTTGTAGACTCTTTGGATGTTATTCCACTCTCCGATGATGAACGCGCTCTGATTATCAAAACGCTCAATACCGGTGATGGCGATGTGGATCTGACTCTCAAAGAGATGAGTCGGATACTGGCACTGATTTCTCAGCAGGCCTGTCTGGTACTAACGCCGGGTTTAGAGAATGCTGTGATTCGAAAGGTGCAATTGGTGGGGCTTGGCAGTGGAAAATGTAGCCGAATTTTAATGTTGTTGGTTTCCGATTCTGGACAGCTGTTAAATCGTATTTTTAGTACAAATAACAAATATATACAGAAGGATCTTGATCGTTTTGGTGGTGAGTTGAGTACCCGGTTGGCGGGCTTGACATTGCGTCAAGCGCGAAAAAAACTGGTCACTGAGCTTGCGGATGGCGTTGAGGCATACCATATAGTGTGCAAGTGGATGCTGGACTTGGTATTCCAAGTCTCAATGACCAATGATCAGCTGATCATTAACGGTCGTAGTAATCTCATCGGCGGTAGTGGATTCAATCAGGCGCGGTTGAGTGAGATTCTTGAGGCGTTGGAAGAAAAACGCCATCTGGCAGATCTGTTGGAAAACTGTCTGCAAGTGGATGGTGTACAGTTGTTTATCGGCACAGAGTCCCAGGTTTGTCCCATGGATGAGTGCTCAGTGGTTGCGGCCAAGTTTGCAGGTCCTGAAGATCAACGGTTTGGCACCATGGGCGTGTTGGGACCAATGCGGCTCAATTATGCCCGGATCATTCCACTGGTTGATTATGCAGCCAAGGCACTGGGTGAGCGTTTCTCCCAGGATCTGGTTTTTTCGAGAGTGTAGGCTGACAGGAAAGAGTGAAATTTATGAGTCAGGGCAAGGATTCCGAGCAGGAGAGCAATGATTCCGAGGATATTAGCCCGGAAGACATTGCCAAAGCTTTTGAACAGGTAGACGCAGGTAACCAAGATGAGGACGATCAGACCGATCAGCAAGAGCATGCTGGTTCCGCTGAAGATCAAGAGGATCTTCAGGAGCAGTTGGCGCTTGCAGAAGGTAAAGTGGAAGCCTTGAAAAACGAGTTTTTACGTGCTCGGGCTGACATGGATAATCTGCGTAAAAGAACCGCACGTGAAAAAGAACAGGCACGAAAATTCGCTGTGGAAGGCTTTGCCAAGGATCTGTTGAGCGTGGCCGACAACATGGAACGCGCTTTGGCAGCGATGCCTGATCAGGAAGAAAAAGACACCGATAGCGGCGCACTTGAGGCGCTTCGAGATGGTGTGGTGATGGTGCAAAACGAGTTGAACAGCGTATTCACCAAACATGGTGTCACCCGTGTTGAAGCGATGGATCAACCGTTTGATCCTAATCTGCATCAGGCCATGATGCAGATAGAAAATGACGAAGTAGATCCCGATACCGTGGTTCAGGAGATGCAGGCGGGTTACATGCTCAACGAGCGGTTGCTGCGGCCTGCAATGGTGGGTATTTCCAAGCGGTCATAAAATAGAGAAAATGGGTGCCCCCTGCTTGACAGAAGGGGATACCGTTTCCATATGTAAGCTTAGTCCGTTATCAAATCTATGTATCAAATAAGATTTATGCGGATGAATACAGAACTATTTTGAATGCAATGTCTCTGTAAAAATTGTGAGGCGTGTTTTCAAAGTCATAGGGTGAGGGAAGATTTCCCCATCCATGCAATGAGAAAGAGAGAGGACTTCCGGTTATGGGCAAGGTGATCGGCATTGATTTGGGTACTACTAACTCCTGTGTCGCAGTAATGGACGGCGGAGAACCCAAAGTTATCGAAAATAGTGAAGGTACGCGTACCACGCCATCCATGGTCGCTTTTGCCAATAATGGTGAACGGCTGGTTGGACAGTCAGCCAAACGGCAGGCTGTGACCAATCCTAAAAATACTCTTTTTGCCATCAAGCGGTTGATCGGTCGTCGTTATGATGATCCCATGACCCAAAGAGACCGCGAATTGGTACCATTCAATATCGTCAAGGCTGATAATGGTGATGCCTGGGTTGAGATTGATGGTAAGAAAATGAGTCCTTCTGAAGTGGCTGCCATGGTCCTTCAGAAAATGAAACAGACTGCTGAAGATCATCTTGGTGAGTCCGTTACCGAAGCGGTTATTACCGTACCTGCTTATTTCAATGACGCTCAGCGTCAGGCGACCAAAGATGCTGGTCGGATCGCTGGTCTGGAAGTCAAGCGGGTTATCAACGAACCAACGGCCGCGGCATTGGCTTATGGTCTGGATAAGAAAGATGGTCAGACTATCGTTGTATACGATCTAGGTGGCGGTACGTTCGACGTGTCGATCCTGGAGATTGGTGACGGCGTTTTCGAAGTGAAAGCCACCAATGGTGATACGTTCCTGGGTGGTGAAGATTTCGATAAAACCATCATTGACTATTTGGTTGATGAGTTCACCAAAGAGTCAGGCGTTGATCTCAGTAAAGACAGCATGGCTTTGCAACGGCTGAAAGAAGCCGGTGAAAAAGCGAAGATTGAGCTGTCCAGCTCTACCCAGACTGATATCAATCTGCCCTTTATCACCGCTGATGCCACTGGGCCTAAGCATCTCAATATCAATCTGACCCGCGCTAAACTGGAGACGTTGGTTGAAGGGTTGATTAAACGGACGCTGACACCCTGCCGGACCGCCATGCACGATGCTGGTGTTTCTTCCAGTGAAGTGGATGAGGTGATCCTGGTTGGCGGCATGACCCGTATGCCTAAGGTTCAGGAGATTGTGTCCGAGTTCTTCGGTAAAACACCGCATAGGGGCGTTAATCCTGATGAAGTTGTGGCCATTGGTGCTGCGGTTCAGGGTGGTGTGCTCAAGGGTGATGTGAAGGACGTTCTGCTTCTGGATGTCACACCGCTTTCATTGGGTATTGAGACCCTTGGTGGTGTGTTTACCAAGCTGATCGACAAAAACACCACCATCCCAACCAAAAAGTCACAGGTGTTCTCTACGGCCACTGACAATCAGCCTGCGGTAACCATTCGGGTTGCTCAGGGTGAACGTGAACTGTTCAATGACAATAAAATGCTCGGTCAGTTTGACTTGGTTGGTATTGCACCGGCACCGCGTGGTATGCCTCAGATTGAGGTGACCTTTGATATTGATGCTGATGGTCTTGTGCATGTGTCCGCAAAAGATAAAGGCACGGGCAAGGAGCACTCTATCCGTATCCAAGCCTCCGGTGGTCTCACCGATGATGAGATTGACCGCATGGTTCAGGAAGCGGAATCAAACGCTGATTCTGATACTGCCAAGCGGAAGTTGATTGATGCGCGTAACGGTGCCGATTCGCTCATCTATACCACTGAGAAGTCCGTTAAAGAGCATGAAGACAAACTGGACGATGAACTGAAAAGCAGTATCGCGGCTGCGATCAGTGAGTTGAAAGGTTTGGTTGGTGGTGAAGATTCGGATGCCATTGAAGCCAAAACACAGGAATTGATGGAAATTTCCATGAAAATGGGTGAAGCCATCTACAAAGCAGATCCTGAAGCCGCCGCCGCCGCTGCTGCTGCCGCTGGTATGGATCCCACTGGTGGTGCTGCTGGACCCGGAGGTCCTGGTGCCGCACCTGGTGACGATGCTGCTGGTAAGGCTGATGAAGATGTCGTTGAAGCTGAATATGAAGAAGTCAAAGACGACAAAAAGTAAGAGAAATCATATCAAAAGGGCGGATGAGTGCTTTCGTCCTTTAGGTATGATCGTGTAGATTTCCAGGATTTCAAAGCCTGTTTACCAGTTCTTGGTTGTAATGAACGGGTAGACGGGCTTTGACTTCTTATACCGTGTATTGCCATGCTGCCTGTTGCGTGGAATCGGAAGAGTGAATTGATTTTGCTCTTGATCAGATGTAACTGAGGATATCCCTGACCCATGCCCAATGACTACTACGAAACCCTTGGTGTCCAGCGGAATGCTTCGGAAACGGACCTGAAAAAGGCCTACCGCAAGTTGGCCATGCAGTATCATCCAGACCGTAATCCCGACAATAAACAGTCCGAAGCCAAGTTTAAGGAAGTGAATGAGGCTTACGAGACTCTGAAAGATCCCAAAAAACGGGCGATCTATGATCAGTATGGTCACGCAGGCCTGAATCAACAGGGCGGAGGCGGCGGTGGAGGCTTTCCTGGTGGCGGTGCCGCAGGCGGTGGATTTAATGATATTTTTGATGAATTTTTCGGTGATATCTTTGGTGGCGGTGGACGCGGTGGTGCCCGTGGACGCGGACCAGGTGGCGCACAACGGGGCGAAGATTTTCGCTACGATCTCAGTGTAACACTCGAAGATGTCATGCATGGCGGTGAGAAACGGATCCGTATTCCCTCCATTATCAGTTGTACCAGCTGTGGTGGTTCAGGTGCCAAGAAAGGCACAAGCCCTGAGGTGTGTACCACCTGTGGTGGTGCGGGTCAGGTACGTACTCAGCAAGGTTTTTTCTCAATTTCTCGGGCTTGTCCTGCCTGTGGAGGGCAAGGGCGTGTGGTCCGAGATCCTTGTACAGCGTGTCAGGGACAAGGGCGGACACGCTCTGAAAAGAATCTGACTGTTAAAATCCCTGCCGGTGTTGAGACAGGAACCCGCATTCGGCTCAATAATGAAGGTGGTGCCGGTATTCAGGGTGGTCCTCCTGGTGATCTCTATCTGGTTGTGGAAGTAAAGGATCACGCCATCTTTGCCCGTGAAGGGGCTGATCTGATCTGTCAGGTGCCCATCACATTTATGCTGGCCGCGTTGGGCGGCAAACTGGAAGTACCTACGTTGACCGGTCGTGCACGAATCAGCCTGCCAGCTGGCACACAAAATGGACGGCGGATGGTGCTTAAGGGTAAGGGCTTGCCTTATCTGAATCGTCCGGGTGTGTATGGTAATTTGGTGGTAGAGATTCGTGTGGAAACGCCAGTTAATCTCAATCGTGAACAGAAAGATCTATTAGAGCAATTTGCTCGTATTTCCGATCAGGACAGCCAGCCGGAGTCTTCAGGTTTTTTTGATCGGGTCAAAGACTTTTTGGGTGGTTGAGTTCTGTTCTCGCTTAGGAGCTAAGATGACTGTAGAAGTAGGTATTGTTGGTGCAGCAGGACGTATGGGTCAAATGCTTATTCAGGCCGTTGAACAGCGCGAAGATGCGCGGGTTTCAGCCGCTGCGGAGCATCCCAAGTCCGAGGCGGTTGGTCGTGATGCAGGGAGTGTTGCTGGATTGAATCCTTTGGGGGTGAAAATCGCCAATGATGCGGCATCGGTATTTAAGAATTCTCAGGTCGTGATTGATTTTACGCTTCCCGAAGCCACGGTTTATAATCTGCAACAGGCTGTCGAAACTGGCACCGCGTTGGTGATTGGAACAACCGGTTTTGATGCGGCTGGCAAGGCGCGTATTGAAGAGGCTGCACGCAAGGTGCCTATCGTGTTTGCGCCCAATTTTAGTGTGGGTGTAAATTTGATGTTCAAGGTAGCAGCTGAAGTGGCTCAGGTGCTCGAAGAGAATTTTGATATCGAAATTATCGAAGCCCATCACCGAAATAAAGTAGATGCGCCGTCAGGAACCGCCATTGGCTTGGGGGATGCTATTGCCGAAGCTATTGGGCGCTCACTGCCTGAGGTTGCGATCTATGGTCGTGAAGGGCACACCGGTGCGCGGGATCGTCAAACCATCGGTTTTTCTACCATTCGGGGTGGTGATATCGTGGGCGACCATACTGCACTGTTTGCTGGAGAAGGTGAACGGATTGAGATTACTCACCGGGCTTCCAGCAGAATGACCTTTGCTTCTGGAGCGGTTCGTGCGGCACTCTGGGTGTTGGGTAAAGAACCAAAACTGTACGATATGCGAGATATTTTGAACTTCAGATAATCGGAAAAGATGCCTTTTCCCTTGCTCCTTTTGGCGTACAGCGGTACAAATTTTACTGGGTGTAGCAATACGCACTCTCGTGCCATGACCAGTATCATGGAAGCGACACATCCTGTAACACGATCTATGAGGAAACAACATCGTGGAATCCATCGAAATCGCCACACTGAAAACCGGTCAGACTTTCACTTTGGAATTTGGCAATAAAGAAGCCATCATGACCAAGTTGGACGAACCAAAGAAATTTAACGTGGAAGATTGGTTCGAAGAAGAAGGTGAAGTCTATCTCATTGAAGATGTTATTGAGGAAGATGAGCCGCTGCACTATAGCTTGGAGCCCTTAACTGGTGATCCAAAAGCGCTCATAGAGAAAGATAAGGCCATCTTTGGAGCTAAAAAGAAAGTATGGGATTTCTTGGGCAGGACTGTTGATGGCATTGAGATGGAAGAGGAAGAGGGCTGATGGTGTCCGCTTCAACTGATGGTATGGGCATTGCGCTTGAAGATCGTTTGATCTTCGCGTTGGATGTACCAACGGTTGCGGAGGCTAAAGCACTTGTCGAGAAGCTTGATGACTCGGTTAATGTGTTTAAAATTGGCTTGGAGCTGTTTTGCTCGGGTGGCTACTTTGAATTGAGCGAATGGCTTCTGTCGCGTGATAAGAAGATTTTTGCTGATTTAAAGTTATATGATATTCCTGCCACAGTTGGACGTGCTGTAGCGCGTCTGAGTGGTCAGGGTTATACGTTTCTAACAGTTCATGGTGATAATGCCGTCATGGAAGCGGCTGCGGCTAACAAAGGCCCAGATATGAAAATTCTGGCTGTGACTGTGCTTACCAGTGCCAATGATGCCTATTTGTTGGAAAAAGGCTATCAGAGTAGTGTTGAAGCATTGGTCTTGAAGCGGGCGGCAAAAGCGTTGGAGATTGGTTGTGATGGTGTGATCTCTTCAGCAGTGGAAGCACCTCGGTTGAAAAGCCAGTTTGGTGATCAATTGCTGGTGGTGACACCTGGCATTCGACCGGTTGGAACTGCTTCTCAGGATCAGAAGCGCGTTGTAACGGTTGAGCAGGCGTTTAAAAACGGATCCGATTATATCGTCATTGGCCGACCTGTTCGAGATGCAGTCGATCCGGCACAGGCAGCGCGTGAGATACAAAATCAGATTCAAGCTGTGTTTGTATAGTGGATTACGTCTAAAATTTGAACAGTCAGCCGTTCCAGCCCTGGTGATGTTTTTGCTCTGATGACCTGCTTCGCATATCACAAAGCGGCGCAAAAACATCACCAGGGCTTTCACTCAGGTTGTGACTCATTGTAAAATTTTGGCTCGAAATGACTATCTGAATTTTACAGTGATCACTATAAAATTCAGATAAAAAAAGCACTCTCATTTAAAAGAGAGTGCTTTTTTTTTGCGAAACGCTTGTTGAAATTTAAATATCAGCTGCTTTGATGGCAGCGGCAATTACTTCAACCGCTTGTTCCGGTGTGTATAGATCGGAGTTAATCACCAGATCATAGTAGGTTTTGCGTGTGCTGTAGCGTTTAAAGATTCGGCGTACATAGCGCACACGGTCTTCATTGGTATTGATGATTAATTCTTTAGCACGCGACTTTTTAATGCCAAGACGACGTGTAACACGCTCTACACAGCGGTCAAGAGAACCATCAATGCGAACGCGCAGTGCTTTACGTGCAGGCAGGAGAAGATGAGCACCACGACCAACGATAACGCCACCGCCAGATTTGCTGATTGTGAGAATCACTTTAATCATGGCTCGATAAAAATCATCTTTGGAGCCATGGCGAACAAACAGACTATGCACCAATTCGTCAATGACACCAGTGACTTGTTCGTCCAACTGCTCCATGAGATAAGGATCAGTTTGCGCCTCTTTTGCTGCTTCTCGGAGAAGGGCACGATCATAAAAGCGAATATTAAGTTTTTCAGACAGCAGTTTGGCAATTTGGGTTCCGTTAGCACCAAAACCACGGGAAATGGTAATTAAAGGGCCATCGGTTGGACCTTCATCGCCTTGAGTGTCCTCATAGATTTGGGCACCGATGATGGATTGAATGATTTTATGTGGATCGTCAGCCATATTATCTCTCTCCTGGATGCAATCATTCACCGCGAACACACTGCTGGTGTATATAATTTTATCGGGTGTATTGTCTACTAAACAATATTCCAACCCAGTTCACAAGGCAAAATGAGGTTGCCGAAACTCGACAACCTCATTGTGCGTGATCAACGTTCCCTGTTGAAAGTTCCTTGTTGCCAAGGAAGAACTATTTTGTCCAGTTCATTTCTTCAGGAACAGTTCTTACAATCTGGCTATCGTACTTCAGCAAGCTTTCATCCTTGTCAGGATAGTCAACTTGGCTCAAGAAGTAGCGGATGCAGTTGATACGGGCGCGTTTTTTGTCATCGGACTTGATGATGGTCCAAGGAGCCCAAGGTGTATCTGTGTACCAGAACATGTCATCTTTGGCTTCGGTGTATACGTCCCAAACACCCTGAGAATCTTTATCAACTGGGCTGAGTTTCCACTGTTTGAGTGGGTTGGTCAGGCGGCGGTTGAAGCGGAACAGCTGCTCTTCTTTGCTGACCGAGAACCAGAATTTGAAGACGATGATGCCGGAGTTAACCAAGGAACGCTCGTACTCAGGTACGAAACGGAGGAACTCACGAGTTTGATCTTTTTCGCAGAAGCCCATCACGCGCTCAACAACAGCACGGTTGTACCAGGAGCGATCAAAGAACACCCATTGGCCAGCATGAGGCAGATGCTTGACATAGCGTTGGAAGTACCATTGGGTACGTTCAATGTCAGTGGGCTTGTCAAGAGCAACGACATTAACGGAGCGTGGGTTCAAGAACTCGATGAAGCGCTTGAGTGTGCCGCCTTTACCGCCAGCGTCACGACCTTCATAGATGCACATGACGCGCAGGTCATTCTCACGAATCCAGTTCTGAGCTTTCAGAAGTTCGATCCGAAGAGGATGCATGGTCTCCTCGTAGGGAATCCGCTTCAACTTTTTCGTTGTTGCGCGGGGAGCCTGATTGGCACGTGCGTGACCGGCACCCAGCTCAATGGCTTCCAAATCTTTCATGGGGTTATGGTTCAGCGTATAGGGGAGACCGTTATCTTGTCCCATTGATTCCTCCTAGCTTTCTATTATCTGCCAAAAGTTCGGCAAGTATGGTTCAGTATTTTGCCATCATATTGAATTTATGGCATATAGTGAACAAGTAAATGCTCTTCTATGTATTGATTAATGACGTAACCGATAAAAGATTAAGCGCAACGGATTGGCACGATCCCGTTGTCAAACACCTAGTCCTGGCAGGAACCTAGATAAGGAAACGCCTGAATATTGAGGGAAATCGGTGATTGAGCTTCGTCACATCACGCTACACAGGGTAAAAACAGTGCAAATATAGTGGGATCACCTCGCCCTGTCCACCGTTTATGGTGTTTTTTTCACGTTTATGTAAAAAAATATCGGAAAGAGGGCGATACAATGGTGAATTGTCCTCTCTGCATTTTGATGATAACTGGACTGTGAAATCCTGGACAAAGGGGCATGTCAAACTGTATAGTGCGCGTTAATTACACACAGTAGTAACTGTACGTTACCCGCTAATCCCACAATATTTGAGAGGGGAAGCCGCATGTCGCAATCACCGGTTCTCGCAGAACATTCAGTGGATGATGCGTTTCAGGCTATTCTGAAAGCCAACTATGCCTATATGGAAACATGGTTGGATAACGCCTATCACCGTGAGACAATTCGAGGTGTCCATCAGACCCGTGTTTCTTTCCGTCGCATGCGTTCTGCTTTGTCCGTATTTCGTAAAGCCATCCCTCGGGAAGCGGTACAAAAAATGGGCGACGAAATGAAGTGGTTTGCCAGTGAGTTAGGTCCGGCCCGTGACTCCGATGTGTTCATTGATGAAGGTCTGGGTGATAAGAATATCAAAGGTAAAATCGGTCCTGCTGCCGGTGAAGCGAAGATGTTGGCTTTGACTGAAGCCAAAAATGCAGAAGCCTATATCAAGGTCCGTGCCGCCATTGATGATCCGCGTTTTGCACAGTTTCGCAAAGACTTTACCGAGTGGGTTGATAGTAAAGGCTGGCGTAATGACATGTCGCCCAAGATGGTCAAAAGACTCGATAAAAATATTACGGGTTTTGCTGTCAAGGTGATGACCAAACGGTTTAATAAAATTCTTGCTGCTGGTGATGATCTGGGTGTGCTGCCTGATTATGAACTGCATGAGTTACGCATTCAGTGTAAGAAGTTGCGCTACTCCATTGAGTTTTTCTCAGGTCTGTTTGATGCGGATGAAATGGCCGAATTTACTGCACGTTTCAAAGCGGTTCAACGCCAGTTGGGTATCATCAACGATGTTGCTGTAATGCCCGGTCTGCTTGAGTGGGTACTTGGTGACTCTGATGATGCAGAAGTAAAAGAGTTTGCAGATGGTGTTGCAAAACTGCGTTGGGAACAGCAGGGTGTTGCTAAATCCAAATTGCCTGGTTTGTGGACGGATCTTGGTGCAACGAAAATTCCCTGGGCCTGATTTCGCCTATGTAATACACTGATGATTATGATGGAAGTATCTCATGATCACTCGATAAAATCGGAAAAAGGGGGAAGAGCGGCTGGTTCGTTCATCCTCCTTTTTTTTTCCTGAGTCGTTCGGAAAAACGGTTTGTGTTTTTCAGTTCGGCTTATCTTTCAGATTCCTGTTGGTACGGAGTATTGCCACCATGTCTCTCCCAAAAAAAACACCAGCACCGGTGACACTAAGACAATCTGCTGACGAAGCATTTGCAACCATCTTGTTGCATAATTTTCAGTACTTAAAACAGTATGAACCGGTAGCATATAAGGGCGAGAGTATACGTGGTGTGCATCAGGTTCGTGTATCGTATCGTCGGATGCGTTCAGCGGTAAAAAACTTTCGCCGCGCCTTGCCGCGTGAGTTGACCGACCCAATGGCCGGTGAAATGAAATGGTTTTCCCGCGAGCTTGGACCGGCTCGGGATCTTGACGTTTTCCTGGATGAAGTGCTCGAACCCCTTTCAGGCAAGTTGGAGCCATCAGCAGGTGAAGCCAAGTTGAAGGAGCTCATCCAGAAAGAGCGTGAGAGCGCGTATAACCGTGTTCGCAGTGCCATAGGCAGCAAGCGGTATCGTCGTTTTTGTCATGATTTTGAGATCTGGGTTAAAGAGAGTGGTTGGCGAAAGCGGGCGAGTGGAAAACAGAAAAAAGTGATGGATACACCCATCAAGAAATACGCGGCCAAAGAGTTGGAGCGGCGGTTTGTTCGCTTTGTAGCGTTTGGCAAAAAGCGCCAGGAAATGGATGATGATCAGTTGCACCGCTTGCGCATCCAGGGCAAAGAGATTCGCTATGCGTGTGAGTTTTTCACTCCAATTTTTGGTGCACAGAGCATTCAGTCATTTGTAAATAAGATGAAGGGTGTTCAAAGCATTTTAGGTACAGTTCATGATATGGCGGTAATGCCTGAAATGTTGGACCGAATTGCCGAAAAGGCTCAGGATGACGATGTGACGGCTTATATTAAAGCCATTGTCGAGAGTCGGACCTCCGCGCGGGATGAGTTGATGGCGCAGCTGGAACGAGATTGGCGCTCTTTGGCAGGTGCTAGAAGGCCTTGGAAGCGGTAGAAAAGTTGAAAAGATCCACAGGAAAGGAGCGTTTCTCTTTTCCTGTGGAACGCTTACTCAGTAACCATGCTGTCACACCAGACAGATTTATCTTGATCCCCATCATAAGAAACTGTTGACCCCACTTCCTTCTCCAATAGACCAAAACTGAGAGATAAAGACTTTATCAAAGCGATAAAAGCCTTTATCCTTCACAGCCCTTCAACTTTCCATTCATGCTGTTGATACCCTCTAACATAGTGTATTGGTCTACTGTTTATTCAAGCCCTTGTAATTGACGGGTAAAGCATGTTGTTGACTGGGGATTGGTTCATCCAACTATATGGAGTTGTTCAATAGATCATGATTGTTCTATCTGATTGTTTTACAAATAATATTAACTTGGCTAAGGTGATATGATTAATCTGTGTTCAAAAGGTCAAGTTTGCCATTATAAAAATGAGATCCTGTCTGGTTTGACTGTGGCTCTGGCGTTGGTGCCAGAAGCCATTGCGTTTGCCATTGTGGCGCAGTTGGAGCCGTTGGTTGGTCTTTATGCTGCGTTAATTGTTGTGTTTATTACCTCAATAATAGGTGGTCGTCCTGGTATGATCTCCGGCGCAACTGGTGCGCTGGCTGTTATTATGATGGGGTTGGTGGTGATTCACGGGGTTGAGTATCTGTTTGCTGCTGTGGTTTTGATGGGGCTTATTCAGATATTGTTTGGCATTTTACGGCTGGGGAAGTTTGTCCGGCTGGTGCCACACTCAGTGATGCTGGGCTTTGTGAATGGTTTGGCCATTGTAATCTTGTTGGCTCAACTGACTCAGTTTAAGGTTGCTGATCCAGTCGATGGCACTTTGTCCTGGATGAGTGGTACACCGTTATGGACAATTATGGGACTGATTGCCCTGACCATGGCCATCATCCATTTTTTGCCGAAATTGACCAAAGCCATTCCAGCCTCTTTGGCCGGTATTCTGGTTGTCTCAACCATCACCATCGTCTTTGAACTACCAGTGAGAACGGTAGGGGATATCGCTTCAATTGCTGGTGGTTTTCCTGATTTTCATATTCCCATGGTGCCGTTTTCAAACATGACAGAGATTATGGACACGCTGTTCATAATCTTTCCCTATGCGGCAGCCTTTGCAGCGATTGGCTTGACCGAGTCGCTGTTGACCATGACTGTCATTGATGAGATGACTGAAACCCGTGGCCGAGGCAATAAAGAGTGTGTGGGGCAGGGCGTTGCAAATATTGCCTGTGGATTTTTCGGAGCCATGGGCGGGTGTGCGATGATCGGTCAATCCATGATCAATGTGAATTCTGGAGGGCGTTGTCGGGTGTCTGGAATTGCAGCGGGGTTGTTTTTACTGAGTTTTATCATGTTTACTTCGGCGCTGATTTCTAAGATTCCCATGGCGGCGTTGGTGGGTGTGATGTTTATGGTGGTGATTGGTACTTTTGAGTGGTCCAGCTTCCGTATTATTGGAAAAATTCCCAAATCCGATGCCTTTATTCTTATTGCGGTCTCCGCTGTCACCGTTATTACCGATAATCTGGCAATAGCGGTTCTTATTGGTGTTATCATTTCCGCATTGGTATTTGCTTGGGATCATGCAAAAAATATTGGTGTAGAAATTACCCGAGATAATGAAGATTCCAAGGTGTATGAACTGCGTGGACCGCTGTTTTTTGGATCAACCCACGCCTTTCAAGCCTTGTTTGATCCAATCAATGATCCCGATGATGTGGTGGTGGAGTTTCAACAGTCGCGTGTTTTTGATCACAGTGGCATCGAAGCTATTGATACCCTGGCAGAGCGTTATCTTAGTATGGATAAACGTCTGCATATCAGATATCTCAGCCCGGAGTGTGTCAAGTTATTAACAAAAGCGGGTGATCTGTGTGAAGTGAACCTTATTAAAGATCCTGTTTACCATGTGGCCGATGATTCTTTGGCATAGAGCGTGTTCAGGAACGCAATTTTTCTAGTATCGTGGTTTCGTCTAAAATTTGAACAGTCAGCCGTTCCATCCCTGGTGATATTTTTTTACTCTGATGATCTGCTTCGCATATCAAAAGCGGCGCAAAAACATCACCAGGGCTTCCACTCAGGTCGAGATTTGTTGTTAAACTTTGGATGAAAATGACTAAAGCGTCTCTCTGAGTTTCTAAACAGGTTGTTGGAGTGATCTATTCTTTCTCTGGAAAATGAACCGACATTTGTGTGAACGGAATTTCCCAGCCATGTTCAGTACAGGCATCTACAGACCAGCGCTGTAAAGCGCGTCGTAACCGGTTATAAAGCGGTGCCTGATTGCCAGTGAAATCTGCGATAACCACAAGATCCAATGAAGATGCACCAGCGCTTTGGAATTCTACACGTAGATTCAGCAGATATTTTCCATAGCCATCATTTTGAATGCGGTGCTCAACCGTTTCTTTCAGGGTTTTAAGAATATCGGTAGTGGCGTTAGCCTGAAGATCGTAGCTAATGCCAATGGTCTCTTTAAGGCGGAAATTGACCGAGATGTTTTCCGGTGACAGGCTAAGAAAGTCAGCCATCGGATAGGTTTTATGTGCGCCACCACGTTGGACCAACCGCACCATGTCGTGGGTAATGGATATCACTTTACCTCGGGTGGTGTCGGAAAGAATAACCCAATCGCCCTTTCTACAGGGAAACCAAGTGATATCTTCGGTCAGTGGCATGGAGATTTTACCCAGCAAAGCTTCTAATGGCAGGCGCAGTTTTAACCCGGCATCCGGGTTTTCCAGGGTTGAGAAGAGATTGATTTGTCGGATCTGCCAGGGCAGGCCGGCATACTCCATTCGTTCGCCTTCTCTGACTGAGCCAATGTTGAGCATGAGTCGGGATTGCTGTAATAGCCCGGGCAAGGTGCGGCGGATGGTCCAGGCCATGCCGAGTAGGATAAGCACACCGAGGCTGAATAAAACCCAATCTTCGGCAAAGTAGAACACGGTCATTGGACCGGCAATCAATAGGAAAATTGTGACAATCCGGTAGAGCAAACTAAAGAGCCGGATTGAAAAAGGGCGATGCACCTTGTTATAGCCGGGTATGATTTTCTTCAGAACGCTGTAGAATCCTTTGCTGATGAAAAAAATCAGTAGAAATACCAATAAACCACCTGCCAGATAACGACCACGTTTGCGAAAAAAGTCCTTGATGCCGCTTTTGGACATTTCGGTAAAGGACTCTTCTTCCTGTTCCATTTTATCCAATTGGAACTGAGTGATTTTGAGCCCATTGTTTATCCGTTCAATCCGTAAACGCCAACGCTCTTTGATCTCTGTTAAACTGGAGCGTACTGAAGGCTCTTTAGATGTGGAGAGCAGTGTTTCAATATGTTGAGCCGCTTTTTTTGCTTCAGGAAGCGCTTGTTGCAGGTTTAGGATTTTTTCTTTCAGTCTCGACTTGTCTCGCATGCGCGCGGTCATCATCTTCATTTCTGTGATGATCGGCTCAACCAGTGCAACAACTTCCTCTTGAATATCAAACTGCTTTTCATTTTCATCCGCGCCATCCGGGCTTTCAATATTGGTGGCGATCTGAAGAAAATTATTTTTTGTATCAAGTAATTGTTGTTCTAACTTGTCCAGTTCCTCTTGCAGCTCTTTTTTCTCTAAAGAGGTTGTGGTTGTCTTGATTTTCTGTTGAGTCTTGCTGATTTCGTTTTCCAAATCCCGCTGCATTTTGAGTACGGAATTCAGGGCTTCCAGTGCTTGCACAGAATTTGAAACGCGGGAAGATTTGATTTCTGAGTAGGCAATGATGGGATGTATAAATAAAGCGCAGAGCAGGAAAAAAAACAGAGGGCGAAGCATAGTGAACTCCACAGAGAGTGAATGTTATCAGACCCTGATCCACTCAGGAATAATCTGTTCCATCATGCCGGAAAGGGTATAGTCGGCGATGGAACAGATCGGCGCTTTGGGGTCTTTATTGATGGCAACGATGGTACCCGCATCTTTAATTCCCGCCAGATGCTGAATGGCTCCAGAGATGCCCACAGCAATGTAAAGACGCGGTGCAATGATGCGACCAGTTTGACCAATCTGCCAAGTATTGGGTGCAAAACCAGCATCCACTGCCGAACGTGTTGCGCCCAAAGCAGCACCGAGTTTATCCGCTAATTCACCAAGTTGTTGCCAGCCCTGTTCCGTGTTTACGCCTGCACCACCTGCTACCACAATTTCAGCGCTGCCCAAGTCTGGGCGGTCGGTGTTGGGTTGGGTCAGTGCGATATGGTTGGAGTGGCGTGGCCATTTTTTTGGTTTTGAAATGGTGTGACGCTCTGCGGGTTGCTCACCCATCAATGCTGGAGAAAATGCTGTTGGGCGAATCGTCAACAGTGTTGGTGTGTGTTGATGTTGGATGGTTTGGTACACATTGCCTGCAAACAGCGGACGAACAAACCGCTCTGAATCGAGAATTTGGACAACATCAGAGAGCATATCCACACCCAGCTTGGCAGCAAGACGCGGAAGTAGATCTTTTCCAAAGGTGGTGGCTGGTGCCAAAATATGACGGTAGCGTTGTTTCAGGGAAAGAATGATGCTAACCAGTTGTTCAGCCCCTGTTTTTTCCAGTTGTTCGTCTTGTAAAAACAGTACCGAGTCTACACCGTTGATCAGTTCACAACGGCTTGCCATTTCATTGATTTCCGAGCCAGCCAACAACAGCGTAACGGGTCCCAATTGTTTGGCTGCGGTGATGGTTGTACACAGAGCATGATCGGGTTGATTCGGTGCGGTTGGATCAGTGATTACCAGTACACTCATGACAAAATACCGGCGTGAGACAAAGCATTAAGCAGTGTGGATAGGTTCTCTACATGTTGGCCTTTTGGCCGCAGTGGTGGATGTGCGTTCTCTAATACAGTCATACATGATTCAGGCAATGGATTGATGAAATCTGACAGCGGTAGCGTTTCCAAAGGTTTGCGCCGGGCTTTCATGATTTTTGGCAGGCTGGCATAACGCGGCGTGTTGAGCCTAAGATCGGTTGTGATCACTGCTGGAAGAGAAAGGCTACAGGTTTCCAAACCGTAATCCAGTTCACGTTGTGTCACAACTGTACCGTTATCCTGACTCTCTAAGCGAGAAACAAAGGTGGATTGTGGCCAGTCCAGAAGACCAGCCAACATTTGACCGGTTTGGTTATTGTCCTGATCCACCGACTGTTTGCCCATAAAGACCAAATCAAAGGACGCTTTACAGACTAAAGCCGCCACTGTTTGAGCAATCAGGCGTGGTGTGAGGAGGATTTGATCTGAATCAGGATGGATATGGAGGGCGCGGTCTGCATCAAGAGCCAAAGCGGTACGTAGGCAGTCGATTATGTTATTTCCACCGATGCTGACTACGGTTACCTCATCGGCCTTACCTGCTTCTTTCAGTTGAACGGCTGCCTCCAAGGCGATCTCATCAAACGGATTGATCACGCCTTGGGCATGGCTTGTTTCAATAGCCAGTGGTGTGCCGGACAGACGAACAGGCACCGCTGGATCAGGTACCTGACGGATAGCAACAAGAACCTTCATGAGTAATTGATGATCTATTTGACCGCAAGTGCTTCAATAGCACGCAGCAGTCCGTTCCACTTAGTATCATCCGAGGCCAACTCTTCTGGAGTGGCCAAACTTTTTCCAGAGGAAGGTGGAACGCGGTATTTGCCGTTCACCACCAACATGGGAGTGCCACTAACGCCATAAGACTCTTTTAAAGTACGTGCCTGGGCCAGTTTGGCAATTACGCCAAATGATTTCATGTTCTGTTTGAACAGATCAGGGTCCAGCCCTACGGCTTCAACGACAAAGATCAATTCTCCAAAATTGTCGATATCAATACCATCCACGAAACGTGCTTTGAAGATGGCATCCTTCATTTCGATGCCTTTGCCCATGAATTCGGCGGTGTAGTAGGCGCGGGCCGGAATGTCGGATTGATTGCCCCAGAAAATCGGCAAGGCTTTTACTGTAAATCGACTGCTATTCTGTTTTGCCCAACGGTCAAAATGGGGATGCAGGTAGTAGCAGTGCGGACAGTGGAAGTTGAACACCTCTACAATTTCAGGTTTGTCACCTGAAGGCGGTATAGGTGGAGAGATGAGGTGATAATCTTCACCTTCCATAAGGTCGGCACTGTTGAAATCAGTTGCGCTGACTTCAGAGACAGTCAGGACGAAACTGAGCAATAGTGTAATCAGAACGGACTGGATCAGTGTAGCAAATGAAACAGGTTTCATGGCGATTCACTCAGGCTTCGATGATTTCATAGCTGGTATGGATTTGAGCGGTTTTGCCCAACATGATTGATGCAGAGCAGTATTTCTCTTCAGAAAGGCTGATCGCACGTTGTACTGCTTTTTCCGGGATTTTGGTTCCGGTGATTTTAAAATGGACTGTGATATCGGTATACACTTTTGGTTCGGTATCAGCCCGTTTTCCGGAAACGGAGACATCACAGTCTTTCACATCGTGACGCCCTTTGCGCAGAATATTCAGCACATCAATAGAGGTGCAACCGCCCATCCCGATCAATAACAGCTCCATGGGTCTGACACCCATATTGCGACCGCCCATTTCTGGTGCGGCATCCATGACCACCGTGTGCCCGGAACCGGACTCTCCGAGCATTTGAATCCCTTCAATCAATTTGATACGCGCCTTGGTCTCGGCCATCTAAATCGTCTCCTGCAAATACGGTAAGCAGTGCCTGAACGCTTCATACAATAGTATACTCTAAAAAAGGTAGAAGTGTCCCCCAAACTTGTTTCCTAGGGGCAATCTAATTTTTCCGTGGTCCTTAGGGTATGTTAATATCGATCATTTTTCCGACCCTAGTGGCGTGTTTTTTTCAGGAATCACACAATGGATGAACAATTGATAGAAAATGATGAAGCAATGCCGGAAAATAGTCGCGTAGCTGCTGATGACTCAGATAATTGTGGTGCGTGTGGTAATGAAAAAACGGTTGAGCTTTGTACGGTACTGAAAAAGCATCGTGGTGAACGTCATGCAGTGTTGCTTCAGGACTATCCTGATCCTGATGCCATCTCATGTGGAGAGGCGTACCGGCGGATTGTAGAAAAATTTGGTATTGAGGTTGATTTGCTCTACGCCGGACGTGTCAGTCATCAGGAAAATATTGCGCTTATTAATTTGCTCAACATCAGTCTGACCTGTTGGGATTCTGAATTTGTTCCGCAAGATCAGTATCAAGGTGTGGTCTTCGTGGATAATCAGGGAACCACCTGCCGCCTGACAGATCGTTTCCTTGCAGCTGGCATTCCGGTTGTGGCCATGATGGATCACCATGCATGGCAGGAAAATTTGGATCAATTAAAACCCGAGTTTGTAGATGTACGCTTTGTCGGTGCGTGTGCCACATTATTTGCTACCTACTTGGAACAGGGTATCATGCCTCTGGAGAATAGTAATTCCGATCATCGGAATCTGGCTACCGCTTTGATGCATGGTATCGTTTCGGATACTGGTGCAATGATTCAAGCGCAATCATTGGATTTGAATGCTGCCGCCTATCTACAGCCTTTCTTCGATACTGAAATGCTTCTGGAAATTCTGCATCAGAAACGCAGCCATAAGACCATGGAAGTGATCCGTATCGCTTTGGCGGATCGGGTAACACGGGCGGGTGTCTGTCTTGCGGGTGTTGGTTTTCTGCGTACTGCGGATCGAGATGCGGTGCCACAGGCTGCGGAGTTTCTGCTCAGTGAAGAGAATGTCCATACGGTAATCGTTTATGCCATCGTTACGAAGAAAAACGGTGAAGAGATGTTAAGTGGTTCTCTACGTACCTCCAAACATACCCTGGCACCGGATACCTTCTTAAAAGATGTCCTTGGTCACGATAGAGAGGGTAAATATTATGGTGGCGGTAAGGATGCAGCAGGCGGTTTTGAAATTCCATTGGGATTTTTGTCTGGTACAGATGGAAAAGTGCTCTCAAATATGAAGTGGGATGCGTATAGCCGGAAGTTGCGTAAGCGCTTTTTTGAAAAAATCGGTGTTGAGGATGTTTGATGGCGGATAATGCTCCGTTTATTCGAAAGCCACGCTGGTTGACGGTGAAGGCACCAACGTCACCAGAATACCTTAAATTACGCGCCATGATGCAGCGTGAGAAGCTTCAGACTGTTTGTCAGTCCGCATCCTGTCCTAATATCGGTGGATGCTGGCATGATGGTCATGCCGCTTTCATGATTCTCGGGAATATTTGTACCCGAAATTGTACTTTCTGTGATGTGCCTACTGGTCGTCCCGCGCCGGTGGATTTCGAAGAGCCTCAACGTCTGGCTAAAGTGGTTCAAAGAATGGGGCTGCGCCATGTGGTGATCACCTCCGTTGATCGGGATGATCTGGAGGATGGTGGAGCGGCTCAATTTGTTGCTTGTCTGGATATTTTACATGGTCAGCAGGCGGGATATACCATTGAAGTGTTGACCCCGGATTTTCGGGATAAAAGCGGTGCACTTGAGAAAGTGCTTTTCGCAAAGCCAACAATTTTCAACCATAATATAGAGACCGTTCAGCGTCTATTTACATCGGTTAGACCTGCGGCAGATTATCGTTATTCTCTAGATGTATTGAAAAAAGCTGCCGATTATAATGGGGCTTCAATACAGATTAAGTCGGGATTTATGGTTGGCCTGGGTGAGCATTGGGCGGAGGTGGTCCAGTTGTTGGATGACTTGCGTGATTCTGGTGTTACGCTACTGACTGTCGGTCAATATTTACGCCCCAGCCTGAAACATCATCCTGTTGAATCCTACTGGCCACCTGAACGTTTTGATCATCTGAAAGAGATCGCGCTACAAAAAGGGTTTGTCAAGGTGATGAGTAATCCTTTGGCACGTTCTTCAATTCGCGAGGATGATAGAGCTGTTAAATTTGGTTAGTATGTTGATTTTTAAGTGTATAGAGACAGGAAAGTTGGTTGTTGATCTAAGAATTATGTTAAATCATTATTTCATTAGGTCTTTCTATGGCTCATAATGAGCCACCAGTATGAGAACTGCTTGATAAATCATGTAGATTATGGTACGTTGTCAAGGTGTGCTGTGGTTGCGAAGGAAATAGAGGGGCGCACGATACCCTGATCATAATGTAGGAATCGCATAGCGGATTCGGCTTATGAAGAGACGGCAAGTGGTTAAAGCGATGCTTTCCGGGGCCCTGTTGGCAGGGCTTCCAATACCGCTGACTACTGCGCGTGCCGCTCTGTCTAACCCGAGACAACCTCTCCGCGCCAAAAGGCATCAACGCGATGTCGCTATTATCGGTGCTGGTATCGCTGGCTTGAGTGCCGGATACTTTCTGCGTGACCTTGATGTGGTACTCCTGGAAGCTGAACAATCAGTGGGTGGACGCTCACTGACCGGGCAAATGGGCGACCGCACCTTCTCCAAAGGCGCACAATACATTACCTCTCTCAACGGTGCCTTAGGCCAAATCATCACTGATTTGGGTCTTGACCCTGTCGAAATACCGGGTCAGGTGGATGCGATTTATCGTAAAGGCAAGGTGTTTATCGGTGAGGATGAGATCCTCCAGATGTTCAGTGATCGTGGTGACCTGGCCGCTCTTGATCACTTTCTGGATACCCTGTCAGAAATTTCCAGACATTATGGCAATGTGCCAGATCATCGCCAAGATAGCCTTGTGGGTCGCTTGGACCGCCAAACGGCTCGAGAATGGTTGAATGCACTGCGTTTGCCGCCTGTTTATCCCAGAGTTCTTAACAATCTGGCCCGTCGGGCCTCTGGTGCCAACCTGGATGAGCTTTCCGCCCTTGGATTGATGCCTATCCTGTTTGCGCTGTTCAAACAGACGCTGGCTGATATGAACACCGATGATCAGGCCAGAGTTGAGAGTGGAAACTATACGTTTGATGGTGGGTTGAACCAGGTCAATATCAATCTGGCTAATATGTTGGGTGATCGCATTCGGTTTAATTCGGCGGTTATTCAGCTTGAAAAACTTTCTGATGGTTTGGGATATCGAATTCTCTATGCCGATGGCAGTGGAGAAGGGCGTTGGGTAGAAGCCAAGACGGTCATTTTTACCTCGCCTGCACCGATGATCATGCGTATTGCTGCTCAGCTGTTTCCTTCTGAAGTGCTCAATCTGCTGGATCAGGTGCGCTATGCGCCTGCAATCACTGTTGGTTTATATGGATCTTCGCCGATTTATTCGCCAGCATTTGATCTTTCTTTGTCAGATCGTACGTTCATTACTGATATTTATGATGCGTGTCGGCTCTCTCGTTTGGACAATCCAGATGTGCGTACTGGTGCGGTTTCCAGCGTGATTATCCCAGCCGAACGGTTTCGGGACAGCTATTTTATGCATCTGTCCGATCGGGCAATTCTCAGTCGGGTTCATAAAGAGTTGGAAGTGGTTCTGCCTGGATCTTCAGATCGTATATTGGACTGGAGTGTGCAGCGTTTTTCACACGCCTTTCCCGTGACGACATTGGGTGCTTTTCGGCGTTTATCCGCTTTGCATGGATTTATGGAGAGTGGCAGTCCGCTGCAACTTGCTGGTGATTACACAATCTATCCTTCCTTTGATCTGGCGGCTGAGTCAGGATATTTGGCGGCTATGCGTTTGCGTCGTCTGCTTGGTCATACTACTGCATGACCGCACTGGCTGAAGCTGTTCCAGTCATTCCTCCGGCTGTTTGTCCTCCGACCGTCTGGCAGGTTCAACATCTTCAGGAACAGTCGTATCAACAGACCCTCACACTACAAAAAAATCTGGCCAGTGCCATTGCCGATGGACGACAGAGCAATATTTTGCTTTTGACGGAACATGCGCCTATCTATACCCTTGGACCCAGAACCCGACCTGAACATGCACGGGTTGTGGACCCAGCCTATGAGACTGTTCCACAATTGGTAACTGATCGAGGCGGTGAGATCACCTATCATGGACCAGGTCAGTTGATCGCCTATGTGATTCGGGATTTGCGTCCAGCGATTCATGCTGTTCGTGCCCATGTAGACGCTCTTGAAAGTGTCATTATCAATGTGCTTGCTGAACTGACTATTCAGGCAGCGCGTGATAAACGTTATCCTGGTGTCTGGGTGGCAGGTAGTAAGGTGGCTGCGCTTGGTGTTCGTGTGCGGCGAGGCGTTGCCTATCATGGTATTGCGCTCAATAATCGACCTGATTTAGGCGCATTCAACGCCATTGTTCCTTGTGGTATTGAGGGAGGGGCCGTTACCTCGTTACAAAAATTGGGAGTGGATATCACCATGGATGCATTGGCGGATCTTTTTATCCAACACTTTCAACCTGTTTTTAATGTAAAATGGGAATCCGCATCATGACAAAACATGCTACACCCGCTTTGACTGCTGATATCATTATTGAATTGCTTGATGATGAAGATCGTCCTATCATATTGATTGAACGACTTAATCCACCATATGGTTGGGCTATTCCCGGTGGATTCGCTGATGTGGGTGAGCGTATTGAGGCCACAGCCGTGCGTGAGGCCAAAGAAGAGGTCTGTTTGGACGTGACCTTAAAGGCGTTATTGGGCCTTTACAGTGATCCAAAGCGGGATCAACGTGGCCACACCGTGACAGCGGTGTATGTAGCCGAAGCACATGGTATGCCCTGTCCCGCTGATGATGCAAAAAACTTGATTATCATTCATCCTGATAAAATTGATATGCCTTTGGCATTTGATCACGCTCAGGTGTTGGCAGATTATAGAAACTATAGAAATAATGGAGCGGTAACACCGTTACGCTTTGAACCATGAAACGATCTTTTTCCTTCCTTGTACTTTTCCTGGTCTCTTTTTGCTTTTCAGGTATGGTTGAAGCGACTTTACCGCCTTCGGTCAATGGCAAGCCCTTGCCTTCTCTGGCTGATATGCTGGAAAAGGTCACGCCGGCTGTGGTGAATATTGCATCCAGTACCGTCATTCATGCGCCGGATCATCCTCTGTTGCGAGACCCGTTTTTTAAATTTTTCCTCGAAAGACGCAAGAAGAAAAAAAAGAATGAGCAGCACCGAAGCTTGGGCTCTGGTGTGGTGGTGGATGCCAAGTTGGGCTATATTCTGACTAATCAACATGTGATTGATAAAGCAGATAAAATATCTGTAACATTGCAGGATGGTCGAACTGTTCTTGCCCGTTTGGTTGGTGTTGATCCTGAGACCGATGTGGCAGTCATCCAGGTTAAAGTCCGTGGTCTGACTGCGTTGCCGATTGGCGATTCTGAGGCGTTGCGCGTTGGTGATTTTGTTGTTGCGGTGGGTAATCCGTTTGGTTTGGGGCAGACAGTGACATCAGGCATTGTGTCCGCTTTGGGCCGTAAAGGGTTGGGCATCAAAGGGTATGAGGATTTTATCCAAACCGATGCATCCATCAATCCAGGTAATTCAGGCGGTGCTTTGGTCAATCTGGCTGGCGAGTTGATCGGAATCAATACTGCGATTTTGGCACCTAATGGCGGAAATGTTGGGATCGGGTTTGCAATTCCAGTGTCTATGGCGCAGCAGATCATGGCGCAGTTGATCGACTATGGTGAAGTGCAGCGCGGTCTTTTAGGTGTGCAAACCCAGGATTTAACAGCAGATCTTGCCCGCGCTTTTGGAGTGCCGGATCAGAGTGGTGCGGTTGTAACACGGGTTGTTCCTGGTTCTGCGGCTGATCAAGCTGGGTTAACCACTGGTGATGTGATTGTTTCAGCTAATGGCCATTCTATTGGTGATGCATCCGATTTGCGGAATGTCATTGGTCTTCTGCGGGTTGGTGAGCAGATCCAGCTTGACTATATTCGTGATGGACGTAAAAAGCGCGTAACTGCCACGATTCTTCAGCCAACATGGCATAAGCTGGATGGAACAAGTGTTGATCAGCGGATGGAAGGGGCGATGTTTGGTGTGCCCAAGGCGGGCAGTCGTATTGCGGGTGTTGGGGTGTTGGATGTTGGACCGAACAGTCCGGCCTGGAAGATCGGCTTGCGGCCTGGAGATTGGATTACGGCGGTGAATCGTCATCCGATTGCCAATTTAAATGATCTGAAACGCAATCTACGCCGTAGAACGCGTAAGCTATTGATACAGATTTTGCGCGATGAAGAAGAGTTTCTGATCATTGTGCGTTGATACTATTATGCGTTACGCAGTTGCTGGCCTGTCTGTGTTTTGCGTCGCTTCGCGGCTATGCCTTCGGCATGCCAGTCCTTTGGGCTGGGACGGCTGTTACGCAGCCTATTAATTGTGTGGCCCTTTGCGCTGGGGACCTTCGGTCCCCAGGCCCTTGTAGAAGTTGGCCCTTCGGGCCTCTGATGCAGTCAACTGCGTAACTCCCAACTATAAGAAAGAACATTGGAGAAGCGAGATGTCGAATCCCGATAAAAATGTATCCCGTCGAGCAGTGGTCAAAGGGGTTTTGGGGGGTGCAGCACTGGTGGCAGCACCAAAGGTGGCGGATGCCTTTCCCAGTCTTGGTAAGACGATTAAATGGAAAATGGTTACAACGTGGCCGAAGAATTTTCCTGGTTTGGGCGCAGGCGCAAACTATTTAGCTAAACTCATCAATGAGATGAGTGGTGGTCGAATTAAGGTTAAAGTGTATGGTGCCAAAGAGTTGGTTGGCGCTTTTGAGGTGTTTGATGCGGTTTCTCGCGGCACAGCACAGATGGGGCATGGTGCGGCCTATTACTGGAAAGGCAAGCATCCGGCCACGCAGTTTTTTGCAGCGGTGCCTTTTGGTCTCACAGCACAGGAGATGAATGGCTGGCTTTATCATGGCGGAGGTATGGCGCTGTGGAAAGAGTTGTATGATCGCTTTGATTTGATTCCAACGGCTATTGGCAATACTGGTGTGCAGATGGGCGGATGGTTTAACCGTAAAATTGATGCGGTTACTGACCTGAAGGGCCTTAAGATGCGTATCCCTGGTCTGGGTGGTGAGGTGTTGAATCGGGCGGGTGGTACACCTGTGAGTTTGCCGGGTGGTGAAATTTTTCCGGCTTTGCAGTCTGGTTCCATTGATGCGACTGAGTGGGTTGGTCCTTATAATGATCTCGCCTTTGGTCTCTATAAGGCGGCAAAATTCTACTACTATCCCGGTTGGCATGAGCCTGGAACCACATTGGAAGGCATTATCAATAAGACCGCATTTAATGCATTGCCCAAGGATCTTCAATCCATTGTTATCGCAGCGTGTAGGGTTGCTAATCAGGATATGCTGTCAGACTTTACTGCACGAAACAATACTGCCTTGGATACATTAGTCAATCATCATGGTGTTAAATTGCTGCGTTTTCCTGATGATGTTCTCAAGCGCATCAAGATGCTTTCTAACGAAGTGGTTGCGGAGATTGCAGGTCAAGATCCATTTTCCAAACGTGTTTATGACTCTTTTTCAACATTCCGAAAGCAAGCGATTTCCTGGCACGCTGTTTCAGAGCAGGCCTATATGGATGCGCGAACGTTGTAATTCTTTCCGAGATCCTATAGTGGTTTCGTCTGAAATTTGAACAGTCAGCCGTTTCAGTCCTGGTGATATTTTTGCTCTGATGATCTGCTTCGCTTATGCAAAACGGCGCAAAAACATCACCAGGGCTTCCACTCAGGTTGTGGTTCATTGTCTAATTTCGGATCGAAATCACTATAAAACAGGTCCAGGATAAATCTGCTTGGACCTGTTTTATTGGTAATTTTTACATTTTAATAAAACAATAAGCTTTTAATGTGTTTTTATATAATTTAAATCGTTATAAATCCACATCCTGTCGATTCCAACCTAAAGGTTGTTTTGTTGTCAATAGAACAATATATTATGTTCTAATGCGTGAAGGGTAGAGTGATGTTTTCTTGGAAGTCGATCAAGTCAAGTACGGAATATGCATTGAGGATTTGAGCATAATTCAGAGCGTTTTTTTTTGAATTCAAGCTATCTGGTTATGGGTGGGTCGGTTGTTGGCCATTTGGCGTAGCGTGTTAGAGACACCATCCAATAACAGGCCGGCACCATTCAATTCATGTTCACTCAAATAGGAGGGGTCTGCCCGAACAATAGCGCTTACAGCAGCGGTGATATCAGCTAGGTCTTCAATTAAAGCTTTTTGAGTATCGGTGTGAGTGAAGTCAAAGCGCATTTGGTGGTCTCCTTGTCAGGTGATGGTATATAAAACCGTAACAGGTAGTTGCTGGATACGGTTGTGGCCTTATTCCACCAATACTTCTCGATGCCAATCCGAATCAAAATCAGTGAAACAGTGCCTACCACTTATATTCGGACGTAATTATATAAGCATTAGAGATTTTTTTGTGTAATTTGATCTATGTAATTAGTTGTATGCTATAAATTTCATTTATTTTCATAAGTATTCCCAAAAAGGATTTCGTGGGCATCAAGGTGGGCCATTTCTATCATCACTTTGAAATCATTGATAAATACCTTCTCACGGGAGAGCGAGGCGGAAACAGCTTGACGCTTTTTTCCTATCCTCTCTGCCACCATTTCTTGTGTTATTCCGGCTTCGCGCATGCCTGATTTTAGGCGGTCAACCCATCCTGCATTCATTATTACCTCCATTATGTACAGTATGTTGTTAACAAAACGTAACATGGAGTTGCTTTTTATGCAATAGGAAGAATAATGCAACTGACAGTTGCTATTTATAATATCTTGAGGTATACAGTGAGGCTATGAGTGATTTAAAAACATATTTGAAAGCGTTTCCATACGGTGCACGGGAAATGGAGAAAAAACGGCTTGCACATGCAGCGGGTGTCGCGTGGCGCACCGTGGAATCTTGGGCCGCAGGTAGGCGGGCTTGTCCGCCAGATAGAGCGCAAAAAATTGAGAGAGAGACAGATGGTCAGGTATCGGCTATTGCGTTGGTTTTTGGCAAAATTGAGTGCGATCTATCTGAGAGATAAAGAAGCATGACTTCAAAATACTAAACGTTCATTAATGCGCCAAAATGAACCGATTCAACAATAAAAATAGTTGTCAATAATATATTTTTAGTTTTTTCAACTTTATACAATATAAAATATACAAACCAATATCCTATGGAGTTGCTTTATGAAAACACTTCGCAGTATTGTTAATTCTCTTCCTGGTGAGACAATCACCACACAATATGCGCCTGTTTGTCGAGTTTGGATAAATGAGCCAGATCAAGGACATAAACACTCTGACGGTCGTTATAAAATCAGTCAGATTTTTGAAGCCAATCATTCAGGGGTTAGAGAAATACAAGCGCTTTGTAATCGGGTTGTCGAGCGTATTCAACCCTCTTTGGTCGAGGAAATGACAGATAAGGGCTATCACCTCAATATGGGTGCGATAATATGGCCGTGGCGTTATTTTGATATGGAAGAAAAAGCCGCACATTTACGAGGTCGGGTATTGGTGACTTCCAGAAGCCGCTTCAAACCAACAATTATTGATTCCTATGGCGTAAAGCGGAATACAGCTGTACCAATTCGAAAAAATGATCGTGTGGCGATCACCGCAGAGGCCAAGGGGATTGTGGTTCCGCATTGGAATGGTCAATTCCATCCAGGTGTTACGTTGCGTTTAAACCTGGTTCATTTGACTTCAAAGGCGATATATCGGGTTGCGCGACCCTCTCGAGTCATACCGTTTCGGCAGCGTCATTCAGATGTGAAAAATCAGGATAGGGGCGACGAAATAAACAGAGTGTTCCCTTCACCAGTCTATTGATCCCTAAAGCTGGGTTGCAGAAAGGGGGTATAGGGCTCCCTTTCTGTGCTGTGCGGACCAATTCATATCCTGCGCAACGGGAATAATTAATTTTTCCACGGCCCTTAATTTATATCATAGCCAAATTCCAGCGCTCTTTTTTCGACATTTTCCGCCAGCGTTTTGTCTGCTTCTTTCAGCTTATCCCAAGTCAGCTGAGTATATCCTTTTCTGCCAACGCGGGAGTCACGGGCCTCTTTTTGTAAGACTGGAAGATTTTGCACGGGCAATCCCAATTTCGATAACAATTCAGGAAAAATCTCCTGAAAATCCTCTATCCGATAGCGCCAATCCGCCCTCTGTTCGATACGTTTAGTCCAGCCCAGCCAGGTACGCATACAACGCCGAATTCGATGATTACGCTTCTTGTGGCCAAACAGTGTGAAAAGGGCGTTTCCTTTCGGATCTGAATCTGTGTCAATCCCCAGCTTTTGTTCCATATAGCATAGAGAACTTTCAGAAAATGTTTGTGCAGAAGTGAGTACTTTGAGTGGATTTCGAACTTGATGAATCACTGTGTCGTAGGAAATATCAGGAATGATCTGTTCGCGGTTTTTGCCAATAACGACAAAGGTGCCTGGAACAATGTGCTTCCAGGATGTGACACCATCTTTACCTTCGGTTTCATGGGGCGCATCCACACCGAGTGCCTGAAGAATTCGTGAGGTATAATGGGTGCCGCTGCGTCCGTAACCAGTTATTAGAAACATAATGATAGAATTCCAAGTAAATTTACTGCACGAACAGTTAGTTAGATAATGCCTTTCCCAAGCTGTACTAACAGATAATGCATTCTAACATAGTGTGGCGTGTATCAAGAAGTGTGCTGTAGTTGTGTACGTTAATGATAATTATTTGCAGTACTGTCTGTTCATGTGCTCGATAAATGATAAACTGAATTATAAAAAACAGACACATTTTCCAAAAAATAGGGTAACATTGCCCATTTATCAGTTTTGGGTAGTGTATTTGAAATCGTTTTCTACGTGTTGTATTTATTGTGGAAAATGTGACAGGGAGTCCGTTGTGATGAATGTTCTGTATCGAACAATAAAACGTTTTGTTTTCATGGTGCTGATTGTGTTTTTTGCATCAACTGTGACGGTGCATGCTCAAAGTGTGGTTGCTGTGGGCGAAGGTGCAACAAAACAGGCGGCCATCAATGATGCGATTCGTGCCGCCGTAGAAAAAGCGTTGGGTGCCTACGTTCAAGCAGACTCAAAAGTGAGTAACGGCAATCTGGAATATGACCGCATTATCTCTTCAAGCAGTGGATACGTGCGCGATTATACCGTCCTCAAAGAGGGACATGATCCCATTGAGGAAGCCTACAAGGTTAAACTCCAAGCTGAAGTTGATGATGTTAAATTGAAAAGCGCTCTGGATGCGTTTCTCAACGATACGCGATTCCAAAAGACTTTCCAAAAGACCAGCTTTGATTCCCGCAAGGTGGTGGTTTTGTACAAGCGCCGCAGTACTGAAGATCTGGAGTATGACTCCAAGGGTGTTCAGACGGTTATGGATTTAATACAAGATAAATTGGTTGGTTACGGTTTCCGGGTGTTTCTTCAGGACCAGTTAAGCCGAATCAAGGATCTGGCTTCAGATGGAATGATCAATGAAAATGATGCGATACGGGTCGCGCAACAAGAAGATGGTGATGCTGTGGTTTTGGTCAGCATTGATGCCGGCAAACGCAGAACATCGGATGGTTATTATCTGATTCACTCTACATTGGGTATGAAGGCCTTTGATGTGACCACTGGTGAGTTGTTTGCCAATGTTCAGGATCGTGGCAAAACAGTCAGTCGTGGTGGTGAATACGGCATCTCTGATGGCGTGTCCCGTGTGGCGATTAAAATTGGTAGTGCTGCGGCTGAAAATCTGGTCAAAAAGATAGTTGAGCGTTTCTCGGGTGCCCGTTCGAAATTCATTACGCTGATTGTCCGGGATGTTGCATTGGATGTGCAGGATCGAATTGAAGACTTGATTATGGATCTCGGTTGGGAATACCGCATTGGTCGGCAAGCTGGCAGCTATCTGGAGTTAGAGGTGTTCAGTGAGTCTGATCCAACATCCATCAGAAGTGAGTTTCGCCGTCAAGCGAGGCGGGCAGGGATAGCGCTTCAATCTGTTGGTATGAAGGGCAGTCGGATTATTTTCTCCAGTCCATAAATTGGCTGTTTATTCTCAGCACGTGAATGTGGTATTGCACGGGTATCTAAGGGGTTTCGTATGACCAGTTGGAAATGCATTGAGAAGAAATTGCGGACACCTGCACTGATTATTGCGGTTGGATTTTTGCTGTCTGCCTGTGCCACAGGTGGTTCAACAGTTGCTCCGAAAGGTGTGGCAGTAAAAGTGTTGCGGCCTGTCACCATGGTCCAGGGGAATACCTGCAATGCGGTGAATCTAATCTGGATTGATCAGGAACGGGTGATTTCATCAGAAGGAATCTTTCTGAGTGGGGTTGAACGGTCTCAACTGGCTGAGAAAGCGCGTTCTGTTGTCAATGAGACTGGGTTCCTTCAATCCACCAGCCTGCCACCAGAGTCGGATTCTGTGCGTTACCACACCATGCTGATCAAACTGATCAATATGGATATTGATCAAGCTCAAACCGCTGCACATGCCACAAAGACCGGGCGCATTGAATTATCCATCGCCCTGAAGGAAGGGGGCGAGTTGTCTGGCTTTACCGAATGCTATTCAACCGATTTCTCCAAAGAAATCGTTCGGCGTGTACCAAAATACAAACACAGTCAGTTGCCCAGTGACTTCGATATGAAAAAAATGCTCATCGCTCGAGCTATTCGAAGTGTGTTACGCAAGTTTACACCTGCGCGGGTATCTACTTTTCGCCCTGTCTATGGTGGTCTTGGAGAGGCTGCCAAGGTTTCTGATTTATTGAATGGTGGAAATTGTAAACTTGCTTTTAAGGTTGCGCTTACTGCTTTGAAGGACAATGAAACAGATCAATCCATGCTCTTCAACGCCGGGGTGGCGGCTGAATGTTTGGCGGGAAAGAGTAGAAAACAACTCGAAAAAATTAAAGCGCTAAAGAAATCACTGGAATTTTACGAAAAGGTCTTGATGGCTTCTCCATCCGATAAAGAGGCAAATCGAGCAGCGAAAGAGGTGGCGCAGACTCTGGAATTGTATGGTGATGCCGCAAGTAATCAGAGTGACTCTCGTATTAAACTTCAAAAACTGGAGCAGGAGTACTCAACACCATCTGGTTTCTGATATCTTAGGCGTTACGCAATTGCCGGTTGAAACAGACAGTAAAGTGTCTACCCATCATTCCCGCTTCCTCGGGAATGATGGGTGCAAAATGCATTCAACTGCGTAACTTTCATATCTATCGAAAATGAGTAATAAACGCGGCATGCCGACACATTTTACAGGTGCCGCTTTGTTTGAAAAATATTTTGTTTAGGAGATCAGTATAGTGAAAAAAATCAAATATTTAGCAATGGCTGGTGCCTGTGCTTTGATATTGAGTGGTTGTGGTGGTGCTGCGATGCAGATGGCTGGTGGTCTGGCCAGTGGCATGATGGGTGGTGGCGCACAGAGCAACTCTCTCAAAGGTGTGGAGATGGATTTCACCTTTGTGGATCAGGTAACCTCCATGCTAAGGGTCAACGAATTAATGTTGACTCGAATGGAAATATCCAGTGATGCCGAGTGGCCACTGGCGGTGATGCGTCCAGAGGGAGAGGGCGCTGATATCGCAGCATATGATAGTTGGTTGGAACAGAAGCTGAAAGAAGATTTCAGCTACTTTGAATATTACGGTGAGCTTTCAGGTATGGAGATGCTTGGGGCCATTGGTTCTATGGGACAGATGTTTAATACCGCTAAAGATCGAATTCTGACTGAAGCGATTAAATCTGTCGGTATGGATCTTGAGCATCAACGTCAGGTGTTGGACTATCGTCCTGATGGCTGTGTCAGCCCAGCTTATGGTGGTGCTCAGAGTGCGAGTGAATCTGTCTGTGCTGCGGTGGAAAAAGAGAATAACCGGACAAAACTGTGTGGTTTTTTCAACGCGCCTTTGGAAGATCAGCTATTTGAATTTTTGTCCGGTGATCATTCAGCGGCAGACTGGTTGGATACACCGGTGGATGATCTCTGTTTGAGGCCGGTTACCGCATTGTCTGGTTCAATTCATAAGAATGTTAATGCCGCCTTTATCAGTCTGCTTCCTGAGCATCTCTCAGAGGAGATTCAAGCTGTTGAGTCCAATATCACTGAGATGACTGAACAGAAATCAGATTTGGAAGCGCAGATCAAACAGGCAGAAGCCAGCGAAGAGAATAGCATCAGTGCAGATGAAATTACCGCTCTGAAACAACAGGTCACAGATCTGGAAGAGCAAATTAAAGCAGGACAAGCCACCTATGCCAAGCTGTTTGAAGAGGCTATGGGTGCTGTTGAAGGAACGGACGCTAATGTCGTTTTGGCCCGTCAGGTCCGTCGGGTGATTGGTGCGGTTGATGGCAACCTGTCAATTGCTTCTACGGGTGCTGTCGCAGTAATGGCCAAAATGGTCATTGATATGAAGGATCTTGCTAGAGCAGGTCTCGATCCCTTGGGTACGGCGGCTGTTATGGCAGGTGAAGCGGCCGGTAAGAATGAAGCGCTTACTGCTGAGGAATTACAACAGAAAATGCAGGAGCGTGTTGAACGTTTGATCAAACGTTCAATCTCCTTCTTGCCCAATGCGTTGGGTATTCTGAATAGGATTATGGTGCAACGGGATCTTGTTTCAAGTAAAGTGGAATACCTTGATAAGTTGATCAAGATTGGCGAAAAGCAGGGATAATAGCTTCGGCTTGATGTAGGCATTACGCAGTTGAATGACGGGTACACGCTTTGATATCTGTTTCAAACGGCAATTGCGTAACTCCTATGATGATTGATATCGGAGAGTGAATGATGGATAGACGGTTTAAGTCTGCAAAAACCTGGTTAAGCAGTATAACAGCCGTGCTGGTCATGGGGTTGTTTCTGAGTGGCTGTCAAGAGAAGCCTAAAGCAGCTGTTTCCGAAATGGATAATCCCTGGCATCACTATGCTCAGGGTATGGAAGCACTGGATGAAGGCCGTGTGGATCGCGCCTCTGCCAAGTTCAGTCGAGCCATAGCACTTTCCGAGGATTTTTCACCAGCCCTGGCTGGCCAAAGTCTGATCATGGCCCTTAAGGCCGCTGATCAGGAAGATGCTGGTCACCGCCGTGTTGATTGGGAAAAAGCGGAAGATCTGCTTGATGCGGCCAGAAGTGCAGCGGATACCGATGCCGATACTTTTATCTACCAAACCACTGCAATTCGTGTTCTGACGGCAGCCCAACCTGATCGTTGGATTGACAAAGCCCGTATTCACCATGTCAGTGCGCTGGAAGTGGATGATCTAAAAGATACTGATTTGCCTTACTATCAGTACAAAGCCGCTGCCGATTACTTCATGGCCGAGGCGTGGTTTAAAGCGGACTTCCGTAAAGCACCTCAGTTGTTGACCAAAGTACTGGGAGCGCGCGGAGATGGTAAATGGCAAGGGCCAGCCGACAAATTGTATCAACGGGTTCAGAAAATCATCCGGGCTTCTGCTGGCCATATGGTGAGCGGTAAAGCGTTGCAGATTGCCATCAAAGATTCAGTCACACGTGGGGATGCGGCTGCTCTGTTGGTTGATGAGTTGAAACTCGATAAACTTCTGGCCGGTCGGATTCGGGTTGCTTCAGTTGAGGCTAATCGTAAAGCTGAATACACACCGGCTGATGTGTTGAATCATCCGTTCCGTGATGAAATCAGCACCATGATGAAGTGGCGTGTTCGTGGACTTGAGCCTAACTATGATGAGTCCACACGTGCTTGGCTGTTTAAACCACAGGACTCCGTTCCTCGGAAAGATCTGGCTTTGGCCTTAGAGGATGTGCTGATTGGTCTAACAAAGGATCAGGGCATTGCAACAGCTCATATCGGAGCAGAACGTTCGCCCTATCCTGATGTTTCTCCTAATCTGCCTTGGTTTAATGCGTGTATGACCTCGGTCACACGGGGATTGATGCAGTTGGGATTGTCCGGTGAGTTTCGTCCTGATGAGCCGGTCAGTGGTGCTGATCTTCTATTGGCTGTTTTTAAACTGCGCAGCGTAATGAACATTCACTGAGATTGGGGCTGAGTGATGCATCGGTTTTGTATCTATTGATGGCGTGCTCAAAGATAGATGGATTGCAAGCATACTTTGAAAAAATGGAACTGAGGGGGATATGGTGAAGCCAGACCAAATGAATCATAAAAAAGGCATGTGGTTGAGTGGATTGCTCATGCTGATGGCCTTGGTGTTTGCTGCCTGTGCGCCTGTGGAAGAGTTTGCCAAACGTGCGGATCAGATGGAAGCGCGTGGCCAATATTCATCAGCAGTCCGGGAGTTGCAAAAAGGGTTGAAAGAAGCGCCTGGCAATCCGCTACTCACCAAGTCCATGCAGCGTATTAAAACCAACTGGGCTAATCACACATTGGGTGAAGCGCGTTCTGCTTCCCGAGATATGGACCAATCCCTTGCTCGGCGTCTTAAAGCAGGTCTGACACTCGCCAAACAGGCAAAAAATATTGCTGATACAGCGGCAATCTCCTCTTTCATCACCAAGATGGAAGCGGAGCTAAAATCAATCAGCGATCGACAGAGAAAGTGTATTGAAGCGGGCAATGAAGCGCTGAAAAATGAGAGCGTCATTGATGCCGCACGTACTACGTTGCGCCGCTGTATTGAGGAGGATCCAGACAATAGTGAGGTGCAGGACCTTTCTGCAAAGGTTAACCGCCGTTGGGGTGACAAGGTCTATATGGAGGCCGATGAAGCCCTGAAAAAAGGTCAGGAAGAGCTGGCTTTGATGCTGATTGATCGTCTATTGAAAGTGGATGCCAAATATCCTGGTGCTGTTTTGCTCCGCAAACAGGCAGATGGTGCCGCAACTGCCCGGCGTCGCCTTGTTAAGGTGCGTTCTTTCATGGAAGAAGGGGCTTCACTGCGTGCTCTGGAGGCCTATCGTAGCATTGATCCCAACAATGTCCGGGTCAATGAAAGTTTGGCGGTGGAGATGGATAGCATCGTTGAACAGTTGGGTAATACGCTTCTGCGTCAAGCACGTGATTTGATGGCGACGCGCCGTTTGGGTAAAGCCATGTTGCGTTTAGAAGGAGCTGTGGATGTTTTGCCCAGTGTGCGGTTTACACCAGAGGCTGAGTCAATCATTCGGAAACTGGAAAATCGTGCATTGTCGTTTCAAGATGAAGGGCTACTGGGTAATGCCTATTATGCTTTTCTGAAGTTGAAAAAAATTGCTCAGTGGGGTGGACGCAATCGGGATGTGATGGATGAACTTCATCATCAACTGCGTGAACGCAACATCGTGACTATCAGTTTGGTTGATTTCGGTACGCCATCCAATGAACCAGATGCAGGCACCTATTTCACTTCTCAGCTGACCAATATGCTTTTTGAGCGTCGTGAATCTGATCTGAAAATCGTTGAACGTGAGCGGATCAAGGATGTCATCAAGGAACTTCAGCTGGACACCAGTGGTATGACCAGTATGGAGAGTGCCAAGAAGATTGGTCATATCCAAGGTATTGACTACTTCATCTTTGGCAATGTGGTGGAGTATCAGGTAGAAACCGTTGATCAACCAACACAGCGAACCGTAAAAGTGGAAGTGGGACGCAGAAAAATTCCCAACCCTGCATTCCAGACCTTTATTCTGATGAATCCCAATACCTGGCAGGAGATGATGCGTCAGGGTGTGGCACCTCAAAAGACCATTGAAGAGGCGCAGCATCAGCTCATTCAGTTCCAGGAGGGCACGATTGCCAAGCGTACTACCGGCAATCTCTATATGCGTATCATTGAGGTCGAACGGGGTGATATTTTTACCACTCGTGCGTTTAAGAAAAAGCACGAAGAGTCGGACCACTATTCCGATGGGGTTGGATTGGCGAATATCCAGGCTGATCCCAAGGAAATTGCCAGTGATAAAGCGATGCTGGGTAAAATTTCCAAAGAGATTCTGGATGAAGCATCCTCCTTTGTGCTCGACCTGTTTGCCGACCGCGAAACGTCCAAATCAACCACAGCGGCTAATCTGGTAAAGCAGGGTGATATGCTTTCTGCGGTTGAGAAGTGGGTGGATGCATGGATGATTGCTGAAACAAAGAAAAAAGAGGTTAAACCATTTGTTCAGGGTGCAACTGACGCAGTCCTGGAAGCGTGGTAGCGTTATGCGACAACTTATTGCTCTGTTTTTCTGTTTGTCGCTGATAGGTATCGTGGCACCTGACACTGGAATGGCTCAGGAGCTTGTTGTCACTGGTATGGCTGATCTTGAAGAGTTTCGGGATCGTGGTCGTGCGCGGGATGAAGCGCTGAAGGATGCATTGGTCAAAGCAGTTGAACAGGGACTTGGGGTTCAGATTCAGGCCGAATCCCAGGTTTCAAATGGTATGCTTGGTCGGGATGATGTGTTGTCTCGCACTGGTGGTTTTGTCAAATCACATCAAATCATTCGGGAGTGGGTTGATTCAGATCTGTTTTATGTCAAAGTTAAGGTTCTCTTACAAAAAGGGAGTGTTGCTGACGACAAACAGGGAAAAGGGATGGTTAAACAGTGCCAGCACCGTCCACGGATGGTATTGATAGTTGACGGGGCGGAGCGTGCTCAGACGCGAGAGATGGAAGGTGTGTTTTTTCGCGCTTTGAAGAAACAGGGCTTTCCGAGTGTCGATCCGGAAGTTGTGCGCTCATCTCTGGCCCGTCAAGCTGCTGCGATGGATGTGGCAGGTTATGAAAAAGCAGGGCGTTCAGTGGCGCTTCAGTATGGTGGTGAAGTATTGGTGAAGGTTGCTGTTGAAAGTCAACAGCAGGGTGGTGGAAGCTACGGTGATATGAAACTGCCGGGCACTGTACGTTCAATCATTACTGCTCGTGCCGTTCGTGTTGATTCTGGTGAAGTGATCGCCAGTGCGGATGATGCCATCTCAGGTGGCGCGCGGCGTATGAGTAGCTCAGCACGACGTATGGCAAATAAGATTGCCCAGAAGTTGGGCAATTCCATCTGGAAAAGTTGGCAGTCTCAGTGTTATGACAAAGATGTCCTGACCTTGATATTGACTGGCAAAGATGTGTGTGCCAAATCTCTACAGTTTGGTCAGTATATCAAAGATAAGATGCGCGGCGTAAAAGCCATGCATATCAGAGCTTGTTTAGGCGCAAGTGCCACGGTCGAATTAGAGTATCAAGGCAAGCCGCAGGCATTTATAACAAAGCTGAAATCCATGCGCGGTTTACCGAATCGTTATTCTCTGGTCGGCTTTACTGCCAATCAGGTATCATTGGAATTGAAGTAAGGCGAATTCGGGATTTATAAATAACCGCCAAGTGACACAAACAAAGGGTGGATTGATGAAACAACGGATTAGTTCGAAATGGGCAACAGTGGGCACCATGATGGTTGCTCTGTTTGGTTGGTTTGCCTTGGCTGGAGGGCTACAGGCAAACACGGATGGTGAAGGGTTTGAGACCATCTCCGATCAGTTTGATATCTTCAATAAAGGCTATATCCAAGTAGTCGGATATTCTGAAGCTGGTCAGAGCCGATTTCGTGCGGTACGTGCTGCAACGGTTGTGGCACAACGTGATATTTTGGAAATATTCAAAGGCGTTGCCGTTGATGGTGAGACCACCGTCAATGATGGTATGCTCGAAAGTGATGTCATTCGGACTCGAGTGAGTGGATTTTTGCGCGGTGCTCAGAAATGTGGTGTTCGTTACGATGCCCGTGAGCGCTATGCGGAAGTGTGTTTGCGTCTCTACATGCACGGTGAAAAAGGGGCATACAAAGCCATTCTTCCTACACTTCAGGAACAGGGAATGGTGCAACAAGGTATGAGTGGTGGTATCCAAAACGTGAACAGTGCGCCAGCTGTTTCCAGTGAGCCTGAGTTTGATGGCTTGGTTATAGAAATGGCTGGAAAGAACTTCAAGCCTGCCATTGTTAATCGGATTCTTGCGGACAATGGTAACGTGATTTTTGATCCGTCCAAAATCGTCAATGCCATTCTGATAGAGCGTGGCTGTGGTGGGTTTACCAATAAAGTGGACAAAGCTAAAGGTCTGCTCGCCTCCTGGGGTGTTAAAAAGCCTTTGATTGTCAAAGCGCATGACACCAATAAGGGCACAGATGTGATTGTGACTTCGAGCCATGCTGCTTCTATTACTGCATCGGACCAGGTCAGCAGTTATCTGTCACAAGCCAAAGTAGTGTTCGTGGTTAACTGATTGACCTGAGTTACGTGCAATAAGCACGTGCCCTTTTCTGTGCCTTGCTGAGAGACCAATATTCTGCGTGACTGGGACAATCAATTTTTTCGAGGTCCTGAAAAGGCGCTCTATTATGGTGGATCTGTAATGATCAGAAGGCAGTCAAATATAGGGATACCCGGCTATTGTCCGGGTATCCTTTTTTGGCATTGTGTCACTGTTTATCGGTGTACAGCCTTAATTTTTTTTATTTCTGCATTTATTGCTGCATCACTGCTTGCTCCATCACTGGCTCAGGCGGACTCTGATGTAACTGACTCTTATGCGTTCCAATCCCTTGAAAGACCAGTAAGTGCTTTACGGCGGCGTGAACCGCTTATTTCTCAGTTTATCAATATCAAGAGTGAAAAGTTATTGATGCGTGGCAAAGTGGTTATCCGCTCGCTGCGTCCTTTGTATGTTGAAGTGGTACTGAGTCAAACAAGTGGTCAACCCTGGGATATTTTGCAAAAAATATCGTCTTGGGTAACTTTGCCTACCAAGGACTTATTGTGGCTTCAATCAATTCCTGAAATTACAGCGCGAAATGTTCATCTGGTGTTTTCCAATGTACATGGGCGTTTTTATATGGAGTGGCTCTCTGCGCAGCGGATTGATATATCTCAAGGGTGGTTGGATCAGGTCCGTGCCAGGGTTTTGGATGGATTGGGGCGCTGGAGTCTTCAGTGGCAGAAAGGTTGGTTGTCGTCTCTACCAGTGGGTGAAGGATTCTGGAAAGGGGTGCGTGATCTCTCCAGTGAGTGGGTTACACTTTCGGGTGAGGGGGGTGATCAACTTCAGATTCAAGCGCAAAAATTGGATATGGCCGGCATGACAGTGAATGGACTGATGGGACGGCTTCAGCGATTGGACCATATTAACCGTCAGCGGCATTGGCAACTCTATTCCAGCACTGTTGATTTTATTCTGGATAAGTTGCATTCCCATTTGAGAAGTACGCCTGCAATTTGGCAGTATATGCAAGTTCATTTGGCTCAACAGGGTGTTGATGATCAGATGATTTTTTCAGGTCAGGCCAGGGTGGATAAAGTGCGCCTCTCCTGTCAGATGTCCGACCAGGATCAACCGTTGTGGTCTACGCTTTCCTTGAATGGTCATGCGGCGTTGACGCATGTGAACCTGAAGTCAACGCCGGATGGTGTGCGATTACTTGAAATACCGGCTCTGACCTTTGATCTTACTCGGCAACAGGATGGACAGTGGCAGCTTGCTAATTCTCAAGGCGTTTTTGAGCATCAGGGTGGTCGTTTAAAGGTCAAGTCCTTGGATCTTACATGGCCGAAGATCTCCTCGGTAAGTCGCGGACAAGTTGAAGCGGTAGCTTGGCCTGTTGGTCAATGGCGGCTAAATGGCAGTTTGGGGGGAGATCGTGCCAGCGGAATTGATTTTGAAGGTCGATTCACTCTTAATAGTCTGCCCGGTCAACTCAGATTAACCGGTCGGGTAACGGCGCAGGAGGGTATCGCGGAAGATGCTGCTCTGGTGCGGCTCTATCAATTGGACTTGCCACTCTGGAGTGTGCAGCAGCAAAATGTTCATACCATGCTGCATCTATCCAGAGATATCAATACGCCGGTACAAATGGAGATTGATCAGCTTCAGGTAGAAGGTCAAACCGTATTGAACCAAATCCTAATGCGTGTAATCAACAAGGATACTTCTTCTCTGCCTGAGAGCAGTCTCATTGCCTTTTGGCAGGGGGGGGATAAGTGCGGTCAAGCTTGGCAAGGTGGCGCACGTTTTTCGTCGGATATGGCATCCTGGTGGATGATTGATGATAAGGATGAGGGTATGCACAACGGATTGTCACAGTTGGTGTCTGGTTGTTCACAACAGGTCATACTGGGAGAGTCTATCCAGTGAGAGTCAGAAGGAGTAGGCCGCTTTATTCTCTCTCTGTTGTGATCTCTATGCTGATGATCATGGTGACCCCGCTTGCTTCGTTTGGTCAGACAGTATCACTGGTCAAGCATAATCTTAAGAGTGATGCTGTTTATTTTGAGGATGTCGGACAGTATCTCGAAGCGCTTGTCGCTTATGATCATATGTACCGATTCAATGAAGTGCCTGAAAAAAAAGTCCGAGCGTTGATGGAACGTGCCCGAATATTGGCTGTTTATCTGGATGCTCCTGAGGCCTCGCGCAAGGTGTATCAGAAGATTCGCCGGGAATTTCCTTCTCGCGCTGGTCAAGCTTGGTACGCTGAAGGACGGTTATTGGTCGAAATGGAGCGCTGGAATGACGCGCAGACACTGTTGAGTGAATATCGCAAGCAGTTGCCAAATGATCTCTATGCGTTTCATGCTCAATATTTAATGACTGTTGCTGAACAACGGCGAAGCAAAGCCAATAATACACCGGTAACTGGCGTTGTATCGAACAACGCACCATCCTCAGAACAGAAGCCGGAAAAACAGTCTGTAGATGCATCTAAAAAAAAGACCACTGACGAACCGATTTCTCAACAAACCAAGACCCCGATAGAAAACAGCAAAGAGGCAGTCAAACAGCAAGAGACCATTACGGAAAAAGCTGTAATTATCCCACCGGATATCGATTCGGTGTCGGACGGTGATGCTCTTGTAGAAAGCGGTTTACCGGATATTGATTCAGTACCGGATGATGTGCCATTACCCATTCCGTTGCCCAAAAGGCGTTTACCACATGTTCAGCCAAACAGTGATGTGATTGTTCCATCCGTTCCTACGGATGCAGCCGCCAAAGAAGGTGCTGGTGGTCCAGCAGTGAAGGACCAGAAAGCTTTTTACTATCAAATGTCCGAGGTTGAAGAGCCTACTGTACGCATACTCCTGCTTCGAAAATCACCACTGCTTCAGTTAGTAGCAAAAGGGCTGCAATTTTATCAAAATGGTGAATTAGTTTGGCAAGGCACCCAGGCGGTTGTCAAAGTCATTCATGGTCGGCTGGTTTTGACTGGAGGTTGGCAGTATCCCAATGAACCAGCGCCAGCTTGGGCAGGCCCTATTCAGGTAAAAGCTGAGGAACCGATCCGTGTGGTCAGTGGTTCCGGTAATAGAAAAAGTGTGCGTGGTACAGTGTGGTTGGCGGTCCGTGATGAGCGGATACGAGTGATCAATCATGTGGGTATCGAATCCTATCTACGCGGTGTCATGCCGGTATCCTCTCAAGGCAGCTGGCCTGCTGAGGCATTGAAAGCACAAGCCATAGCGGCTCGGACATTTGCTTACTTTCAAATTCGTCACCGTATCCACCTGGAATATGATATGGTGGATCAGCATGGAGAACAGGGATATGGCGGTGTCGGACGTGAAGTTGCGCCCGCTGATGCGGCTGTAGCGGAAACACGCGGGCGTATTCTTGTGTTGACTCAAGGTGTGGGTGCTGGCATGCCCATCTACGCGAAATCGACCACCAATAATGGTGGTCGCAGTGCAGACTCTGGTGACCTATTCACCTTTTCGTTGCCCTATCTGGTTTTTCAGAACGATCCCTGGAGCGAAAAAGGTAAAATGGTTTCATGGCAACGCAGATATGCCCTGGCGGATGTCGGACAATATCTGGTCAATAGAGGTGTTGTCGGAGCTGAAGAATTGGTTGGATTCAGAAGTGATCGTGTCAGCCGTTCAGGGAGAATGTTGACTGCCACTGCCGTGATGAAAGGTAGAAAAACAACCGTGCCGACTCAGTTTTTCCTGATGGGAGATTTGAAATTACCCAGCATGTTGACCACTGTGCAAGATAAGGGTGAATATGTTGTGTTCCAAGGTTATGGTTTTGGTCATGGGCTTGGTTACTCGAAGTGGGGCGGTGTTGTGATGGCCAAGGTACTTAAAAGCGTTTTTGGTCGTATCCTGGCATTTTATTATCCTGGCACATCGTTGGCTCAAGCATGGCACTAGCCGTGAGTTACTGATTGATTTTGTTTTATATGTTTACTCGACCGTTTCCACAGGGGAGCAGACGGTTATTAGGGAGGAATTGCCCATGAAGAAGTCTATTTTTTTTAGAAAGCCACAGATTTGGCTATTGGGTGGTCTGGTTGTGACAGCCCTTTTAACCGGCTGTGTTGCAGCGACCAAGACCGCCGTCGTCGGTGGTCCGGCTTTTACCACCAATATTGGTGAGACCGAATCGTCTGTAGATCGGGCGGGTCTACCCGCAACAGTAGCCTTTCTGCCCTTTGTCAATGGTACCGATGCTGATCGGGCTTTTGAGATTGTACGTCGTACGATGTCCAGTCATTTTTCAGGCAAGAACTATCGGATGATGCATATTCGGGAAGTGGATCGCCGTCTGAGAGCTGCCAAGTTGACAGATCCTGCTGAAATTGCCAAGAGACCAGCACATGAAATTGCCGGTATTCTGGGTGTCGATGGTTTGATGTATGGCACAATCACCCATTATGACAAGCTGTTTTTGCTCACCTATGCACAAGTGGCTGTGGGTGTGGAAATGCGTTTGGTAAATCTGAAAGGTAAAGAAATCTGGAATGGCAATCAGGTAAGCCGGAAGCATGAGGGCGGTGTGGCTACCACACCGGTGGGCTTGATTCTCAATGCTGCTTTTGCGGCTTGGCACATCAAGGATGATGCCAATCTGTTCCGTGCGGCTGATGAGTTGGGCCGTGAACTGATGGGTACTATTCCAGAACCAAAAGCGATTGCCGGTGCTAAGCGTCCGCGTATCATGCAGGTTGTTCATGATGGAATGGGCAAAATCCTCAAGTTTGGTGATTCTCTTTCTATAGCAGTTGAGGCTGAGCCGGGTCTTAAAGCTGCTTATGCTCGTGTGGATGGTCTGGGTTTGGTTGATCTGGTAGAAACGGAAAAGGGCTTCTACACAGCTAAAGTAGATATCAAGCCCAAGGATAATGTAAAGGCAGCCGCTGTTGTGGCTGTGGTTGAAAATGAAGAAGGCACTATGGTTGAACGTGTTTCACCGCTTGGCGTGGTGAATGTAGACAATATTCCACCAGAGCCAGTGACCGAGTTGAAAGTAGAAGGTAGAGATGATGGCTTGGTAGTCAGCTGGACATCGTCAAAATCGGAAGATCTCAAAGAGTATAAGATCGGTATCTCCGATGTGCCTCAAGGACCATTTGCTGAGTTGGCTAAAATCGGTGAAAGTCGCTATACCCATAAATCACCCAATTTCAAAGTTGTTCATGTTGAAGTGATTCCCGTAGATCAGGCAGGTAATGTGGGACAAGCGGTTACTGTCGCTGGTCGTGCTGTACCTGATCCACGATTTGATACGGCTGCGTTGTTGCCGCGTATCGTGCCTGCTCGTATTACCGCTACTTCAGTTATGACTCGGGAAAACAGTCCCTATACCATCAATGCGCCTGTTGAATTGGCCAATACTGGTGTATTGCTGATCGAGCCAGGTGTTGCCATCCATTTGGAGCGTAAAACCGGTATCACAGTGCAAGGTGAGTTGCAGATATTTGGTACGCAGACCACACCGGTTACTGTGGCTGGTGTGAATAACGGCTCATATACCACCTTTTTGCGTCTGGACAGTACATTGCCGGTATCTATTCGTGGTTTGAGAAGTTCCGGTGGTGATCTGCCTATTGTCATTACCGCTGGTGCGCCGATGATTCTGGACAGTCAGCTACTCAACAACACATACAGTGCGTTGGAAATCGGTGGCAGTAGTCGTCCGGTGATCCGTGGTTGCGAGATTCGTGGTAGCAACGCGGCTGGTGTAGTTGTGAAAGAGCAGGCTCAGCCGCAGTTTACCGGTAATAACTTTGCTGAAAATAGCCCGTTTCATATCCAAAGCAGTTCACCCTATAAGCTGAATGCCCGTGACAACAGTTGGACACCAAAAGCAACCAACATCACTGTGCTTGGCAATGTGGACTTCAAACAATCCAAGTAAACAGGCGTGCTTTTCACGGTTAAGTTTAGAGGGAGACGGTCATGAGTGACCATACGGGATTAATAAAGAAAATTCTATCTGTCAGCACTCTGGTACTGATGACGGCTCTGCCGGTAACCGGTTGGAGTCAGGGACCGGGCGAAGTGGTGGAGTGGAGTGGTTCAGCGGGTGCAGTAAACTGGACACGTGGCCGTGTGATGGCTGAAGGTAACGGCATGGGCAAGCGCAAAGGCCCGTCTCGGCTTGTGGCTGCTCAGGCGTGTCGTGCTGCGGTTGTGGATGCACAGCGTAATTTGTTGGAGACGGTCAAAGGTGTTCGTGTCGAGGGTGAAACTGTTGTCGAAAATATGATGCTCACCAGCGATGTGATTAAGTCATCAGTCAGCGGTGTGGTGCGTGGTGCGGTGGTTAAAAATCGGGAAGTGTTCCCTGATGAAGGGGCCTGTACCGTGACCATGGAAATGCCGATGGAAGGCTCTTTTGCTTCTGGAATTTTTCAGAACATGCCCGATTCGCCTCAAGCCAATATGCGACCTGGAATATCGGACTGGAAACAGTGGGTAAGCTATGGACTGGATTGGTTGATTCGCCCAGCCCATGCCGCATCATCGGTTGGTGCGCCGTGGCAGAGCCAGATGAATCAGCTTATGGAGCGCTTGGAACGGTTGGAAAAAGTTGTACAAGCCCAGGCAGCAGGTAATCAGTCCAAACAGAAACGCAGTGGCAGTCCTACCGGATTGGTGATTGATGCACGTGGGACAAACTTTATTCCCAGCTTGTCGCCTAAAGTCCGCCAATTACGTGCTGGTATTCTCTACCCGACCCCAAGAAAACGCGAACAACAGCGTCAGGGTGAACTGGTTTCTCTGTTTATGAAAGACTTGGTTCTAGCACAGAATCATCCACGAGTTGGTGATCGGCCTTTGGTACTCAAAGGACTCAAGACTTGGGGCAAGTATCGCACTGAAATTGTCTTGGGAACTGACTCCTCAAAAGAGTTGACTGCACTGATTCAAAAAAATTTCCTTGCTGAAGCCGGTGTGATTATCGTTCTGGATTGACTCTGTTCTGTTGCGCTTTGAAGTGTAATGGTGTTGTTAAATTATAACGATCGGCCAGTTTGATTGCCCGCCTGGAATAGGTACGGGCTGTATCAGACTGGCCTTTTTTTTTGGCTTCTTTGGAGAGTGTAATATAGCGATCAACAGTGTGTTCCAGTATCTGTTTAATCCGAGTCCGTAGTTGTGGATGATCGGGTGCATAGTTGCGGACTTGTTTAAGGTAATAGAGCACATTATGTTGGCTAGGGCGGGAAAGCCGATCATTGGCCAGGGCATCTTCCGCTTTGGCGAGAAGCGTATTGACTATCGTTATCACATCCTGAGATTTGTCAATCAGTTCTCCACGCGCTTTATGTTCTGGTTCCCCTTTTTCCTGATGGCTCTGACCCGAGTAATTGGCCTGTTGATGTTCTGCTTCAATCACAGAGCGCTGAGCTTTTTTGACTTGGTTTCGGGCGTATTCAAAAACCTTTCTGGCACGGGCATAGTTGGCTTGTTCCTGATCAATGGGAACCGAAGGATCAAGTAGTGTCAGGGATTGTTTTTGTTTCAGTAACGCTGTGGCTTCGTTGAGAGTCTGTTTATGGATGGCAAGTTCTTTTTCTGCGGCGGCAAGTGCATTACGAGCCAGTTGCATGGTGAGTTGAGCGTTATCCGATGCTATGGTGACTGTTGGGATCAATAAAAGAAATCCATGAAGAAGTGCCAGCAGCATCAAGGATGGTGTGATCAGTCTCATGGTTGCTCCTTTTCCGATACATGTCGGTAGAGCCTTTAAGGATAACGGATCTATAAAAATCAGGCAAATGGTCAATATGATGGATGTTTGTTTGCCTCTTTTCTTGTGTCGAATCAGTACTAAAGATATAGTGTCCCATGCAAACTATTCTTCTTATTGATGAGATGCGTTACGGCATGGCAGAGCTTGCTTCCATGCGTAATCTGGTAGCAGCGTTATTTCGTTTGGAAAAAAGCCAAAGTCCGAGGGAAATTCGAGAGGTTTTGGGATATTTGATTGACTGGTTAAAGGCTCCTGAACAGCAGAGTCTTCGTCGTGCTTTTACAGTGATGCTTGGCCGGGTTTTGCTGCCTAGAAAAGTGCCAGGGCAAACAATTCCGGAGTTGAACAATTTGCAGGAGGTAGATGCTATGTTAGCCGAAACAGTCCAAGAGTGGACACAGCAATGGAAACAAGAGGGGCGGCAAGAAGGTCGGCAAGAAGGTCGGCTTGAGGGTGAGGCTTATTTCCTTCTTCGGCTCCTTACTCGCCGTTTTGGGCCTTTGCCTGAATGGGTTTCAGAAAGGGTCAATAATGCAGATCAAAGTTTATTGGAGTTGTGGAGTGACCGGGTACTTGATGCAGAGATATTAAAAGAGATATTTGAGTAAAATCTGAAAATGTCTTCTATGACCTTGAGTCCGTGAGAATCAGCTGAGGTGCCAAGTTGTGATTCATTGTCCAATTTTGGAACGAAATCACCATAATCCATTTTTATTGGGAGTGGTGCAAAAAAAACGGTCTGGAAATTCCAGACCGTTTTTTTTGCACTGTGCTATTGGTTTGATAATCAGGTTTCAGTGAAGACAAGTCGTGCTACATCGTCATACTTTTTGACATAGTGTACGGTAAAGCCATCACGGATATATTCAGGTACTTCATCAAAATCTTTACGGCATGCATCAGGAAGGATCAGTTCACGAATACCCACACGGCGTGCGGCAATAACTTTCTCACGAATACCGCCAACAGGGAGGACATGACCTGTTACAGTCAATTCGCCAGTCATGGCAAGAGGACGGGTAACGGCTTTGTTTTTGACCAAAGAGAGCAGTGCGGTTGTCATGGTGACACCTGCTGAAGGGCCATCTTTGGGAGTGGCACCTTCTGGCACATGAAGATGGAACAAACCGTTGAGACGCTCTTCCTTAAAGCCCAGTTTTACGCGGTTGGCTTTGAGGTAGCTATAGGCAATCTGCGCGGACTCTTTCATCACATCGCCTAACTGACCGGTCAGTTGAATGCCGGGTTTGTCGCCTCCGGTGTTGATGGCTTCAATTGCCAGAGTTGCGCCACCCATAGCCGTCCAGGCCAGACCGGTTATTACACCAATACCTTTCAGTGGTTTCTCTTTGCGGAAGTCAGGTTTTCCGAGAAAATCTTCCACATCACTTTGTGCTACTGTGATCGGTTTTTCGGCATCCTCTTCAACAATTTTAACGGCTGATTTACGGGCGATTGTGCCGATTTTCTGTTCAAGACGGCGCACACCTGCTTCACGTGCATAACCGTCAGCAATGGTACGCAATGCCCCGGCTGTAATCCGTAGATCTCCTTTGACCAATCCATTCTTATCCAACTGTTTAGGAATCAGATGGTTGCGGGCAATACGCAGTTTTTCTTCTGTGATATAGCCGGACAGGCGGATGATTTCCATACGATCCATCAATGGACGCGGAATGGTATCCAACTGGTTAGCGGTACAGATGAAGAGTACTTTGGAAAGATCAAAGCGCACATCCAGATAGTGATCAAGAAATTCATTGTTTTGTTCTGGGTCAAGCACTTCAAGCAGAGCAGAGGCGGGATCACCTTGATAACTTGCACCAATTTTATCAATTTCATCCAACATGATAATCGGATTGGATACCTTGGTATGGCGGATAGCTTGAACAAACTTACCGGGCATAGCACCGACATAGGTACGGCGGTGACCTTTGATTTCTGCTTCATCCCGCATGCCGCCTACTGAGAACCGATAGAACTCACGACCTACCGCACGGGCCACAGAGCGACCGATGGATGTTTTGCCTACACCGGGTGGACCCACCAGCAGGATGATGGAGCCTCCGATTTCGCCTTTCAGCTTACCAACGGCTAGAAACTCCAAAATACGTTCTTTAACGTCTTCCAGGCCGTCATGATCCTGATTGAGGATTTTTCTGGCGCGTTTGATATCCAATTTATCCTTAGAGTGGATTCCCCAAGGAAGAATCGTCAACCAATCTACATAGTTACGTGTAACGCCATACTCTGAACTACTATTTTCAAGCACGGAGAGTTTATCCAGTTCTTCCTGAATTTTTTCTTCAGCCTCTTCACTCAGAGTACGGGTTTTCAGGCGTTTCTTGAATTTTTCAACATCATGTGTGCGGTCATCCTTGGTGATACCAAGCTCTTTTTGAATCTCTTTGAGCTGTTCACGTAGGAAAAATTGACGCTGATTTTCAGAGATGCCCTGTTCAACCTGTTTGGAGATTTTATCTTGCAGGCGCACCATTTCCAGCTCTTTTTTCAGCAGAGCAAGAACTTTTTCAAGGCGATTCTGGATACTGATCGTTTCCAGAATTTCCTGGAGTTCCTCTCGGTTGGAACTTGTCATGGAGGCGACAAAGTCCGCCAGCCGGTCTGGTTCGCTAAAATTGTGTCTCGACAGGAACATCTTTACCTGTTCCTGATAGAGTGAGTCATACTTCAGGATATCTTTCAGCGTGTTAATTACCGCCATGGTATAAGGCTTAAGAGCCTCGATTTCCTGAGATGATTCAAGGGGTTTGTTGTCGTGAATAACACGGGCAACGATAGGCGGTGTTTTTTGGACGACCTCGCTGATTTCAAATCGGGAGATACCTTCAGCCAATAGCTTAATCTGTTTATCGCCTTCGTTGATGGCCGCTTCCATAATGCGTGCCACAGTACCGATGCGATACAGTTTGTCAGCTTCGAACACCTCTGCGCCATCCTCAGCATGGCTTAGGACAATACCAAACACTTTACCGGGGGCTTCAAGTGCGGTCTTGATAGTGTCGTAATAGGGAGAGCCTTCCACCTGAATTGGTGTAAGCATGCCTGGGAAGAAGGGACGACCGCCCAAGGGATAGATGACCAATTCAGTGGGCAGAACATCTTCTACGCGCACAGGCGGGCCGGATTTGCCTTCCAAGGGATCTATCGACACCTCTTCTTCGATGATGGCATCGACAACTTCCTCATTGAGTTCTTCATTATCGGACATTTTGATCCCTCAAGCGTATTTAATCCATCAACAGAGTGTGCAGGGTTTTGACGCTTTGTTATGCAAAGTAGGTTCTCAATCGTCAACGGGTTGATACCGTCTATGATGACGATATGCCTGCAACCGCGCAGATTCTATTGTATATGGTAATGAATGGTGCTCAAATCAAGCACTCAAGCATTTTTTCCTTCTTTGTAATCGCAATCACAGGGCCAACGCATCATTAAATGACAAAAAAGCCCCGACATCCAGGATGCGGGGCTTTTTGCGAATAAGTACCAAAAGGAACTTATGAGTAGCTACAGCCACCACCACCGCCTTCAGCAGGTGTGAAGGATTTACCACAGCCACAACTGCTGGCTGCATTGGGATTCTTGATGACGAATTGAGCACCGGAGAGATCTTCAACAAAATCTACTTCTGAACCATTCAAGTAGTTAATGGAGACCGGGTCAACCAGTACTTTAACGCCATCTCTTTCAACCATCACGTCTTTGGTGTCTTGATTTTCATCAAAGGTGAAACCGTACTGAAAGCCCGAACAGCCACCGCCGGAAACGAAGATCCGCAGTTTGAGATTGGGATTATTTTCTTCTTTAATCAGGCTAGAAAGCTTTTTAGCGGCATTGGAAGTCAGGGTAAGCGACATGAAACGCTCCTCGTTTATGGTGTAATTTTGTAAAAACAGATTCTGATAAGCATGGATGATTGGTCAGAGCAATCAATTCTCTACCGTATTCTATAGAATAAAAAACGCCCATCCGCCAGAAATTTGTTACCAACACAATTCTAATCTAACATACTATAGTTCAGATGTCAACTATTTTGTCGGTATCTCGTCAAGGACGAGCGCATTACCTACTTTGATGTTACAACGTTTGAAATGGTTCCCTTGTACGTGAAATTGATTATCCATGTGCACCGTTCAAACCACCGACTTTAGCCGGATTCGGACTTTTAGTCTGCAATACGAATCCACCTGTTTTAGCGGGTGGTTGTTCAGTGTGAACCGAAATTATACTCTATCAATCGGTAGGCTCGGAAAAGATGGTATTGCTTCGGGGGAGTTATCCAGATACCCATTTGGCGGATCTGTCGTGTTTTGTGGAGGCTATTGGGCGGATGAGGTCGGGAAAGGTTTACAAGCAGATCGGCTATGATGGTCTGCTTGGCAAAATAACAATGCCGGTTTTGGGTTATCTACCATCAGGGATCAGGAAAAATTATTTCTGATGCCCTGAGGTATTTACCGTTTACACACTATACTGCGCGGATGGCGGATTAGCCTACCATCCTGATATTGAGATGTAATTACTTGGAAAAATTGTTCCACTGATCCACAATCTGACGACGTTGGTGATCACGGGTGCGGTTAATGGTCCGGCGTGTCATTTTGCGGAACATATCTTCTTGGCCACTGTAGCGTTTTAGGCGTTTACCAGCACCAGAAGTTGTAAAAATTGCGCTACTTGAAGTGGTGTTTGAAATGTTAAACATGGCTAATCCTCACAGAGTTTCTATTTGAAAATGACGGCTTATATTTTCCGTCTTAATTAACGGTCGTATTCTTGGCGTTCCAGAACCACATCCAGTGTGGTTAACAGAGTAAACGCGATCAGAGTCATGATCTGGGAGTAGAGTAAAACAGTGCTGATTGAGTATCCCGAAAAACTGCCGATCAAGGCGGTGACCGGTGTAATGATGCAAAATACCACTACGAAGGTCAGGATCTGCTCTTTTTTGTTTACTAACATTTTCCAGTTCATTGTACTTTCTCCTTCAGAGTCTTCCATGACTAATTGGGTGTGTTATTTGTTGCGTTTATCACGTCCTTGTAATTTACCTAAGCAATTATGTTGCCAATTTTTTTTAAGGCTGGGTCGTATGCGTCAATTAATTTTATATTTCACTGTTTTTATTGTTATTTTTCTGAGTGGTTGTGTGCCGATATCTTACTATATCCAGGCGATCAACGGTCAATTGGATGTGTGGAATCGTCGTCAGCCTGTTGACGATTGGCTTTCTAACACAGCCATTGATGCGACGTTGAAAAGCCGTCTTCAACGGGCTAACAGTTTGAGAAACTACGCGATTACAGAGTTGGGACTGCCGGATCATGGTTCGTTTCGTCAATATGCCGACCTACAACGTGCTCATGCAGTGTGGGCGGTAGTGGCGACACCGGAATTTTCTTTACAGCCGGTTTCATGGTGTTTTCCGGTGGTGGGGTGTCTTTCATATCGGGGCTATTTTGTCGAGCGGGATGCAGAAGTGTTTGCTGATACACTGCGAGAAACGGGGCAGGATGTTCAAATTAATGGCGTGCCGGCTTATTCCACTTTGGGATGGTTTGCCGACCCGTTGCTCAATACTTTTATCCATTGGCCACAGGGGCACCTTGCTGGACTGATTTTTCATGAGATGGCACATGAAAAGCTCTATATTGCCGATGATACGACCTTTAATGAATCCTTTGCTGAATCGGTAGCGCAAATTGGGGTCAGAAAATGGTTCACTGAAAACGGGCTGGTAGACCAAATGGATCGTTATGAATCCTATTTGGAGCAGAAACGCACTTTTCTTCAGCTTGTGGCAGAAACGCGCCATACACTGGAACAGCTTTATGCCTCTGAAAAGAGCGAGATAGAAAAACGAACGGAAAAAAAACGGGTGATAGAGGCCATGCGCCAATCCTATATCATCTACAAAGGGGGTAACACAGAGCCGATGGCTTATGATGGTTGGTTCGAGTCGGAAATCAATAACGCCAAACTGGCCACTGTTTCCACCTATTCAAAATGGGTTCCGGCATTTCTGGCGCTATACAGAGAACAAGGTAATGATTTGGATCGGTACTACACTGAGATTCAGCGTGTATCAGAATTGCCCATCGCTCAGAGAGAGGCGGTTCTTGCGTGTATTGGTAATACGGAAGAGTCCTGCAACAAGGAGAGTCCCAAGTGAAACACGATGGTGTTCACGGTATACCAACGCAGGGAACCGTTGTCTTGATTCACGGTTTATGGATGCGCGGATGGGAGATGCGGTTGTTGGGGCGGCGGATTAAACAGAGTGGTTTTAAAGTGTGCTATTTCAGCTATCCATCCATACGCCGCTCGGTGAGTGATAATGCACAACAGCTGAGTAACTTTCTACGCGCTCTGCCCGCGTGGCAACAGGCTCCACAGGATGTGCATTTGGTGTGTCATAGTCTGGGTGGATTGGTCAGTCTGACGATGCTACATCGTGATCCAACGCTTCGGCTTGGGCGTGTGGTTGCCATTGGTTCACCGTTTTATGGCAGTTGGATTGCCAAGAAACTGTCACGTGGACCGTTGAAAATATTTTTTGGGAAAAGCATGCACAATGGGCTGGGCGGTGGTGGACCGGATAGCGTGCCAGAGCAGAGAGAGATCGCAGTGATTGCCGGTTCAATTGGTTCTAAATTCACGCCACTGTATTGGCTTCGCAGTCTATTTTATAAGGGATTGCCAAAACCAAACGATGGTACGGTCACTGTTGCAGAAACGCAGTTGATCGGCACAAGTTGGCACAGGACAATCGCGTTAAACCATATGGCCTTGCTTTTTCCGAGGACGATAGCAGAATGGATCGTGGAATGGCTGATCCAGCAACGGCAATAACATCAACTGGTAGAACATCAAGACTCAATCATGATCCGAGTTAAAAATAATGCGGGGCAGTGGACCACTCTTTAACTGATCTACACGAACTTGAACGATACTGGCCATGGGAAGCATCAAGCGAGAAAGATGGTGCAGAGGCGTGCAGGTGATGGACGCAATGATGATACGTAACACACCACTATGGGCGATAAGTAATAGGTGTTCGGTATCATGCATGGCGAGGGTATCATCCCAGGCTGCCAGGACACGTTCCTGAAGTTGTGAAAGATGTTCACCTTCGGGTGGCGGGTTGTTGAGCGGATCTTCCCAGAAGCTACGCAGAAGATGTTCATCTTCTGAGGTGAGAATATCTTCGGCAGTGCGTCCTTCCCAGCGCCCAAAGTTTAACTCTTGGAGGCGATCATCAATGGTCAGGGGAATGGTCAGCTTATCAGAGAGTTCACGGGCGAAATCCGAGCAACGGCAAAGCGGTGATGTAACAATACGAGTCCAGGCTCTTTTCCTGAGGACGGCACAGCGCATCTGATCCCAGCCAAGGGTGCTAAGAGGATCATTGACAGATCCGCGATATCGAGTGCCACCTTCAGGTTCTCCATGTCGAAGCAAGTCAACCAGGGTTGGTGGACCGACAGCACTGGAACGTATTTTCATCGACGCGCAACTCCTGTTTGTTCAAGGGTACAGCTTTTATCCAACAGTGTGCAGGCCATTTCCAACATGGGATAGGCAACCATAGCGCCAACACCTTGACCGGTATGCATGCCCAGATCCACAAGCGGTGTTGCTTCGATGGCATTGAGGATAGAACGTTGTCCAGGCTCGGCAGCATGGTGGGCAAAAATGAGCCAATTTTTAGTGGGTGGGCGTAGCGTGACAGCCACCAAGGCAGCTACTGTAGCGGTGAAGCCATCCACAAGGGCGGCAATGCCTTCCTGAGCGCAGGCGATATACATGCCGGCCAGGGCAGCGATTTCAAAGCCACCCAGATATTGCAGCGTATCCAGAGGTGTTCTTAAGAAAGTGATATGAAATTCAACGCATCCTTGGATAATTTGCGCTTTACGCACCATACCGTTTTCATCGACACCGGAGCCTGGGCCGGAAACCAGTTCAGGACTCAATCCCAACAGTGCAGAGGCGATAGCACCGGCAGCAGTGGTATTCCCTACGCCCAGTTCACCACCTATGATGACTTTTGTACCTTGTTCGGCTGCACGCAGAACAGCATCCCGACCAGCGATCATGGCCTGAGACATTTGGGAAATGCTCATGGCAGGGTGAGTCAGCAGATGGGCTGTACCACCGGCAACACGTGCATCAACCAAATTGTCGTGGGCTTCGATAGGATGGGCCAGTCCGACATTGACCAATTCAAACGGAATGTTTCGACTATTGGCCAAAGCGGAGATAGGGGCAGTGCCATTGAGGACTTGTTGAGAAAAAATAGCGGTAGCGCTTTGATCAAAAGCGGAGACATGATCTTCAGCGGTTACACCATGATCTCCGGCGAATACCACAACACGGGCTGGATTGGCCGTGGGGGAGAGCGTGTCTTGCTGTGCGGCCAGTTGGATAACAAGATCTTCCAGAATGCCAAAACCACCGAGCGGTTTAGCCAGGGACGCGAGTTTTTTTCGCGCTTCACGGGCTGATCCACTGGACGTAGAGCGAATGGCCTTTCGAATCCAGGAATGGGGCACAGTTTTCTCCTTCTGGCAGACCAATTGCCCACTGGATGGGAAAAGGGTTTGACAGCTTGGACAACAGGCAATCAGTAACAGATTGCAACCTGTTGATTAACAATAGAAACAAACAAAAGTACAATTTATCAATAACAAGGTAAAACAAATCCGCAAAGGGAGCAAGGTTCAGGCTCTATTATATTGATGGATATTGGCAACATTGAAGCGCATGATTGGAAAGTAAAGAGTTGTTGTGATGATGTTGCGAAAGTGCGTGCAATCATCGTACAGTATGCAGCCTGTTTCATAGAAAGTCGTATTCATACATTCTACAAAAAGTTGGGAGTTTGTCATGCAGGAGGCCATCAACGCCTTGATCCAGTCCACTTTGAGCCGAATGACCGATGACGGTCTGTTTCCTGCTGATGTCACTCTGTCGTTTAAAGTGGAGCGACCCCGTGAAAAAGAGCATGGCGATTTTGCCACCAATGCTGCGTTGGTGAATGCCCGGCATGCGCGTATGAAACCCAGGGATCTTGCCGAAAAAATTCTAGCCGCTTTGCCAGAACATCAAACATTGGTGGATCGCTGGGAAGTGGCGGGGCCGGGCTTTATCAACTTCTTTATCACCAAATCGCGTTTAAGGGGGTTGGTGACTGAGATTCAGGATGCTGGAGAGACTTACGGCAGATCCACAATTGGAGCTGGCAAGCGGGTGCAAGTGGAGTTTGTTTCTGCCAATCCAACCGGGCCGATGCATGTGGGGCATGGTCGTGGTGCGGTGTTGGGTGATGCGTTGTCATCTATTCTGACTGCGGCTGGATTTGAGGTGGAAAAAGAGTATTACATCAATGATGCGGGTGCTCAGGTTAAAGTGTTGGCGCATTCGTTATTGATCCGGTATCGGGCGTTGTTTGGTGAAAGCGTCACCATTCCTGAAGGGTGTTATCCCGGTGACTATGTTATTGAGCTTGCCGAGGTTTTAAAGGCGCGTGATGGGGATCGTTGGCTCTCTCTTTCTGCACAAGAAATGGCCGATCCTCCAGATGAACTGGTTGAATTTTCAATCAATGCCATGATGGATATCATCAAGGGTGATCTAAAGAGTATTCGAATAGAGTTCGATCACTTCTTCTCGGAACAGACATTGCATAAAGAGGGAGGGATTGATCAGGCTGTTCAGACACTGGCAGATCGTGAATTGGTCTACGAAGGTGTTTTAGAGCCGCCCAAAGGCAAAAAGCTGGACGATTGGGAGCCGCGACCACAAACGCTGTTTCGTGCTTCGGAACATGGTGATCAAGTGGACCGGCCTTTAAAGAAGTCAGACGGCAGTTATACCTATTTTGCTGCGGATATTGCGTACCATTTGAACAAGGCCCAGCGTGGATTTGATCGATTGATCAATGTCTGGGGTGCGGATCATGGTGGCTATGTCAAACGGGTCCAAGTGGCTTTGGAGGCGTTGACCGGTAAGAAAGATCTGTTGGATGTCAAACTGGTTCAGATGGTCAATCTGACCCGAGGCGGCGAGCCGGTTAAGATGTCCAAGCGTTCAGGCACGTTTGTCACTTTGCGTGAAGTGATTGATGAAGTGGGTGCTGATCCGATTCGTTTCTGGTTTTTGACCCGTTCGGCTGGGTCACAGCTGGATTTTGATCTTCAATTGGCTGTGTCCAAGTCCAATGATAATCCGGTGTTTTATGTGCAGTATGCCCATGCGCGTATTCATTCGGTTTGGCGTCAGTTGAAGGAGCGTGGTATAGCGAAAAAATGGGGATCACTGGACTTTTTGGAATTGGATGCAGAAATGGATCTGATTCGGATGTTGTCTCAGTATCCAGAAAATGTGGAGAGTGCAGCCCTCAGTGGTGAACCGCACCGTGTGCCGTTTTACCTGCTTGAGTTGGCAGCCGCTTTTCATGCTTACTACAATGGCCATCGGATTCTGGTTGATGATGATGATGTGCGCGGTGCGCGGTTGGCGTTGATAGATGCTGTGCGCCAAGTACTCTATAATGGTCTCACCCTCCTGGGGGTTGAGCCCCGGGAAGAGATGTGAACCCAAGATATCCCACAAGATCACGCTATCGGCGTCATCGGAATAGAAATGCGATTGGCTCGCCCTTGCTAGTCAAGGGTATGCTGTTTGTTTTGGCTATTGGTCTGTTTTTCACGCTATTTTCTGGTGGTCAAGAGCGTGTCGTTTCTGACGGTGTCGTACCAGAGCCGATGATGCCTGTTATAGAACCGTCTGAAATTTCTTCACCAGAGCCTCCTCAAGTGGTTGTTAATCAACAAGAGGTCCCGCCAATAACGCCCATGCTGCATCCACCGCCGCCAAAGTTGCATAAACCGGATATTGATCTGCGTTTTTATCAGGATTTAGTCAAGCGCGAGTTTGTTCTACCGCCTGAACCAACCCCGGAGGAGAGTAAAAAAGGCGTTGATTTGGCGTTATTGGCCAATATGCCAGAGATAAAACCCGCACCACCGCCGGTTTCAATCAATAATGGCTGGGGTTCACAATCCTTTGTGGTCCAACTGGCCGCCTATCCAGAGCTTCAGGAAGCAGAAGGGGTTGCACGTATTTTACAGCGTGATGAAGCACCCTCTCATGTCATGCGGATGATTATTCGGGGCAGGGATGTCTTTCAAGTACGTCTCGGACCCTATGACACACGGGCTGAAGCCGCACAAGCGGCAATGCGTTGGAAAATGGATGACCATTCGGCATTGATCATGCCTTACGATGGGGGGCGTTAGCTGGTAAGAACGTATTGGGAGTTCTGGACGAGGGAGGCCAGCGGTTTGCCGGTGGGTTCAGTGGCAAGTTCTTTAAAGGGCTCTGCCCTTGCCCCGCTGGAAAGGAGCTCGCTCCTTTCCAGACCTATCCATTTATTTCTACGCCTCTGGCATCTCAGGCATTTTCCTTGTCGTTACCTCAATGCGAAGGCGATCAATAAAGGCACTCAAATCCATAGCGCCTAAATCTTCACCAGCCCGCTGACGTACCGCAACCTTACCCGCCTCAGCCTCTTTATCCCCAACAACCAACATGTAAGGAATCTTCTGCATCTGAGCATTGCGGATCTTCTTGCCCATGCGGTCACGACCATCATCAATCTTGACCCGCACAGTGCCAGTACCCGTAGGAATACCCGCACCAAACAAAGCATCCTGAACCTTGTGTGCATAGTCCATATGACGGTCAGCGATTGGAATGATCACGACCTGAATCGGTGCCAACCAAACCGGAAATGCGCCACCAAAATGCTCAATCAAAAACGCAACAAAACGTTCATGAGAACCAAGAGGCGCACGATGAATAACGTAAACAGGACTATCTACATCATCTTCGTTTTTATAGGTTAGGTTAAACCGATCTGTCGCCAGAAAATCCAACTGATTGGTTGAAATCGCATACTGATTGCCAATGGCGCTTTTAATCATAAAGTCCACTTTAGGACCATAAAACGCCGCTTCACCCTCTTCTTCACGGTAGGGATAGCCGGACTCTTCCATGGCTTGGACAATGACATCCATAGCCGCGCGCCACTTCTCCGGTTCATCGACATATTTGTCCAGTTTGTTCATGTCCGGTTTGGCAAACAGCATATGATAATCTTTGATGTCGAATAGATCGTAATAGCGTGCATGCAGACGCATAACGCGCAAAAACTCATCTTTGGCTTGGTCAAAACGGCAGTAGATATGTGCATCGTTCTGACAGAAACCACGTGTACGCATCAGGCCAGATAATGAACCGCTGTCTTCATAACGATATACCACACCATATTCAGCCAGACGAACCGGTAACTCTTTGTAAGAACGTGGACGATGACCGTAGATCATGTGATGGTGTGGGCAGTTCATGGGCTTGAGGTAATAGTTATCACCATCAATATCCATCGGCGCATACATGTCATCCTTGTAGAAAGGAAGATGTCCGGAACGATAGAATAGATCTTCTTTGGTGATGTGCGGAGTAACCACACGCTCATAACCGTCTTTCGCCTCTTCAAGGCGAGCAAGATGTTCCAATTCGTCACGAATAATAACGCCGTTGGGCAGCCAAAGAGGTAGACCACGACCTACATCGTCATTGAAGGTGAATAGAGACATCTCTTTGCCAACACGCCGATGATCGCGCAGTTTGGCTTGTTCCATCTCCCAGATGCATTTATCCAACTCATCTTTGGTCTTAAAAGCGAGACCATAGATACGCTGTAGCTGTGGATTTTTCTCGTTGCCGCGCCAATACGCACCCGCCAACTTGATCAGTTTAAAGTGGCGAATATAGCCCGCATGATCAAGATGTGGACCGCGACAAAGATCAACAAAGTCACCGGTTTTATAGAAAGAGACCGATTCAAGATCGCCTTCAGCCAGATTGTCATCTTCCAACTCTTTGGAAATCGCTGTTGTGCCCTGGTCTTTCAAAAGGTTGAGTAATTCAACCTTATAGGGTTGATTGAGCGCTTCCATTTGGGCGATAGCATCATCAATGCCGATTTCAGAGCGCTCAAAGGTAACCTTGTGCTTTTTCAACGACCGCATCTTCTGCTCGATTCGGTTGAGATCTTCCTCTTTAATGTTGCCAGGAACCTCAATATCGTAGAAAAAACCGTTGTCTGTAGATGGCCCAACACCAAACCGGGCTTCAGGCCATAGTTTTAGAATGGCCGCAGCCATCAAGTGAGCGGTGGAGTGACGCATCATATGGATAAAAGAGTCAGGTTGCTCTTCGTTGCACATTGTTTGCTGACCTCATTCTGCCTGGGGCATATTCAAAAAGTGAACGCTTTTAATCCAAGAGAAACCATTCTCAACGGAAAGAGTTTGAAGATACTCGGCTCATGGTGGTTGAAGCAAGTGTTAGACTCGTTTCCCGATGCAGTCTTGATTGCCTTGTTTTTGTGCTGGTCCCGTTTTTGCAAAGTCTTTGGAAACAATCTGGCTAGAAAATAAGCAGCTTTAGAGATACGGACTGAAAGAGTACGGGCTTAGGGTGTTGAGCATACAAACCCTTGACAGGATGTGTAAAATTGGTAGTTTCAGAAGGTTTAGAGTTTGCGTACTGAAATGAGTTGGACTGTTTAATAAGGGCGTATTGGGTTAATAAACAACCCGTTATCAAAAACTCCACAGTGAGTTGCCCTGATTCCGCATCACTCAGACTGCCATACGATGGTTGAAACGCCCTAAATACAACGGTTGCATACACTACAGATCGCTTTCTGAACTCTTGATGTGTGTGCCTTTCTAAGGCCGCTGAAACAGACTGCCAAGTGCGTTATTTAGATGACTTACGCCTTGGCTATGTGCGCCTTTGGGCCATATGGCTACAGTGGGTGTGTGCTGAATGCTCATGGATTGAGCAGTGTGTGGTTATTTATTAATCATATTGATTAATTTTTTAGCACGTTTTGATGGTGAAAGATTGTTTGATCTGTTTATCATTCTGCAAGCAAAAGGTAGATTCGTTTTTCCTGGAAGGGTGCTGTTGATATGAGCCAATACGGCCTGCCAAACGAGCAAGGGTTATATGACCCGCAATTCGAACACGATGCCTGTGGTGTCGGGTTTGTCGCAAATATTAATGGAGAGAAATCCCACGAGATTATTTCCATGGGCCTTCGGGTTCTGGAAAACTTGACCCATCGTGGTGCCGTGGGTGCAGACCCGCTCACCGGTGATGGTGCGGGAATTCTGCTCCAAATGCCTGATACGTTCATGCGAAAGGCTTGTGCAGACTGCACAGTGTCTTTGCCAGCTGCGGGCGAGTATGGCGTTGGTATGATGTTTCTGCCCAAGGATGAGTCTTTGCAAAAGGCGTGTATCCGTGTGGTGGAACAGGTGATTACTGAAGAGGGACAATTTCCGCTCGGATGGCGGGATGTGCCGGTCAGTCCTCAGGCACGTATCGGTTATACCGCTCGAGCCACCGAACCGGTCATGAAACAGGTGTTCGTCGCCAAACGCAATCCCCCGGTAGATGCTGACGAGAATTGGTTCGAACGTCGCTTGTTTATGATTCGTCGCCGTATTGAGAATACGGTCATCGGTTATGATACTGAGGAATTGAAGGCGTTTCATATCGCCAGTTTTTCATCCAGAACCATCCTTTACAAAGGTCTGTTCCTGGCTGCTCAGTTGGGCGACTATTATGAAGATCTGACTGATACGGACATGGATTCAGCATTTTCCATGGTTCATCAGCGCTACTCCACCAATACGTTTCCAACATGGGATCTGGCCCAGCCATTTCGGATGATGTGCCACAACGGGGAGATTAATACCCTGCGCGGCAATATCAACTGGATGAAGGCGCGACAAGCGGCTCTCTCTTCTGACTATTTTGGCGAAGACATCAAAAAGCTGTTTCCCATCGTGCCGGAAGGCATTTCAGACTCAGCCTCTTTTGACCGCGCTTTGGAATTTTTGGTGCTCAGTGGACGCTCTTTGCCACATGCGATGATGATGATGATTCCTGAAGCATGGGAAAATCATCAACATATGGATAGTGAGCGCAAAGCATTCTATCAATATCACGCCGCCTTGATGGAACCCTGGGATGGTCCGTCAGCGGTCGCCTTTACTGATGGTCGCACCATTGGTGCCACACTGGACCGTAATGGTCTGCGACCTGCCCGTTATCAGATCCTGAAAAACGGACTCTGTGTACTGGCTTCAGAAGCGGGTACTCTGACTTTTCCACCCGAAGAGGTGGAGAAAAACGGACGACTTCAGCCAGGTAAGATGTTTGTTATCGACCTGGAGCAAGGTCGGATCATCGGTGATGAGGAAGTCAAACGCGATATCATCGGTCGTCAGTCATACAGTGATTGGATTGCTAATGGTCTGAAAACACTGGATACATTGCCGGAAGGTGGGTCCGGAAAAACGGAATCCGAACCATTGCGTACCCGTCAGCGGGTGTTTGGTTATACTGAAGAAGAGCTGTCGGAAATTATCGCACCCATGGGATTGGGCGGTCAGGAACCGATTGGTTCCATGGGTAATGATGTGCCGCCTGCGGTGCTTTCAGATCGTCCTGCACTGCTGTTTACCTACTTCAAACAGCTGTTCGCACAGGTAACCAATCCGCCGATTGATCCCATTCGTGAACGGTTGGTCATGAGCCTTAACATGTTGCTCGGACCGGCTGAAAACACGCTGAGTGAAACGCCCGAACATATCCAGCGAATTGCACTGGAACAGCCGATCCTGGTTGATGGCGAGCTGGAAAAAATCCGCGCTCTTGACTCCGAACGGTTGAAAGCGCAGACATTCCCAACGCTTTTTTCCGTTAAAGATGGTCCTGAAGGGCTTGAAACGGCATTGAAAAAGTTGATCACTGATGTCACTGACTCTGTGGTTGACGATGGTGTGACGCTGATTGTTCTCAGTGATCGTGGTGTTGATCCCTATTTTGCGCCCATACCCTCAATGCTGGCGGTCAGTGGTGTGCATCATCACTTGATCCGTGCCGGTTTGCGCAGTCGTGTCAGCTTGATCGTAGAATCTGGTGAGCCCCGCGAAGTGGCACACTTTGCGCTGTTGGTTGGCTACGGAGCCAATGCTGTCAATCCATACATGGTTTTTGAAAGTTTGGATGATCTTTTGGATCAGGCGTTGCTCGCCCCGGAAGCAACAGCGGCTTCAACACGTGCCAAGTTCATCAAGGCCGTGGACAAGGGCTTGCTCAAAGTCTTTTCCAAAATGGGTATTTCCACACTGCAAAGCTATTGTGGCGCGCAGATCTTCGAGGCCATCGGTCTGCAAAAGGCCATGGTAGAGAAGTATTTCACCGGTACGGTTTCGCGTATTGAAGGTTCTGACCTGATGGTTATTGCCGAGGAAGCGCTCCGACGGCATGCCACGGCATATGGTAACAATGTTCTGCATATGGACAGTTTGGAAGTGGGTGGTGAATATAAGTTCCGCCAAAACGCCGAGCGCCATATGTGGACACCTGAGACAATCACCTTGTTGCAACAGGCAACACGGGATAACTCTTTCGAAACGTTCCGTAAATTCAGTGCTCAGATCAATGAACAGTCCAAAGCGCGTAACACATTGCGTGGTCTGTTCAAATTGAAAGAGTCACGCAATCCGGTATCCCTGGATGATGTTGAACCCGCTTCCGAGATTGTGAAGCGGTTTGTGACCGGTGCCATGTCCTATGGATCGATTTCCAAAGAGGCCCATGAGACATTGGCTATTGCCATGAATCGTATCAACGGTATGTCCAATACCGGTGAGGGTGGCGAAGATCCAAAGCGCTTCCGTCCTTATCCCAATGGCGATAAGGCGCGGAGTGCCATCAAACAGGTGGCTTCAGGACGGTTTGGTGTGTCCAGTCACTATTTGGCCAATGCCGATGAGATGCAGATCAAAATCGCTCAGGGTGCGAAACCCGGTGAAGGTGGTCAGCTGCCCGGTCACAAGGTCAACGATGTTATCGCAAAAACGCGGAACACCACGCCGGGTGTGACTCTGATCAGTCCGCCACCGCATCATGATATCTACTCCATTGAAGATCTGGCGCAGCTGATTTTTGATCTGAAAAATGTCAATCCATCGGCCCGGGTTTCAGTAAAATTGGTTTCGGCTGTTGGTGTTGGCACCATTGCTGCCGGTGTCTCCAAAGCCCATGCGGATATGATTTTGATTTCCGGTGGTGATGGCGGAACAGGTGCCAGTCCGCAAAGCTCAGTGAAACATGCTGGCGCACCGTGGGAGCTGGGCCTGGCTGAGACACAACAGACGTTGGTTCTCAACGATCTACGCGGTCGGGTTCGGGTTCAGACCGATGGTCAACTCCGCACGGGACGGGATGTGATTGTTGCCGCGCTTCTGGGTGCGGAAGAGTATGGTTTT
>JADFWU010000016.1 GCA_015234045.1 Magnetococcales bacterium
CTTGAATATCTATCTGATAAAGTCGTGTTTACACAGGCATGGAAGAAATCTCACTTGTGAATCGGCAAAGACAATAGCATCTCTGGATGATAGGCCTTTGATCCTCGACCAGCATAGACAACCTTAATCCTTCTAAGGTCAAGTTGTTCCATAATCTCAACGACAAAACGAGCAAGATGATCGTCAGGTAGCCAATCATCTACAGAGGGAGGCAAGAGAAATAGAGTCTCTCGATCATACTGCCGAAATGTGTCGCCCATGAGAATCCACCATTACAGAGTTTTTTGCCGTCATGTAGTTGCCGTCATGTAGAGTTTAACATTTTCTGTCCGGAAAGTCCGACAGTCTCCTAGCCCGAATATTTCATTAGAAAAGAGGTAGAGTCTCTGAAAATCCTGTATAATCAGGATACTAAAAAAGAAAGAAGGAGACTCTACCCAATGACAGAATGTACACCACCAACGCTCAACTTTCCAGCGTGTAAACGGCGAGCAGTCCAGGCTGAATTTTCCGGCGATGATATCACCAGTGATGGCGGTCTTCTTCTTATAAGACAGGCTGATCGCTTACATGGCTTATGCGAACGTGTCGCCGCTTCACTTCCTGATCAAAGAGATCAATCCCGAATAACCCACAAATTGATCGACCTCGTGCGCCAACGGATTTTCGGAATTGCGGCTGGATACGAGGATCTCAATGATCACGAAATGCTTCGCAAAGATCCTGCATTTCAAACGTCAGTGAATCGAGATACGGATCTGGCCAGCAGTGCCACCTTATGCCGTTTGGAGAATAGTGCAACCAGCGAAATATTCTGGAAAATCCAGAATATCATGGTGGACCATTTCATGGACTCTTTCACCAAGCCGCCCGATGAATTGATCCTTGATTTCGATGCGACAGATGATCCAGTTCACGGTCTCCAGGTTGGACGATTTTTTCATGGATATTATGACGAGTACTGCTTTCTGCCATTATACGTGTTTTGTGGCGATCAGTTACTGGTCAGCTATCTGAGGACCAGTGGTCAGGATGGGGCCAAACATGCTGGTGCTATCCTGAGGTGGCTGGTGAACCGTTTTCGCCAGAAATGGCCCAATGTCCGAATTATATTCCGTGCAGACAGTGGGTTCTGTAGAGCCAGATATCTGTCATGGTGTGAAAGAAATAGAGTGGACTATGTCATAGGGCTGACAAAGAATCCGCGCTTGGAACGCTTGTCGGCTTTTCAGGAACGTATTGCTGAAGCAGTTTTCAATGCCACTGGCCGTGACTACAGATTAATCGATGAAATTGAATATGGATCATGTAGTTGGAAACAAAGTCGGCGTGTAATCGTTCGTGCTCATCATTCGGCTAAAGGCAAAAATCCACGATTCGTGGTGACCAATTTGGAATATGATCCGACAGTTATCTATGACGACATCTATTGCCAGCGCGGAGAAGCGGAAAATCGCATAAAAGAACAACAACTCTGCCTCTTTGCGGATAGAACGAGCTGTCACGATTGGTGGCCCAATCAGCTCCGTCTATTTTTTTCGAGCATCGCTTATATTTTGCTCGAAACAATTCGTCGCACGGCCCTTTATGGAACCAATCTGGCTCACGCTCGCTGTGACACTATCAGACTGAAGCTGATAAAAATCGGAGCTGTAATCCTTCGGAATACAAGAAGAGTCCGATTTCTCCTGTCCAGCGCCAATCCCAATAAGGAGCTGTTCTTTTTGGTGGCTCGGCGTCTTGCCAGCCGATAAGGGGCGAAGGTGCTGTCCCCGGCACCGGAAAATCATGGGGGAAATGGGGAAGTATGTCCAAAATCAGAAAAAAGCATCTGTTTCATTGAACATGAGCAAGAAATTACAGCTATTCGCCCTCATCAGTGGACTTTTTGAGAGGTGAATCATGTTGATGAAATATGCGGGCTAGCGGGATAGGCAAATAGAACGGAGAGAGAATAGACTTAGGAGTTACGCAATTGCCGGTTGAAGCGAGAATGGCGGGTACAAAATTCATTCAACTGCGTAACCCCTGATACTTTGAGTGAAACGGATTTGAAACAATCGGTTCACTATTTCTGTCCCCAAAGCAGGGTCTTAACGCTACTGATATGAACACCTTCTGGAAATTCAGTAGCATAGCGTACCAGAAAAGCCTTGCTGCGCTCTTCTTCATTCATGGCATTCATGACCATAGCCATCTGGAACAGCGCGGATTCATATTTGGGCGTGTCTTTGAAGTCTCTCATGATGCGTTGCAGATAGAGAAACGCGCTTTTAGGATCATTGCGGAAACGGGCGTGGATATTGGCCACATGTAAGAGGGTTTCACTCTTCACATTGTCCAAATAGCTGAGATTATGGGCAATTAGCAGAGCGGTTTCAGCATCTTCATAGCGTTTTTGGTCGGTTAACAGGCTGGCATAGCTGATATACCAGCGGCTTAGGATCTCCCGAAACGCCTCACGGGCCTTGATATCAGCAGGCACATCACTGTCGGTAAAGGTCTGAAGTTTGGTGCGAATCTCTTCAAGCCCAGGATTCTCTTTCAGACTCACCGGCACCATGGGCATGCGTCCTCGGGTGTTGGCAGTCATCTCACCTGGACCAAGCAAAACCCCCTCACCGGATTGTTCACCTTCATTAACGTGAACACCGCCTTCAATCTGAATGACCGTGGTGGTACCAAACACGGCATTGACCAAAAATTCAGTGCCGCGCACACCGATAATCGCCGTTGGTGTGCGTAACTGAAACGCCTGTTTATCCTTTTGAGCAGCAACAAACGCCCGCACAACGCCTTCAAACACATGGGCGGAAAAAGCCCTCTGAGACGCATCATTTACCGCATCATCATTTACCGCAGCATTTTTGGCAGCATCCACCGCCAGATTCAAGCGCGTTGCCTCACCCAGCGCTAAAAGTGAGTGATCATAAAATTCCAGCGTTGCCTTACCATCATCCTTGGTCTCTACCCGACTACCCGCTTTCAGCACCATACCCACCGTCGCCTCTTGCCACTCCGGCTGATCCAGAGGACGCACATGCACTTGCCCCATCACCTTGATGATGGTCGCTCCCTCTGGGATGCCTCCCTCTTTCAGTGCCTCTTCGGCATACGACCGCGTTACACCAAACAGGATACCCAGACAGAGTACAGCGCGTATCACTTGCTTCCAGGGTGTGACTGTAGCCATCACGACGATCACTTCTCCGAATTATTTAAGGTATTACGCAGTTGAGTGACGGGTACACGCTTTGACACCTGTTACAATCGACAATTGCATAACGCCTACTCCGAAATTTTATACTGTTTCAGTGCGTCAGGCAGATTTTCAACGCTATTCCAATCAAGATCCAATTTCTGAAGTGTTTTGGCAAGTGTTGCGAATTTTTCCGGTAAGTGAGTCATTGGGTTACGATCCAGTCGCAACTCGGTTAAATGACTCAAATCTGCGAGCTCTACTGGTACTTCAGACAGTTTATTATCGTCCAAACGCAGTTCCGTCAAATGAACCAACTGGCCCAATGCGGCCGGCACACTCTTGAGATTATTTTTTTGAACCCGAAGCGCAGCCAAATTGACCAATGAGCCAATCTGCTCAGGCAATGTCTCTAATTTATTTCCATAAAGACGCAACGAAACCAGCTGTGTGAGTTGGCCGATTTCCGCTGGCAAGGTTTCGATATCATTCTTAAACAGCGACAACTCACTGAGATGACTGAGCAAACCGATCTCTTTAGGCAGTTCTGTCAAGTCGTTATCAAACAACATCAAGCGCGATAACTGTGTCATACCGCCAATCTCAGCAGGCAGATATTCCAACTTATTATCATAGAGATGCAATTCAACAAGCCGCGTAAGCCGGCCAATTTCCTTGGGTAGAAATTCCAGCTTGTTCTTAAAGCACCGAAAAGAAACCAGTTGCGTTAACTGACCAATTGTAGCGGGCAGCATTTCGATTTTATTATCACTGAGATTCAAACGCTTAAGTGCCGTAAGCTGACCGATCTGCTCTGGAATTTCTTCGATACGGTTCCCACCCAGATCAAGCTCTTTAAGCTTGGTGAGTTGACACACCCACTTTGGAATTTTTTTCAGCCGACAGCCGCGCAGGGACAAGCGCTCAAGATTGACAGCCTGCTCCATATCCGGCAGATCTTCCAGCTTTTTCCCTTCAAAAGAGACCGCGACCAACATACCCGGCGATTGAGAGGACTCTCCTTTACCTAACCGAAAAGCGAAGCTAAACGCTTCTTTCTTAATAAAATCAATCACAGCTTCCCCCCTGAGTCCCGCACTAATTCTGCATTCAACGCCGTTTTGAGAAAAGCCCTTTTATGGAAAAACGGAAACCACGTGACTCTTGTTCTTCATCGTCCGCCTGATCCATAAAAAGCGCTTGGACAGCGGGTTGAACACGCTCAGCCAGGTCTTCCGTCATCTGCTGGTCTCTGGCATCAAAGCCAGTATCACCTTGTTTATTCAGTAGCTGAACAACGCCGGCCACGCCACGACCAGATGCCTTGATCGGCACACACAAAATATTATGGGTCTGAAAACCAGTCATATCATCCACATCCCGATGCACGCCATCCCGCTCTCCGGCCTGCTCCAGGATACGCACCTGCCCTGTTACCACCACCTCACCGACGATGGAACGACTGACTGGGATATCCAATCCATCCTGTTCCAGACCGGTGCCCGCGATCAGAGAGACCCGTTGCATCTGAGGATCGTGCAGAAAAATACTACACCGCTCAACATTTAACTGTTCGGGAGCCTGTTCGACAAAATCAGCCAGAAATGCCCTGTGATCTTCAGTGCGGTTATACGCTCCTTCCAATACATCCATCCAGGCCTGTGACATAACGATCCTTTCACGGTCATATCCTATTGATATTAATCTATAACCAAGCTAAAAATACATATAATAGCATGAAACAATACTACGTCATATTCTAAATCAGACTTATTTCCAAAGCCGTCTGTCAGGGTACAAAATTCATTCGACTGCATAACTTCCAAGGGTATAGTATTTTATTATTGGATTCAATTTCCTGAATTTTTTCTGAACAGCACCCCTTTTGATTCGATAAAATTGGGAATCAATGATGAAATTACCCGGATTTGGGGTTATTCAGCCCTGTCCATATATGGTATAAATTTGGAGTTTTACACTCACATCCGTTTCGGAGCCAGACAATATGGAGAACCTCCCCGACCTCGACCGTCTTAAATTCAATCAAGATGGTCTGATTCCCGCGATTGCCCAACAACATGATACAGGCGACATTCTCATGATGGCCTGGATGAATCGGGATTCATTGGCAGAAACCCTGAAATCAGGCGTTGCCTGCTACTGGTCGCGCTCTCGGCAGAAATTTTGGAAAAAAGGCGAATCCTCCGGCCATACCCAACAAGTTAAATCACTCAGAACCGATTGCGATTGCGATACGATCCTGCTCTTGGTGGATCAAGTGGGCGGAATTGCCTGTCATACTGGTCGCGGAAACTGCTTTTTCCTGGAAGCGGCTGAAGGCGAATGGAAAGAGATCCATGCGCCCATCAAGGATCCCAAAGAGATTTATAAATGACTCAGAGAAATGGACCCGAGGTTCTGACAAAGTTATTTGCTTTGCTTCAAGAACGTCGCCAGGCTGATCCTAAGTCATCCTATACGGCAACCCTGCTCAACAAGGGCCTGAATGCCATATTGGATAAAGTTGCCGAAGAGTCTGAAGAGACTATTGAGGCGGCCCGATCCGGCCAATCCAACGAGATTGTTCATGAATCTGCTGACCTCATATACCATTTACTGGTAATGCTGGTTCAACAGGATATTGCACTGGAGCGCGTCCTGGGCGAGTTGGGTCGTCGCCTGGGACGCTCCGGTCATTTGCGCCATGATGCGCCGGTGACACCCAGCAATCGATCCAACATGCGCCATCATCACTGCCACTATTTGACCCTGCATTTCAACAATGGTCAGATCGTTACCGGCACTACTCAGGATATCAGTCTCACTGGTTTAATGCTGTCCGTTAACGAGGACACGCCTTTGGATGACCTGTTGGGCGAAACCGGCACCTTTGACCTTACGCCTGCGCGCACGACAACACACGCCGCCGCCCGAAATATCCAATACAATCCACTGCCAACGCTGCCGGAACTGGCTAACCTGCCAGATAATCCACTCAATCAGGCGGTAAACAGCTTCCGGTTCACTTTTGAGATTGTACGTGTCACACCGGCTGGATTAGGCTTGCATATTATAGATGGTAGCGGGCTGTTTGGATTTACTTTTTCGACTGTTTTTAAAGAGATATTTTAAATATCCACGCATCGTTCAGAGTGAGGTGACACATGTCTGACAACTGCCTGTTCTGCAAAATCATCAACGGCACCATTCCCGCCGACATCGTCTACCAAGATGATACCGTACTCGCTTTTAAAGATATTAATCCACAAGCCCCTGTCCATATCCTGGTGATTCCCAAACGCCATATTGCCACCCTGGATGATCTGACCGAAGCAGACCGAGCGGATATCGGCCACCTGATGGAACGCCTCGCCCATGTCGCCCGTGCAGCAGGCGTGGCTGAAAAAGGCTATCGCACCATCATCAATACCCGTGCCCATGGCGGACAGGAAGTATTTCATATCCATGCCCATATTCTGGGCGGAAAACCCATCGGACCCATGGTGGCACGCTGAGCGATTCGATCCTGTCAAACAGCCAGCATGGCACCCTAAAACTGTCAATAACCAAACTTAATGATGGCGTTATTTGGGGCCTGAGATAACAGCCTCATCACCTTCCCGGTGGGCATTGCGGCGGCAACTGTTATGATGGGCATTCCGGCACATATTTTATCACTACATTGATTTCAAACGCATTAAATTGTTTAATAAGGCGTTGACTATTGCGGATGTAGTGATGAGTCTACTGCTCGTTATGGCAGATAATTAATGACCGGACCACATTTTGCATGCTTCCTCATTGTTGGAACGACATCACTTTCCTTATGCTAAAGTGGCTTGGGACAGGGTGATATTGTCGCTCTATCTGGCACTTATATAGTGGGATCACCCCATCAACTAGGAATCGTCGTTATCATGGCTAACACAGGTTTTGCACAGCGGGAAGTCAACATCAAAGATGCCTTTAAAGTCGCTGCCCAACAACACATCAAAGGCGAACTTGATCTTGCAGAAACCAACTACAACGCCATTCTCAAAACCCAGCCAGACTACGCCCTAGCCATTCACAACCTCGGCCTGATCGCATACCAACGCGGTGATGTGGAAACGGCCATGGATAAATACCGTGAGTCCCTCAAGCTATTGCCAACCCATGCAGATGCCTACAACAATCTCGGCGTGGCCTACCAAAGTCTTGGTCAACTGGATGAGGCAATGGGCTGCTATCAAAAAGCGGTCAAACTGAAACCAACCTATGCCCAAGCCATTCGACATCTGGCTCTATATTGCAAACAATATCCGTTTGAAGATGGAGAGATTGACCGGATTAAAAAGCTGATCACCAATCGGGAAGTACCAGAACTCGATGCCATGCACCTGCATTTTGCCTTGGGCCATACGTTGGATTTTCGTGGTGACTATGACGATGCGTTCAAACATTTCAAACAGGGCAATGATATCCACGGTCGCACCATGAAGTTTGACTTCAACCGCAGCCGGTATTATGTGGAACACATCAAGAAAACATTCACAAAAGAATACTTTGAAAAACGCGCTCACTGGGGTCTGAAGTCAGATCTGCCAGTATTTATCATTGGCATGCCGCGCTCTGGCACCTCTTTGGTAGAACAGATACTCGCCAGCCATGATGATGCCTATGGTGCCGGTGAATTACGTGATATCCGCCAGATGGTCGCTTCCCTGCGTGACAAGTTAGGCGGCAAGAATCAATATCCACAAAATCTCCGCGATGCCGACATGACTGCATTGATGAGCATGGGCAGTCAATACCTTGAAAGAGTGGTGCAACTACCGGAGGAGAAGGTACTGCGAATCTCTGACAAAATGCCGTTCAATTTTATGCATCTTGGCCTTATTGCGGTCATGTTTCCCAACTGTAAGATCATCCGATGTGGTCGTCATCCGCTGGACACCTGTTTATCCAACTATTTTCAGTTCTTTCCAGAAGGAAACCAGTTCTCCTACGACCTGCACAACATCGGATTTTACCACCGCCAATACGAAGAATTGACTGAGCATTGGGCTGAAGTGCTACCTGTTGAAATTCTTGATGTTAATTACGAAGATGTCGTAGCCAATCCCAAGCAAGAAGTGAAGCGCATGCTCAAGCATGTTGATCTGCCTTGGAGTGATGATTGTCTGGCGTTTCATAAGAAAAAACGCAGCGTGCGTACCGCCAGTGCGGTTCAGGTACGCCAACCGCTTTATAATCGTTCTGTGGCACGTTGGGAGAAGTACCGCAAGTATGTTGATCCTATTATTGATGGACTGGGATGGGACAAGAAAGATCTCAAGAAATATGGCTTGGAAGAGTAAAATCGCACAAGCTATTGATGGCACAAACTTAATAGGAAAGCCGTCTGCGCCTGGCTGGGTACATTTTAGGAGTTACGCAGTTGAAATTGAGATCGTAGTGAATTCAATGAGTTGCATATTTACTCTGTTTTTCATGATCTATGCAAAATCAATCAGCTAGACTTTCAACTGCGTAACTCCTATTGATATCAAAACCGGCATCGTTCGAGAAGCTGTTCGCCTTTATTTGGCAAAGCCGTTTTGTGTCTTGCCGATAGAGGCAACTGCGTAACTCCTACATGTTGATGAAATATGCGGGCTAGATGGCCATTTCATACTAAATTGAATTGAGGTGAATAATTTTCCATGGCCCTTGAGCAGGAGATCAAGCTCACCCCCACAGATCCGGCTGTTTTAGATCAGTTGGCCGATGATCCGTTGATTCTGTCTCGACTATCCGACAAAAAATTAATCCCTGAACAAGTCACAACCACCTATCTGGACACACCAGATCATGCCCTATTAAAAAACCGCTTGGCCTTTCGTGTGCGCCAGACAGGTAACCAATGGTCCGCAGGATTCAAGGGCAATGGTGCCATTGATGGCGGCGTTTTGCGTCTTGATGAATGGGAAACGCCGATTTCGCGGGAAATTACCTGTTTGAATGATCTGCCAGAAGGTCCGGTGCGGAAGCAGATTCCAGCGGGCATCAATCCAGTCACGCCACTGGTTCCCTTAATGGTAACCGACATCCGCCGCCATCATGGGCTCTTGATACTTCCGGGAGAGACCACTCAACCGTCAACACAAGTGGAATTGGCATTGGATCACGGTGAAATTCGTGCTAACAATGCGGTCAAAATGCTTGCAGAAGTTGAGTTGGAACTGCACTCTGGAGATTGGTCATCGCTTGTTGCTTTTGCGGACTTATTGACCAAACACTATCCTTTGACCGCTTCGGTGCATTCAAAGTTCGCCTGGGGGTTGACCCTGTTCGACCCGGAAGACACCTGTTTCAGTGCCTTATGAAGTGAACCGTTTCATCATTTATGGTAAGATGGATGACAACATTCAAACAAACTCTTTGAGTAGAAAAATAGGCCTCTACCCACACATCGAGAGCGTACCCTGAGTGGTTATCTCGAACCAGCAGAGTGATATCTTCGCCTGAGGAATTTATTTATGCGTTACATCAGCACCCGTGGTGGCGTGGAACCCATCACTTTCTCTCAAGCCGTCATGATGGGATTGGCCACCGATGGTGGTCTGCTTCTGCCTGAAAAGATCCCCACCGTTGATCCAAAAGACCTGACTGCGTGGGCTAAACTGCCTTTCCAAGAACTGGCTCTTGAGGTGATGCGTCCCTTTGTTGAGCCAGATATTCCCGCTGAGGATCTCAAGGGATTGATTGATCGCTCCTACGCCGCATTTGATCACCCAAAAGTAACGCCGGTGATCACACCCGGCAATGTGCAGATCATGGAGCTTTTTCACGGCCCAACGCTGGCATTCAAAGATGTCGCCCTGCAACTGTTGGGCAATCTGTTTGAGTACCTGCTTGAACGCGATGGCGGACAGCTGAATATCCTGGGAGCAACTTCCGGCGACACCGGCTCATCGGCCATCTACGGTGTACGCGGCAAAGCCCATATCAATATTTTTATCCTTCATCCACACAAACGGGTCTCGCCGATCCAAGAACGGCAGATGACTTCGGTACTGGATGACAATGTCCACAATATCGCCATCAAAGGCACTTTTGATGATGGTCAATCCATTGTTAAAGGATTGTTCAATGATCTGGATTTCAAAAACAAATACAGCCTTGGTGCGGTAAACTCCATCAACTGGGCTCGGATTCTGGCCCAAGTAGTCTATTACTTCTACGCCTGGGGACAGGTCAGCAAAGGCGATTCCAAGGTAAAAATTCCCTTTTCAGTGCCTACGGGTAACTTTGGTGACATCTTTGCCGGTTATGTAGCCTATCGCATGGGCTTACCTATTTCGCGGCTGATTTTGGCTACTAATCGCAATGACATTTTGTCACGGTTTGCCAAAACCGGGACCTATGAAGCCGGTACGGTGCGTCCCACCATGAGTCCGTCCATGGATATTCAGGTTGCGTCCAATTTTGAACGCTATCTCTATTATCTATTGGATGAGGATAGCGCTCTGCTCAGTGAAAAAATGCAGGGATTCGCTGAAACCGGCACCCTGGAAGTGTCAGCTGAAAAGAAAGCCGAGGTAGACCAACTCATCACCGGTTGCGCGGTCAGCGAAGAAGAGACGCTAGAACAAATTCGCACCACCTTCACCGAAACCGGCTATGTGCTGGATCCGCACACTGCGGTCGGTGTCCGCGCAGCACGCGATGAACCAACTGCTGTCTGTCTGGCCACAGCCCATCCCGCCAAATTCAGTGAAGCGGTCAAAAAAGCAACAGGAAAAGAGCCGGAACTGCCCGCTGCATTGGCAGATCTCATGGATCGTCCCACACGGGTAGCTCTTCTGGATGCACAACAAGAAACAATCAAAGCCCATATGATCTCAACGCTGGACTAGGGCGTGTTGACATTCAACAGGGCCTAAGCCTCAAGAGGAACCAACATGAGCACCACACCTGCCACCGCAGCACAACAAAAAAACCAGCCAGGATTTTTGCGTGGAGTGGTGGTAGGTGCGGTGTGTGCTCTGCTTCTCTCCGGCATAGCAATGGCCAGCGGTTTTTTGGACCTTGATAACACGCCTTCCAAACAAAAGCCTGTTATTGCTGAAACAGAACCCGTATTCCAACTATCCAGCACAGTACAAAACATTGCCCAAACTTCCGAAGTACTGCTCCAAGCTTGGCAGGATGGCGGACAACTCCATGAAGCACGCCGCAAAGGCAGTGGCCTGTTGAGTCTAACGGGGCTTCCTGCCGGTGCATACACCCTGATGGTGCGTTTTGACCAGCAACCCGCCATGATCTATGCCGGTCAAAATCAATGGACCCGTACTTTGGATATTGCCTCCAAACTCTCACTTGAGGGCGACACGGATGACCTGCTTCTGACACCCACTCAAGACGATACTGTTAACACGCTGATTTCCGGATTATTAACCCATCAAGGCCACCCCATCAGCGGACAGGTTGTCACCGTGCGTGATGGCAACGGTGCTGCCGTGGGCGTTACACTCTCCAAAGAGGATGGTAGCTTCTCCGTTGAAGGACTCCAACCCGGTACCTACACCCTTCAGGCAGACGGCGAAAACATCACCGGTTCCAAACCGGTAGCGCTCTCCGAGTCAACACAAACATCCCTACTGTTACCCATGGAGCCGAAAACCAAAAACGTTAAAGGACGGCTGGTTGGCTATGGTGCCGGCACACTTGTACGCATCATGGACAGTAACGGGACTTTGCTTGCCGCCACGATCACCGGTGATAATGGCGAATATGATGTCCAAGGTATCCCGGCAAACACAACACCCGAGATCATGACCGTCCCGAACACCCCTACCACATCTTCGCCCTCTACATCCTCACCTCACACAAACGCGCCAACCCGAGAACAGTGGAAACAGAAACAGACCCGCACTCTCAGTGATCTCGGACCATAAGAGAAAACGATGCACACACTCCAAAACACTCTACACGCCTCTTATCCAGCCTACGATTGCCACACGTGTCTTACATGATCTGTATAGCGCCAGGCGTTCCGCAGATATCGCCATAAGAAACCATTTGTAACTGAAGCAAATGCGCTTTTTGTTAGCAATAATCGTCTAAGAACTGTATACATGGTAGTTACTTGTTTCAAAATTGTAACAATGACACCTCTGGGGTTCGAAGGTGTCATTATGTGTGCGTGCCGTCAGGTACGGTTATCGTGGTATAGGAGTTGACACATGTTTGGCAAAAAAACGCTATCTCAAGCAGCCCGACGACCTGGGGGAGGGTCTACCCTGTCCATGGTGGCAGCGACATTGTTGATGGGCTTCACCAGCATTGCCCATGCGGAATCCGTTGACATCATGATTGATGGTGCAGGAGTCGGTATGGTCACCAGTGACCCAACGGGCATTGAATGCTCTAACGACACCGAAGGCACAGGCACGATCTGTTCCCTTGATGTCGATTTGAACGGTGATATTGAACTGTTTGCCGATCCTGCTGACGGCTCCGTTTTTGATGGATGGAGTATTGCAGGCTGTACGACTGACGCATGCTCAATCCATGTTGATGGTCCAATCAGCGTCACCGCTCGGTTTGAACCTGATATGGGTGCCCCCCCCCCCTTCGGAAGAGGAACTGAAAGCAGAAGCTGAACGCCGTGTTCCACCCGTACTGAATGCCCTTGAACTACCCGGACAACTGGTCGCAGGCGAAAGCTATACTCTCAGATGGTCCCTACTTGGCTACCATGACAGCTATATGTCCGCCGCTGTAACGTTTAATTGTGAAGAAGCCCCGGCAGGTGAGTGCGGTAAATATTATCGTGATCACCATGAAAGCTCTGGCAAAATCGATCCCATGCCTGACCCTGACACCGATGAAGTCGGCACAGAGACAGATTGGGACTACTCAGGCATAAAAGCACGGGAATTTCTCTACGAATTCAATTTTGTTGCGCCCGATGTAGACGCTCCCACTGAGATGGTCATCCGTTTCTATCGCATCAGCGATATTGATGAAGGCGCAGGCAATACGGCAATCTCCCTGTTGGTGCCCGGCGGACTGCCGAATGTTGGCTATTACGACACTGCCGGACGGCGGATCAGCGTCGAAGTGGTGCCCAACAATACGGACCAATAAGTCACTCCCGATCACTGTATCGAAAGATACGATCGACTGGAAATACAAAAGGGTAACCGTTAGTTACCCCTTATGATGGAGCTTCAACCATGTTCAATATAAAACGGAAAGCGATTACGCTCTCCCCTTTGAGCCGAACTGGTCGGGTGTTTGGGATGTTTATGGCCCCGGTCATGATGACAGGGCTTCTGCTTCCCCAAACCTCACTGGCCGCTCCCGGCGATCCTACAATAATTACAGCACAGATTCGTGGTGCTGCTGACACAGCACCACCTATGAATGATGTACGCATCATTCTGGAAGGCGATGATGGTGCCTTGGCTACATATGAGTCAGGTACGGATCCGTCAGGCGTAATCAACTACGATGAAACCGATGGTTCCATTACCATTGAAGGCAGTGTTCTTGATCAGTGGGATGATGAATCTGACTGGGTGGTTCTCGTGGAACTGGGCGACAAAGAGTCCACAACCGATCCTCTGCACTCCACGGTCCTTTTTATTGATTCCGTCACACCGGAAGAGACAAACGACCTAACCGGCCCCGATGGCCCAGCCATGATGGCGGACCAACATCACCTGATGATTGATGTAGAGGGTCCAGGATTCGTTGTCAGTGATGGCCCTATTGACTGTATGGATAGCGACTCCGATCCTGGCGTTTGTGAAGCTGATTTTCCAGCCGGTGAGATGGTCCATTTGACCGCCACCCCGGACACTGACATGTTCTTTGTTGGTTGGGAAGGTGTCTGTGCTGGTGAAGAGGAACAGTGTGAAATTGAGCTGCTCGTGCCGCTGGGTGTAAAAGCCATTTTTAGTGATGTTGAACCAAACACCGGCACAGGTACAACGGACACACGGCATCTGTCTGTCGATATCGATGGCATGGGTTCTGGCGTAGTCGAAAACCATCCAAATGCCGACATCATCAACTGCGGCACCAATTGTGACGCTGATATCCCGGTTGATGATGACATCGTTCTCACAGCCATGCCTGATGCGGGTTCGGTCTTTGGTGGTTGGAGTGATGCAGTTTGCGACATGGATCTCTCCTGTACCATACCCATGAACATGGATCAAAACGTCACGGCCTACTTCGATGTTGATGATGGTGGCGGTAACGGCGGTGGCGATGATCCACTGCTCAATGAAACAATCCGTGAACAAGCTGCCCGGCGCATGCCACCAATTCTGTTCGAATTGGGCATGGCACCCATGCTACCAGCAGGTCAGAACGCCTATTTCGAATGGGATATCCTCGGCTATCATGAGGGATATCGCTCTGTTGTCGCGGTCTTCGACTGCACAGGCATCACCGATGACAGCTGCGGGGCTGACTTCAACACCAATATCGCAACATCCGATAAGCTTGAGCCAAATGAAGTTAATCCAGGCCCATGGGCCTTTGAAGGCGAACAGGCTGAACTGTTCAACTTCTCTGCGATGCTGCCCATGCCTGCTGTAACAGAAAATACTGAAGCCGTTGTTCGTTTTTATTGGGTATCAAAAATGGACCACATGGACGACTTGCACACAGTCTCCCTTCTGCTTCCTGGCGGGCTGCCTGACGTGGGCTACTACGACACTTCCGGTCGTCGTTTGATGACCATGATGGGACCATCTGACACGGCTGGCAATGGCATGATCGGCATGACCGGTGAATATACCGGTACCTTCATGCTTGCGGATGGCATCGAAGGCGAATGGTCTATTGAGGTAGATGACGATGGTAACGTCATGGGCACCTTTACTGCCATGGAGAACGGTACCGTTATCGACTCCGGTGATATCATGGGCCCACCAGACCCTGACAATGGCGATATGCCCGAACCTCTCATGATTGATCAGGATGGCCATTTCAAATTCCAAATTGGTGATGAAGATGACGGCACCCTGGAGATCATCACCCTGAAAATGGATGCCGACACCCGGGAAATCATTTGCGCTGATGATGGTTGCCCTTTGAACACCACCTTTGATGGCGGTCCCAAGCCGGATGATCAAACCGGTGGTGAACCAAACCAATACGAAGGCACCTTTACTGCCACGACATTGGATATTGAGGGATCTTGGCATGTTGATGTTGATGCTGATGGCAACGTCACAGGCGCTTACGCGGTCTCCGAAAACGGCTCACTGTTAGACCCAAAAACACTCCTCGGACCTCCTGACGGCTCAGGTGACAATCAGCCCATCGCGATTGATGTTAACGGCCAATTCGTTATTGAGGTAACTATTGGACCCGTTACTCAAGAGGTAACGCTCCAAGTCTCTTCAGACGGTACAGTCAGCTGTGCTACTGATGGCTGCCCTGCGGGTATTGAATTCACCGGCATGCCAAAAATAGATGATGGCAGCGATCACTTTGCAGGCACTTTCTCCATACCCAATGATGACGGCAATGTGGATTCAGGTGTTTGGGAAATGGACATTGATGGCGACGGCAATATTGTCGGCAACTACGAAGTCCATGATGCCGATGGCACCGTTATCGATTCTGGTTCAATGGAAGGCCCTGAAGGCAGCGATGGTAACCCGATACCACTCAAACTCGACGCAAACATGCGATTCATGATTGAGGGTAGCGACACTATTGGCGATATCATCATAGAAGTGACTGAACAAGGTGATGTATTCTGCCCAACAGATTCCTGCCCAGCAGGTGTCGTTTTCGAAGGCGGCATCCCTTCAAATATGGCTGGCATGTAATACGGTCTGTATTTTCAGCCAGCAAATGATCAGTGAAAATTGATCAATAAAAGTGAGGGGGCTTAATTGCCCCCTCTTTTTTTGGCTCAACAAGGATGACAATAGATGGATGAAAAGGGCTTTAATGCGCTTTTGTCAGGTCGATTTGATGGCATGGTCCGGCTTCAGGATGTGGACCAACTCAAAGAAAAGATCACCGCGACAAATGGCTGGTATGTGGTCGATCCCGGTGATTCCACGTCCAACAACACCCCTGTTGACGGTATTGAAGCACGTCAACAATTGGATACCATGGTAGAAGAGATCCTCACCGAGGAACGCGGCATCTGGACAACCATGATCTACGCAAACACCATTGAAGATCCCCTGTTGATCAAGGTATTCCATCCCCGCCGGGCGGGTTGTGGTTGTGGACCGAGCATGGGCATCGTGCCTTGGCGGGTTTTTTCCCGCGTGGAGCCTGAATTGGTGCCTGAATGGCAACCCAAAGAGAGCTGTCGTTTGCCCGACAACAGCGATAAAACAGGAGAACAACCCTGGTGGAAGAAAATGTTTTAGCACAAAGGCCCGTAATTTTGGTGGTGGCGGCACTGATTCGCAACAGTGAAAGACAGGTCCTACTCACCCAACGCGCCCGACATTCCCATTTGGAAATGCACTGGGAGTTTCCCGGCGGCAAGGTTGAACCTGGAGAGACACCGGAACAAGCACTGATTCGGGAAATAAAAGAAGAGGTTGGCTTAACGATTGACGACCTTAATCCATGGCGTTTCGTCTCGTATGGTTACACCAGTTTTCACCTCTTGATGCCAGTATTCGAAGTAGGCAAATTCTCAGGCACACCACACCCTTGTGATCCAAAAGTACGTGATGCTGGTTGGTTTTCCCTGCAAAAAATGGCACAAATGGACTTCCCACCCGCAGACAGGCCGTTGTTGAGTGCCTTAGGCCTGCGTTAAACTGTCGGCGTAATCATACCGTAACCCACTCTCAGGCTCTGCCCTGGGCCTGCGATACCAAGGTGCCATGAAGGCCTATTTACAACGTGTAAACCCGGAAAACCAGTCAGTCTGGTTCTACTCCATCCAGATTCAACAGGATCTTTTGGGTCATTGGCAGGTGGTACGCAACTGGGGAAGCTTTGGCGCTGGCGGCACCATGAAACAAACACCGTTTGATACCATGGACAAGGCCCTGACGTTTATGGAACGCCTTCGCAATGAACTGGTGCGTAAAGGGTATAAGGTCGTGATGCAAGAAGGCTTTTCTGCTCACCGAGCCAACCCATCATCTTGATTGTTACCGAGGATTTCAGATCATGTCCATCATCCATCAATCCATGGAAACCGGCCCACTACAGGTGAATTGCCAAATTATCGGCAACACCGAAACCGGACAAGCGGTGTTGATTGATCCAGGTGGTCACGCTGATCAGATTCTGGCGACACTGGAACGTCTCTCCCTCAAACTGACCGATATTGTCAACACCCACGGCCACTTTGATCACCTCGGTGCCGTTGCGGCCCTACAGGAGAAAACCGGCTGCACCTTCTGGATTCATCCTGAAGATCAATTCCTGGTACAGAACGCTCCTCAACATGCGGCAACCTGGGGTATTTCATTCGACAAAGTACCCAGCATGGATAAAGATCTCAGCCATGGTCAAACCCTGGAATTAGCGGGCATCACCCTGACCGTCATTCACACACCCGGCCACACACCCGGCGGTGTCTGTCTGCGTTGGAACGACAATCTCGCGGTAGGCGATACGCTGTTTGCTGGCTCCATCGGCCGCACCGATCTCCCCGGCGGTAATCATTCACAACTTCTGAGCAGCATCCGCGACCGACTTCTCACCCTTCCCCATACCATCAACTGCTTCCCTGGTCATGGCCCAGCCACTACCATTGGACAGGAACGCAATTTTAATCCGTTTTTGACTTCTTAAAAAGGCCAGAATAGAGGAATCAATAAAGTAGCCACCCCCCAATGAAGCAGATTGAGAGGAACACCTACTTTAATGAAATCTTTAAAATCATACCCTCCAGAGCTGTAAACCAATAGGTTGGTCTTATACCCAAAAGGCGTGGAAAATGCGGCGTTCGCGCCAAAAATGACGGCAATCAAAAACGGCAAACTGCTCACATCCATGGTATGTGCAATACTGATCCCCACCGGCGCAAACAGGATGGCTGTGGCATTGTTGGAGATGATGTTGGTGAACGTGGTCACCAACAATCCAAACAGCGCCAAAGCCAGAAGAGGACGTGTGGGATCGACGATACCCAAAAATCCTTGAGCCAGTAGCTGATCAGCTTGGCTCGCTTGCATGGCATCGCCCAGCGCAAGAGAAGCCGCGATAAGAAGGACCACCTTGGCCGGAACAGCACCATATCCCTGAGACGCGGTAATACACCCGGTAGCAATGGTTAAAAATGCACCAACAATAGCCAAGATTGGCATGACGCTACTCTTAAAAGCCGCAATAGCTATGATTGACCCAAGAATGGTCAATGCAAGTTTGGACTTTCGGGGATTGGTAACCCCTTTGCTCGCCTGCATATAGAGATGGTAATTGCTACTGCTTGTCAGGCGCTGGAGATTCTCTTTCTCTCCTTCAACGACAAGCAATGTACCCGCGCGCAACGGTTGCTCAAAAAGTCGCCCTGAAAAATCTTGAGAACGCCGATGAATGGCCGTCACAAAAACCCCGTTGAGTTGCTGAAAACGGGTATTGGACAACGCTCTGCCGATATAACGGGAATCGGGCGTGATAACAAGCTCTGCTGTGGACCAAATGCCCCTCTCATCCGCACTTGGGGATCGTCGTCCAGGCACTTTTGGAATTAATGACAGCCCTACTTTCCTTTCAGCTTCTTTAAGCTTTTTCAAAGTGCCCATCATCATGAGGACATCGCCTGTCTCTGAGATGGTTTGCCGTTTTTTTTCCGATGCCACCTCCTGCCCATCACGAATCAGACGGTGCAACTTTAACCCTTTCAGACTCTCTTCCAGTGTTTCTCCGTAAGGACGACCAACCAAAGAAGCATTTTCACTTACCTCAAGTTCCGCTGTAAACAGACGGGGCTTAAAGAGGCTCTTACCATCAGAATCTGATTGATCTGGTAGAAGTTTTGCTACCGCAAACGGAAGATAAAGAAAACCCATCACCATGAGTAGCAGTGCAACAGGTGTCAGGGTAAACATGCCGATCCCCTCAACACCCGCTCTATTGGCAAAATCTGCCACAAGGATGTTGGTGGAACTGCCAATCAGCGTGCATGACCCTCCCAAACTGGCGATAAAGGCAATAGGCATCAACATCCGCTTGGGTGGCGCGTCCATCTCCTCAGAAAGAGCGAGCAGAATCGGAATAAAAATGACAACGACTGGCGTGTTATTGACAAATGCACTCAAAAGCCCTGAGAGCGCCATAGCCAAAAACAACCCTTTAACCCAAGAACCCTGTGCAATTTGTCCGATCCATTGCGCCACTGGTTCCAAAGCACCCGTGCGAGACACGCCTTCCCCTACGATAAGCAATGCCACCACCGTGGCCAGTGCAGAATTCGCAAACCCCTTGAGAAGCGTTAACGGATTAAAGAAAGCGCCCTGCGAATTTGGAAGCGGCATGGGATAGAGGGTAAAAATCGCCAGCAAAAGCGCCAGAAGTCCGAATGAAATCAAATCAACCGAAATGCGCCCCATGGCAAACATGATCACCGCCAGGACCAACACGGAGAGAATAAGCCATGAATGGGGAAGTGTGGACAAGATCATGATCTAAACCGCAGCACCTATCTCAGCATTGCAATAGGCAGGCGGCCTCCTGTATGGCTGGTGGTCTATGGTTCATGATTCACCCTTGGCACCATGGAATGAATAGATTATTTCCCTCGATAGTCCATTCACTCCAAGGCCCTAATTCAACAGGGTATCGTCAATCCAAAACAATCGCCACACCTAAATCAATTCCGGCTGATTGAATAGATCAGAACCGGCTCAATTGGATAGTTGGCCATAGGTGCTGCATTTGAGTCTTCCCCTGTTGTCTCAACCGCAGCAATCGTATCTACCACATCCAAGCCGTCCGTTACCTGACCAAAAACCGCATAACCAGGCGTAACACCCAGTTGATAGTCCAAGAACAGATTATCTTTATGATTGATGAAAAATTGTGATGTTGCGGTATCCGCACCTGATTGACGCGCCATGGCAATGGTTCCGCGCAGGTTTGACAGCCCATTGGTCGCTGCTTCGTTCACAATAGACGCATTGGGCGTTTTATAAAACGGAACCAAATCACCGCCAGAGTATTTAAGCTCGAACCCGCCGCCCTGTATCATGAAGTCCTGGATAACTCTGTGGAATATCATATAGCTATAATATCCACTATCTACATATTCCAAAAAGTTGGCTACAGTGATTGGCGATTTATCAGGGTAGAGTTCCAAAGTGATTGCACCCAGGCTGGTTGCAATCGTCACATCAACAGGCTCAACCGTAACCCCCAATGAAAGAGGCACACCATTCGCCGACACATTGGCCTCGCTGACCTCCAGCACACTATAGTCACCGTCTGAATCCACATCCACACGATAGCTGGCCGCACTATTCAATCCTGTCACGGCAAAGGCACCGTTTGAGTCCGCCACCACCGCATCAACAAAATCACCCACACTATCATGAATCAACACCAACGCACCCGCACCGTTCTCAATGGTGCCAACAATGCTACCCGCGCCAGACTCCAGCTCCAACAGCAAGCCGGTTTGATCCCCTGAAGCCAGTGACAATCCTTGTAACCCTGCAACATCACGCCCCTTTCTGGCTTCCAGGTTATACGTCCCACTGGCGGACAGACCGGTTATTTCAAAAGAGCCATCCTGTGCTGTTACGGCACTACCCGCGATTTTCAGTGTGTCATCCCATGCCTGGACGGTTACACCCGGTGTGACAACACTATTGGTCCACACATCACCGGCAATTATCCGACCAGCACTCATGGCGATGGACAGGTTGGCAATATTGGAAAGAATCGTCACCCGACCTGCGTTTTCATGAGACACCTGCCAGCTGGAACCACTGTAGTACAAATCCACCAGATCTGGCGCAGAAACTGAGAGAGAGTATGATCCTGACGGCACACCGGTTATTTGAAAATCACCATTGCCACTGCGTTTGGTCTGAGCATAACTGCCACTGTCGGAAATCGCTGTGATGGTGACCACCTGATCAGCCAAGGCATCGGGAATACCAGTCAAACTCCCGGAAATGGTCAGACTCTGACTGGTTGTCAGATTCATATCCAAACCGTTGAGCGTCTCTCCCTCATCCAATGAAAGCCGTGTTGCAGTAACCGGTGTACGCACCACACCTGCTTGACTGAAATAATAGCGCCCGGATTTTGTCTCAACAGCTAAAATGAGATCATCAGCAGGCAGAATACCGCGCAAAGTGAAGTCATCCGAACCATATCCCGAACCATATATTGTATCGGTTATCTGCTGATCATTGGTGCTGCTCCATGCTTCAATCTGAGCCTGTTCATTACTGGTCAGGCCATAAATAACACCGTCAAGACGACCACCCTCAAGCAAACTGAAATTGATATTGCTGCGACTACCACCGGTGAGATCCACCAGCTGCGGTGCCACTCCACGTTCTGGCACCTCAACGGAGACACGATAATCCTCTACGCTATGCAATCCTGAGAACACATAGCCACCCTCATTTTCAATAGGCACGGAAACAAAGTGATTCTGCACGTTCGACCAGGCGTTAACGCGACCGGTAACAGCGTCTGGCAAGTTACTGACAGTGCCGCTCACTGAACGCCCACTACTCAGGAAAACATCAACATCACTTTGTGATTCCGACTCCAGATTGAAGCGCATCGCATCAATAAAGGTCGTCAACCCGCTCGCACTATAGTATCCACCAGGCTGATAATCGCTTTCGACAAACAACCGGTAATCTGAAGCGGGAGGCAGGCCTTTGATGGCAAAGCTACCGCTGGAATTCAGCATCACACGACCACCTCGACTCAACCGAGAGGACCACGCTTCCACAACAACCGGTCCTTGACTGACACCCGAAACGGTACCGGAAATGGACATACCATCAGACAACGCCACATGCACATCTCTGGACGTGGTCAGATCAATCTGTGCTGCCCGTTGCTCACCCGCTGGAGACAACCCGTCACCTGCATAGAATCCACCAACCTGATCTCCGTTTTGCGGCGTGATCATCACCTGATAGTCATCCGCTGAGATCAAACCAGTCAGCATTGCGCTAACCGAAGTGTTGAGCGCGGTCACCGTAGTCCAAACAAAACTGCCAGAGTGGTCCGAATAGGCCATGACATCGAACATATCACCCGGCTGTGTACCAGTCAGATTGACCGTTAACGAGATCCCCTCTTCCACTTGGATATTGATACCGCTGATATCATGCTCTGACAGATCCAACAGTGTGGCCTGATCCCACGCTCTCAAAGGTGTGGGTAAGCCATCGACCACACCCTGCCAATAGCCATCTGCATAACGTTCGGCAGTGACAAAAAGACGGTAGTCGCTGGCCGGTTGCATATTCTCGATAGTAAACGGTGCGAACGCACTTTCCGCCGTCAGGGTGAGGGTACGCGCAATGGATTTACTCTCTGACAACGCAGAGATAATCAGCTGATCTCCCGTACTCAACCCACTGACCATGCCAGAAATCGCATAACGCGCTTCCGCCACGTCCACGGTAAAGCTTTGTTGCAGGGTATTGCCATCCGACCCGGTCACTGTGAGCGTTACAGTCTGCGAACCGGGTTGCTTAAACGTATATATGACCTGTGAACCACTGCGGGTATTGCCATCTTCAAAGAGCCAAAGATAATCGGTCACTTCACCGCCTGCTTGCAGGGCATTGGCTTGGAAGATCTGAGCCTTAGACGCACGTGCCTCGGTTGGCAATACCATATCTTTGATGACAATTGTGCCTGGAGGACCAATATCACCATCATCTCTTTCCAGGGCATACAACTTGGTAAGTGTTGCACCGGAACTCATGGTAAACGTATCGGAAACATCCAGATATCCACTGACATCAGTGGTCAGTGTTCGGCTACCACTTGCCAAGGCCAGTGAAAAGCGACCACTGGTATCGGTTTGGATGGTCTCACCCCCAACAGTGACCGTGACATCCGCCATACGGTGCAGATCAAGGCTGTTAAACAGCACGCCATTGACTACACCCTCTCCAACACCCACCACGATATCGTCTTGCGCTGGACTGCCCAACGCAAAGAGTCGCATATCACTATCACTGTTACCCGCCGCATCAATCGCACGCGCTTTAATGGTGTAGAAATCGGAAGGCAAAGATCCACCCCCCGTCACCACGGCGGATGAAAGGTTCAGCGACCAACCATAAACACCATTGCTACCAGAGAGGGAATCCACATCAATCCAGGCGGATTCCTGTGTCCATTGATAGCGGCTACTACTGTCATGCCTGAGTTGAAATTGTCCGTTGGATATCTGCACGTGAACAGTTGGCATCGCGCCACCAACGTCAGACACCGCACCGGAAATCAAAGGAAAAGCACTGCTTGATGACAGTATTTCCTGATCAACAGGCGTGGTAATGGAAACCACTGGATCAGTGTCATCCACTGTAAACACAGCACTTTTGACACCCTGACTATACCCGCCGCCATCAATGGCGAAATAACGCAACGTGGTCGTTTGAGAGAGCACAAACGGCGCACTGTATTTGGGACTGGATGTGGTAGGTGACGTACCATTTGTGGTGTAGTGAATAGCCGTACACCCCAAAGCAGAAGCGTATTCACAGTCAAAGGAGACAGTAACAGGCTCTGCAAAGACACCCGGCGTTGGTGAAATAACTGCCGCCGGACCAGACAGTGAGAGCACTGTAATGGAAAAAGGATCAAGAATGGCTGTTGCCGTACCATCGGAAACCGTGATGGTCACATCATAAGTGGTTCCGGCTGTCTGAGGTGTACCGGTAATTTTTCCGGTACTGGTATTGAATGATGCCCAAGCTGGCAGGTTTTCGACTGTAAATGTCAGGCCCTGTCCATCCACATCCAGCACATCCGGCTGAAAACTGTAGTCTCGACTCGCCTTGATTGTCGTAACCGGCGAACCGCTGATTATCGGTACATCGTTAACAGGCTCTATGATAATTTCATAGCTGTGATTTTCAGCATCCGACGTGTTGGCTTTGTAGGTAATGGTATCCACGCCATTGGCATTGGCGAACGGCGTATAAGTAAACGCGCCCGTACTGGTATTGAGGTCTGAGATAATCCCTTTTTCCGGCTGTCCTGTAATGGCATAGGCATACGGCTTGGTGGCACCATCCGGTGGTGGCAATACGCCGCTTCCGCCGTTATCTTCGATCAAATAAAGCTGTGTGTCATTCTGAACCAGATCCAGATCCTGTCCACCTGAAGTGGTTGTAATTACGATGGGACGATAGTGATCCCCGGAAATACCGAGACCAAGTTGGCTGACATCATTGCGGCCCCATCCCAGTACATGGCCATCACTACGCAGTACCAGGGTATGATCCCAGGCATCCAGAATGATACCGCTGATCAAACCGGGAATCTGAGCAGGAAAAAACGTGGAATCCTGGTTGTCCGTACCCAGTTGACCATATCGATTATCACCCCAACCATAGCCCGTACCATCGGTCAGTAAAGCCACAGAGTGGTTGCGTCCACCAGCCATGACATGGACATCGTACAGACCCGGCACCAAGGTTGGTGCGGTCCGGTCCATATAATCTCCCAGTCCCAACTGGCCATAGTGATTGGCACCCCATGCGCGAATGCGCGCGCTGTCGGTCTTCACCATCGTATGGCGCTCACCCGCTGCAATGGCGGTAATGTTACCCAGACTTGGCACCGCTGTTGGTTGGTCGGCGATTACCGTATGCCCTAACCCCAACTCACCCCGACTGTTCTCGCCCCAACTGTACACCACACCATCGGAAGTCAACGCCACACTGTGCAAACTGCCTGTAGCAATCTCCACAACCCTGGAAAGACCACTCACCTCCGCTGGCGTTGAGGTAGATATCCGGCTACTGTTACCCAACTGTCCGTTACCGTTATAACCCCAACTCCACACCACACCACTGGATTGCAGAACCATTACATGTCCGGCACCCGCTTCAATCTCTATCAGATCAGTGGGCAGTCCGGTAATCTTGACCGGTATACTCAGATCCTGTGTACCACTGGCGGTTAAATAACCAAAAGCGTCCCAACCCTGAATCCATACCGTGCCATCTCTTTTCAAAATCGCCGAAAAGCCTTCATCCGGATCCAAACCACCGACACTGACTTGACTGACATTCTGAAATTGGGTGCTCTTTTCCGGTCTGCCAATCTCATCAATACCGGTTACACCCGTCTGACTCTGTGCATTAAACCCCCACCCCCACAGATCACCGTCATCGGAAACCGCCAGACTGTGTGGACCGGCGGAAAGCGTGGCTGTGGTTGTCACCGGGATGCTACTGCCAGGCACCACGGCGGTAGTAAGCGAAAAAATCTCTTCGGTATCAATAGGATTAACTACTGGTGCAGGCTCACTGAGATTGGTGGTGGTCGTGTTACCCAACTGACCGGAATTGTTACCACCCCAGGAGTACAGTTCACCTTGATTTGTCTGCGCGATAAAATGGTAACCACCGGCACTGATTTTACTGATACCCGTCAACGTACTGATCTGGGCAGGCGTATTGGTTTTGGTCTTATGACCTAGCCCCAACTGACCATAGTTGTTCTGTCCCCAGCTCCAGAGAGTGCCATCCTGACGCAATACTACTGAAGAGCCCGTACTTGCCGAAATCGCCACCACTTGTGAAAGCGTTGATACGGTTATCGGTATAAATGTATCGGTATTGTTGCCAATACCAAGCTGTCCATTGTAGTTATCACCCCACACCCACAACGCACCACTGGATGTCATGGCCATGGCGTGGTTATTACCAGCACTGATTGCCACTACCGTATCGGGCAATCCGGCAATCTGCACAGGCGCTCTGATAATCGATGAAATACCCGGATCTTGACCAAGCTGTCCTTGATCATTCCTGCCCCACCCCCAAACCGTTCCATCCTGTTTGAGGGCAAGCATATAGTTTGAGCCTACTGAAATCGCCTGCACACCACTTAATGTAGAGATTTTCGAAGGTGTCAATTTTTTGCTGACATCACTTCCCAAACCTAATTGACCATACTGATTATGACCCCATGACCAAACGTAGCCCGCGCTATCCAGAGCGGCACTGAAATAGTCACCCGCATCAATGGCGGCAATATCTGACAAACTCCACAACCGGGTTGGTTGATAAATATTTTCATCACTCCCGAGACCCAGCTGGCCAATACCATTATTACCCCACACCCACACGGAGCCATCTTCTTTCAACAACAGACTATGGAGCAACCCCGCTGCACTGGCCTTTGCCTGTGAAACATTGGGCACTTGGGTGGGAATGGAAATGGGCGTGTCCGAGGTCGTATTATTACCAAACTGACCGTCTGAATTACGCCCCCACACCCAGAGCGTGCCGTCGGCATGGACACCCAGCGTATGGTTCACACCTGCGGATATATAAGGTTCCACCGCGTCAACAGATGGTGTCATCACCATCTGAATGAGTAGCGTAAGAACAAAGGCAAAGCCCATGATGGCGGCGTTGCGCTTCATTGATGGATCTCCTTGAGGTCGTCTTGCCTGTTAATTCAAAGTCGCCATTCTGCAACAGTACAGAATGCATCCTTATGTTAATTGCATTTTTTATACCATTGAGGCAAAAGAGGTGTAGACTCGTGCATACTGTTCGATGCGGATGAGGGTTGTGCAGGACACTATGAAATCGACTATTCAGGATTAATGATCTGATTGATTCTTATTCAAATTTTCGACAAAACCGCTATATTAAACAGTTATCTAAACAAAGGAAGCGCACCCCTTACTGAGGACCAACGATGCCTTCCTTGTTATCTCCCCAGATACCAGACCAAACCTGCCCACCATGGATATAGTGAACACTGTCATTTAACAACAACGCCCGATCCTGTGCAAAGTACCAATAACCGCCGTCAGTATCACCATTGTCCCGACTCGAAATGGTGATCTGCCCAATGGGATCAATACGCTCTTGCAGAGAAGATGCGCCATCAGAGTAAATATCGAACAAGTGCAAACCGGTATCAGTCCAATCATACCAAGTCCAAGGTTGACCCAGATCGGCCCATGCATGGGTTGGCTCGGTATCATGGCGTTTAACGGGAATGGCCAACCTTCCGGGCTTACCGTCCATAGGCGGCAACCAAGCCATGGCATGATGATCACTGAGGATGCCGGAATCCGTACCACGTTGACCAATCACATGGGATTCAAGTTCTGATGGATTATCAGGGTCCGCGACATCAAACAGAGTCAGTTTGAGTCCCTGATACCACGCGCCACGCCCACCCATATCTGACGCGTCTGTATCCGCCACAGCTGTTTTTCCTATACCCAACAACAGGGTTTCACCAATGGGATGCAGATAGTCGGAATACCCTTCAATATGCAGCGCACCACGTTGAACCGGGTTGAACGGATCGGCCAGATCAAACACATATAGAGGATCGGTCACCTTAAAGGTCACCAGATAAGCCCGTGAGCCGACATAGCGTACCGAGTACAAACGTTCACCCAACGCGCCAATACCATCAACATGAGCGGTCTCTTCCAAGCTTGGCAGAACAGTGGACAGATCACTCGTTTTTTCCTGCAACAAGGTCAAGCGCGTGGTTGCGGTGTCGTTCCAAGTCTGTCCCAAAGAAGTTGCAATACGCAGGGTGTTGTCATACTCACTCATGCGAAACGGTTTTTTATCCTGCTCCCAGCCCAGAGTACCTCGAACAGTACCAGAACCCCGATAGAGCGGCCCCTCTTCCGTGAGTGAAAATTTATGTATGGCTGTCGTTTCCACCATTTCAACAGGTTCCATCAGGGCATCAAACCGCCCTATTGGTCGGATTCGCGGTGCTGCGTAATTCACACGGGTTGTGGCCAGATAGAGACTCTCGGTAGAAACATAGATCGTCTCGGTAGGCCCAACAACACAGTGCGCCAACCACTGATCAGGCTGTGCCAGGTCAATGGTCACCAGTGTGATCAGATCAGGCGTTATGGCCCGTTTTTCTGAAAAAGAGGGCACAAAGCAGTTTTCCGGCTCCACCAGATCACCGTGATCAATACCGTTGATTGAGATATCAGGCAACAAATCAGAAACCGTTATCTGTTCTGTAAGAGTCTGATTATCCTGTTTTTCGGAATCCGTGACCGGATAGTAGTTGAAATCGCGTGGTGACGGTGTATAGCGGGTGACCAGGTAGAGTTTCTCACCGATGCGCCGACTGGAAATCAACTGACCATTGATCTTGATATGGGTGTTGCGTTCGATAGCCGTTGGGTCAGAGACATCATAAAAACCGATTTCAGTATCACCGGAGCGCCAATACCAAGGACTCAACCACATTGCCCACATGTTACTGTTGCGACCGCCTACGGTAACAAGCATATCTGCCGCATCTTCGGGACGGTTGTTGGCCAGATAGAGTCCATCAACCTGCTCGTCCGATTCAAAGGCAATTTCATCCACCTCAGTAACGGATGCAGGATCATCACGCACACGCAATACCCGCAGATGTTTTTTCGTATAATGGAAAGGTGCCACAAAACTGCTCACGGCAACATCCGATTCTACACTGTTATCGGTTATTGATTGGTCTGAGATGAGATAAAGATAGTGACCATCGCTTTTGATCCGATCCGCCTCATCCACGCCAACCTCTTGGAGATTGGTACTGGAAACAGTGGCACCACTACCGGCATCACTGCTGGCATCCGCCTCCATGGCAGTAGCCATATATAAACGATCATACATTTGGGGCGTGGCACTATCCAACAGCCCTTGAGTCAGGAAATCCTTGAGCGCCTCACCACTGGCCACCTGAGCCAGAGCAAAGCCCGGCCCACTCTGTCCTTGAGGTCTCATGGCAAGATGAATCATGCCAGGCTTTTGTTGGGTGTCAGTCGCTGTTGTTACAGGCAGCGTGATTCGATTCCAGGCTTTGTGTTCCATACCGGTTGTCAGATCGTCCCGCACTTCATACCAACCCGCACCATCACGAGCGCTGAGACTCAGTACCAACTCATCCGATGGATCATCATCCATATTGGCGCACGCAGGCATGACAGCCCCAGAACGTTGGTTATAACCACGCCATCCCAACCGCAACCAACCCCGTCTCAATCCAGTAGCACTTTTGGTATGAAGAGCATCAGCACTATCAAACACCCTCAACCAGCCACCACCACCCTGCCCCATGCCCAACAGCAACTCAGAAGCGCCGTCACCATCCAGATCACAGATAGCTGGCCAAATACCCTCATCATTTCTCTGATATTTTAAATGACCAGGACGCTTCCAATCCAGATGTGCAAAAGATGCCTGAGCGTCATCAAACACCTCTACCCAACCTTTACCGCCTGGACCCGAGGCAATGACGATTTCGTCAGCACTGTCCTGATCCAAATTACCTACCGCTGGTCTCACACCACCGCCGGAACGGTTATATTTTTTACCGGAATACCGTTTCCAACCATTTGTGTGGCTCGTACCTGCGATTTTTTTATACCCATGCAGGGCATCATCCAGCAACAGAAACCAACCCCGACTACCATCACCCAAACCGATCACCAACTCATCCAGACCATCGTCATCCAGATCACCACAGGCGGGCATGGTTTCGCCGTTGGCATCGTTATATTTTTTCCAGGGAATCCGCAACCAGCGCAGATGCGCATGACTGTGACTCTCATCATCAAGAATCTCAATCCAACCACCACTGCCCGGCCCAAGCCCAACCACCAACTCATCCGCCCCATCACCATCAACATCACACCAAGCAGGCCGTGTATCACCGTCATGCTGGTGATTATCGTCCCCACTCACCCGAACACGCCCTTCTGAACTGGCCGGATCAAAAGGATCAAGCAACGCCACGGCACCCGCACCGCCCACACCATGACTCATGGCCATCGCACCAGGCAGCCCTGCATTGGCATTGAAAGAAAAGAGGCAAAAAAGGAAAGCGCCGAGAATAGAACCAAGCATGGTGTGACGAATCATGAGTACACTTCCATTTGGTTAAGGCTGTTTTTTGAGAGTGTAGAGCCTTTTCAATGTACTATTTATTCAAATTTTTTTCAATATTCAACTGCGTAACTCTATAATCTTGCGCGAGAGGGATAATTTATTTTTTCCGCGACCCTTAACCTATCAATGCGTTTTAAGAAGGTAAAAATAGCGCTGCATCAGAATCCGAACACCATCGGCATAACGCCAGGGATTCTCTTCAACATCATCCTTCAAAGCGCGCAATGTCATAGCCCGATGATCCACGGCCTCACCGTCCAAAAACTGAAACGGACCATCAAACACACCCGCGTACACCACAACATTGGACCGCTTGAGCCAAGGTTCGCCATTGCGTACCCGAACCAGAGAGCCGTGCCAGGGATCATGATCAATCATGCGGATCAAAGCGCGTTGCCCGGGTTGATGACTGTCGGATTTTAGCAGAGTGTGGTAGTGCAGATCATCATCAGCTATGGTGACATGCCCGACACCAACCTCCTCCATCATCTCCTTACGCGCATTCTCATCAAAGGCCGCACGTGACAAAGAGCGATCCTCCGTGACAACATGACCACCGACCGATTTATCCCACATGAAGGGGTTCTCAGGTCGGTCGCCTCGTTTGACCAATCGGATCTCTCCATTACTGTGCATGAGGATGACATTGATCACGGGCAGAGCCAGGTGGGCATCACCGTGTTTTCGCGAATATTTTCTAATCTCTTCAAATAGTTTTGGCCGTGCATCGGTCTTAACATAGTGGCCGTGACGATTGGTGGCATGAAGGCGTTCAGCCATTATTTATTCCTTATTATTTGCCGTCTGTCCCGATCATTTCTACAGACCTATTCGACGCAGTAACAGTCGCACCGCCTGCACCAAGACGTTAAAGAGTACCGACTTTCCTGTCGGTGACAGGCCGACCTTGATGCCGCGTCTATGTAAAATATAGGAGACGATCAGAAAGAGAATAAACAGAAAGATAGCAATGCGAATAATCATGCAACCCCCTTCACATCACCATATGTTTTTCATAGAACGCTCTTGCACTGATGGTATTTGAACAGGTTTGGCAGATAAAATTCTTTAAATTTTCCGCATCGCCAAAAATGCCATCCTCTTTATTGATATCAAAGTAGCCTGCACACACTCTGCACGCCTTGATATCATTTTTTCTCCGCTTAAGATCACTGATCACCTCAAGGGCCAACTCTCTGAACGGAATGAAATCCGGGTGTGAGATCTGCGTTCTATCCGAATTGAGACTGATCTCCTGATAATTCATATTTTCGACAATGAGAAACCAGTAGTTGGCATCAAAATCGGAATCAGTCAGACTGTTTGCTTCTGCTATGGAGAGAACAGTGAACGGTTGATCTGACATGATCATTACTCCATTGAGAAAGGGTCACAGCGTCTACTTCTGCGCCACCGACGCAGTAAGCTGGGATAGCGTCTGATCAAAGCGCTCCAGAACATCATCGGAAACAGAGGACTCCAGTTGAGTTCGCAGAGTCGTCAATGATTCGACTTCTCGCATCACCGCCGAACGCACACCACCCAACGCATGACGGGCGACATCTTGTTCGCGTTTGCGCTGCATCATATCACGGAGTTTTTTCTCCATGCCGATGTCCCGACCAAGACAGATTACACCACTTCGGACATCGTTATCATCTTTAAGGACACCCATGGTCCACAAAACCGGAAAGGCTTTACCATCCGCAGCACGACAGGCCACTTCACCGGAAAAACTGCCCCGTGATTCCACCAGCACATCTATCTGATCCGCTTTATTCGGATCAATAAATAGTGATGCCGGTGATTGACCATACACATCTTCCGCTTTGCGTCCAAACGCCTTTTGCGCGGCTGCATTGAATTCAACAATTTTAAATTTTGCATCCATTGAGATAATGATATCCATGGATTGATCAATCAACGAACGGATATAACGCTCGCGATCCAGAAGATCTCTATTGCGACTCTCCAATGCTCTGCGAATATTGAGCAAAGAGAGGTGATTGCTCACCCGCGCCTGAACAATGGGCTCACTAACCGGCTTGGTAATATAGTCAACAGCACCCAATTCAAAGCCCCGGATTTCATCCTCAACCCGTGTCTTTGCGGTAACAAAAATAACCGGGATATCGCGTGTTGCCGGATCTGATTTCATGCGCCGACACACTTCATATCCATCCATGCCCGGCATCATGATATCCAGCAACACCAAATCCGGAGGATTGTCTGATTCCACCACTTTGAGCACCTGCTCACCGTTGAGCGCAATTCTTCGGTCATAGTCAGACAGAATATCCTTGAGAATATCAATATTGGTTTTCTGATCATCGACAATCAGAATCCGTGCCGGTTGACTGGATGCTTCCACACTGGACTTATTCATTGATATCAATATCCATACTTTCGGCCATGCGTTTCAAGATGGCAATTGCCTGATCAAAATCATATTGTTCGATCCGGTCTTGCAGACGTGCCACCAAGCGTTGTGCAGCTCTATCTTGCAACAATGCAGATAGTTTATCCATTGTCGAATCGGTTTCAACACTATTCTCTTCCAACAAGGTGACTAACGCTTGGAGTAATGGTGCCACCTGTTGCTTGTCCACCTGGATGGGCTCTCGACGCTCTTCGACAACGTTATCCGCCTCACTCTGTGTGGTCTCAAGAGATTTCAGAGCGTTCAACAAAACGGTTAAAGCGGTCTCAAACGCTGACAGTGTTGAATTGAGGCGTTCACGTTCTTGAGGATGGTCACTACGCAGTATCTCTTCAAGTGCCTCCGCATGCTGTTGCAACACAACAGCACCGATGCCGGAAGCGACACCCTTGATCGCATGGAGCAAACCACCGGCCTGTTCGATATCGCCTTGATTCAATGCGTTTTGCAGTGTTGCCATGGTATCAATATTTTCTTGACCAAAGCGCAGCAAAAGACGGCGATAAAGCGTGTGATTACCACGCACCTGAGCCAGACCAGCCACCTGATCCAATCCCTCTATTTCTGCCATCACCATAGGCGCGGCTGTATCTTGGGTCAGGTCATTTTTTACACTATTCAGCTGAATACAGCGTGAAAGCAGACCATATAATCTTTTTGGTCGCAACGGCTTGGCCAAATGTTCGGTCATACCAACATCCAGACAGCGTTTACGGTCCTCTTTCAGAGCGTGAGCAGTCATGGCAATGATGGGAAGATCAACAAAGCGCGGCACTTTTCGAATCTGTCGTGCTGCTTCAAAACCATCCATGACGGGCATTTGAATATCCATCAACACCGCTTGGAATTCAGACAAAGCCACTTTCTGTACCGCTTCCTGCCCGTTGGCCGCCTCCTCCACTTCCAGACCAGCCCGCTCCAACAGTTCACGACCAATTTCACGGTTGATGGCGTTATCATCCACCAATAGAACACGGGCTCCACCGATCTTCTCAGTCGTGTCTTCTTCATCCGCCAACACACGGTTGTCATGGCTCCGCTGTCCAGAATCTTCACCAAACGATTCCAGAACCACATCGCGCAGTCGGGATCGGGTTGGTGGACGACTGAGACACGCATCCACCATCTGTTCGATAATATCCTGTTCCGTATCAAAACTGGTGAGCAAAACGATTTTTGGACAAAACGCAGGATCAGGAAACGCATCACCCGCTACCAAAGCGGTTTCAAAATCGCTCATAATCGGCTGATCCAGATCAACCAGCAACAGATCACATGCCTGCGCGCCTATTGCAATTGCGTTAAGATGTGCCAACGCCTGTTCATCAGCTGCCAGAGATGTCACGTCCAGTGAGAGAGCGGATAAAATCTCTGCTGTCAATAACCGACTCAACGGACGCGAATCAATCACCGTCACCGCCATATTGAGCAACGCATCAGGCAACCAACAGGGCGCGATTTCACGCTGCTCAGACCGACTGGCAAACGATATCGAAAATGAAAAAGTACTGCCATCTCCAGGCGTACTGGCGGCCCAAATATCCCCTTTCATCAACCCGACAAGGCGCTTACATATGGTCAAACCAAGACCTGTTCCACCATATTTTCGTGTGGTGGAACCATCCGCCTGAATGAAAGGATCAAATAGACTGGGCAGTCGATCCTGTTCGATACCAATACCGGAATCCTTTACCGCAAAAACAATCTCGATCGTTTGCGCGTCTTTGACTTTCGGTGTAGCACTGACCTCAATGGAACCGGTGTCAGTAAACTTGATGGCGTTACGGATCAGGTTGATCAACACCTGCTCCAAACGCTGATCATCACCAATCAACATGGTATCGAACTCTGGTGGTATACGATAAACCAGATCAACACCCTTCTGTTCCGATTGGATGCTGAACAGATCCGCCAAACGATCAAACACATCGTGGATTCGAAATGAAACCGGATCAAGCTCTAACCGACCCGCCTCAATTTTGGAGAAGTCCAACACATCGTCCAGCAATCCCATCAAAGTATGCGAAGAATTTTTCACCTTACGCAGATAGTCGCGCATGCGGGCGGTGATATCCATCTTCAGGGCCAGCTCAGTAAAACCCATAATGGCGTTCATGGGTGTGCGTATTTCATGGCTGGTATTGGCGATAAATTCACTCTTGGCCTTGCTGGACTCCTCGGCCACTGACAACGTCTCTTCCAGCGATTTCAACAACTGCTTTCGCTGGGTTATGTCTTGTAGAAAAGCGGTGAACTGGCGATTCTGACGATGATGGATTGTGGTGAGCGACACTTCCAGATCTATAGGCTTACCACTGCTATGGCGGCCTCTTACCTCCAACCGTTTTTGAAGCTCTCCACTCTGTTTAAGATTTTTGAGACACCCATCAAGCCCTTTACGATTGATATCACAGTTGTTGGTTGGCACGACGGTATTGAAACGATGACCAAGCACATCCTCTTTGGTCTTGCCAAACAGCGTTTCCGCCGCTGGATTGAAATCCATCATACGTCCATGATCATCAGCCACCACAATGGCATCCAGAGCATTATCCAAAATCGCCTGCTGACGGGTCAGCAGACTTTTCATATCTTGATGGCGCTCGAGATTTTCGATGGTTTGCGAAACCAGACAGGAGAGCTCTTCTTTACGGAAAGGCTTAGGCAGATAGTAGTTGGCACCGCTTTTAATAAAACGTACCGCCAAATCACGATCCCCAACGCTGGACAGACCAATCACCGCCATATCATCACGGGAAAAGTGAGCGCGTATTTTGTGCGTCAGTTCCAGACCATCCATGCCCGGCATCTGGAAATCAGTAATGACCAGGTGGATCTGTTGTTGTTGAATAATTTTCAGCGCTTGGGCACCATCACTGGCTTCAACAAGACCAAAACCGTGCCGCTCAAGATGCTGGCCAACCATCCGCCGTGCCGCACGCGAATCATCCACCACCAGAACTTTAAAACGCCCATTGCGGCGCAATCTGCTGATAAAGTGGATGACCGAATCAATAACGCCGATATTATCTTTAATGAAATAGTCCAATATGCCCTTTTCGAGCATACTGGCTTGCACATCCTTACTATACTTTCCGCTCAAAACAGCAGAGCGTATCCCTTTGGCAAGACAGGTAGTGACGATTTCACCATCCGCCGCATCCGGCAGAACCAAATCCAGTATCCCCACCAAAAACGGATGCTGCGCCGACTCAATAAGCGCCACAGCCTCCGCATGGCTCTTTGCCCACAGCACATTCAAATCCAGCTTTTGCTGAATTCTCTGTGTCATCAAAGAGGCAAAACTTTTCGAATCTTCAACAAACAGGATGGATTCCATCCCAACCATACCCCCCTGAACCAACACCCTCCCACTCAAAAGAGGCTGGTTTATGAATTGTGCTATTCATAGATTATTCTCAATTTTTCTATTCTGTACAATCCGCATGGCACCAGCAAGCATAATCGACTCGGTATCATCTCATAGTAATCCAACATTCCTGTTGACCTTGATTTTTTATTTATTGAGTTACAGAGAGGATGATTATCTATAATTAATTATTATAGAAAGGGCCGTATTTAGAATTATTAATTGCTTAATACGATCACTTTTTATAAAACAACAAGAACATGAAGAGCGTATTACATACAGAATGTAATACTGTAATTTCGATTCAAATTCACACAACAAATCCCAACCTGAGTGGAGCCCCTGGTGATATTTTTACGCCGCTTTTGATAGGCAAAGCAGATCATCAGAACAAAAACAGCACCAGGGCCGAAACGGCTGACCGTTCAAATTTTAGACGAAACCGCTATAAACGTCAGCGCCAGACGCTTATTGATTCATTACATGAACACCCTACAATGAAACGACAAGCGCCCGTTTTTTCTTCTTTTTGACCTTTTTCTTTGCCTTATACATCATTTCATCAGCGGCTTTGAGGATATGTTTGCCATCTTCACCGTGATCCGGGTAAGTGGCAATGCCAATGCTTAACTTGATTTTCAATTTATGACCGTTGAAATCAAGATCAACATCTGTGCCATCCACCACACGATTGGCCAGCACCTCGGCCATATCCCGATTGGTTTCCGGCAATAACGCCACAAACTCATCTCCACCTAGACGGCAACAGCTGTCACTGTCCCGGGCTACTTCATTGAGAATACGGGAAAACTCCACCAAAATATGATCACCCGCATCGTGACCAATCTCATCATTGACCTTTTTAAAATCATTCAGGTCAATGTAAAGAATGGAAAACTTTTTATCATAACGCCGGGAATCATTTTCAATCTCTTTAATTCGCTCTTCGAAAAAGGCACGATTAGGCAGCCCCGTCAACGCATCATAGACCGACTTTCTCTTGTAGTGGTCGGCGCGCTCTTTGAGCATGGACTCAAGCGTCTTGATCTCAATGATACCTGACAGGGTGTTGGCAACGGTTCGAAGGAAAGAGACATCCTCTGGGCTGGCTTTCTGATGGGCGGTGTTATAGAGGTTTAGAATGCCAACAAGCGTTTGATCTTTCTTGATTTTAAAAATCAGATGACCGTGATCCTCCATGCCATCAAAGACGAAATCATGGTCATGATCCAGGCAGGAAGCCAGCCATTCATCTTTGTCGGACGCGGCCAGCCGTCCGCACAGACAATACCCATAAGCAATGTTATCACAATTGGTTAAAACTGCCGTGCCATCAAGACCATGCTGAGCAATAACTTGCAATCGGCGCGTGTCGGGATTGGCCAAAAACACCATGCCACGATGATGAATATCCAACCAGTCCAGCTCAAAAATGATCTGGAGCGCTTTTTCCATCAATTTACCAAGCGGCTTATTATCCATCAGCAATTTGGTAATTCTATTAATCGCGTGCGACCGCTGCGCCTGTTTTCGTCCCTCTTTATCCGCTTGGGTGACGTTGGTAATATCCAACACCGTGCCCTTCATATGATGCCCATCTTGTTGATCAAAATGCTGGGCACGTTGCAGAATCATCCTCTCTTGCCCATCTGGGCGCACAATTCGATGAACAATCTGATAAAAAGATCTGAACTCTATACTCTCCGTCACCGCCGCTTTCACATCGGCTCGATCGTCTGGATGAACAAAGTCCAGAAACGACTCATACCTCTCTTTAAACTGTTGTTGAGAAGTACCGAATATGGAAAACACTTTGTCTGACCAGAAGAGCTGATTCTTCGAGATATTCCAATCCCAAGTCCCTAACAACGCAATATCATAGAACTCCTGATGGTGGCTGGTAAGCAAATCCCCACTTAAGCGTTCAACCATAACGGTTCCTCTGTAGTCGTCATATCCCCCCAAAAAATTATTTAATAGAATGCATTTTTCTGTATTGCGACAGAGTAAGCCCGAACATTTCACAAATTCCTGCTGCTCTCGCTTACCATTTGATTCATCAGTAAATTTTCCCTCCTTTGGTCGCATCTAAACAAGCACGACACATAATCGAAAAATTTACTGACAAATCATATCGCTGAACCATAATTGAAGGGACTCTTGAAATTTTCATGCTAGACAGAGTCTGCCTATTCAACCTTGCCCTAAAACTGTCACTTTCGGCTCATCATGCCATAATTGTCAACCTAACCTTCTTAATTAATTTAAATATATGACATTATTATGCGGATTGGTAATACATTTTATTGATTGATAAAAATTTCAGATACCAACAGCAAGTGAGGGATTGACTATATGTATGGGATTCCATATATTCATCAAAACAGATATGGATGAGGCCATGATTGAACCAACAACACTTTTCAAAGCACTGGCGGATGAAACACGCCTGCGTTGTCTGATTCTATTAATCCACGAGCAGGAGCTCTGCGTGTGCGAATTGTGCCACGCTCTGGATATCACGCAACCCAAGATCTCACGCCACTTGGCCACACTACGCAACAATGGTGTTGTGCAGGATCGCCGGTCTGGGCAATGGATCTACTATAGTTTGCATCCCGAATTGGCGACATGGGCAACTCAAATTATGCAAAATGCCGCTCAAGGTGCACGCAGTTTAGAGCCATTTACCAGAGATCAACAGCGACTTACTTCAATGCCGGATCGACCAACGCGCTGCTGTAGCTGATGGAAGCACGCTCAATTCTACAGAAAGAGGAATACTATGACCATTCGTGTAGGCATCAATGGATTTGGCCGTATGGGCCGTTTAGGACTCCGGGCCGCTTGGGGTCAATTTGACACATTGGAATTTGTCCATATTAACGAAATCGCCGGTGATGCAGTCTGCTCGGCGCACCTGCTTAAATATGACTCGGTTCATGGCAAATGGGATCATGATGTCTCATCGGATGGCAACAACATCATTATTGATGGCCACTCCATGAGCTACTCCAGCGCCAAAACACCCGCAGAAGTAGATTGGCAAGGCATGGGCATCGATATGGTGATCGAATGCTCCGGCAAATTCAAAACCATGGACGCACTCAAACCCTATTTTGACCAAGGTGTTAAAAAAGTGCTGGTGTCCGCACCGGTAAAAGATCCTGACGCAGCCAACATCGTCTATGGCATCAATGATGATATTTACGATGCCGCGCGTCACGATGTCATAACAGCGGCATCATGCACCACCAACTGCATGGCACCGGTCGTAAAAGTGATGTTGGAAAAACTGGGGATTCGCCATGTCTGCATGACCACCATTCACGATATCACCAACACGCAAACCATCATCGACAAAGGTCATAAGGACCTACGCCGCGCCCGTGCCTGTTCCATGTCGCTGATCCCAACCACCAGCGGTTCTGCCACTGCGATTATTCAGATATTCCCGGAATTGGCGGGCAAAATGAACGGCCTTGCCGTGCGTGTCCCACTGCTCAACGCTTCATTGACCGATATGGTTTTCGAAGTGGAACGCCCAACCACGGTTGAAGAGGTAAACGGCTTCATGAAAGAAGCGGCGGACGGCCCATTAAAAGGCATATTGGGCTATGAGGATCTGCCACTGGTCTCCATCGACTACAACAACGATACCCGCTCCTCTATCGTTGATGGACCATCCACCATGGTAACGGATGGCACACAGGTCAAAATGCTGCTCTGGTATGACAATGAGGTGGGTTACGCCTGTCGCATGATGGAACTGGCTGACAAAATCGCCACCTCTATCCGTTAACTATTTGATGCCACCTTAACACCGGCACAGCGTTGATCTGGAGAAAAACCATGGCCAGCACCGATAAACAGAGCATGGGCTTGAAGGTCTACCTGATCATCACGCTGGCCTATTGGGCCTTTACCCTGACCGATGGTGCCATTCGGATGTTGGTGGTACTGCACTTTCACAACTTGGGCTTTGCACCGCTTAAGATCGCCTTTCTGTTTCTGTTCTATGAAATTTTCGGTGTAATCACCAATGGCGTTGGCGGTTGGATCGCGGCACGTATCGGCCTGAATCGCACCATGATCACCGGCGGTTTTCTGCAAGTTGCCGCCCTGGCCATGCTGGCGGCTGATCCCACTTGGTTGACGGTTAGCTATATCATGGCATCCATGGCACTGTCTGGCATTGCCAAAGATCTTAATAAGATGAGCGCAAAATCCAGCGTCAAGCTGGTGGTACCCAAAGGCGCAGAAGCGGAAACCCGGCTGTTTAAGTGGGTTGCCATTCTCACCGGATCAAAGAACACTCTGAAGGGCGCTGGATTTTTTCTAGGTGGTTTTCTGCTGTTTAGCATCGGGTTTCGCGGATCCATGGCAGGCATGGCGGCAGCGCTGTTTCTGGTCTATCTGCTCACATGGTGGTTTCTGCCCTCGGATATGGGCATTGCCAAAGCCAAATTCAGTCAGATTTTTTCCAAATCCCGTGAAATTAACATACTTTCTGCGGCCCGTTTCTTTCTGTTCGGCTCTCGGGATGTCTGGTTTGTCGTGGGTTTGCCGGTTTTCCTCGCCTCGGTAACCGGCTGGAGCCATCTGGAAGTAGGTGGCTTTCTGGCACTCTGGGTGGTGTGCTACGGCTTTGTTCAGGCCGCTGCGCCCACCATGTTGAAAAAGAGCAACCATGGACGCGGTCCGCAAGGTGCCAGCGCACGTAACTGGGCCTTTCTGCTGGCACTCTTTCCTGTGGGGCTCGCACTGGCACTGATGCAACAAACTGATCCCGCGTTAGCCCTCATCATCGGGCTATTTTTATTCGGTGCAGTATTCGCCATCAACTCTGCGGTTCACTCCTATCTGATTCTAGCCTATTCAGACCATGACAAAGTCGCCATGAACGTTGGCTTTTATTACATGGCTAATGCAGCCGGACGTCTGACCGGTACGGTACTCTCCGGTTGGGCCTATCAAACACAGGGTCTAATCGGCTGTTTATGGTGGTCTACCGGGTTTGTGTTAATGGCGGGACTCATCTCGGTATTGTTACCTCCTGTTCGACAAACACAGCAAGAATAATTTCACCACGTCGCCAAATAGACATTAATTATGGTAAAATGATGTGGTTCATGTTTTCAGTCACTTCTACCATGATGAAGCCTGACTATACACATGAGGTGCCCCCTAGCTTGGTATATTGACACTGCATTACTGCGCTTTGCTGTATGCATAATTTGAGATGGACCAAGATCAATGCCTCATCAACCGGCGATTTTATCGCACAAGACGCGACTTAACCAAAGTCAGCGCATTGTCCCATGGTTTCTCATGGCTTTGCTGACAATTGCACTTTTGGTTACCAACACCGCACGCGCCACCGACAACACGACACACCATTCTGATGCGCGTCCACTGATCATTGCCTCTGCCAACTACCCGCTGTTCACTTTCCCTGATCAGAATGGAGAACCCGTCGGCATTACCGTTGACTTCTGGAAACTCTGGTCTGAAAAAAAAGCCCTGGATGCCATGAAAGCTGATGGCACTTTTGACCGACTACTTACCGAATGGGTGCCAGGCATCCTCAAAGTTGCTGGACGCTTGGATGAAATACCGTATGACCTGGCCATGGCAGTCCGCTCTGATTGGCCTCAACCTGTGGAGACACTTAATCAGGGCATAGCCAATCTCTCTCAGGAAGGCATTGCCGATCTGGTAAGAAAAGGGGAGGTAGTCCGCCATGAACCAACCGTAAATCCAGCACAGTTGTGGAAACCTGCCCTTGCCATTCTACTCCCCATTTTGATTGTTCTCGTACTGTTCATCTATTGGAACCGACATCTGCGACGTGAAGTGGAAGAGCGCCGCCAAGCAGAAAAGGCGCTTCGCACTGCCAAAGAGAGCGCCAATGAAGCAAACCGCGCTAAAACCGAATTCCTTGCCGTAATGAGCCATGAAATCCGCACGCCAATGAACGTCCTGCTCGGCATGGTAGAACTGGTTCTGGAGGCGGAAGATGACCCGGATAAACGCCATTATCTCGGCATTGCACAAAGCTCTGGTCAAGCATTAATGACCTTGATCAATGATATGCTCGACTTGTCCCGGATTGAGTCTGGTAAAATTGAGTTGGAATCCACTCCGTTTCATATTGGCAAACTCATCGAAGATGTCGCACATATCTTTTCCATCTCCGCATCGGATAAAGGCGTTGAACTCACCGCTCACTGTGCGGATGACGTGCCAGAATGGGTAACCGGAGACACACCACGCATCCGCCAACTACTGATCAACCTATCCGGCAATGCACTGAAATTTACCGATTCAGGCACTATTTTGATCTCTGCCGAAAACGCAGGAACACATAAAATACACTTCTCTGTGCGTGATAGCGGCATAGGCATTCCGCAAGACAAGCTGGATATGATTTTTAAGCCTTTCAGCCAAGCCGATGCTGGCATGTCGCGTCATTTTGGCGGCGTGGGTTTGGGACTCTATATCTGTTCCCGGATCGTAGACAAAATGCAGGGTCGAATATGGGCTGACAGCACCCAAGGTGAGGGTAGTACATTCCATTTGGAGCTTCCTCTACCTGCTACTGAAGCCGTGATAGATGAACAAACCGACTCTACAAAAAACAGCCTGTTAACCACTCAAAACAGGGTTGGAAAAAAAATTCTTCTAGTCGAGGATAGCGAAGACAACCGCTTGCTCATTCAAGCGTTTCTTAGAAAAACACCACACCATCTCATCATGGCAGTCAATGGCGCAGAAGCAGTAGATCTATTCAAACAGGATCATTTTGATCTGGTGCTGATGGATGTCCAAATGCCTATCAAGGATGGCTACGCCGCAACCCGAGAAATCCGCCAGTGGGAAAAGCAACACTGTAAAGAACCAACCCCGATTCACGCCCTCTCCGCCCATGCGTTTTTGGATGCCCAACGCCACAGCCTTGAAGCCGGTTGTGATGGGCATATTACCAAGCCGATTGCCAAAGCCAAACTATTGAAGTTTCTTGAAACCATAGCAATTTCCACGCAAAATTAGACAGAAAATCCCGACCAGGACTGGAACGACTGACTGTTCAAATTTCAGACGAAATCCCCGTATTGCCCGAATAGACGTATAAATTTACGCATCAAGACAACTTTAATAGTTTAAATATATATATATATAGGATATAAATACCTACGACCAGTAAATTGGGTTGTAAAAATCTTTGACAATAAAATAATATTAACCATTTACTGTATTCACATTTCCCAGATTATTAAATCTGCTTAAAGAATCCATATTTTCAATGAACTGCTGATAGGGGGAGTGCGCAGTGCATGACTTTATTTCGGTAACTGAAATGGCAGGCGATCATGTCAGTACAGAACAGGTTGATCGCCTTTATCAACGCTATGGTTGGGCTATGCCCTATTGTCGTGATCGGGATGTGCTTGAAGTCGCTTGTGGTACTGGTGCGGGACTTGGTTTCCTCAAGTCACACGCACGCTCGCTGATCGGCGCTGATCTATGTGACAACGTGCTCTCAACACCTCGACTTCATTACGGAGACCGTATTGATATCCGAACGTTTGACGCACAAGACATCCCACTGCCCGCCAGTAGTCTGGATGTCGTCATCCTATTTGAAGCACTCTACTACCTACCTGAACCATTACGCTTTTTTCAATCCTGCCAACGGGTATTGCGTCCTGGCGGTCATCTCTTGATTGCAACTGCCAACAAAGATCTGTCTGATTTCAATCCCAGTCCGTTAAGCACAACATATTTTGGCTCAGTAGAGTTGGCCCAAACGCTCAACCAACACGGTTTTGAGGTGTCGCTGTATGGCAATACGCCCTATGAAAATACGGGCCTGCGACAACGCACGCTCCGCCCTTTGAAACAGGCTGCCGTATCGCTGGGCCTACTCCCTAAATCCAAGGCGGGCAAGATGCTATTGAAGCGGTTTGTTTTTGGCAAGCCGACACATTTTCCTTGGGAAATCAAACAATCATCGATTCAACACGCAGCACCTGAGCCAATTTCAAACACTGAGCCTGACCAATCCTTCAAAGTGATCTTTTGCGAGGCAACGTTGAAACATGCCACACAGTAAGCGTTGACACAGCCATGCACTCTGTTCCCTTTTTCGATTATCAGGCACTGTTTCGACAGCATGGTAACGCAATGATGGCCATCATTGCGGATTGTGCCGAGCGTGGCGCATTAATCATGCAGCAGGAACTGCTCGATTTTGAAACAAAGCTGGCCAAATTCATAGGCGTAGACCATGCCATCGGCGTTGGAAACTGCACGGATGGGCTCTATCTGGCATTAAGTCAATCCGGCATCGGTGCTGGCGATGAAGTCATTTTTCCGGCTCATACATTTGTTGCCACCGCCGGTGCCATTAAACAGGCCAATGCCATACCCGTTCCCGTAGAGTGTGGTACGGACCATTTGATTGATCCCAACGCAATAGAGCAAGCCATCACCCGCAATACACGCGCACTATTGCCGGTCCAACTCAACGGGCGTGTGGCACAAATGGACCACATTCTCGCTATTGCCAAGCAGCATGATCTATTGGTGATTGAAGATGCAGCCCAAGCGCTGGGCGCGACGTTTCAGGGTAAAAAAGCGGGCAGTTTCGGTCTTGCCAGTGCATTCAGCTTCTATCCTGCCAAACTCGTTGGCGGATTGGGCGATGGCGGTGCTGTGGTGACCAATGATGCGGTATTGGCGAACAAAATCCGCGCCGCCCGAGATCATGGACGAGATCCAGAGCAGGGTACTATCCAATTTTGGGGGATGAACAGCCGATTGGACACGATCCAAGCGGCGGTACTCTCCTATCTGTTGGATCATTTTGATGAGGTGATCATCAAACGCCGTCACCTGGCCAATCTCTACAATGAACAGTTACACGATCTTGATGATCTGACTCTACCACCAGCGCCGTCTGATCAGGGGGCCAACTGGGATGTATTTCAAAATTACGAGATTGAAACCAGTCACAGAGATCAATTGAAAGCGTATTTGAACCAACAGGGGATCGGCACCGCGCTTCCTTGGGGCGGTCAAGCGGTTCATCAATGGGCCAATCTTGGCTTTTCCTGTGCACTTCCGGTCACTGAACGCATCTTGTCACGGTCGTTGATGTTGCCGTTGAACATGGCGATAAAGGATGCCGATGTGCGCTCTGTCTGTCAGACCATTCGAGGCTTTTATGAACAGGTCTGAAGCGTGCCATAAAGCCTGGCAAAACGACACGCCAATGCTTGCAAAACATATCCGTAAACATGCTTTAATGATGACCAATCGAGGCAATACCGCCCATATCGGCTCTATTCTTTCCATGACAGATATCATTGCCGTGCTTTATGGCGCGGTGATGCGTTTTGATGCGGCCAAACCGGATTGGATCGGACGAGATCGCTTTATTCTCAGTAAAGGTCATGCAGCCGCTGGTGTTTATGCGGCTTTGGCAGAGTGTGGGTTCTTCTCTACAGATATCTTAAAAAGTCATTGCCAATCCAATTCACCTCTGTGTGGCCATCTCACTCATAAGCCCCTTCCGGGGATTGAGCACTCTACCGGCTCTTTGGGCCACGGCTTATCTGTGGCATGTGGTCGGGCATACAGCTTGAAAAAATCCGGTTCGGACAGTCGCGTTTTCGTTGTAATGGGCGATGGCGAATGCGATGAGGGTGCCATATGGGAAGCGGCACTGTTTGCCGCACACCATCAGTTGGATAACCTGGTAGTGATCATTGATCGCAATCACTTACAAAGCATGACCACCACGGAGAATACCGTAAAGTTGGAGCCATTCGCTGATAAATGGCGGGCATTTGGCTGGGCTGTGGATCAACTGGATGGTCATGATCATACCGCTCTGAATACACGCTTGACCACCCTGCCCTTTCGTTCGAATCAACCCAACTGCCTGATTGCCAATACGGTAAAAGGGTGTGGTGTTGGCTTTATGGAAAACCAGGTACTTTGGCACTATCGGTCACCGCAAGGCAGTGAATTCATTGCAGCCTGTCACGCACTTGAGCATGGAGACAATAGTGCGTAATGCGTTTATTGAAACACTCATCACCCTGGCTGAGAAAAATCCTCGCCTGATGTTGATAACCGCTGATTTGGGATTTCGGATTTTTGATGATTTCATAGAGCGCTTCCCAGAACAGTTTCTCAATGTGGGTGTAGCGGAACAAAATATGATCGGTGTGGGCACCGGTCTGGCTCAGGAAGGATGGACTGTATTTGCCTATTCCATTGGCAACTTTTCCACACTGCGCTGCCTGGAACAGATTCGCAATGATGCTGCCTACCATAATGTCAATCTGACCGTTGTGGCATCCGGTGGCGGGATGGCTTATGGCACGTTGGGCATGTCACACCACGCCACCGAAGATTTGGCTATCTTGCGTGCTTTGCCTGGCATCACCGTGACTGCGCCCTGTGACGTATTGGAAACAGTGCAACTGACACAGGCGTTAGCAGATCGACCGGGTGTCGGCTATCTGCGTCTTGAGCGCAGCAGTAGTCTGAAGTCTGATCAACCTGTGCATTTAGGTCAACCACGGCGATTACGCGAAGGAAACGACCTGACGTTGATGGCCACTGGCGGCATTGTTTCCGAAGTAATGGCCGCCGCAGAGATGATGGTCAACCATGGAATCGAAGCCCGTGTATTGAGCATTCACACGGTGAAACCACTCAACCCTTCTGAAATCCATGCAGCCATCATTGAAACGGGCGGCATTGTCACAGTTGAAGAGCATACTGTAATGGGCGGGTTGGGCAGTACGGTGATGGAATGCTTTGTTGAACAGGGTATGACACCGGGCTTTTTCATGCGTCTGGGATTACCGGATCGTGCGGTGGACCAAGTGGGCGATCAAGCCTGGTTGCGTACGCATTATGGATTGGATGCAGTGGCCATTGTCCAGCGTACACGCCAACTGTTTGCGACAAAAAAAACGCAACACTGTGGTATCCAATGAAACGTCTGATGGACATCCTGTTGGCACTGATCGGGCTTTTACTCTCAGCCCCTGTTGTGCTGGTTTTCATGCTGCTTGTCTGGCGACAAGATGGTCATAGCCCATTTTATCGCGGAGAGCGCATTGGGTTACAGGGTCGTGTGTTTCGCATGACCAAACTACGCACCATGATACACAACGCCCATCAAAGTGGTGTCGATTCCACATCCACATCGGACAGACGCATCACGCCGGTTGGTGAACGGATTCGCCGTTTCAAACTGGATGAGCTAACCCAGCTTTGGCATGTATTGATTGGTGAGATGTCTCTGGTGGGGCCGCGTCCGAATGTTGCTGCGGATGTCGCACTGTATACCAACCGCGAACGGGACCTGCTTTCGGTATTACCGGGTATCACGGATCTGGCCTCTATCGTATTTGCCGATGAGGGCGACATCCTACGCCACAGCCAAGACCCGGACCTGGATTACAATCGCCTGATCCGACCTTGGAAAAGCCGCCTGGGCCTACTCTATGTTCAAAATCGCTCGACATGGCTGGATATACAGATTATCTGGTTGACGATCCGTGCGCTGATCAATCGCCCTTCCGCTTTGAATCGTCTGGCACGCTGTGTGAGGCGGCTGGGCGGTTCAGAATCGCTCTGCCAGGTGGTGTGCCGGGTTGATCCACTCACACCACATCCACCACCGGGCAGTGACGTGATTGTCACGTCACGCAGGATCAATGACTGATGCCTGAGTCAAACAGATCCACACATCATAAAGGCATCAACCTCCATATCTATCCCTCCCGGTTTGCCCATCGGACACGGATATTGAAGCAAATGCGAGCAATCTGGGATTGGCACTGTTTTGATGAGATCCATGTGGTCGCGATCCATGATGGTGTACTGCCACAAGAAGAACAGATTGGACCAGATCAGAGGGTTTTTCGGCTTACTATTCCCGCCATATTACAGTCAGGTGGTCGATTGCGTCGGGTACTGGCACATCTATTTTGGATGGTTAAGATCCATCGGACCTATGCCAAACAGACCATACGCTGTATCAACTGCCATAATCTGGGCACGCTTGGATTGGGTGTCTGGTTCAAAATACGCTACGGTTCACTACTGATCTACGATGCCCATGAGTTGGAGACTCAGCGCAATGGTTGGCCGACATGGCTCTGTTGGGCTACGGGCGTGATTGAGCGCCTGCTCATTCGATGGGTGGATCAGCTGATTGTGGTAGGTCCAGCCATTGCAGCATGGTATCAGAATCACTATGGACTGCCGGACAATCGGGTTCATGTGGTCCGCAATGTGCCACAAAAACAGCCGATTATTAGTGAGTCCATCGACTTGAAACGGCGGATGGGTATTCCTGCGCATCACATACTGTGCATCTATGTCGGATTGCTGGATAGCGGACGCAATATCACCATGATGTTGGAAAGCTTTTCACGCTGTCATCGGTCAGATATTCACCTGTTGATGCTGGGTTACGGTCCATTGAGCAATACCTGTCAAAGCATGGCACACGCACATGACACGATCCATTATCATCCAGCTGTTGCACCAGATCAGGTGGTCAATTATATCACCGCTGCGGATGTCGGGTTGGTCCTGATTGAACAGAGCTGTTTGAGTTACTACTACTGCCTGCCCAACAAACTGTTTGAGTGCCTGATGGCCGGCGTTCCTGTGTTAACAAGCGACTTCCCAGAGATGAGTCAGATTGTTCACACCCATGCGTGCGGCTGGTGCATTCCACCCGCTGATGAAGCGCTTGTTAATTTTTTACAAGAGCTTCACATATCCGCCATCGAACAGAAACATCACGGTGCCAAACAGGCCGCTTCTCTACTGGATTGGCATCATGAAGCCAACACGATGAAACAAGCTTATCAAGAAATTATCGACAATACACAAAAATACTAACAAAAATATCAATATGTTACGATATGCATTAGGAAAACTTTGGTGTAATACAATTTTCTAATTGAGATTATTATAATGTTCTGATATTCTAATAATCAGTTGAAGGGGTAAACACAACCTAACCTAATGATTATTATGGGGATATAGTCAAATCATGGATCGATACGAAATAGAAATTTCCGAAGTGGGTTACACCGTGCAGGACAAGCAGAACCAGACACCTGTCATTGAAGGCATCCGCGAGTGGGAAACAGCGTGTGAAGTGCATGAAATGATTGTCGGAGAGGACGAAGAGTGAGCCGCATGACTGATTCATCAGACCAAACCAGATGCGGTCGTCTCTGTTTCGGATCAATATTGACCGGTATCATACTGTTGCTGTTGATTGTCATCAGCTATCTGCCGACAGTAATCAACACAGCGCTTTCAGAACGCATTCCGCTTTACTAAGCTGCCGCGTTCCGGCAAGAGTCATATACAATGAGTATGCTCCTCTTGCCGCGCCTTGCAGACGAACCAATATCCTGCGCGATTGGGATAATTTATTTTTTCCGCGACCCTAAACTGATCAATCATTCGATGCACAAATGATTGATCAGCCGTTTTCCCAGATTATCCGCAACTCTATCTCTCTGAGGCAATCGTCAGGCAAGCCCGATTCGTGCGGTTTTCTTGCGCAACTGCTTCACCATATCTTCGATCACTCTTTTTACCATCAATACTTTTTCTGGCGGTTGTTTGCCGGCTTGTTCCATAAAGTAGAGATAGCCGATAAAACCAACCAATCCAATCAGAATGGTTTGAATCACCATTTCGATGATTCCGAGAAACAACCAGATCGCTGTCAGGCTGATGGCAGCCAGATAGAGCGGATTTTTGACGATGGTGCGAATCAAAGTGCGTAATTGAACAAGCATGGCATCCATTTCTCTGCACATGTAACGTTGGCGAAAGAGTACAGATTAATGAATGCAAGCTACGGACCTATCATCACACCAGAGCCGCTACGTTCGATAATCCGCATTAATTGAGACATAGCCCTGTGAAAGATCACTGGTCCAAACAGTATGGTGTGCATCACCGAGGTTCAGATTGATATGAATGGCAATCTCTTCCTTTTGCATAACGGCTTTTCCAGCTTGTTCGGTATAGCGCCCTGCCCGCCCGCCTTTTGAGACGATCTGCACATCCCCAAGAAAGATATCCACTGCATCCACATCCAACGGCACTTCCGCATAGCCTACCGCAGCGAGGATACGTCCCCAGTTTGGATCATTGCCATAGCATGCGGTTTTGACCAACGGGCTTTTTGCCACAGTCATTGCAATCTGTTTGGCATCACTGACACTCCGCGCACCAGATACAGTGACCGATATGAACTTGGTCGCCCCTTCCGCATCTTTAATGATCCAATGAGCCAAAGCCTGACAGATTTCATTGATCGCATCAGCCACCGGTTTAGCGGAAGGATGATCAGCATCGGTGATTTCAGGCAAACCAGCGGCACCAGACGCAAACAGCAGGACAGTGTCGTTGGTGGATGTATCGCCATCCACAGTGATACTGTTAAAGCTGTTGGTCATGGCGCGTTTGAGCATTGTTTGCAGTGCGGGCGCGGCCACTGTAGCATCGGTAAACAGATAGACCAGCAGTGTTGCCATATTGGGATGAATCATCCCCGCCCCTTTGGCAATACCAACAATATTGGCATCACCTTCTGGCGTGGCAATGATACGGCTTTCCACCTTTGGAAAAGTATCGGTGGTCATGATGGCTTTAGCCGCCTGATCCCAACTGGCAGATTTAGCCTTTATTGCCATCTCTTTGATCACTGCCAAAGGCTTTTCAACGGGCAGCGCTTCACCAATCACACCGGTTGAGCTGACAAACACATGATCATCCGGTGCATTCAGAGCATCGGAAACGGCATGAGAGAGCGCCAAGGCATCCAGCATACCTTGCGGACCATTACAGGCATTTGCATTCCCAGAATTGACCAGCAAACCACGTGCTGTCTGTTCAGACAAACGATCCCGACAGAGTTGAACTGGCGCAGCAACCACTTGATTTCGTGTAAAAACACCAGCCACCGATGCAGCTGGTTCCATACGAACCAGCAATAAATCCTGCTTACCATTGGCTTTAATGCCACAGGCCGCAGTAGAGAGTTTAAAACCAGCGACTTCTGGCGCTTCCAAAGAAGGCGGGATGCCCACTGCCATGTTTTACGCTCCTCAAAGGTTCTTTTTTTTGTTGGAATAGTTCATCATTGCACCTGTCTATTGTATTCGGACCACTAACAACAATGAAAGAGGAAAACCCATGCGTGGTCGTAGTGTTCGTTTCAACCTGTTGATGATCGTATTGGCAGTGCTGGTTTCCGGCTGTCATTTGGTCACTTTTGAAATTCCTGAGGAAGCCTTACCAGCCCCACTTGAGATGGATCGTCTGGTCGGACAGTGGAAAGGTTCCGGCGGTTCACCCATTCAATCCATGACCATTTCCAAGGGTGAAAATGGATGGATGTTGGCTGATGTCATTGAAGAAGAGCAACAGAAGCTCACCTTTCGTTTCCGCATTGCGCAAATGACCCAATGGACGGTTTGGCTTCAGGACATGTCCTCTCACGAGCGCACACTGAAAGACGGCAAGAAACAGAAGCCGTTCCCTTTCTCCGCCTATCTTACCTATGGGCTTGAAGAGAGAGATGGCATGGTCGCGTTATACCCTTTGGACAATTCTGGAGTGATGCGTGATATTGGCTTAGGTCGTATTGGCGGCACATTGATCAATCGGTGCGATCCTGAGATTCCTGGTTTTGGCTCCAGCGAGACATGTGTAAACCCTGATGCACCGTTGATTTACAAAACGACTGGTGTGGATTTGGGTGCCTATTTGAAGATGGCAGCAGCGTGGGCATTTCAGAAGAGACCGGCGTTGATTTTATCGCCAATGGAAAAGTAGCCGCAGGAAGCTGGGGACCGTCACGGTCCCCAGCGGATCTTGCAAACAGGATCACCCTTCACCCATAAAAACATCATCCAATGACTGGGCATCAAGCACGCGATCTCCCCAAAGCTCCAGAACAGATTGATCAGCGACTGTCACTTTCTCAACGATCCAGTTTGGTAACGCACCAAATCTCCGCCCTAGCAGTCTAAGAAGGAGCTTGACCTCCCCCTTTTGTTCACCTTCCTGCCGGCCTTCCTGCCGGCCTTTTGCGATCATCTCTTTGGCAAATCGAGAAGCATACTGTTTTGAATCGCCTGGGAAAGCCTCTTCTGTAAAGGCTTGAATACTACTCATATCGAAATCCTCACTCGCTTGAACCAGATACAGTAAAGCGCGTTGAGCAAGCTCTGCATCATTATGAAGCGCCCGACCAATTGAAGCGAGTCTCTTTCATCAAACGCTCTATTTTCCCTTACTCTGTGCCTCTACAACCGCCAAGGCAGCCATATTAACAATACCTCTGGCATTTACTGCTGGAACCAACACATGAGCAGGCAGGGCCGCGCCGAGCAAAATCGGCCCAACCGACACACTATCATTCAACTCAGCCAACAGGTTAAACGATGCGTTAGCCGCCTCAAGCGTTGGCATAACCAGAAGATTTGCCCGCCCGATCAATCGGGAGTTCGGGAAGATTTTCTCACGCAAAACGGGATCTAATGCAGCATTGGCACGCATTTCACCTTCGACTTCCAAGTCAGGGGCTTCTTTGTTGAGAAGACGCACCGCCTCACGCATCTTCACAGCGGAGCCGTCATCAGACGCACCGAAGTTAGAATGAGAAATCAACGCCACTTTGGGTGGAATACCGAACCGCCGGACAACTTCAGCCGCCTGAAGCGTCAAATCAGTCAGGGCTTCGGGATCAGGATCAGGTTGAACATGGGTATCCGTGATAAAGAACGTACCTTTGGGTGTCACAGTCACCACCAAGGCCGCTGGACGCTTCACATCGTCACGCAGACCGATCACATCCTGGACATGACGCAAATGCCATTCATAACGACCGAATGTGCCACAGATCATTGCGTCAGCATCTTTGCGCTTAACCATCAACGCAGCAATAACCGTATTGTTGGTACGTGCAATCATCTGCGCTTCTTTTACTGAGACACCACGCCGTTCCATCAGACCATGGTACGCTTCCCAATAGTCACGATAGCGGGGATCAGACTCAGGATTGCACACTTCGAAATCCCGATTCGGACGGATACGCAAGCCCAGTTTATCGATTCGGCTCTGCATCACCTCTGGACGACCAACAAGGATTGGTATTGCAATCCCTTCATCCAAAAGCACCTGTGTCGCACGTAGTACACGGGTCTCTTCACCTTCGGCGAACACCAATCGGCGTGGATCACTTCGGGCTTTATCGACTACCGGTTTCATCAACATCGAACAACGACAGATAAAGCGATTCAATCGCTCTTTATATTGCTCAAAATCATCAATGGGCCGTGTAGCCACACCGGATTCCATAGCCGCTTTGGCAACTGCCGGTGCAATTTTCAAAATCAAACGCGGGTCAAATGGTTTGGGAATGAGATATTCAGGACCAAAGGTTAAATCCTCATTGGCATAGGCATCGGCAACATCTTCAGAGGATTCCACCAAGGCAAGATCAGCAATGGCATCCACACAGGCCAACTTCATCTCTTCATTGATACAGGTGGCACCGACATCCAATGCGCCTCTGAACAGAAACGGAAAACAGAGGACATTGTTTACCTGGTTGGGATAATCCGAGCGACCGGTTGCGATGAGTGCATGAGGTCGCACCTTGCGGGCCTCTTCGGGACGGATCTCCGGCTCTGGATTGGCCAAAGCCAGGATAAGCGGCTTTTCAGCCATTTTATCGACCAATTCCGGCTTCAAAAGACCACCGGATGAGACACCGAGGAAAATATCCGCGCCTTCCATCACCTCATCCAAAGTGCGCAAATCCGTATCCTGGGCAAATTCGGCCTTTTGCGCGGACATATTTTCCGTACGCCCTTTGAAGATCACACCAGCGCGATCCACCAGATATATGTTTTTGCGTGGCAAGCCCATACCCATCAACAAATTCAAGCATGCGATACCCGCTGCGCCACCGCCGATGGAGACAAGCTTCATCTCTTCGAGAGGTTTATCCATCAGACGCATGGCATTGCGTACCGCAGCACCGGCGATTATGGCAGTGCCGTGCTGATCATCATGAAAAACCGGAATATTGAGCCGCTCTTTCAACTCTTTTTCAACCCGAAAACATTCGGGCGCTTTGATATCTTCAAGGTTGATACCACCGAAAGTCGGCTCCAAGGCGGCGACGATATCAATGAGTTTATCTGGATCGCTTTCGTTGACCTCGATATCAAACACATCAATACCAGCGAAGGCTTTAAACAAAACCGCCTTACCCTCCATAACCGGCTTGGCAGCTAACGGACCAATATTGCCCAAACCAAGCACAGCCGTACCGTTGGAAATTACGGCAACCAGATTGCCACGGGCGGTCAAATTGGCAACTTCATGTGGATCTTCCACAATAGCATCGCACGCAGCCGCAACGCCTGGCGAGTAAGCCAAGGCCAGATCACGTTGATTTGAAAGCGGTTTAGTGGCGACTATCGCCAATTTGCCGGGTTTGGGTTGGCGGTGATAACGAAGGGCGGTTTCTTTGAGATCAGAAATCATGAAAAGTCCATCAAGTGGCTAAACATTCTAAAAGGTTTCAACACGCTTTAAATCAACCACATTGCCCGGTTAGAAGCAAGCATCTCATTCACTGATACGGGGTATTGATATAGTGTCGTAAACCACTCAGACATACAGCATTAACTTAATAATTATTTATTGACAATTATTAGCTGTATTTTTAACTGAAACATGTTAATTACATTAAGCTATCACAAAAAATATACAATTTAACTTGATATGATATTCATTGCTGCTATTATAGATATGAGTTGTTTTAGAATCATTGATAAAAATTAAGATCTTTCGAGATTAATGTTGTGATTTTGTCACAATTAAGACGTTTTATAACCTAACATTCTGAGAGGTGGGTTATGGGAGAACCATATATCGGCGAGGTTCGCATTGTCGGCTTTGACTATGCACCAGTTGGCTGGGCCAAATGTGATGGTCAGACGTTATCAATAAACCAAAATCAAACACTGTTTGCACAACTCGGTGTAACATATGGTGGCAATGGGATAACCGATTTCAAATTGCCAGATTTGCGTGGGCGCGTACCCATTCATTTTGGCGATAGTTTCGGCGGGGTCTATTTGCGAGGCCAACTCGGTGGCGTACCATCGACCAATTTACACGAAGAACAGATGGCCACCCATAGTCATTACATCAGAGGATGCCCAGACACAGCTGACACAGCTTTACCGGATCAGGCACTGTTCGCAAGCACTGACGACAAAAATGTCTATGAAAATATTGACACAGGTTCTTTGGTTCAGCTTCCAGCAGACACGGTAAATTCAACTGGTCAAGGTGCAGGACATCCGAACACGCAACCGACCCTGGTTTTGAACTTCATCATTGCTCTGCGTGGTCTTTGGCCACCACGGGATTAGCAGGAGATAAAAAATGGATCCATTTATTGGTGAAATCAGAATGTTTACTGGCAATTTTGCACCAAGATTGTGGGCATTTTGCGATGGACAATATGTGACACCTCAGCAACACAGTTCACTTTTTGCTCTTATTGGTGCCACTTATGGTGGAGATGGGTACACAAAGAGTGCACTACCTGACCTACGTGGACGCCTCCCTGCACACTACGGCCAAGGCCCAGGTACAGACTACTACATTCAAGGCATGACTCCTGGTTACGAGAGAATTCCCCTTTCAATCAGTCAATTGCCTAGCCATCGCCACTCAGTCTCTGCCTCTGGAGATCCTGCAAACGAATCAGCAATTACAGCAAACTCAAATGAGTCTGTTGCTCTAACAGATAGTCGGACGCTGATCTATACAGAAGACAAATCGTCCATGAAAACCATGGACAGCGACACAGTGCAGGTAACCGGGAACTCATTACCACATAACAACATGATGCCATACACTGTTGTTAATTTTATTATTGCCCTTGAAGGTGAGTGGCCGAGCAGAACTTGATAAAGGAGACGTAAAATGGCAGACCCATTTATCGGTCAAATCACTATCATGGCAGGCAGCTATGCACCCAAAGGCCATGCTTTCTGTGATGGTCAGATACTTAGTATTCAGCAAAACCCCGAACTCTACAGTATTATTGGTATAGGTTATGGCGGTGATGGCCGCTCCACTTTTGGAGTACCTGACATGAGGGGCCGTGCACCACTAGGTGCAGGCTTTGGGACTGGACTGACTCCACACCCATTTAATGGAAATAAATATGGCGGTGAACCCCTCCATACGCTTTCAGTGGAAGAAATTCCGTCCCACACCCATACAATCAACACATCTCAAGCTAAAGCTGACTTAAACACACCATCTGCTGACACGTATGTTGGCAGACCTCAAGCAATGAAACGCAGAACGTTTTCTGACTTTTTTATGTACAGTCAGGATTTCATTCAAGAAGTTCAAATGAGCAACGCAGCCATGGGCGCAGCAGGCGCAAGTCAGCCACATGAAAACAGGCAGCCCTTTTCTGTGTTGTCATTTGTCATTGCATTGGCAGGAACCTATCCCCAACACAGTTAATCCAAAACAGGGACCTCGGAAAAGTCTGAATGACCATGTGCGTAGAAAACATAAAAATAGTACTGCGCCCTTTGGAAGAGGAAAAGGACTTGCTCTTCCTTCAGTATCTTTACGATACCACACGCCATTGGGAAATGGTCCAGATCCAGCAGGCAGAAAACTGGACAACTGGAGAGATCATTGCTTTTTTGATCAACCAGTTTACGCTTCAACATCGGCAGTATATGGACAATTACCCCAAGGCCGAACACCACATAATAGAGTGTAACAGCCTCCCGATTGGGAGGCTTTATGTGGAAACTCAAAAGCATGAGATCAGAATCATTGATATCGCTCTGGTGCCAGAATATCAACAACAAGGTATCGGAGGGAGACTGATTCAAAGGGCGCTAAAACGAGGCGAAAATCTGGGGTTGCCGGTTTCCATTCATGTGGAAAACAATAATCCGGCTATGACACTGTATCAGCGTCTTGGTTTCAAAAAAATTGACGAAGTCGGCATCTATCATCTGATGCGTTGGCATCCTGATGACAGAGAGTCAGATTCATTTGATGCGGCCTAGAGCATATTATAAAATTAGACAATGAATCACAACCTGAGTGGAAGCCCTGGTGATGTTTTTGCGCCGCTTTTGATATGCGAAGCAGATCATCAGAGCAAAAACATCACCAGGGCTAGAACACTGTTCAAATTTTAGACAAAAACACTATGACATCGGTGGACAGCAAAGGATGATGTAACAACTTCACCCTTTGCTGTCCATTTAGCATCAACTAAAAATAGCCTGGAAATTGACACCTTCAACATAATTGTCGTCACTTTGGGCCAAGCTTTTCTGTTGTTCGACCGATTTTTCGACTGTTGCGGGCAACACAGGCACCATAAGGATCTGCATTGTGCCAATTTTGTCATTGGACACGTCATAGCATCCCTGCTGTACCGGTGCCTTTCCTTTGGTTTCAAACATCAGGGAAAAGGGCAGACGACCGACAACACGCAAACGCTCTTTATCAGACTCTTTGGAGGTCATTTTGGCTTCAATCAGTTCAGCCTCAATAACTTTTTCATCAATGGTAATGTTAAACATTTCGCCCACTAAAGGCTCAAATGTCGCACACCTTAACTGTTGAAGATCTGGCGATTTTAGAGTGGATTCTTCAGCCATGGACTTTGCCTCACGAAACATTAAGTTAGATTACTTTAATGAAAGAATGCATCACACATAATTAATTGTCAACCCAATATTTTACAATTACAGCGATATTATATTAAAATTAAACAGCTATAGGATTATTTGTTGTCCTTTTTTTACCAGCATACAATCATTGCCTGACATATAGTGGTTCATCTATTCTCTGGATGCAGAATCATAATATGCGACACCATAATATCACTAATTATCTCATCCACTTCTTATTCTTGAAATATTGATTAAAATTATATATTATTGAGTATAGTTTGAAAGTTTAAACTTTATTGATAAGTTATTACTGTATCTTCATAAAGAAAAGCATCCTCAACCGTCTCTCAAAAATTGAGTTTAGATCGGGGTTCTGTGCCCCTGGAAGAGCCCCTAAGCTATTAACCTCACAACAAACCAAGACTATATCTATGAGTCATAAAATTCACTTCATCTCTGGTCTTCCTCGTTCTGGCTCAACGTTGCTTGGCGCAATTCTTCGTCAGAATCCGCGATTCCAGGCAGGAATGAGCAGTCCTGTTTTTAATTTGTGTAGCGGATTAATCGCCATGATGAGTGCTGGTGGTGAGATGAACTTGATGATTCAAGACTCTCAAAAGCCAAACCTGGTCAGGAATCTCTTTACCAGCTACTACTCTGACCCTATTTTCCCAAAAAATATTGAAGTGATATTTGACACCAACAGAGGCTGGTGCGGGAAGCTACACACAGCCCTCGACCTCTTCCCCAATGCCAAAGTGATCTGTACGGTTCGTAACTTGGCTTGGATAATGGATAGCTTGGAACGCGTATTTCGAAAAAACCCCTACGAAAACACGAGACTGTTCGGGCCGACCCCCCATACAGGCAGTGTCTATGGCCGAGTTAATACTCTCTCTCAACCAAACAGCTTGGTTGGAAGCGCCTATCTTGCTCTACGTGAAGCGTTCTATAGCGAAAATTCCCAGGCCCTGTTGGTTGTGGATTATGAACTGCTCACGCGCCGTCCACACGAAGTCATGCCTTTGATTTATGAATTTATAGATGAACCCTGGTTTGAACACGATTTTGACAACGTTGAGTATGACGCACCTGATTTCGACCAGGCAGTTGGCGCACGTGGGCTGCATCATGTGGCTAGAAAAGTCGAGTTCAAACCGCGCAAAAGTCTTCTGCCACCAGATCTATTTCAGCAATACAGTGATCAGGCTTTCTGGACTGACTTACGCGGCAGCGCAGCTAAAGTGATCGCACCTGAACAAAAAACCAAAAAAAATGAGATGACGGACATCTCACCCATGCTCCCAAAAGCAGGCGTTTTTTAATCCCCCCTTCATGATTTGCTTGTTAGGAAAACAGCCATGTCTCGTTTTTGTTCAATACTGGATTTTGTAAATCATAAGAAAAACATCTCTGGTCTTCAAAAACAGAAATCCACAATTTCTGCATTCAATCATGCCCCAGCCCCAGTCAACACAAATCATGCTTTCACTCTTGAACCACGCATTCTGTTTGATGCAGCTGGCGCTCTGACCATGATCAGTGAGGGTGAGATTAATGAAACCGACATGGACAACTGCGCTTGTGACAACGCCTTACCCATAACCCCGGACAATGGCAGTGATACTGCGGCAGAACTACTGAACTCGGCACTGCTAACACTTTCTGGAACAGAGAGTTCTACTGACGCGTTAGATTCCGAAGAACATATAGCCGACACGCCTCTCTCTTTGAACGCGAGACGAGAGATTGTTTTTATTGATCAAGCTATCGAAAATTATGGTGATTTACTCACCGGCGTATCATCCTCTGCTGAAATCGTGCTGATTGACGGCGATGGAATCCATCAAATTACCGAATATTTAAAGAGTCAACAGGGGATTGACGCTATTCATATTCTTTCCCATGGTGGTATGGGATTTATTGAGCTAGGTGATGACCACCTCTCACTGGAAACATTAAATCAGGACCAATCAGCCATCCAGTCCTGGGGAAATGCACTCACTGAAAATGGAGATATTTTGCTCTATGGATGTAATGTAAGTGGAAATAGTGAGGGACAAGATTTTATTAGACAACTCTCTGAACTAACCGGTGCTGATGTTGCTGCCTCTGATGATATTACTGGACATGCAACACTAAGCGGTAACTGGAATCTCGAATCTCAGACAGGTATTATTGAACCAAACTTTTCTATCACTGATAATATGAGCGATTCTTTTCTTCAGTCGCTTGCTGTTGTCAGTGGCACAGAGCTTTTGGAAGATATGGGGGCGGACACCACTGACGGAATCAACACTTCTGGATGGTCAACAAACAATACTTATTACTACCTTACCGGCACTACTCATGATGCAACGGCCGTTGCCTATGTAGAAGTGGACACAAACTATATTAGCAAGTTTGATATTACTGAAATATATTTTGCTTGTACCGGGGATCAACCACTAGATGCTGGCGGATTTGTTTTAACTGGTTATAAAACTGATTCAACAACCGTAAGCTGGACTTCCAGTTATGAAACATATTCCCAGTTTTCCGCGAGCATTGTCTGGACTAATCTGACAAAGATTAAATTTTTTGCAGACTCCTCAAAAAATCAAGAAGCTAGCGCTTCTCCCTCTTGGATGGGCGTTGGTTCCATCACTTTTGGAACGGTAACAGAAGGAGGTGGCGACACCACGTCACCAACGGTTACCAGCGTTTCAGCCACCACAGCTGACGGCACATATGGAATCAGTGACACCATTGACATAACAGTCACTTTCGATGAATCCGTCACCGTCACCGGCACGCCACAAATCACCCTGGAAACCGGCACTTCTGATGCCGTTGTGGACTACAGCAGCGGATCAGGCAGTGCAACACTGACTTTTCAATATACAATCAGTGCCGGTGAAAGCAGTTCGGATCTTGCCTACTTGAGCACCAGCGCTCTGGACCTTAATGGCGGCACCATTGCCGATTCCTCTGCCAATACCGCAACATTGACCTTGTCTACACCCGGTGCAGCCAACTCTTTGAGCAATAGCAAAGCCCTAGTGGTAGATGGCGTTGCACCAACGGTTTCCAGTGTTTCAGCCACCACAGCCGATGGCACATATGGAATCAGCGACACCATTGATATAACAGTCACCTTTGATGAATCCGTCACCGTCACCGGCACGCCACAAATCACCCTGGAAACCGGCACTTCTGATGCGATTGTTGACTACAGCAGCGGCTCTGGTAGCGCCACATTAACTTTCCAATATACCGTTAGCGCAGGCGAAACCAGCTCTGATCTGGACTACATAAGCACCAGTGCTCTGGCACTCAACAGCGGCACCATCCTTGATTCCGCAGGCAATGCAGCCACGCTGACTCTGGCCTCTCCTGGCGCAGCCAACTCCCTTGGCAATAATAAAGCCCTGGCCTTGGATACAACAGCGCCTACGGTTACCGATGGTAATGTCTCCATCAGCGGCAGCAGTGGCACCTCTGGTGCGTACATAGTTGGTGATACAATCACCGCCACTTGGGACAACACCGGCTCCGGTGATAACAACAGCGACATCAATACCGTTACCGTTGATTTTAGCAGTTTCGGCGGCGGTGCAGCAGTATCAGCGACTAACAGTTCAGAAACCTGGACAGCCACCTATACCCTTGTCTCTGGTTCCATTGATGGTACCAGTCTGAACGTCAGTGTCACTGCCACTGATGATGCCAGCAACGCCACCACCACATCGGACAGCACCAATGCCACTGTTGACAACCAGGTAGCCACCGTTACCGATGGCAACCTCTCCATCACCAGCAGTGGCAGCGGCACGTCTGGAGCCTATATCATCGGCGACACGATCACCGCCCAATGGGATAACACCGGCAGCGGCGACAACAATGGTGACATCTCTACAGTTACCATGGATTTCAGCAGTTTTGGCGGCGGTTCAGCGGTCTCTGCCACCAACAGTTCAGACACCTGGTCAGCATCATACACCGTTGTTTCAGGCTCCATTGACAGCAGCAGCCTGAATGTCTCAGCATCCGCCTCTGATGACGCTGGCAATAGCGCTACAACCACGAGTGACACATCCAATCTCACTTTGGATAATCAAGTACCCGTTGTCACAGATGGCAACATCTCTATCACCAGTTCCGGCAGTGGCACCAGCGGCGCGTATATCGTTGGAGATACCGTCACCGTCCAGTGGGATAACACCGGCAGTGGCGACAATAACGGTGATATTGCCTCCGTTACCGTGGATTTCTCCGCCTTTGGCGGCGGTGCTTCCGTCTCCGCAACCAACAGTTCAGACACATGGACCGCCTCTTACACCATCGTCTCCGGCACCATTGACAGCAGTAGTCTGAATGCCTCCGTCTCGGCCACAGATGACGCTGCCAACACCGCCACCACCACCGCTGATAGCAGTAATTTAACCCTGGATAATCAAGAACCCTCAGTCAACTCGGTGAGCGTGCCCAGCGATGGCACATATGTTGCCGATGACACCCTGGATTTTACCGTAAACTTTGACGAAGCAGTCACGGTTGATACAGGTAGCGGCACGCCAACCATCAGCTTTGATCTTGGCGGCTCTACAAAATCAGCCGCCTATCTCAGCGGTTCCACTACCACGGCATTGGTATTCCGCTACACCGTAATCAGTGACGATATTGACTTGGATGGTATTACTGCACCCACAGCGATCACGTTGAATTCCGGCACCATTCAGGACGACAAAGGCAATGATGCCAGCACCAGCCTGACCAGCGTGGGCAGTACCACCAACGTCCTGGTGGACGCAGTCGCGCCAACATTCAACAGCGCTGGTTCCACGCCCAATGATGGTGATTCAGGGGTCGCCATTGCCGATGATATTATCGTTGATTTCAGCGAAGACATCGCCGCTGGCACTGGAAACATCACCCTCTATAACGTGACCGACAGCACCACTACCGAAACCTATGACATCTCCGGCGCAGGCTCCGGCACATCACCCACAGCGGGCACCATCTCGATAAGTAGCGATAAACTCTATATTGATCCCACCAGCACTCTGAGTGCCGGCAAGCAGTACAGCATCCAAGTAGCCACCACCGCCATCGAGGATACCGCAGGCAACAGCTTTGCCGGAATTACCGACACCACCACCTTAAATTTCTATACCATCCCACTGGTCACCCTCTCTGCATCACCGACAAGCACCAGTGAGAACGGCGGCACGTCCACCATCACCGCCACCTTGAACCAAACATCCAGCAGCACTGTCACCATCAATCTATCCACAAGCGGCACAGCCACAGACAGCGGCACCGATTATTCGCTCTCATCCAACAGCATCACCATCACCGCAGGCAACACCACCGGCACCACCACCCTGACCGGCGTTGATGATGCTGCCTCCGAGGGCGATGAAACCGCTATCATTGATATCAATACGGTGACCAATGGTGCAGAAAGCGGCACCCAATCCGTCACCATCACCCTGACCGATGATGACAATACAGCCCCTGAAGTTGATCTGGATACCAGCAGTGGCGGTGTGGATTATTCAGTCACCTTCACCGAAGGCGGCGGCAACATCGATATCGCCAACAGCAGTAATTTGGACGTCACTGACGCGGATACCGACACCATCGCCACCGTCATCATCTCCCTGACCAATGATCAGGATGGTGCCAGCGAATATCTGACCTCCACAGTCAACAATGGTAATGTCACTGTGTCCAATAACGACAGTGATACCATCACCCTCACTGATGCCGGAAGCGCCTCCTATGCCGACTTTGAAGCGGTATTGGATGGTATTCAGTATGTCAACAGCACCACCACACCGGACACCACGACCCGCACAGTAACCGTGGTCGCCAACGATGGTACCACCGATGGCAGTGCAGCTACCGCATCAATTACCGTGGATGCCCTGCCCGTAGTCAGTTCCGTGTCCGTACCCTCTGACGCAACCTACAAATCTGGTGACACACTTGATTTTACTGTAACATTCAGCGAATCCGTCATCGTTGACACCAGCAGCGGCACACCCTATTTTGAACTCACAGTTGGTTCGTCCACCGTCAATGCCAGCTATAATGGCAGCGATGACGACAACAGCACCACACATGCCTTCCGCTATACCGTCACATCCACCGACCTGGATAGCGATGGCATCGCCGTAGGCAGTGCCATTAACGTTAATAGCGGCACCATCCAGGATGCCAACAGCAACAGCCTGACCACCACATTGAACAGCGTAGCCAGCACCACCAGTGTTCTTGTAGACGGTGTAGCACCAACAATAAGCGACATTACATCATCGAAAACCGATGGCAGCTATAAAGCTGGTGAAGTGATCGGTATCACGCTGACCTTCTCCGAAGCAGTCACCCTCTCCGGCGGCGGTAATTTCCAACTGACACTGGACAGCGGTGCCACCGTGGATATCACGTCCATCTCCAGCGCGACCACAGCTACCGGCAGCTACACTGTCAGCGGTGGTGAAAACAGTTCGGACTTGACTGTCTCTTCGGTATCAGTCACCGCAGGCACCCTTCAGGATGCCGCAGGCAATGACCTCTCTACCAGCTTGACCAGCACAACCAATCTGGCGACCAATAAAGCGTTGATCATCGACACCACCGCACCCACGGTTACCGATGCAAACATCGCCATCAGTGGCGCATCCGGCACCAGCGGTGCTTACATGATCGGCGACACGGTTACCGCCACTTGGGATAACACCGGCTCCGGCGACAATAACAGCGATATCGCCACAATCACGGTTGATTTCTCCGCCTTTGGCGGTGGTTCAGCAGTCAGCGCCACCGAAAGCACTAACACCTGGACCGCTACTTATACCATCGTATCCGGCAGCATAGATGGCACCAACCTCAATGTCGGCGCTACCGCCATTGACGATGCCGGCAACGCCACAACGACCACTGACACCACCAACGCTACGGTAGATAACGAAGCAGCAACTCTTACCGATGCAAACATCTCCATCAGTGGCGCATCCGGCACCAGCGGTGCCTACATGATCGGCGATACGATCACCGCTACTTGGGACAATACCGGCTCTGGTGACAACAACGGTGACATTTCCACTGTTACGGTAGATTTCTCCGCCTTTGGCGGCGGATCAGCTGTCAGCGCGACTGAAACCACCGGCACTTGGAGCGCAACCTACACCATCGTGGCTGGCAGTATTGACAGCACCAACTTAAATGTCAGTGCTACCGCTACTGATGACGCTGGAAACACAACCACCACCTCGGATACCACCAACGCAACCGTAGACACTATCGCGCCAACTTTGACCGATGGGAATATCTCCATCTCCGGTGCATCCGGCACCAGCGGTGCCTACATGATCGGCGATATAGTCACCGCCACTTGGGACAACACCGGCTCTGGTGACAACAACAGCGACATTTCCACTGTTACAGTAGATTTCTCCGCCTTTGGCGGCGGATCGGCTGTCAGCGCGACTGAGACCACCGGCACTTGGAGTGCGACCTACACCATCGTGGCTGGCAGTATTGACAACACCAACTTGAATGTCAGCGCCACCGCTACCGATGACGCTGGAAACAGCACC